>JAEWBO010000037.1 GCA_023391105.1 Bacillota bacterium
TTTTAATACACGTTGACGGAAGAATGCCTGTTGCCTTATAGTTTTCATGCAAGGAGCCCTTTCTTTCTGATCGTTGTTTTCTTAGCAGTTACAACTTTATCAGATTTTTGGGTTCCTTGCTTTTTTCTTTCCTTCTAACTGTTACACATCATTGTACAACCTACACTAATTAAACGTCTCTGTACGGTTGCATAATATATAGCGAATTGAAAACAAACTCTCGAATCATATTCTCTGCATCCGATTGTGAATATTCTATTGGTATAGTCTTATATGTATAAAATGACTCAACCTGTGGTATAACAACATCTGCATCTATATTTACATTCACTTTGCCATCAAAATACTCGTATGAATCTGCCCATTTTCGGGGTGCAAAGAACCGCTGGTCTGTTTTATTAGATTGGCCTCCAGCAGATTCTAGGGAGCTATCACCTTTATTCGCAATTATGTCGGCCCCTGGGGTGTAGGTTTGTCAAACATATTGGAGTAGAACCAGTGCGGTTTACCCATATACAGTTTTCTACCCATTGTGATATAATCTATTTTTTATTACATCTGGGGGAATGGGAATATGAATATCAACAAGAAGCAGATCAATATCTACACCACCGTGGTGTTTGGCGCGGTGTTTTTCATGTGTATGTCCAACAACATCGTCGGCCCGCTGCTGGGCGACATCATGGCGCATTACGACATCCGGCTGGATGGCGGCGGCCTTATGTCGATGTACCAAAATATTGGCGGCACTGCGGCCATCATACTGTTTTCCTTCGTGATGGACAGGTTGAACAAGACCGTTGCTTTCACCGTGCCCATGCTTTTCCTCGCTTTGTCAATGCTTCTGATCGGCATCGCCCCACCCTACGCCATATTCATGCTTATGTTCCTTTTCTTCGGCATATCGTTTAGCACGATGGATATGACAGGCAACGCCCTCGTATCCGACGTTCAGCAGAAAAAGCGTGATTCAGCGCTAAGCTTGATGCACGGTATCGCATCTATCGGCGCAGTGGCCGCCCCTCTCATCGCGGGCGGTATCACAGAAACCGGGTTACCCTGGCAGACTGTTTACACTGCGGTGGGATGCTTCTTACTTATTGTTCTGGTTGTCTACATACTTGTATCTGTTTACGCACGCCAGAGCCTGAAAGCAATTAAGGCGGTGCATCTGGACAGTAAAGAAAAAGGTGCGGGCAAAAGGTTCCTCACGGATAAAAATGTCTGGATCGCTGTTCTTTGCACCCTAATGTTCGGCGGTTACCAGAGCGGCATTATCGTTTGGGTGTCACAATACTTCAAGGAAGTGTTCGGTTGCGGACAGTTGGCAGCAGGGCTTGGCCTCACCGCATATTGGCTGGGTGCCGGCATCGTCCGCCTAATGTTCGGTATGGTTCCGCTGCTCCGGAAGCTGGAAACCCGGCCCGTGAATATTTACGGCAGCATACTCGCAGGCGGGGTTCTCGTCATCGGCATCCTGACTCGAAGCTACGCCGTGATGCTGGTTTGCGTATTTCTCTCGGGCGCGCTCAACGCGCCGCTGCTCCCCCGGACAATGGGGCTAGTCAGCGGCTGGTACCGTAAAAACTCCGGCCTCGCAGCCAGCTTCGTGCTTGGCGCGCTGTATCTTGCCTTCTCATTCTTCCCGCTACTTATGGGTACGTTGGCCTATGCGTGGAACATGGACATGCTGATGATTGTGCCCGCGGCCTGTACCATACTGTCGGGAGTGATCTCGGTGCTGCTGCCCAGGAAAAGCACAAGTTTGGCGTAACCCAATAAGGCGCTATATGTGTTGTACAGCACCTTCGACGGAGGGTGCTGTTATTTTTGGCGAAAACCTTCAGTTTTTCCGGCGGACGGATATGCAGTTACGGTTTGAGCACCCGACGTATAAGCGCCGTTTGAAAGCGGGCGGGCAAAGCGTTTAGCAGCAAAAGCAGCGGGTTGCGGTTGACGTTATACACATACCGCGAGCGCCGCGCTTGAAGCGCTTTTTGCACGAGGCGGGCGATTGCCTCCGGCGAAACTTTCCGCGCCTCAACGCGCTCCACGATTTTACGGAATCTTGCCGCGTTGCATGCATACAGCTTTGTGGTTTCGTTGAATGCGCTGAGCCTTTGCGTGGAAATATCGATTATCTGCGTATCGACCGCACCCGGACGGATGACCGAAACGCCGATGCCCAGCAGTTGCAGCTCCATCCGCAGCGAGAAGGCGTACCGCTCCAGCGCGGCTTTGGTGATTGCGTAGATGCCCGTGAAAGGCAGCGGATCCAGCGGCGCAAGCTCACTGCTGATCAGAACGATTCGGCCGCCCCGCGAAAGCAGCGGCACAAACGCGCGGTTTACCCGGTATGGGCCAAATAGATTCACGTCGAATATCCGCGACCAGTCTGTCTCGGGCATCTCGACCAGCGAATTCAGATCGTACACGCCCGCCATATGAACGATGGCGTCAAGGCTGCCCGCCTCTGCGAAGACCGCGTCGCGCGCTGCCTCCACCGACGCAGCATCCGTGATATCCGCTCGGATAAAGTGCCATGCGTATTCTCCTTGCGGCTCCGCGCGATCGAGCCCCCATATACGGCAGCCCGCATGGTTCAGAAGCTCACACGCAACCCTGCCCATTCCCCCCGCCGCGCCCGTCACCAGCACATTTTTCACTTCCATATGCGCGTCTCCGATACGTTTTTACCCATTATAGCATGCAGTTGCGCCCGGAATCCACCCGCATACTTGCGGAACCTATCCGCGTTTTACACGTGCTTAGGGACGAACATGGAACAGACGAAGCTATATTTGGCGCTTACGGCTCTATGAATGTGACGGATTACAACCGTGAGACGGTTTGAGATTGTGCCGTAAGGCAGCGGTTTTGTGGATAGCACAAAACTGCTTACGCAGTGGTTGACCGTCATCAAATAGATGCGTTTTATCTGCACCGCTGCAGACTTGTAGCGGTGCGAAGGTTTCTCGATATTTTAACCCGTGATGATTTGCTTGTCAGTATTCTCTTCACCTTTATTGTCTCCTTGATCCTTTTTGGGCCATCCTTTCATTCCTTCCGGCGGAAAGAGGATCGGCATGGCCTTGGCGCGCAGCGTTATCAAATCCGCAGCCGCGGGATTTGTCGCATTATTGAGCTGCATATGAGATGCAAATTTATATGAATCGCAGTTTCCGGCTCTTTCTCCGATACCGAATAGTGTGGTATCAACGCTAACCGCCCCTCCTCGCACAGCCTCCGCCGCGATTGCGCTCGCCATTCCCAAATCGTTGTGTGTGTGAATACCAAACGGTATATCCGTCTGCTCCGTCAAGTATTCAAGCAGCTTGCGTGCTTTCATCGGTGTCAGCGTGCCCACTGTATCTGCCAGTCTGACAGACAGCACACCCAAGCGCCTCATATCGCCCGCAAGCGAAGCGATAAACTCTGGATCTGCCCTGGACACATCCTGAAATCCCACCGAAACATTGCAGCCTTTCTCCCTTGCGAAGGCCACGCAATCCGCGAGCGTCTGTTTCACCCACGCACGGTCTTTTTTCAGCATCGTTTTCACGAGCATATCCGAAACAGGCGCACTGACGTGAATGATGTCAGGTTGGCAGTCAAGGCTGTGCGCAATGTCTTCCCGGCACATCCGGTTCCACACGGCAATTTTCGCCTTTGTGCGCACCTCCATGATGCGGCAGATTGCATCCATCTCACAGCGGCCCATTGCTGGAATACCCGCTTCAATCTGGCAAAACCCGGCTCGTTCCAGCAGTTGTGCCAGCTTTACCTTTTTTTCTATGCTGAACGCAAAACCGCTGCGCTGCTCACCGTCGCGCAAGGTCGTATCCGTCAGCAGCACCTGAGGCTTCATGCAGCATCTCCTCCCGCCGCCTTTTTTGCCAATGAAGCAAAGGTATCATCACTTAAGCCGCCGCCATCGCATAGGCTTTGCTCACGCACGAGATGCAGCAGCCGGTCCAAATCGGTCACACAGTTTAAACCGAGCTCCTCAAGCTTGAGCTTCAGCGCCTGCTTTCCTGAGTGCTTGCCGATGATGATGTTCCGCGCCGCGCCCACTGCTTCCGGCGCAAACGGCTCGTAGCACTGTCGGTTTTTAGCGATACCGTCCACATGCACGCCGGACTCCACATTAAACAGCGTCGAACCGATCACCGCCTTGTGTGCGGGTATCGCCGTTTTTGTCAACCGCGTGTATGCGCGTGCAATATCGGGCAGCTTCATAAGCTGCACGGCTGGCGGCAGCATACCGTAGACATGCAGCGCAGCAAGCACTTCTTCCAATGGCGCATAACCACCCGTGCCCATAAAAGCGGCGGTCAGCCGTTGTCCTCCCGCCAGCAGCCATTCCACCGCTAGCGCCGTGCCCGCTTCTCCCGCGTCGCGCGGGCAGAACCCACAGCGCGAGTCGTCCGCCAGCCGACTGAATTCAGCCGCATAATCCGCAAAGAACAACGATTCATCCGCTGTCCACCGAATCTCCTGCGCAAACGTAGGCAGCGAGTTTCCCAAAGCGCATTCGATAATCGCTCCGGGCATCCCCTCATTCGTGCTGAGATATCCGGCAAAGCCGGACGGTGCTGCTTTGCAGCCTTCGGGGACGCTGAGCACGGTGCGTTCCGGCTCGATAACCGGTGTCAGCTGTGCGACTGCGTTCCAAGGCACCTGTATACTGGCGATGCCGAACGCCAACAGCGTTTGATAATACGCACGAAGCGCCTGCGGATCAACGCCGTCGAGCTGCAAGCCGCACAATGATGCATCAGTGATTTGCAGCTTGTCAGCGCTATATAACAAGCCGGTCAACCTTTTCACCGTTTTCAAAATGCTGCTTCACTATATCCGCCACATCGTCCTCGGTGACATTGCCATACCATGTGGCTTCGGGATAAACCACCACCACCGGGCCCCTATCGCAAATGCCGAAGCAGCCCGTGTTGGTGACCAGAACATCTCCTGACAGATCGTTCTCGTCGATTTCTTCCATAAATCGCTGCACGAGGTTCACGCTCCCCTTGGTATGGCAAAAGCCTTTTTGAACGCCGTTAATACGGCAGCTCGTGCACACAAAAACATGATATTTGGGTTGTACCATCGTTATATAATTCCTTTCTTTTGATTCGCGTTGTATTCTGCCGCCGCATCCTGCACAGCCTCTTCAATACAGCCAAAACCCGTGAATGCCATAATGCCCTTTTCGGCCAGCTTCTGACGCGGTGCCTCCCCGATGCGCATTGTGATCACAGAGGCGCAGTCTTCGATGGCGCGGTAGATTTCTTCGATTTTCATCTGCTTTCCACCGCCCTTGCCATCGCAGCCCGGCGTGTTGTCGCAGTATTTTCCCACACCCCGGCGTTCCACAAAGCGCACCTCGCTGCCGCGTGCTTCATAGATGTAGAAGTCAGTCGCGTGCCCGAAGTGCTGATCAACAAGCACACCGCCATGAGACGATACCGCAAACAGCAGCGGCTTCTGGACAGACGGGGCTGTTTTTTTCGCGGTTTTGCCGCATCCGCCGCTATCGCAAAAGCTCGCGGATTCATCGTTATCCAAACGGCCCACTGCATCGGCGCGGCACTGGCGGCAATGCATCATCTGCGTCAGCGTTTCACCGCACTTTTCTCGCATTGCTATGATCTCTTTGTTGCTGACCAGAGGCATGCTCTCAAACGCACTGCCCTTCACGGGTATCAGCTGCATGATGTTGGTAATGGACGCGCCGAGCTGCTTCACCTGTTCCACCACAGCGGGAATGTGCGCTTCGTTGATGCCCTTGAGCATCACGATGTTCACCTTTACCATTACGCCCCGCTCCGCGAGCATTTTAATGCCCGCCATTTGATTGGCCAGCAGTATGGCGGCAGCCGTTTCTCCTGTGTATGTGTGCCCCATATAGCGAACATGCTTGTAAATATGGCTGCCGAGGGCCGCATCCACCGTGTTTACCGTCACCGTCACGTGCGACACACCAAGAGCGGCAATTTGCTGAGCGTATTGCGGCAGCATCAGGCCGTTGGTGGAAAGACAAAATGTCACATCCTTGTCGGCCATGCGTATCATTTGCAGCGTTTTTTGCGTCTTTTCAAAATCAGCCAGTGCATCACCCGGCCCCGCGATACCCACAACAGTCAGGTTGGGTATGCGCGCCTTGGCTTCCATGTATCTGTCCAGCGCCTCCTTCGGCGACAGCACTCGCGTGGTGACGCCAGGGCGGCTTTCATTGGGACAGTCAAACTTCCTCACGCAATAGTTGCACTGAATGTTGCAGTCGCGCGCAACAGGCAGATGAATGCGTGCGTAGTCACCGCCGCAGCCGTTGAAGCACGGGTGCGCGGCCGTCCGCTGTTCCAACGTATGCTTACCTGCGGCCATGGCGCTATCTGACACCGCGTCGATTGTTTTATCGCCGTGGTATTTTTCATACAATGCGTCGCGGAAGCTCGATTCCTTGCGTTCGAGCAGCGCGTTTGTCATTCTGTCCAGCAGCGATAACGCACCCTCATACCCGAGTGTGCGGATACGCTGACCGCCGACGCTGTCGTGAACAGGGAACGCACACCGAATCAAAGGCAATCCGAGCTTATGCGCAATACGCCTGCCATCTGAGCTGCCCACCAGCAGATTGGCCTTCAGCCGAACCGCCGCTTCCTCAATCACATCAAAGTCACACGCGTCTTGTATCTCAAAATCCTCTGTGAAAAAGGTGTCCGCAACGCTGGCGGTCTCTTGCTCCAGCAGCGTTTTGAGCGTGTCACACTTAGCGCCCGTCGCTGTGAGCACAGGTACCAGCCCGTTTTCGGTGCAAAGCCGGTTTGTAGCAAAAACGAAATCAGGCTCGCCGAATATCACCGCGCGTCCCTCGGCGTTGTATTTATGCGAATCCACCATCGCGTCCAAAAACCGGGCGCGCTCGCCTTTCATCGCTTCCGTCACTTTTCCGCCCGCTTGCGCCAGCAGGCCAATCAGCGAATCGGTGTCGCGAAGGCCCATAGGCAAATGGCACCGCACATAGGGCACGCCGTAGGTATCGTGCAAGAACTTTGCCGGTGAGTCAGCATCGCTGATAAACGTGGATAGCTCCACCGTCAACCGAGAGCCCGCCGTGCGCGCGATGTCTGCCAGCGATGTGCCGCCTTCGGGCAGCCGCTTGTAGTCCTTTTGAAATCCGCCGTCGAGGTTTTCCGAAAGATCTGGCAGTAATATCACATTCAACCCCATCTCACAAAAAAGGTTTTTTAAGTACCGCGTGTCCGCCGGGCTTAAGCAGCCGGTAATCACGTTAATGCTGTCATGCTGTTCATTTTGTATATCCACGCTGCGCACAATGGCGCTGAGTGCCGCAAAAAAGCCTTCAAACTGCGTCCCAGCATACCCTGCCGACGATACCGGGATGATTTTTGCCCGGCAAGCCGGATTCGTCTCATAAAAATCACGAATCATGCGCGGCAGGTCTTCGCCGATCGTCTCGGCGAGGCACGTTGTGGCGACGCCGATTACATCCGGATTATAAAGCGCAATCAGGTTTTTCAGCCCATTGATCAAATTGGCTTCACCGCCGAACACGGTGCCCTGCTCCGTCAAGGACGAGGACGCAATATCCACCGGCTCGTTGTAATGCGTGGCCATATGCCGCCGGATATACGTGCTGCAGCCTTGTGACCCGTGAAGCAGTGTCATACACCGGCGAATGCCCATAAACGCGCTGACGCTGCCCATTGGCATGCACATTTTGCACGGGTTAACGGTTAACTCAACAAGGTTCATGCTCATGCGCTCACCTCCGCGCACATCGGCTCAGCGCTGCATTTTTCGTCAGCTGTTATCGATGAGTGGAGTACCCGCCACACAGGGCTGTTCATCGAGCGGTTGATCTCCTGCATAAAATTGATAACGCCGTCGTAACCGGCCAGCGCCTGCTTGCGCTCATGGTTATGGTCACAAAAAGCGATGCCCAGCTTGTAGGCCAGCGGGCGTTCCTTCACGCCGCCCACCAGTATGTCAGCACCCGTCTGCTTCATGAACGTTTCCAGCTCAGTCGGATTCGCGTCATCAAGTATCACGGTATCGCTGCTCACGAGCTGGCATATCATTTCATAATCCTCCGGTTTGCCCGTTTGCGTACCCACCACCACGGTTTTTATGCCAAGCGCGTTAAACTGGCGAATCAGAGATATCGCCTTAAACCCGCCGCCCACATAGATGGCCGCTTTTTTTCCCTCCAGCCTCGGCTTATACGCATCCAAAAAGCCTTTCAGCCGTTGCTCCTCGCGCCGGGCGAAGGTTCGGGCGCGCGCGACGTTCTCTGGCGTGCCTACTGCTTCGGCAATCCGTATCAACGACGCACTGGTGTCTTCCACACCAAAAAAGCTGATCTTGATAAACGGGATGCCCATTTCCTGCTCCATGCGGTTTGCCAAATACGTCATCGAGCCCGCGCATTGAATGATGTTGAGTGCCGCGCCGGGCGCCTTGATGATGCTCTTATAGCTCGCATCGCCGGTAATCGTGGCTCTCACCTCAATGCCGATCTCTTTCATGTAGTTTTGAATAATCCACATCTCCCCGGCCAAATTAAAATCGCCGAGGATGTTTATTCCGCGCTTTTCCCCTGTGGTTTTATGCAGCGATATCAGCTCCATAATCGCGTTGCAGGCCATTTTATAACCATACGACTTGTTGCCGGAGAACCCCGGAGACTGTACCGGAATCACACGGATACCGTATTTTCTCTCAGCCTCGCGGCAAACGGCCTGCACATCGTCGCCGATAACGCCCACAATGCATGTTGCGTACACAAATATCAAACGCGGGCTGTGCTTTTTCACCAGCTCATCAATGGCTGCCGCCAGCTTTTTCTCTCCGCCGAACACCACATCTTTTTCACTTAGATCGGTCGAGAAGCTGTTACGGTATACCTCGCTGCCGCTAGTGAGGCTGCCGCGGATATCCCATGTGTAGCTCGCGCAGCCGATAGGCCCGTGCACGATATGGAAGGCATCGGTAATCGGGTTTAACACCACACGCGCGCCGCAATATACGCACGCCCGCTGACTCACCGCGCCGGAAAGACTGTCGCTGTCGCAGCTGATACCGTTTTGTCCGTTACCGATCCGAATAAAATCCTTTCTTTCATCCAGTATGACGCTGTTACTCATACCCGTGTCTCCCTTCCGCTGTATGCCGACAGTGTTGCTGTTGCCGACAAACCAAAATTTCTGTTCTCCTTAGAAAAGCACAAAGCAGGCCGCCTCGCCCGGTGCAGCGCCGCAACCCGCTTTTGAACAGTGCTTAATTACAGAACAACGTCGGTGTCTTCATCCGCGCACTCCCGGTCAAACTGATCCAGCAGCGCGTTTGTGATTTGTTCCACCAGCCGCAGCGCCCCTTTATACCCCGTTATCGGGAAATAAGAATGCGCATACCGGTCAAGTATCGGGAAGCCCGCCCGAACGAACGGAATATTTTCCGCTTTGGCGATCTGTTTGCCGTAGCTGGTGCCCAGCAGTAGATCAACCGGCTCATTTTTTATCCACTGATGCAGCTCAAACAAGTCCGCATTTGCTTTGATGGTGCAGTCGGGTGTATCAAATTTGGCGAGAATGGCCCTGGCGGCTCTTTCAAACGCCTCGCCGGGTGTACCGGTGATCACGTACTTGGGGATCATGCCCATTTCCAGCACCAGCTGCATCAGCCCGAGAACCGTATCCGGATCGCCGAAAATGGCTGCCTTTTTGCCGTGATAATAGAAGTGCGCATCCAGCATCACGTCAATCAGCTGCCCGCGTTCCTCTTCGAGCGCCTTGGGTATCTGCTTTTGATCCATCGCAGACAGTGCCATGATGTATTTGTCCGTGCCCTCAATGCTGATTGGCAGCGGAATCAGATCGTACGCCACCTTGCATTTGCGCTGCAGTACATTGGCAGGCTCACCGGAGGTCAGCTGTCCGCACGCAATCACCTTGCTGCAGTCGCCGAGCGCCGTGATTTCATCAATCGTGGTGCCGCCCTCCGGGTACATCTCGTAACGTCCGGTCATAGGCGCATCCATCACGCCGCTCTGGTCGGGGAACATGATAAACGGCACTTCCATCAGCCCCGCGATGCGCTTCATTTCACGGATATCCGCCGGATTTAAGAAGCCTGGGAATATACCCGTTTTACCGTTTTTCTTGCCCGTCGTGCGCGAAAGGTAGTTGATGAAGCCGCACATCATGTTGAAAAATCCGGTGATATGCGAGCCGACATAGCTCGGCGTGCTGGCGTGTACCACGAGCTTTTTATCCGGCGCTTCAATATCCATGATATAGCTGCCCACGTCATCACCGATGGTTTCACTGAGGCATGTGGTATGCACGGCAATGATATCCGGATTGTAAATCTCGAACACGTTTTTTACGCCGGTGCGCAGGTTGCTGCCGCCGCCGAACACGGAAGCGCCTTCGGTAAACGAGCTGGTGGACGCGATGGCCGGTTCTTTGAAATGCCGTGACAGAAATGTGCGATGATACGATACGCAGCCTTGTGAGCCGTGGCTGTGCGGCATACATTTGTGCACGCCGAGCGCACAGTACATCGCCCCCACCGGCTGACAGGTTTTGCACGGGTTAATACGAAGCGCACTGCGCTCCGCAATTTTTTCAGGAGTCAGGTTTAACATGAAGCTTCACCTCCCGCCAGCTTGGCTTGCAGTGTCGATTGATTCTTCCACGGCGGAGTCACATATTGCCACGCGGGCGCATACAACCCCATAGTGATGTCTTTTGCAAACTGAATAGCTCCGTTAAACCCGGAATAAGGGCCGCTGTAGTCGTAAGAATGCAGCTGTTTGGAGACCACACCGCTCTTTTGAAGTATGTATTTGTCCTTGATGCCCGAAAAGAAGAAATCTGGCTTCAGCACGCGGATGAACTCTTCCGTCTCAAAGTGGTTCAAGTCGTCCACCACGATACTGCCTGTCTTCATGTCTTTAATCATGCCGCCGTAGTTCTCGAGCGGCATTTTAGCCTTAAGCTCGTTGTACTTATCCTTGGAGAGATACGCGCGGAACTTTTGCTCATCCGGCTCCACTGTGATGCTCTCAATGTTTTTGCTGTCTGCGTCTTCCTTGATGGATGGAATCACATCGCGGCCTTCATAGTCGTCTCTATGCGCAAATTCGTATCCGGCTAGCACCGTTTCCACCCCTAAGTCAGCGAGCAGGTTTTGGTAATGATGCGCGCGTGATCCGCCGACAAACAGCGCCGCCGTTCGGCCGCTAAGCTTGGTGCGGTAGTAAGCGCGTTCTTCTTCAATGGCCGCCAGTTCATCCGCGATCACCTCTTCTGTTCTCGCCTTGAGCGTCTCGTCTCCGAAGTATTCGGCCATATCCCGCAGCGACTGTATCGTCGCGTCCACGCCGATGAAGTTAACTTTAAGCCAATTGATACCGTATTTGTCCTTCATCATTTCGGCAATATAGTTGATGGACCGGTGGCACATGACCAGATTGAGGTCTGCCGTGTGTAATTTTTGCAGCGCTTCAATGCTGCCGTCACCCGTGAATACCGACACCAGCTCATACCCGATGCGCTTTAGTATCCGCTCTGTCTCCCAACCGTCACCGCCGATGTTGTACTCGCCGAGCAGATTCACTTTGTACTTTTTATCGGATACGACATCAGCAGTGCCGATCACGCGGCGCATAAGCCCGTTGTTGGCGATGTGGTGCCCGCCGCTTTGGCTGACGCCCTTATACCCTTCACAGCTAAACGCCACACACGTGATGCCGTACTTCTTCTCCGCCTCTGCTGCAACGGCGTGAATGTCGTCTCCGATGAGCCCCACAGGGCACGTTGAACAGATCAGTATCGCCTTGGGCGAGAACATCGCCATGGCTTCGTCGATGGCAGTTCTCAGCTTTTTTTCACCGCCAAACACGATATCCGACTCCTGCATATCCGTCGAAAAGCAGTACTGAATAAAGTTATCTCCGCTTTCTGTTTTGGCTTTGTTGCGGCGCGTGCCCCACGAGTAGAATCCGCATCCGATGGGGCCGTGCGTGATGGTCAGCGCGTCTTTAAGCGGCCCGAGCACCACGCCCTTACAGCCCGCATAGCAGCAGCCGCGGTTTGTCATAATGCCGGGAACGCTGCGCGTATTGGCGGTAATCGGCATATCTTTGGTATCGTCCGTCACCTCCAGCACATGCTCCTTGCGGTTTTTATATACACGGGCGCTGTATTGTGCGAGCACCCTGTCCTTCTTGTTCATGGCTTTCCTCTCTTTCTCACAATATGGATTCTCCCGTGCGCACCTTGTAGGTTTCCTGTACCGGGAGTATGAATATCCTACCATCGCCCGGATTCCCCGTCTGATTCGCGTCGATGATCGTCTTCACTGCCGTCTCCACGTCTTCATCTTCCACAATCAAGGTGAAGAAGCGTTTGGCGATTAAACGCGCTCCCTCCGTAAAGGACTCGCCGACATTCGATACGGGAATCTCTCCGGTATCCATCACGTATCTGAGCAGCGCGGGGTCAATCTGTTTTTTTCCGCGTCCCATGCAGCGCCGGCACATAAAGGCCGGAAACCCGGCATCACCCAGCGCCTTTTTGGTGGCATTAACCTTATTTGTTCGTATAAATGCCATGACTTCTTTCATAATGCCCTCCTTATAAGCCCTGCATGCCGGTGCTGATGGTATAGGCATCGAGAACGGAGCTGATGAATATACGGCCGTCGCCGAAATTGCCGTTGTCGCCCGTCCTTGCGGTACGCATCACCACTTTTACAACATCATCCTTGTCTTCATCGTTCACAACGAGCAACAGCATTTCTTTGGGAATTTCGTCGTACTGAATATCGCCGACCACAACGCCGCGCTGCTTGCCGCGCCCGAACACATCGAGCTTGGTCACAGCGGGAAAGCCCGCCTCCATCAATTCAGACATCACCGCGTTCACCTTCTCGGGCCTGACAATAGCTCTGACTAAAAGCATTTTCTTATTCTCCTCTCAAATATTAAAGATCGAGTAAACCATGTTCCATCAGCAGCGCTTCCAGACGCTCCTGCTTGAGCGGATTGGGAATCACGAACATATCGTTGCCGTCAATTTTATTGGCCAGCGCCCTGTATTCATCCGCCTGACCGCAAGCCGGGTCAAAGTCAATCACGGTCTTTTTATGAATTTCCGCACGCTGCACCATGTTGTCACGCGGCACAAAGTGAATCATCTGGCTGCCCAGTTCCTTGGCAAACGCGCCCACGAGTTCCGCCTCGCCGTCTACCTTGCGGCTGTTGCAGATGATGCCGCCCAGCCGAACGCCGCCGGTGCGCGCGTACTTTTGAATGCCTTTTGATATATTGTTGGCAGCATACAGCGCCATCATCTCGCCGCTGGCCACAATGTATATCTCCTTCGCTTTGCCTTCACGAATCGGCATGGCAAACCCGCCGCACACAACGTCTCCGAGAACATCGTAAAAAACGTAATCGAGATCGGCTTCATAGGCTCCCAGTCGTTCCAGCAGCCCAATAGAAGTGATGATACCGCGCCCCGCGCAGCCCACGCCCGGTTCAGGCCCGCCGGACTCAACACATTTGATGCCCGCAAAACCTTCCTTCAAAACCAAATCCAGCTCAATGTCTTCGCCTTCCTCGCGGAGCGTATCCAGAACGGTCTGCTGCGCCAAACCGCCGAGAATCAGACGCGTCGAGTCTGCTTTGGGGTCACAGCCCACAATCATAATCTTCTTGCCCATTTCTCCCAAGCCTGCCGTCAGGTTCTGAGTGGTGGTGGACTTACCGATTCCGCCCTTACCGTAAATAGCTACCTGTCTCATAATGCATAACCTCCATAAAAAAATAAATGACGCCATCGAAATGACGCCATTGCCTTTCATTCTTGCATTTTGCCTGCACTAAACAAAGCCTCGTTTTACTCGGGTGTCCATATAACAGATCTCCAAGGTGACACAAGCCGACTGGCAAGTTTAACACACCTTTCGCTTTTAAAAGCCAGAAAACAAAAAACGTCATTTCAAATACGAAATGACGACTTTGTCGGACGACTTCTATATGATTTTCTGATAAATTTATATTCAAAAATGGTATCTTTCATGCCCATTCATGGTGATATCATTTTTGATTAACGTCTGCTTGCTTGAACACTCATAACTGAGCTTGAACCCATTATATCAGCGCCCCAAAATTCTGTCAATAGAAAGAACGTCAAATCTTCGAGAATTATACAGCTGTTCTGCAAGTTTATATACTTCATTATTCATTTTAAGGCATTCGAATAGCGCCCCGGTATAATGCGGGTTATGTTTTTTCGATAAAATAGCTCATTATTCCCGTGGTTTTACTTCTTCGGCTATAACGGTAACCGCACGCCTTCATCATCTCTTCCATCCACGGCGGGAGATGGTCGCATATCAATTCGAGTGTTATAAAATCTGCCGCAGCGATAAACGCCATCAACGCTTTTTTGGATGACACCTGTGGGTACGCCTTTTGCAGCCGAACCAAATCAAAAACAAAATGCCCGTCACCATTCGGCGCTTTCGGCTCCATCGGCGGACTTTCTGGTATGACTTGGCTTTTCATCACATCATCCAGCGCGTTATTAAAAAGCTCGTCGGATATCTCATCCGTTTCAAATATTGAGAAACCGGTTTTATTCAGCATCTGAAATGCAACACCGGATACCCTCTTACTGACGATAATGCGGCAGTCCGGATAACGTTTTGCCAAAGCGTCGATTGTTTCGCGTATCAATGCGGCATCCGTCATTCCGCCAGCCAGTTCAAAAGAGGACGCGTTATGCCATTGAGCCTTGCTTTTATGATACAGCGTAAAAACACGTGTTTGCAGAAGCGTAGCCAGCGCACCATCCTTATCCAATGTCACAATAATCTGTTTATTCATACCATATCTCTTTACAAATTTTATAACCATAATACACGAACTTACAGGCAATAGACAAGTGAATAAACGATTGTTTTAATAGTCAGGTAATTTGTATAAAGCAATCATCATTTTAATCTTGAATTATACGAATCACGGGAATGTTCTTTGAGATGGCACCAATAGTTATCAACCTTAAAGGCGTCCTCCGAGGGATATTTGCGGCTTCAACTTTAATCTTCTTGTTCCATTCATTTCAATGCCTCCTCTGTTTATTTATTGAAAGTGCTGAAAAAAACAACAAATCCGAACCCCTCCCCTATAAGAGAAAAATTCGGATTTGATTCTTTTGGTGACCCACCGGAGATTCGAACTCCGGACACCTTGATTAAAAGTCAAGTGCTCTACCGCCTGAGCTAGTGGGTCATATAAAGTTGGCTGGGGTGGCAGGATTTGAACCTACGAATGCGGGAGTCAAAGTCCCGTGCCTTACCGCTTGGCTACACCCCAACGGCAAACGGATTATTTATTGGGGTGAGTAGTGGGATTCGAACCCACGGCCTCCAGGGCCACAACCTGGCGCTCTAACCTACTGAGCTATACCCACCATATACCGCCTCAAAAAGCCGCCTTTCTGAGGGGCCGTAATGGCGCGCCTGCGGGGACTCGAACCCTGGACACACGGCTTAGAAGGCCGTTGCTCTATCCTGCTGAGCTACAGGCGCACATAGTCAGCCGCTTAAAGAGCCGAGCTATATCGAGCAACCGACAGAACGGAATTTTATCATATGTAGACGGCGTTGTCAATACAATAAGACGTTCATTTATTATGCAAAGTGCAGGTTTTCTTCGCAGCCCCTAAGTCTCTGAGAGATGCTGTATGGAGCGGTTTTTTTTGGATGTAGTTTTTTGTTGTCATGCAATTCACACGATCACTCATCGGCTTTTCTTTTCTCCTGTGATGAAACGCGCCGTTTTTAAAGGGTGCTGCAAGACATGCTCCAAATAAGCAATGAGCGCGCTGCTCAGGCGTTTTTGTACGTCCGCGCTGATATCAAGGCCACCCAAGTCCTTCGCGGCTGTATGCGCCAGCAAGCGCAGCGCATTAAGAAGTGCATCATCGAGAGCGACGCCGCCATGATCGCGTCCGCAGCTTGGACACAGCGCGCCGCCATGTTCCGCCGAAAAACGCACAAGCGGCGGCTCACTGCCGCAGACTGTGCACGCGGAAAGACAAGGGTAAACGCCCTCGATATGCAGCAGACGCTGCAAAAAGTAACAAAGCACGGTGCCGGAGGGTGCAGAGCCCGTATCCAGCGCATACAGCGCGTTTATCACGAGTGTAAACAGCCCCGAGGGAATATCATCCTCTTGGGCCACCTTGTCTACCGCATCCGCGATAAAGCACGCGGCGGCATAGGCGTCGTAATCGTTCTGCAAACCGAAAAATGTGCGGCGAATCGCACAGCCCTTCACGCCGTAGCGCCCATCCTTCTCAAAAAACACGTAATCGCCGCAGCAAAAAAGCGACCCTGCGGAAAACAGCTTGGACGTGGGCTTTTTTGCTCCGCGCACCCGCGCGGACATGCGCCCATAGTCCTTGGTCAGCAGCGTCACCATTTTATCGTTGTCCTTATAGTCCACCGTGCGTATCACAAGGGCCAGCGTTTCACGTCCTGCGCCCATGCTTACTCGTAGCCAAGCTCGCGCATCACGCGTGTGCTGTCGCGCCAGCCTTCCTCTACCTTGACCCAAAGCTCTAAATACACCTTGGTTCCAAAAAGCATTTCAAGATCTTTTCTGGCTTCAGTCCCAATCCTTTTAAGCATTTTGCCGCCGTGGCCGATGATGATACCTTTATGCGTGTTGCGCTCGCAGATAATCGTCGCAGTCACGTCCACAATATCCTTATCTTCGCGGTGCTTCACACTGTCGATGCTCACGCCGATGCCATGCGGCACCTCCTCCATGAGCAGACGCAGCGCCTTCTCACGGATCATCTCCGCCGCGATCACGCGCTCTGGCTGATCTGTATACTCATCGTCGGGATAATACCGGGGGCCGGGTATGAGGAACTTCTTTAAAACCGCCAGCAGCTCGTCTACGCCCTCTCCCGTCTTAGCCGATACAAGGTAAGCCTCACCTTCATATCCTGCGTCTCTTAGCTTCTGAACCGCATCCAGGCTACTCTGCTTGCCTGCCGCGTCCGTCTTGTTCACCGCAGCCACTATGGTTGAACCGCTTCGGAGCAGCTTTTGAAGAATATCCAAATCCTCCTGCTCTATTCCGCGCTGCGCATCGCACATAAACAGAATCGCTTCCACATCGCGCGCGGAATCGTAAGCTGTTTTGACCATGTATTCCCCAAGCCTATTGCGCGGCGAATGGACGCCCGGGGTGTCCAGAAAAACCATCTGGTAATCCTGCCCTGTCACCACGCCGGCAATCTTGTTGCGCGTTGTCTGCGGCTTCTTGGATACGATGGCGACCTTCGCGCCCACGATGCGGTTCATGATGGTGGACTTGCCCACATTGGGCCGCCCGACGATGGCGATAAATGCCGATTTGTGTTCCACGTTGATCGTTACTCCATCTCTTTGCCGGAAAAAGCATGCGCCAGCAGCTTATCCAGCGTCAGTTTATTGTATTCCAAGTCCTTGTTGGAAGAAATCACGTCCATGTTTGGTTCGAATTCGTTGAGCGCCTGACGGCAAATGCCGCAGGGATAGGTCAAATCATTCGAGTCCGATGTCACTGCGATGGCGGTAAACTCTCTTTCACCGCTCGTGACTGCCTTAAAAAGCGCCACGCGCTCCGCACAGCAGCTCACGCCGTAAGACGCGTTCTCCACGTTGGCGCCTCTGTAGACCGTGCCGCTCTTGCCGAGCAGCGCCGCACCCACTCTGAAGTTCGAGTAGGGCACGTACGCGCCTTCCTTGGCGGCTTTGGCTTCATTCAATAAGTCTTTCTCTGTCATGGTATTTCAACCCCTGCTATAACCAATATTTCACGCTGACGATGGCGCATGACTTCCTCATCGCCCGGTTCGATGTGATCGTAACCGAAAAGATGAAGCATCGCGTGCACCGTCAGAAACGCGATTTCTCGTTCGATGGAATGGCCGTATTCCCCGGCCTGACGCACGGCGCACGGCACGGATATCGCGATATCTCCAAAAAACCCCGGCTCATCGGACGGAAACGACAGCACGTCCGTGGGCTTATCCACCTGCCGGAATTCCCTGTTGAGCGTGTGGATGGCCTCGTCGTCGGTAAACAGCAGCGACACGCTGCCGGATTTTTTCTCGCACTTGGCGGCTGTGCGCGCTGCTTTAAGCACCGCGCGCTTAAGCTTTGTGTCCTTATCGATGCCCTGCCAGATGATATCCACTTTCAGCATACGTTACTCCTGTCCCGGATATTTCACGCGTTCATGAAGCGCGCCGTCGAACACATGTAAAAACGCCTTGGCGATAGAATTGAGATCGCGCCGGTTTAACGGGCAGTCGTCAAGCTGACCGTCGTTGTACTTCGCGCGTATGAGCTTGTCGATCATATCCTTGACCTGATCCCTGTCGGGGTCATCTATGCTGCGCACAGCGGCTTCCACCATATCCGCGAGCATCACGATCGCAGCCTCCTTGGTGGACGGCTTGCTGCCCTGATACTTAAACACCTTCTCATCGATCTCCAGCCCCGCCTCCATGGCTTTATGATGGAAGTATGGCACGATGCTATCGCCATGGTGCTGAACCATGATTTTCTGCACATCGCGCGGGAGCTTATACCGGTGAGCGAGCTCCAGCCCGTAAGACACATGGCTGACGATGATTTTGGCGCTTTCACGCGGGTCCATCACATCGTGCGGGTTCTCACCCTTTTGGTTCTCTTTGAAATAGCGCGGGTTTTTGAGCTTCCCGACGTCATGAAAATACGCACCCACACGGCACAGCAGTGCATTGGCGCCCACCGCGTCCGCGCCCGCTTCGGCGAGGTTCGCCGTGAGTATGCTGTGATGATACGTGCCCGGCGCTTCAATCGTGAGCCGTTTAAGAAGCGGGTGGTTCGGGTTAGACAGCTCTAACAGCTTAGCCGGTGTAGACACACGGAAAGCCGCTTCCCATATCGGCAGTGTACCGATAGCAAGCACCCCGGCCAACAACCCGCTGACCACCGCAAACGCGCAGTCGACAAACAGCTTGTCCCATACGATGTTCGCAGAGCCGACAATGCTCAGCAATGCCGTCATCACCATGCTCGCGCCGCCGCCCAGCAGTCCCGCGTATATCAGAGACGACCGATGTCCCGGCCGATGCAGCATAAATACGCTCACCGAGCCTCCAACGATTGTCATCATCGTGCTACTCAGCATTGTCGTGCTCAGCACGCCGGTCTGCCACGATGTTATCATTCCCAAAACCAGCGCGAGAAACACATTGAGTGCCAGCGCGCTTCTTTGCGACACCAGCACGCATGCCAGCATCGTACCAAAGAAACCGGGGACGATGCGCGTATCCAGCCGCGAGAGCGGTACGCTGATCAGTGCCACCACCACAATAACCGTAGCGAGCACGAACAGCTTTCTCGTCTCAGTGAGAAGCTCACTTTCAAACTGGTAAAGATACGTGGCATAAACAACAAACAGCAGCGAGATCAGCAAAAACAAACCGACGTAGAGCATATAGTTGGTCTCTTCTCCACCGACAAAACCCAGCTCCGCAAGCACCGCAAGCTGCTCTTCAGTGATCACCTGACCCGCGTCCACAATGGTCTGGTTTTGTTTGTAGATGATGGGCTGTACATTTTCGGCCGCGGCGCTGCGCGCCTGCTCTGTGGCCGCCGCGTCAATGAGCATGTTGGCCTTTAAATATTTATCGACGGGAAAATATGCAATATAGCCGGTTTCTTCGGGATACAGCGTCTTGATCGCGTCCTCTACATCCCTCTTTTCGGCTCTCAGGTTCTCTTCGCGAATGCCGTTTTCAAGCGACGCCGCCACAATGCTTGTCACTTCTTCGGTCATATTGGAAATACCCTCGGCATCCATGGCAGCAAGCGCATAAATCGCGTTATCCGGCATATTCGGATCCGAGAGCAAGGTTCTCACATCATCCTTTTGCTGCTGCGACAGGGACTCGCTCCAATTCACTTCCGACGCATCGAAAAGCCCCAGGAAATAATCGCGCGAGAAGCCGTAATTGGCCTCCTTGACCTGCCAAGTGATATAGTCGTCGCGAAGCGTTTCATTCGCCGTCTTGGCCAGCGCAAAATAGTCCGTGACGCTTTGCTGAACGGCAGCCGTGACAGTGCTGTCCATGGTATACATCAGCGGCACTTGCGCACGCGCTTTCTCGATAGCCGCATCGGTTGATATCTGATCAGTCACATCGCGCGTGGCCGTAATGGTGGCAGGCGCGACTTCTCCGGCTTCGATGTCATATTGAACGGGTGTGACAGAGAGCGCAACCAGCACAAACACAATAAGCAGCGTACCCAGCCCGATCAACACGGATGCAAGCAGCTGCTTTTTGGGCACAAGCCTTCTCTTTAGCGGATTGGCTCCCATCTGGCTACCTCCTCGAGTTCTTCTCATATCTCTCATAGGCTCTGACAATATTCTGAACAAGCGCGTGACGCACCACGTCCTTGTGCGTCAGATACTGCACACTGATGCCTTCTATGCCTTCAAGTATGTTGACGCATTGTTTCAAGCCGCTCTTTTTTTCCTTTGGCAGGTCAATCTGCGTGATATCACCCGTGACCACCATACGCGCGTTCTCGCCAAGACGCGTCAGGAACATCTTCATTTGCTCCTCTGTGCAGTTCTGCGCTTCGTCAAGCACGATAAACGCGTCGGAAAGCGTGCGTCCGCGCATATACGCCAGGGGCGCCACCTCGATCACGCCGCGCTCCGAGAGCCGCGCAAACATCTCGCCGCCCAGCAGCTCATACAGTGCGTCGTAGAGCGGGCGCAAGTAAGGATCTACCTTGGTCTGCAGATCACCCGGAAGAAACCCAAGGCTCTCGCCGGCCTCCACAGCGGGACGCGTCAGAATAATCCGCTCTACTTCTTTGTTTTTAAACGCGACGACGGCCATTGCCATCGCAAGATACGTTTTGCCTGTACCCGCAGGGCCGATAGCAAACACCACCGTGTTCTCCCTCATGGCCTTCACATAGTGCTTCTGTCCGATGGTGCGGCTTTTGACCTGACGCCCCTTGCTCGTGATCGCAATCACGTCCGTCATGATCTCCTCTATCGCGTCGGCGTTGCCTTCCCTTGCGAGCTCCACGGCATAGCGGATACGGGACAGGTCGATCTTCTCATGTTTCTTGATCATGCCCAAGAGCTTGTCCACCACGACCTTGGCAAGCTCGGCGTCTTCGCTTCGCCCGTATATCGCCACATGGGTGTTTCTTGCGATGATGCTTGCGCCCGTCTCCTTTTCAATGGCCTTCAAGTTCTCATCAAATGCGCCAAAAAGCGCAATCAGCTGCTCGATATCATCAACCTCGATGCCGAGTTCCACGTTGCATGCGTCCAAATTACTCCTCCAAATATACGACTTTTCCTATATTCTCACGTGTCTGAACATAGACCGTCACCACAAGTTTGCCGTCTATCTCTTCAGACACCGTCTCATGCCCCACAACTTCTGCGTTATCCGGAACCAGCCTCTGCGCATTATAATAGGCTCGCTCCTCTAAATCAACCATCAGCTTCTGCAGATTTGCCGGTTCCTGCTTTAATTCCACTTCGCTGTGCTCCAGCGTAATAACCTTGACCGGCAGAAAAAGACCCACCACATTATACTTTTCAATCACGCGCGTATCAAACGCTGCGAAC
Organism: Bacillota bacterium; assembly: GCA_023391105.1. Taxonomy (GTDB): domain Bacteria; phylum Bacillota; class Clostridia; order Christensenellales; family SZUA-584; genus SZUA-584. The sequence goes on from JAEWBO010000037.1 coordinate 21,749, forward strand.
TCACAGCCTGCGTCCACCGCCGCGGTATCCGCACCGATGGCAATCACGCGCTGCGTCTGCGTGCGCCCCGTGGGCATCCGCGCTTCGGCGTACATAGGCGCGCTTGTCTGCGCCTTATACCACACGCTTCCGATAACCTCTCCGCGCGCCGCCACGAGCAGGCGCGTAAGACCTTCATCCCATATAAAGCCTGATATCAGCACATCCCCTTCGCGTACCGTTTGCCCCTTAGCCACTGACGCGCGGCCCTTAAGCGCCACAATGCTTTCGATCAGCGCATCCTTGGTGGCCACGATGTTGCAAGGACGCGTCTCGTCCACCATCTCGGGCGCGGGCTCGGCGGGTACCACTTCAATCTCGGCGACTACGCCTTTAAAGCGCAGATTGACCCAAGCGAATTCGTCGTGTTCCACCATCAGACGCGTTTCGATCGCTTTGATGTCCACGCCGCCCTTAAATGCGCCCACGAATACGCCGAGCGACTGCATTTCCCTGGTCAGTGCAATCGCCTCACGTTTTTCTATACCCGTTACGCGCACATCCCATACAAAAAGCGAGACAACAAACACCATAACACTCACGCAGGCCAGCCCGATGAGCAGAGCCTTGCGTCCCGACAGCCACTTGAAACCAAATGGCATACCGGCTTTCTTCTCTGTCGTAATGCGGTACTTATCGGGCACAACGCGGCACATTTTCCGATACCCGTGGGCGCTGAGCACCGCACGCAGCACTGTATACGATACCCGCTGTACGTTATAAACCATAATGCCGGACTGCGCCGCAATATTCAGGAACCTCTCGAGCGAGAGGCCTTCCACGCGTATCATAACATATCCGCCAATGAATTTCCATATTTTCAAGGCGCGCTGCCCACCTCTTATCTTATATTTTCATACTCAACCGACCGGATGTCACCGCTGATGGCCACGTTGTCGCGTCCGAAGCGTTCCAGCTGCAAGGCACTGCCGTTAATCACAATCACAAACGCGTCTCCGTTGATGCCGACTTTTCTTTGCGTGTATTCCGCGATGCCCCTGTGGTTTTCAATATACACGTTGGTATTGTCAATCACGGTTAAACGCAAACAGCCCACCGCCTCAGGCGAGAGCTCAAATTTTTGCACGATGCCTTTTTTAATTTCGCTTAAACGACTCAATGCTGTTCTCCGTCAGTTTTTGTTGATCAGTGCTCTTCTACGCTCTTCGGTCATCTTTCCATACAACCCCGATTAATTAATATGCGAGCGAGGATAAAAAAAGAAGGCCGTACAAAAGCCTTCATTGTATCAATGATTTTTTATGTATCAGCATCTGAAGCCAGTTGAAAACTCACATATCTTCTTCTTTGATTTCATCCACCACAATGCGCCCCGGCGTATGCTCAACCACTTTAATGCTGCTTCCTTTTACAATATAGGCGCCGTTTGAGATAACCTCCAAGCGCGCCCCGTTTATACGCACAAAACCCGCAGGCCTCAAATCCGTCTCCGCGACGCCCTCTTTATCTAAGAGGCTCTCGCTTTTTTCGTGGCTGGTAAACCCTTCCGCCGTCTCCATATTGCCAAACAGCACCACTTTTCGAATGAGACCCATCCGTTTAAATATCTGATAAAGAATGGGCAGCAGCACAGCGCTGCCCACCACGCCTGATATGAATATAATCAAGAACGACGCCAGATCACGCGCGGCAAACAGCAGCCCCGCGCCGATTCCCAGTATACCGAGTATTCCAAACACGCCGAAGCCGGGCACGGCAATCTCGATACCAACCATCACGATGCCGAACACAAACAACGCCGCCGCCCACCACTGCGCGTATCCCGCAAGGAAGCTGCCGCCGAAATACAGACCGAAAAAGACAATGGAAAGTGCGCCGAAAATACCGAAGCCGGGCGTGAAAATCTCGATGCCCAAGCAGACGATGGCCGCGATAAACAACAGGCTCGCGATGGTCGTGGAGGTGAGAAACTGTGCGGCCTTGGCGGAAAAGCTCATGGGCTGCTCGCTTATCGCTGAATCGCCGTAACCAAGCTGAGCCAGCGCGTCGCTTAAGCTTGCTGCCGTTCCTTCGGACAGCCCCAGGCCTTTGGCATCCTGCGCTCCTAAGGTGAGCAGCTCGTCTGCCTTGGTGACACCTTCTATAACGATACGTTTATCCGCCATGGCGGCAACCAAGCTGCCAGCGCGCCCGCGCGCCTCAGCGGCGGATTTTAATATACCCACCCATGAAGAAAGCGTTTTCTCGTCGTTGGGTATGGTCTCCGCCGCGCCGATTACAGCCGAATCCGCCATGACGATGCGCTCGCAGGAAACCGCAATGAGCACGCCCGCAGAGAGCGCGTTGCCGCTGATGTAGCAGTCCACCGGTACAGCGGCATTCAGCAGCGTCTTTTTTATATTGTCGGCTTCGAGTATCTGGCCGCCGTAGGTGTCGATATCGAGCACAACGGCGCTGCCCGACTTCTCTGCATTGCCGATCACATCTTTTATATATGCGCTCATGGCCGCATTAACCTCGCCGCTGACCTCGGCCACAACCACCGCCTTGTCAGTCGCCTGAGCCTGTCCTCCTGCGAAAATGCCAAGCCCAATGAGCAATGCCGCCACAGCCGCTAACAGTCTTTTCATACTGCAGCTCCTTCCCTCACTACCACGCTATTATACTTTACTTTCGGCTTTCCTATAAACACAACCTTTTCATGTGGCCCAAAAATAATAAAACCCGGGAAAACATGACCCCCGGGCTTTTGTTTGCAAATATGTATGCACTTAGTGCTTTCTCTTCCGAGCCGCCTCTGCCTTTTTCTTCCTTTTGACGCTTGGCTTTTCGTAGTGCTCACGTTTTCTCAGCTCCGCCAAAGTACCCTCTCTTGCGGTCAAACGTTTAAACCGTTTCAGAGCGTTCTCTAAAGATTCATTTTCACCAACGCGAATTTCTGCCAACTAGTAACCCTCCCTCCCATACTCCACGGAACTCACAAATAAGTCCGACAATGGGAGTTTTTTAACTTAGACCATTATAGTCAACAGTCCTGAAAAAGTCAACAGCTTGTTAAGGTTGTTTATCCCGAAGTGATTTCAGCGCCTTTTCAAAATAATCGGGCAGCGGCGCTTCAAATGTCATCTCATCGCCGGTGGACGGATGGCGCAGCATCAGTTTTTTGGCATGAAGGAGCTGTCCGTTTTGATGCAGCTTAACAGCCTTGGGGCCATACACCTGATCCCCCGCGACCGGGCGCTTTATGCTTGCAAGATGCACGCGAATCTGATGCGTGCGCCCTGTTTCCAGCTCTGCCTCGATACAAGTAAAAGCGCCGAAGCGCTCCAATACGCGAACCCGTGTCACCGCGTGGCGTCCGCCTGTGACCACTGCCATCTTCTTGCGATCGCCGCGGCTGCGCCCGATGCTTTTGTCAATTGTGAGAGCATCCTCAAGTATGTTGCCGTGAACGATTGCGGCGTAGATACGCCGTGCGCTCTTCTGGGCAATCTGTTCCGCCAGCGCCACATGCGCCTTATCATTTTTGGCGATGACGAGCAGCCCCGATGTGTCTTTGTCCAGCCGGTGAACGATGCCGGGGCGCAGCTCACCGTTAATGCCCGAAAGGTCTTTGACGTTATAAAGCAGCGCGCTGACCAGCGTGCCCTCATAATTTCCCGGTGCGGGATGAACCACCATGCCCTGCGGCTTGTTGACCACAGCCATCCATTCATCCTCATAAACGATATCAAGCGGAATATTTTCCGCGACAATTTCAGATTCCTTGGGCGGCGGCGTTTGGATCACAATCACATCGCCGACGTTCACCTTATCACCCGGCCTGGCCTGCACATCGTTAAGCAGCACAAGGCCTGCTTCTATCGCATTTTTTATATGTGAACGCGTCAGCGGCAGCTGCTCCACAAGATATTTATCCAGCCTTTGCGCTTTTTCGCTGACCTCAAGCCGCGTTTCGTTATCCATGGCTCTTATCCCGCCGCGCCGTCATCACCGCCATCGTCCTTGCTCTGCGCGCCTTTGACGTCGCTTACATCCGTGTCGGTTTGGAGAAGCGGTTTTTTATTATCCTTATAGAAAAACAATATATAGATGCCGAGCAATATCGCACCGATAACCAGCGCAGCGTCCGCGATATTGAATACCCATTTCCAAAAATCGAACAGACGAAAATCGATAAAGTCTCTGACATAGCCAAACGCAATCCTGTCGATCAGGTTACCAAGCGCACCCGAGAACAGCACCGCAATGAGCACCTTGATAAACCGGGAGTGTTTATCGCGATAGCGGATCATGATATACACTGCCGCAACAAGCACGAGAATCGTCATCACTATAAAAAACACCTGCATGCCCGGCAGCATTCCAAAGGATGCGCCCGTATTCTTCACATATGAAAAATGCAGCACATCGGGTATCACCGGCATCGAGCCGTCCGGATATGTCCCCAGTGTCGGCCACAGCAGAAACTTGGTCAGCTGATCGGCTGCCACCAACAGTACGATAATGATAATTTGAAGCATTCGCCCTCCTTATGGCTCATGTTTTCATTGCGAAATCAAAGCTGGTTTTCTTTGCCTTCGGCAAGCCGCTTTAAGTTGGCCCGGTGCGAATAGAACACAAGTATAAACAAAAGCACACTCGTCACATTGTTCCATATGTCCCCGAAGAAAAACGCAAACGAGCAGGCCGCCATCGCCGCCGTGCCGACCAGCGAACCAATAGACATCGTGCGCGTGATCGCAATGATGATAATGCATGCGCCCAGCACGATAAGCGTGTGGACCGGCATCATGATAAGCAGCACGCCAAGGCTTGTCGCCACACCTTTGCCGCCGCGAAACTTTAAAAACACAGGCCATATATGACCAAGAACAGCCGCCAGACCGCCGATGCAGACACCGACAGGAACAGGCGTCCCGCCGAGCATACCCATATCCGGTATCAATAAAAACCCGATCCATGCCGCAGCCGCGCCTTTGGCGACATCGCCCACAAATGTAAACAGGCCAATTGCCCAGCCGTAATTGCGAATTGCGTTAGCAGTTCCGGCGTTGCCGCTGCCTTCCTCACGTATGTCTTTGCCCTTAAAAATCTTGCCCGCAAGATACCCAAACGAAATACAGCCAATTACATAACCGATAATCGCGGTTACCACATACCAAATGACCATATAGACTCCCTTGCCTAATCGTTTTTATTTCGGGCGGCCAGACGGATCGGCGTTCCCGAAAAATCAAAAGTTTTACGAAGATAATTCTCGAGATAGCGCATATACGAAAAATGAATCAGCCTTGAATCGTTGACGAAAATCACGATATAAGGCGGCACAGTCGCTACCTGTGTGGCATAGTATATTTTTAGCCTACGTCCCTTGTCGGACGGCGGCTCCACAATAGTAACAGCCTCGCTGATGCATTCATTCAAAAGACCCGTCGAGATGCGCCGCAGGCTGTTTTCCCGCGCTTTTAGCAGCGCGTCGAACAAACGGTTCAAACGCTGGCCCGTGAGAGCAGAGATGTACACCTTTTCCGCATAACTCATGAAGCTCAAGGCCGTTTCGATCTCTTTGTTGTATTTGTTGATCGTATGCGTGTCCTTATCGACCGCATCCCATTTATTCACGGCAATCACGCAGGGCTTGCCCTCATCATGTACAAAGCCCGCGATTTTGACATCCTGCTCGGAGATGCCCTCCAGCGCGTCGATCATGACGACCACCGCATCTGCCCGCCTCACCGCCGCAAACGCGCGTATTACGCTGTAGCGCTCGATGGATTTATCCTCGATCCTCGCTTTTTTGCGTATGCCCGCCGTGTCGATAAGCACAAAATCGATGCCTTCTCTGGAAAACGGCACGTCAATTGCGTCACGCGTGGTGCCCGCAATATCCGACACGATGGTTCGTGATTCACCGATGATCGCATTCACAAGCGACGACTTTCCGGCATTGGGCCGCCCCACAATCGCGATATGCACGACTTCAGGATTTTCCTCCTCCTTCGCGACCTCAAAGTCCGCAATCACGGCGTCCAACAGATCGCCAAGGCCAAGGCCCTGCGCCGATGAAATCGCAAAAAGCTGATCGGTGCCCAGCGCATAAAAGTCGTAAATGCTCTCCTCGTCCTGCTTGTTGTCCGCCTTGTTAACCACGGTGATCACCGGCTTTTTCGCGCGGCGCAGCATATCCGCGATTTCATGGTCGGCAGACAGCACGCCTTGCTTGGCGTCCACAAAAAACAGTATCACATCGGCGATATCGATGGCAAGCTCGGCCTGAAGCCGCATCTGCTTTAATATCACATCTTCTGCATCCGGATCAATACCGCCCGTGTCGATCATCGTAAACTCACGACCGAGCCACTCTGCATCCGCATAAATACGATCGCGCGTGACGCCCGGTGTGTCCTCCACAATCGATATACGCCGTCCGGCTATTCGGTTAAAAAAAGTGGATTTGCCCACATTGGGCCGCCCCACAATGGCCACAAACGGCTTTGCCATTATTCATTCCTCTCTACTCTGATCCGCAAACCTTGGCAACCAGCTGATATCCGTCACAGACGGGCTCAACCCGTATGCCTAGCGCCTCGGAAAGTCCTTCAAGCGTCATATCGTCTAAAAAGACGTTATCGTCACGCAAAGTGCTCGCTGGGATCAACAGCTTTTGTCCCAAATCCTTGCCCTTGAGCGCCGTAACAAAATCCCTGCCTGCAAGCAGACCAGCCACTGTCACCGCGCCGCCGAACGTTAAGTTCTTCACGGCATACACACGCACGCGCGCGCCGGAGCGCTGCGCCGCTCTTTTCGCTATGCTTTCAATGTACGGATGGGCATCCTCGCCTGTCGCCAGACTTAAGTCGCCGCCCGTTCCTTCGCAGTTTTCCAACGCTTCGTCAGCTTCGCTCAGCAAGGTCGCCACCAGCCCAACGCCGTTTTCTATCTGGTCAAAGGACTCATAGCTTTGTGCAGGCGGCAGCTGCATCCCCGCCCGAATATAAAACTCATCAGACGCGAACACGAACCGCGTACCGATACTATTTAAACATTCTTTCTGCCATTTTTCAACCACTTTGATGGTGTCTTCTGCCACGTCTTGAGAAACCGGCTCTAACTCCGGCAGACCCTTGCGGTGACCCGTCAGCCCCACCGGCACAATTGCGAGAGATGCCGCTGCGGGATGAAGGCGCTTTAAAAAGCGGATGGTCTCTTCCAGCCTTGGCCCGTCATTGAGCCCCGGGCATATCACCGCCTGCGCGTGAAAGCGGATGCCGTGCGCCGCGAACTTTTTGAGCAGCGGACGTATGGGAACGGCTTTTTCATTGCCCAGCATTTCGTGCCGCAGCTTCTCGTCAACAGTATGAACAGAAATATAAAGCGGAGACGCTTTGCGCCGTATAATGCGGGATATTTCATCCTTGGAAATCGTCGACAGCGTCACATAGTTGCCCATGATCAGCGAATAACGCCAGTCTTCATCCTTCACATACAGGCTTTTGCGCATGCCTTTGGGAAGCTGATGGACAAAGCAGAAAACGCATTTATTGCCGCAGACACGCTTTTTTCCCAGCAGCGGCTCAGTAAACGAGATGCCGAGGTCTTCCTCTTGAGAATTGACGATATGCAGCGTCTTTTGGGTGCCGCCGCGTTCAATGGATAGTTTCAGGCGTCGCTGCGCACAAAAGTATATATAATCAACATAGTCAAGCAGAGGCTCTCCATTGATTTTTGCGATTATGTCGCCCGGCAGAAGGCCGCCGCGCTGCGCTGCGCTATCCTTCCCGACGCTTTTTACCTCGAACAAAGCTGTCCGTTCCTTCCATTGAAACTCGGGCTATTATATATCATTTTGATGATCCGCGCCAGCCTTTGTTTGGAAAGTTATGATGTTATGTTTGCACAGCGGGCACTTTTTGCCACGGGCGTGACAGCAGATAGGAAGCAGCGAGACAGCCGACGAAGCTCAACGATGCGATATCCATCACGTCAAAAGCAGTCACTGTGCTAACCGTCTCCGTCAGCAGCGCCATGATGTTTTCGGCCACACTGTAAATACCAATCAATACAGGCGCACAAAGCGGCGCACGGTTTTTCGTAAAAAGCAGTGCGAGCAGCGATACGGCACACATGAGCACAGCGCTTAAGTATGTGACAGTATAGGAAAAGGAAACAAAGCTGGCCGAAACCGAAAGCAGCACGGTTATCGCTGATGCGAGATAGAACCGAAATGTCACGCCCTTATGAAAAACGAGATAAAAAGCGGGTGCGATGCAAAGAAACGCCCCGGCAACGCATACAGAAATTCTGTCTATGATCGTCACAACCGGTATAATCGACAGCGCGGCACAGATAACGAAATAGAGAACAAATGCTTTGCCGCCGATACCAGCGGCACCTGTCGCTTTGCGAAGGCTGCCCGTCAGATACAAAACCGGCAGACCTAACATTACAATCAAAGAAATACTCATAGTCCCACCTTGCGATTACAAAGACGGACAAACATATCAATTGAATGAATGAAAATGTCTGTCAGTCAGAGTCCATTGCCCCAACCTGGATATACTAATCGTCGGAGCAACAAAAGCCTTTGTTTTAGCTTGCCACTCGGCGGGCAAATTATTGATACGGTAAAAAATACTAGGTAAGCACAGTTTTATTTTTGTGCGATTCTAGAGATCAAGCCGTTTTCCCGTTGCGTTGTACACAATCGATTCACAGATATTTTTAATGTGATCGCCCACACGTTCCAGATACCGTGCGATAAGCACAAAAGCCATCATCTGATTGATGTGTCTGGGGCTCTCCATGACATACGTTAACAGCTCACGGTATATTTGCTTAAACAGCGAATCAAGAACGTTGTCGCGCATTGCGGTCTCAATGGCGAGCTCACTGTCACCATTTGCAAACGCCCGAACGCTTGAAAGCAGCATTTCACAGGCGATCTCCGTCATACGGGGCAGATCGATAAGCGGCTTAATATATTCCTCGTCCTTAAGCCGAAGCGCGATCTTCGCAATGCCCACACCGTAATCGGCAATACGCTCTAAATCTGTGCCCATTTTGATTGCGGCAAATATAATGCGAAGATCACTCGCCAAGGGCTGCTGCGTCGCAATCAACGTGATGCACTGTTCTTCAATATCAAGCTGAAGATCGTCGATCTCATCGTCACTGTCCATGATGATTTGGGCTCTCTCAAAGTCGCGCTCAACAAGCGCCTTCATTGACCCTGCGAGCAGCTGCTCAACGAGCGATCCCATTCTGATGATCTCATGCTTTAAGGCCTCCAGCTGGTGATCGTATTCAACACGTGTTTTCATGGCATATCTCCTTATGTTAGCCGAACCGGCCGGTAATATAGTCTTCCGTGCGCTTGTCGCGCGGCAGCTGGAATATCCGGCGCGTGTCGCCCATCTCGATCATGTCACCGAGCAGGAAGAACGCGGTTTTGTCAGACACACGCGCCGCCTGCTGCATGTTGTGTGTCACAATGATGATCGTATAGTCGTTTTTTAGCTCTGCAATCAGTTCTTCGATTTTACCCGTGGATATCGGGTCCAGCGCGCTTGTCGGCTCATCCATAAGCACCACAGACGGCTCCACGGCGAGCACACGCGCAATGCAAAGGCGCTGCTGCTGTCCGCCTGAAAGACCCATGGCCGATTGATGCAGCCTGTCTTTCACCTCATCCCAGAGCGCCGCTTGCTTTAAGCTGCGTTCCACAATGATCTCAAGCTTTTTCTTGTCGCGCAGGCCATGGATGCGCGGCCCGTAGGCGATGTTGTCGAATATGGAAAGCTCAAAGGGGTTTGGCTTTTGAAACACCATGCCGACTTCTTTTCGAAGATACGCAATATCCACGCCACCATTATATATATCCGTTCCGTCGATCAATATGTCACCCTCTACACGGCAGCCGGGAATTAAGTCATTCATTCTGTTGATACACTTTAAAAACGTCGATTTGCCGCAGCCCGACGGTCCGATTAATGCTGTCACATGGTTTTCTTCGATGTCCATGTTGATATCCTTAAGCGCCTGAAAGCTGCCATAGAAAAGATTCAACTTGTTGACCTTGACCTTAGTCTCGCCTGTTTGGATAGCTTCTCTTTCTTTAACTGCAATATTCATCAATGATTCTCCTTATATCGATTGATACGGCGGCCAAAAAACCCCGCGATCAGGTTGAGTATCAGCACGATAATGACCAGAACAACAGCCGTTCCATAAGCCTTGCTCGCCGATACTTCTTTAACCATCATATACAGATGAAGTGCGAGCGAACGAGACGAATCAAACAGTCCTTTTACCAGATTCGTACCGCTGCCCAGCGTAAAGAGCAGCGCAGCCGTTTCGCCAAATATACGGCCCATGCCCAATATGATACCGTTTATGATACCCGGCGACGCGGCCGGTATCACGACCTTTCTCATCGTTTGCCATTTGGTTGCGCCGAGCGCCAGCGAGCCTTCCTTATACCCGACAGGTACGGTCATAATCGCTTCTTCAGAAGTCCGTATCAACGTGGGGAGTATTACCACCGCGACTGTCGCCGCACCGCTTATCAGAGAATACCCCCACCCAAACATTTTGTTGAAAACCATGAAGCCGAACAAACCGAATATGATCGACGGTATACCAGCAAGATTGGTCGTAAAGTAGCGAATGATCTTTATCAATAGGCCTTGGCGGGCATACTCGGTCATGTATATTGCCGCAAGAACCGACAGCGGTGCCGCAAAAAGCAAGCCCAGCCCCACAAAATAGAGCGTGTTGATGATAATGGGCAAGATACCGCCTTCACGACCGGCGTCTTTCACAGAACCCGTCAAAAACTCCCACGAGATTTCTTTTAAACCATTGACAAAAATATGTGCGATGATGAAAAAAAGTATCGCGACCGCCAAAAACGCTGCTAAGTACAGTAAAAAATACACTGTGTTCTGGCGCCTTTTTTGCTTCGCTCGGTTGGCAAGAACGATCTCTTTCGTCAGCCATTTTTCCTGATTCATGCTGACACCCGCTTTCTGCTCAGCAGCATCACAGCTGCGTTAATGATCATGGTAAACACGAACAACGCGATGGCTGTGGCGAAGAGTGCTGAATAATACACCGATCCTGTCACCACATAAGACATATCCAAAACGATATTTACCGTCATCGTTCGAACTGGCTGAAAAATCGACTCCGGTATAATCGGCGTATTGCCCGCCACGAGTATCACTGCCATTGTTTCACCCATTGCACGGCCAATACCCAAAACGATACCGGCAATAATTCCGGATTTCGCCGTCGGCAGGCTCACCTTCCTGATCGTTTGCCATTGAGATGAACCCAATGCCAATGAGCCGTCCTTGTATGCCTTGGGCACGGCACGCAGTGAAACCTCCGCTATTGTGATAATTGTCGGCAGTATCATGATGGCGAGTATCAAACCGGCCGCAAGCACGCTTGGGCCCGGCCCCAGCTTAAAGCTGCGGACAAACGGTACTATCACCACCAAGCCGAAGAATCCATAGACGACGGAAGGGATGCCTGCGAGTATTTCAATGATTCTTCGCAGCAAGGATGATACTTTGCGAGGAGCGATCTCCGCCAGGAAAATCGCGCACCCGAGTCCGATCGGAATTCCCAAAACGAGCGCAATGGCCGTTGTGTAAACAGAACCCGAAATCATAGGCAGTATGCCGTACTGCGGAATTTTTGCGTCCGGATCCCAGTCTGCTCCTGATATAAACTCCCATACGCCAATGTTTTTGAACAACGGAAGACCCTCGGCAAAAATCAGATAAGTGATGAGCAAAACGGCGGCAACAGATGCAAACGCGCAGATGAGCATCACTTTTTCTATGGTTTTTTCACCGAGCCTTAATTTCTTTTTTTTCATTCTCTCCACCCTGCTATAGAAAGCTATCGCACTATGAATATTCTACTTCTCATCGGGGTCGGCTGACGCCATGGCAATGTTAAGCCTGTGTTAAGTTCTTGTAAAATTGAAATGTAAAATTATAGTGTTTTTTTGAATTTGCAACAGCATAAAAGGCGACAGTATCTGCCGCCTCCAAAGTGTCTCCATTTGCTTGCCGTTAGGGCATCACATAACCCTTTTCTTCCATGTATGAAATCGCTTCAGCATCGCTCGTGCAGAAATCCATAAAGGATGCCACTTCGCCTTCAGGATTGCCAAGGGTCAGCAGGTTGAAATGACGGAAGTATGTGTAGTCGCCGCTGATCAGGTTGTTAATTGTCGCGTCCACACCGTCAATCTTCATGGCTGTGACTTTGTACTTGGGAGCAAGACCCAAGGACATATAGCCGATACCCATCGGATCGCCTTCAACAGACGAACCCATTGTGCCATTGGAATCAACGATGAGACACTTTTTATCGTCAATCTTTATCTCTTCACCCTTATCGTCTTTGCCAAGGAACAGCGTCTGGAAGGCTTCACGTGTGCCGGAAGACTCGTCTCTGGAGTACAGTGTAATCATACCCTTTTCGCCGCCGACTTCAGACCAGTCTTTGATCTCACCCATAAAAATCTTTTTAACCTGTTCAGCCGTAAGCTCCGTCACAGTGTTCTGCGCATTCACAATAACCGCCACACCATCAAGGCAGAGCACATGCGCCTGCAAATCCGGATTCGCTGTTGTTTCTTCATCTTTCAGATCTCTGGATGCCATACCAAGATCAGCAGAACCGTCGGCTGTGGCCGTCACGCCTCCGCCCGAGCCGGGCTGCTCAACGTTGATTGTCACATGGGGATTGGCTTCAATATACCTCTCAGCCAGAGCTTCGATAGCCGGCCCTATCGATGTGGAGCCAACCACATTGAGCACAACGGTCGGGGCATCTGTCGAAGCAGGGGGTTCCTGAGTGGTTTCGGCCTGTCCACAGCCTGCAAAAGCCACGAGCATCATGGCTGCAAGTATAACCAATAAACTAATTTTCTTCATACGTTCCTCCTTAAGGAATTTATAAATCTTTATTGAGTATACTGCGGCTATGTAAACGATAAATCAAAGCCATGTTAAGCTCGTGTAAAATCGGTATCATCGACATATAAAAATTGATTAAGTAATAAAAAAAGGCGGCCGCCGGTTCATCCGGCCTCCGCCATCTATGAAAACAGAAAAAGCGCAAAACACACGTTATTTACACAGTACGCTTTGTGTGACAACATCCGAATAGATCTGCAAATCGCTTGTTTGGCATACAAAAATGATATCAGAAAGATCTCTCGAATACGGGCATAGCTCCTGAAGTATGTTTTTATTATCCAGCATATATTTGGGATTGAAGACAACCCCCTGTTCACCCGCAAAAATAGCCACATAAAATATCTGCATTTCGACAAGATCCTGAAAAAAGTGACTCCCATAGGATAGCTCGGGGATAAAGCCCAAGGCCTCATCTGCCACCTCGCAGATGACGGACATGTTGCATATCTCCGCAAAATGCACAGGCACACCGATCGAAGATGTCGTGGTGCCCCATCTGCCGGGCCCTAATAGCATCACGTTCTTACCCTTCAGCGCCGCGTTAATTCTTCCAATTTGCCGCGCGATCAGATGTTTGTCTTGTTCGGTCAGTTCAAGATATGCTTTCGTATCAATCATGACAACATAATCTATCGGCAAGTGAATGTTGCCTCCCATGAAGCTTCCCTTGGTAGAAAAGAAGCATTGGCTGGCATCCTTTATTTGAGGTACTTTTACCGCCCTGCCAAGCCCTCTCGTTTGAAGAGGCCGGCATTGCAGCAGATTGACCTTGAATCCGTCTTCGGTAAAGCTTCCCGTAAACTCGATATCGACAGGATAGTCATAAATGCGCGACAGCAAATCCAGCATGTCTCTCATCAGCTCCGCAAAGCCGGATTCTGCCAGCATCTTTTTAAAGTCAAGAATATACGACGGCTTGGTATCGGTATATCCAAGCTGACGCAGCCTGTTCATATTCTCAACATCGAGCCGGAAAAACAAATCCTTAGGGGCTCTGATATCCTGCTCAAAGATATCCTCCAGCTTGACTTCCGTCAGTATATTCTCATTGATTGAAAGAACGTCAGCATAATGCTGCGTAAATTTCTTTTTGTCCTTGGAATCCATCGGAGACACTCTTAAGGGATCGTCCAGACAAACAATACGCACATGGTCTCCCGATGTTCTGTCCACAGCCCGTGTGCCCAGCCCAAAAACCATGCGGAGCATGCCTGCGTCCATGTCTATTTTCTGATCCCACACATAGAGGTTTTTTGAATTCCCGACCCCGGCAATGTGCGGGAAAAAGTATTGGTTATAGTAGTTTCCTGAAACACGCTGCACCAATATCGCCATCTGCTCATCCGCGTCAAAAAGGCCTCTGTTGAGACGATAAGACAAAGCATCCTCGTTCATCATACTGGCATAAACCGTTCTGACCGCTTGTTCGAAGGCCTCATATCGTTCCTCGGGAGTGCCTTGGTTCACACAGAATACGCTTTCATATTTGCCTGAAAACGCGTTGCCAAAGTTATCTTCCAGCAGCGAGCTTGACCGAACGATGATCGGTGACTGCCCGAAGTATTCAAGCATGCGCATGAATTGCTGTTGAATATCCTCGGGAAATTGTCCGTGCAGCATTTTTTCTTTAAGTTCATGCGCATACTTAAAATATCCATCCACCGTTTTTTGCTTCGTTCTTAGCTTCCACCAGTCATTTTGAACGATATACGTATAAAAAATATCCGAACCAATATAGAAAGAATCATGCGGTTCCATATATTTCGAAAAACGCTGAGAGTCTTCAACCTCCAGCCCTTTTCTTGCTAACAGCACCCCGACACTTTTGCCGCCAATAAACCCCGTCCCTATCTCTCGGGATGCAATCAAAAGTATATCCTGCAGCGTAAAATACTTGTTACACAGCTCAAACATTCTGGAACTATCGCCGATCAGCATCGACATCAATCTTTTTTTGATTTCGTCCTGCTCCTGTCTTGGCAGCTCAAGCCCTTTTTCGGCCTCGTTAAATATGGTGTACCAATAGTCCAGCCGTTTTTCTTTATGCACGAACTGAGAAAACAAGCTGGCTGCTTCCGCGCTGCCCGTGATGCTAAGCACCTCCTGATCCTGCAATAAATGCGGCAAAAACATGGTCGGAGAGTAACGGTTGTAAACTTTCAGCGGATGAATGTATATGTTGTCCTGTGTTTGAAACAAATCCAAAAGCACCTGCGTTGTTTCCCTGATGCCCGCGATGGTGCCGAAGGTATGGACATTGCGCATGATTGCAAAATAAGCGACGGTATCAAGCTCATAGAGAAACGGGCAGACGATCTTGAAGAAGTTTTTCACCATCACATCGGAGTGCCAGTATTCCAGCAGATCTGTCAGGCAGTCAAAAACGTAAAACGCTTTGTATCCCTCTGCGTCAACCAAGCTATACACCTCAGTCGTAAACGTTTCAAAACCTCTGGCAGCTTGCACCTCATAAGTTTTTATTGGAAGGTCATCATTAAGCAACGCTTCATGGATACCAAACCTGACATAGATCACTTTTCGGTGATCCGCCAAAGCTGCCGATACATAAATTTGAACCAATTTTTTATAGTTCAAAACGGAATCCACTTTCCAAACGACATTGTCTCCCAAACGAAGATTGTCGATCATTTCATCCAGTCCACAGATTCCTGTACTGACACGGTCATGTATGCCCATGCTGAACCTCCTATATCGCTTTATATTGTTAATATCAATGCTTCACAAATACCGCCATTTAAGGATAAAGCATCTTCCTCTATGTTGCCTTTGAGAAAGATGCTTTGTCTATCCATAGGAACACCGGCAAAAAAGCCTTGTCCCCGTCAAATTTGGTTCAAAAATCCCGCTTAGTAAGCGACGCCTTGTGCATACATGGCTTCGGCCACCTTAAGGAAGCCGGCGATGTTTGCGCCCGCAACAAGGTTGTTCTCCATGCCATAGGCCTTTGCGGCTTCGCTGCTGGCTTTATAGATGTTTATCATGATGTTCTTCAGCTTCGCATCGACTTCTTCAAACGTCCAGGAATAGCGCATGCTGTTCTGGCACATTTCCAGCGCCGATGTGGCCACGCCGCCGGCGTTTGCTGCTTTGCCTGGTCCAAAAAGAACGCCGTTTTCCAAGAAGACCTTGACTGCTTCAGGTGTGCAGGGCATATTGGCACCTTCACCCACAGCATAGCAGCCGTTGGCCACAAGTGTCTTGGCATCCTGCTCGTCAACCTCGTTCTGCGTGGCGCAGGGCAGGAAGATATCACATTTGATACCGGAGATACCGGTTCCCTCGGTGTATATAGAATCGACGTGATAATTCGTATATTCTTTAATACGCTTTCTGTCAACTTCTTTGATCTGCTTGACAGCATCCAGATCGATGCCGCAGGCATGATGGATGTAGCCTGTTGAATCGCTTAAAGCCACGACCTTGCCGCCCAGCTCCGCAACCTTTTCAGCAGCATAGATCGCCACATTTCCCGAACCGGAAATCACGACAGTCGCACCCTTAAATGACTTTCCTTGGGCTTTGATCATTTCATCCACAAAGTAGCAAAGTCCATATCCCGTGGCTTCCTTTCTGGCAAGGCTTCCGCCCCAGGTCAGGCCTTTTCCCGTTAAAACACCCGTGAAGTTATTCTTCAAACGCTTATACTGGCCATACATAAAACCAATCTCGCGTCCGCCGACACCGATATCACCCGCTGGGACGTCTGTGTCTTCACCGATGTGCTTGGAAAGCTCCGTCATAAAGCTTTGGCAGAAAGCCATGATCTCTCTGTCAGATTTGCCCTTGGGATCAAAATCGCTGCCGCCCTTGCCGCCGCCGATTGGCAATCCTGTCAATGAGTTTTTGAAAATTTGTTCAAAACCTAAAAATTTGATTATTCCGAGATACACGGACGGATGGAAGCGTAAACCGCCTTTGTAAGGCCCGATAGCGCTGTTAAATTGAACTCTGAAACCTCTGTTAACCTGTACGTTGCCGCTGTCGTCTATCCACGGAACTCTGAACATAATCTGGCGTTCCGGCTCCACAATTCTTTCAAAAATACCTGCTTCAACATATTCGGGATGCCTTTCAGCGACCATCTCGAGTGATTCGAGAACTTCCCGTACAGCTTGGTGAAATTCGGGCTCTGAAGGGTTGCGTTTGATGACGTTTTGCATCGTCTGCTCTAAGATTTTCATAAAGCACTCCTATTCGACTATTTATTTTTTATTTGTCGTCATTGACAAAAAATTTAAATGAAATCAATCATTTAACGTATTTGTATTCTATCAAAAAAATTTCTTCCCCGCAAATTGTTTTTTTACTAATTTCTTCAATATTTCTATGGCTATGTCTGCATCACAGATTGATATAACTTCTCCTATTTTTATATTAATTATGCTTTTTCAACGTAAAAACCCCGTCCTCAAAATGTGTTTGAGGACGGGGCCTTATCAGTTAACTTTAGGCATCTATGCAGCTTGTTTATTTGTAAAGCGGCCTCTTCGCGCACAGCTCAAGCACCTTTTGACGGACGTTGTCCACAGACTCTTCGCGCCGGTGAACGACGTCGGAAATCCATGCGCCGATCTGCGACATATCAGTTTCGTCCATACCTCGCGATGTAACGGCAGGCGTTCCGATGCGAACACCGCTTGTGATGAACGGGCTGCGTGTGTCAAACGGAATCGCGTTCTTGTTGACCGTGATACCGGCAAGACCCAGCATCGCTTCAAGCTCCTTGCCTGTGATCCCCTGTGCCGTCAAATCAACAAGCATCAGATGGTTGTCTGTGCCGCCCGATACCAGCCGAATGCCGTTTTTCTGAAGACTTTCGGCCAGCGCTTTGGCGTTCAGCACAACCTGATGCTGATAGCTCTTAAACGAATCTGAAAACGCTTCTTCAAAGCACACGGCTTTGGCGGCGATCACATGCATAAGCGGGCCGCCCTGTGTCCCCGGGAATATCGCTTTATTAATCGCGGCGCCATACTGCTCTTTGCACAGTATCATGCCACCGCGCGGTCCGCGAAGCGTTTTATGCGTTGTGGTGGTGACAAAATCCGCCCACGGCATCGGGCTTTCATGCTCACCCGCGGCCACAAGACCCGCGATGTGCGCCATGTCCACCATGAGCAGCGCGCCCACCTCGTCCGCAATTTCACGGAAGCGCTTGAAGTCTATCTTGCGCGGATACGCGCTTGCGCCCGCCACAATCATTTTGGGCTTGTGCTGCAGTGCCAGTTCATGCAGCGCCTCATAATCAATCTGCTCCGATTCCTGACTGACGCCATACGGAACGATATTGAAGTATTTGCCCGAAATATTGACCGGGCTTCCATGCGAAAGATGTCCGCCGTGCGCAAGGCTCATACCGAGTATCGTATCTCCCGGCTCCAGCATCGCGAAATATACTGCCGTGTTTGCCTGCGCACCCGAATGCGGCTGCACATTGGCAAACTCCGCGCCGAACAGCTTTTTGGCACGCTCGATCGCGAGGGTTTCCACCACGTCGACAAACTCACAGCCGCCGTAATAGCGCTTGCCCGGATAC
>JAEWBO010000005.1 GCA_023391105.1 Bacillota bacterium
TTTTCATGCAAGGAGCCCTTTCTTTCTGATCGTTGTTTTCTTAGCAGTTACAACTTTATCAGATTTTTGGGTTCCTTGCTTTTTTCTTTCCTTCTAACTGTTACACATCATTGTACAACCTACACGGTAGATTAAAATGGCGTTAATGGTTATTTTGCGATATAAGAACGTTTAATATATCATAGAAGTTTCGAAAATAATGAAATTTTATTTATGTCGGCTTTAGATGATGACACGTTCCAATGCAAATGATAGAATGAATCATCAAAATACGGAGGCAAGTGTAATGGAAAACAAAAAAGGTAAAATAAAAGGTTTGGCACACATCGGCGTTTTTATCAGCGATATAGAACGTTCTATCGCTTATTATACCGATATGCTTGATTTCGAGTGCTACCATAGAGTCGATATTGAAGAGAACGGAGGAGTCACGAGAATCGCATTCTTGAGGAATGGTTCTTGCATCATCGAGCTTGTTCAAAAGCCGGGCACGACGGAAAAGCCGGACGGACCGGTTGACCACATTGCGATGGATGTTGACGACATTGATGCGGCCATGGCAAATCTTAAAGCAAAGGGCATAGAGTTTGAAACGGATGAGCCGGTTTTCCTGCCCACAATGTTCAATGGTGTTAAGTTTGCATTTTTCCGCGGCCCGGACGGGGAGCATCTGGAGATCAACCAGCTTCTCTAAGGGAGTGCTAATTAAAGAAAGCGAGCTCGTAATTCAGATACAGCGCAAAGCAGAGCCATACCATATACGGGATGAGCAGATATGAAGCGATTTTGTTGTGGCGGTAAACATCTGAGAAAAGCGCGATGGCGGCGATAATGGTGATAATGAGCACAAAAACTGCGCCGCCCGGATTTTGAAGCGTGAAAAACGTATATGTCCAAAGCACATTTAAGACGCCGGTCAGCACATATAACGCCAGCGTCTTTTTTTGTGCGTCTGGCATAAGGCTGACCAGAGACAGCGATGCAGCCAGCATCAGATAAAGCACCGACCAAACGATGGAAAAGACGATCGGCGGTGGCTGGAGCGCGGGCTTTATCAGCGACTGATACCATTCGCTCGATGTATCTGTAAATGCTGCCCCCATGGCCGCGACAGCTGCAAAAAAAAGCACCGAGCAGGCAATACGCAGTATTTTCTCCTGTTTACGCATATTTCATTCCCCCGCTAAAGTATATTCTTGTGACAGGGGTGATATGTGCAAGCGGGAGATGGCGATGATCAGAAAAATCATATTTGGCGTGACGTCGTTAGCGGTGCTTATCGCTGCTTTGAGCGGCAGCCTGAAAGGGCGCCTAAGCCCTTTCATTATCACGGCGCCAAAAGAGGCTTCGGTTTGTGAATCGCTGGAGAACCGGGGTGTCGGCAATGTGGTTTTTGATATTCAGTATCCTCAAATACATGGGTTTGACGATGAGGCGTTTGAACAGCGGCTCAACAAGCGCATTTTCATGCAGGTGGAGAACGCCAAGGCAGACGCGTTTTATCAGGCAAAGAGAGATGAGGATTGGGTATTTGTGCTGCGTGTTTTTGACGAGGTGAAATGCAAGCGTGGCATACTGTCTGTTCGCGTCACGAATGACCTTGACAACGGCGGAACGGGCTTTCCGCATACCGTGTATTACAACGCAGACATGCAAAAAAGTGCCTACCTAACATTGGATGACCTGTTTGTGTCAAAGGAATACCGAAAGGTGATCAATCATTTAATCAGCGTAAAAATTGAAAAGGATGAGCATTATTTTGCGGAGGAGTTTAAGGGTGTGTCTGAGTGCACATCGTTTTTTATATCCGATAGGCAGCTTCATATTGCTTTTGCCAAATACGAAATTGCTTCGGGAATGACGGGAGAGCCGGATTTCGCCATTCCTACGATTTTAATACGAAGATGGCTCCGGCCTGAATACGCTCTGCTGTTTTGGTAAACATCTTCGCTGTTTGAGGTGCCTATCGGCTTTCCTGATTTACAACACAATTTTATCCTTGCCTTTTCCTTTGGCTTGATAAAGCCGCATATCCGCAAGATGTATTAATTTGTCTATATCACCGGCTTCTAATGAGGAAGCGATCCCCCCGCTTATTGTTATCTTTGTGCTGACCCCGCTCTTGGTAAAGCTTGTCGCCCTCAGCGAGCTGCCGATTCTTTCTAAAATGGCCAAGGCGCCGGCTTTATTTGTTTTTTTGTAAATGATAAGAAACTCGTCACCGCCGAAACGAAAGACGATGTCTCCGGAACGAACGTTTGCGCGGATTATCGCGGCTGTTTCGCTGATTATGAAGTCGCCGAACAGATGCCCGAATTGATCGTTAACGGCCTTAAAATTGTCTATGTCCAAAAATGAGATGCAGAACTCGCGGTCTTTATTATGGGGGTCTTTTATTTTCTCAAATTCATTATTTATCTCTTCAAAAAACTTTCGGCGATTAAACAGCTCCGTCATATCATCTATGACACATTGCCTTTTATAGAAATTACCAACATGCTCAAGCTCTGTGTTGGCTTCCTCCAAACGGCGCTTTTCATCGGTGATCGCCGTTACATTGAATGAAGTTCCCCATGTACCAATGATATTTCCATTACCGTCGTAAAGCGGATACTTATTGACCTGCATCCAGGAAACTTCTCCGGAAAGCCAAAGCAGCCGCTCAATTTTATTGAGCATAGGCATACCGGTTTCCATCACTTTTCGTTCATTTTGTCTGGCTTCCGCCGCGAATTGTTCGGAAAAGAAGTCTTCATCCGTTTTCCCGATCACTTCTTCAAGCGAATTGCAGCCCAGCCCGCGCAATTGTGCGAGGCTAACATCCAGAAAGCGAGATTCTCGGTCCTTAAAATAAACGTGCATGTACTCGTTATCCATAATCGCTTTGTAAAAATCTATTTCGTTTTTACACAAATTATTAATGTTCTTCATAATGTACTTTTACGCAGTATAATTAAGCATGTCGAATTTTTTCTTCAGAAATAGCACAATTTCTACTTGCAATCATCATAGAATGGCTATCTCCTGCTAAATAAATATGCAATAAACTTTTGTGGAATATAGAGGTATTTTATCACATATGCCTAACTATAACAAGTATCATACAAAATATATACGATATTATAAAAATGCGTGTTAATAGTACATAGAAGTTTTAGATTTTAGAGGTTATAATGGCAATAAAAAGCGATTTGGAGAATGTCTATGAAATATAAATTATTCCTGCTAGTTATTGCATTTATTCTAATACTTCAAGGCTGTGCTGCTAATGATGTGCCGCCGATCACAGAATCAATGACCGAGGAGCAGCCAACGGTTTCGGAATCTGCAGAGAAAACACAGGAAATCACTGCTGACAATGATTCAGAAAAAAGCGAAGAAAGTACCGCTGAAGTCCAAAAAAAAGAGTTGGTTTTGCCTGTCGTGATAAACAATACTGGCAAGACATTGATTCAGACCGTATCAAACAACAGGCAATACCTGTATAACTCATATATTATTTCATCTGCGAACGGAGAGAACGTTATCGTTGATCCTACACAAATGCCATCGGTCGATGTTGTAGACTTGCAGCCTGCCGCAATTGTTAGCACACATTCTCATGATGACCATGTCGATCCAAAATTTACGGAAAAATATGATTGCCCAAAGCTGCTGTATGAAGAAGGTGAAGTGAAGACTAATGATTTCACCATAGAAAGCATTTTGTCATCTCATTCTGATGATACT
Source organism: Bacillota bacterium (assembly GCA_023391105.1). Lineage (GTDB taxonomy): Bacteria > Bacillota > Clostridia > Christensenellales > SZUA-584 > SZUA-584. The sequence goes on from JAEWBO010000005.1 coordinate 3,730, forward strand.
ATTACAGAAGAAAGCGACAATAAAATTATTATTTTTGAGGTGGATGGTCTTCGAATTGCGCATATGGGAGACATCGGGCAGACATTTTTAACTGATGATCAGCTTGAGAAGCTGGGACAGATTGATATTGCTTTTATGCAGTTTGAAAACAGTTATTCAAGCATGACGAGGAGTAATGAAAAAGGCTTTAATATTATTGAGCAGTTAAATCCCGTGATTATTATCCCGACTCATTATCTCGAATTATCGATATTAGAGAAACGTTATGGGGCAATTACAAAGTGCGAAAATATTCTTGAAATATCGAAGGAAGATTTGCCGGAAGGCCATTTGAACGTTTACCAGATATTAAATAAACATATTTACTCGTAAAGCTATCGCGTAGACAACGCGCAGATAATGCTAATGATTTACATAACACCTTCTATTTGATATCATTAAAAATAGGGGGTGTTATTTATATGTTTAGTATTGTGGGTCATAAACACCATATCGGTTATATTTTTAATCTTTCAATACAAGAAGACCCATCCATTTTAACAACAAAAGAGATGGTGCAATATTATAAAATTATTTTTTTACAATCAGGGACTTTTTGTTTTACCATAAATAAGAAAAATTTTGTGCTTACAGGCGATCATGTGTTATGTATTAATGAAAATGATCAAATAGAATTCAGAAAAACGACTTCCGATTCGATTAAGATCTTATTATTTAAGCCCGACATTATTAATGCTAGTTTCCATTTTGACTTAGTAAATAATCCTTCATCTGAACTGTCGGTATCCGAATTCCAGGATCTGCATTTTCTTAAACCCTTTTGTAACAAAGTCAGTCTTGATAAAAAACTGATTCAGCTGAATCGCTTAGATTCCAAAACTATAGCCAATAGAATTGATGAAATAAAGCTACTCACGGAAAGACAGGATGATGTATACTGGCCTTGCAGCAGCAGAGCCTGCTTGTTCGAAATATTGTTTTCTTTGGCAAGAGAAAACGAGCAGGATTGGGAACCAAGTCTTATGCCTCAATATGAAGGCAATTCAAATCTAGCTATGGATATTATGTATTATCTTCAATCTTGTTACAACCAAAAGATAACAATCCAACTACTGGCAAATGAGTTTCATACAAACAGAACGAGCTTGATAAACAGCTTTAAAAGCTGTTTCGGTCAGTCTATTAATCAATATTTAATACAGCTTCGGCTTATGATGGCATCCACTTTACTTAGGGATACGGAATTAACAATTGCTGAAATCGGAGAACGGACAGGATATGACAACGTATGCCATTTCAGCAAGGCTTTTAAAAAAAATCTACACTATACGCCCAGCGAATTCCGACGAATATATGAGCAGAAATAAAGATTCTGACGAGCTATGAAAAGACATAATCTTAGCCTGCTGTATTCCTCTTCAAATCAAGTTGTCCTCGTTGAGCACTTCCAGTGCGCCTAAGAACTTGCCGTCCTTGCGAATCAGCTCGCCGTCGAAATAGATTTCGCCGCCGCCGTACTCGCTTCGTTGAATCAATACGAGATCCCAGTGAACCGCGCTTTCGTTGCCGTTGTCAGCATCCTCGTAGCACGAGCCGGGCGTTAAGTGGATAGAGCCTGCTATCTTTTCATCGAACAGCGTATCGCACATCGGGTGCAGTATATAGGGGTTGACGCCGAACGAGAATTCGCCAAGATAGCGCGCCCCCTCGTCAGTGTCGAGTATTTTGTTTATGCGTTCGGTGTTATTGGCTTTAGCGTCAATGATTTTACCGTCCTTGAACTCAAAATAGATGTTTTCGAATTTAAAGCCTTGTGAGAACGAGGGCGTGTTATACGTGATATGGCCGTTCGCGCTGTTTTTTATTGGCGCGGTGTATATCTCGCCGTCAGGTATGTTCATATGGCCTGAGCATTTTTTGGACGGAATGCCTTTGACGGAGAACTTAAGATCAGTGCCGGGGCCCTTAATATGCACTTCGTCTACCGTTTTAAGCCGCTCCTTCATCACATCCATCGCTTTGTCCATTTTGGAGTAATCAAGGTTGCATACGTTGAAATAAAAATCCTCAAACTGCTCGGTGCTCATGTTTGCAAGCTGTGCCATCGATCCATTGGGGTAGCGCAGCACAACCCACTTCGTCTTTTTGACGCGCAGCTCATGATGCACGCGCTTTGAGTAGATTGAACGGTACATATTGAGTTTTTCTTCGTCCACATCGGAAAGCTCCGAAGTGTTGAAGGAACCGCGGAACGCGACATAAGCGTCCATATCGCGCATCAAGGTTGCGTCATATTCCGTCAATTCTTCAATCTGTTCCTTTGTGGCGTTTTGTAGCAGTGCGCGCTGTATGCGCTGGTTGCGAATCCAGCTGAATGGAATGCCGCCCGCGTCGTATACCTCTTTGATAAGCTGTGATGAAAGCTCTTCAGGGCAATCAAAATTTTCAATCAACACACGTTCGCCCTTTTTGACGGACATGGAATAGTTCACAAGGGAATGGCAAAGTTGCTTTAGTCTTGAGTCGATCATAGCTCCTCCAAATTAATCTGTTCATCGATAATGTAAAGCGGCCGCGCTTTGGTCTCGTCGTATATTCTGCCCAAATACAGACCAAAAATGCCAAGACTGATAAACAGGCAGGATATCAGCCCAAACAAAAGAGAAAATATAATATGCAGATAAGACCACGCTCCCGTGCAGAAAAAAATGACGGCAAGCACGAAATAGATGAATGCGGCGACAGACATGATGATTCCGAAAACAAGCGGAAACTTAAGCGGTTTGTTGGAAAATGATGTGATACCGTCACCCGCCAGCTTGAGCATCTTTTTCATCGAGTATTTTGTTTCGCCCGCGGCCCGCTCGTCGCGCACATAATCAATCGGTACCGCTTTGAAGCCCGACCATGCCGCCATGCCGCGAAGGAAGCGGTTGCGCTCGGGCATGCCGCTTAGCACCTCGCAAACCTTGCGGTCTATAAGCCGGAAATCGCCCGTGTTTGTGGGAATATACTGCCCGCCGAGGCTTTTTAGCACGCGGTAGTAAACCCAGGCGGTGAGCTTTTTAAACGCGGTTTCACCTTTGCGCTTGATGCGACGGCCGTATACGATATCCGCGCCCTCCCGCCACATTTTCGCCATGTCGGGAATGAGCTCGGGCGGGTCCTGCAAATCACAATCGATGATGATCACAGCCTGACCCTTGCTTTTGGCCATGCCTGCGGTGACGGCCTCCTGATGACCGAAGTTTCGTGAAAAGCTTAGCACCTTCACACATTTATCCTCTGCCGCAATCTGTCGCAGCTTTAAAAGCGTGTCGTCACGCGAACCGTCGTTGACAAATATCAGCTCATAATCACCCAGCGTGTCCATCACTTTTTTGAGCCGCTGATAAGAAAGTATAAGGACGGCCTCTTCGTTGTAAGCCGGTATTACGACAGAATATTTCATAGGTTACATATCGCCTCCATTTTCGAATACGATTATATACCAACGTGGGAAATAATACAAAACAAATGCACAGCGGAAAATGAAAAGATTTGATGACTTTTGTCATAGGTGGCTATTGCGGCAGCGAACAATAACTGATAGAATAAATGGCATATAAAACCAATACAGAAAGGGGAAAGCCTATGCTGGCAATCATTGCAGTGTTTGATGTGGCAGGGTTCAAAGACTCATATCGCCTGAGCGGCTCCGCATTTTCGCAGACTGAAAGGGTATATCCTGATTTGCGGGACAAGCTCTCAATGGTTAAGACGGTGATTGCCTATCAGGCCGGGCGAATCGGCGCGTGCAGCAGGGCTGTGGCATTGCCGCTTGAAAGCTTTGATTTGCAGAAAGTATCCCTTGCATTGAAGCTGGGAACCGCCAAAAAGCTGATCGTTAAAAGCGCGGCGGTGGGGGGCGAAATCTATCGGATTTCTTCGCAAAACAATTGGCTCAATGAAGCAGGGCATGCGCCGCTGCTTTTCTTTATGCAGAGGGAAGGCTTTGCGTCGCTGTGCAAACGGCTCAAACGCGACGAACAGACGAGCTCACTGATGGCGAAAGGCGATTACAAGGGCGTATGCATGCTATACGCGCCTCTGAGCAAGCTAAAGGCTAATCCTGAAGTTTGGGACAACGCGGACGCTTTGTATAACCTGGGGCGTGCGTGCAGCAAGCTGTCTACCACGCTGCTGATTAAAGCGGGAGAAACGAAGAAGCTAGAGGAGGCCAAGCAATACCGCAATTACTGCGTCGCTTTCTTGAAGCGCGGAGCCGAGCTGGAGCAGGACAGCGCGCGGTGCGCTACGGCGCTCGCTTATCGCTATTATTCCAACGTGCACGAGCTGATGCGCCCGGGAGAGCGCCGCGATCAGGACTTAGGCACCGAGATCGAGAACGCAAACGAGTGGCTGAGCCGCGCGCTGGAAATCTATCCGCAGAGCATACGTAACAATTACCGAAAGGGCAAGCTCATCATCGAAAAGCAGGCACCATATCTGCTGTTTGGAAAGCGCGCGTTTGGCGCGAGGGAGGCCGAACTGCTGCGCGAGATTCGCGAGGTGGGCGAGGAGCATCTCGCCACGGCGATATCGCTGTATGAAGCGCTGGAAGATGACGAAGAAAAACAGCGTAACAGGCGTGAATACGCCAAAGCGCTATTTGTGCTCGGCAACTATTATATTGATGACGCTTATCTGCCCGTTCACGAATATTTCTTGCGCATTATCGCGGGCTCCAAAACGCCATGCCATGTGCAGACGATATCCAAGCTCGATCTTAACAGCGCTGTGGAGCTGCTGGAAAAGTGCTACCGCGCCGAGACGGATATGTCACTCGAAAAGATTGATACAAAAGCGCTCGCCTTGCTGCAAAAGGAATGGACGCGCGCACCGTCTGAAAAGCTGTATCGCCTTGGCTGCGCATACAGCGGCATGGCGTTTGTGGCACAGGCGACGGGGGAAGACGCAAAGCCGCATGCGCAAAAAGCGCTTGCGCTTCTTGACGCGGCCAAGCGCGTGACGGAAAGCTATACGGATCGCAAGCACAACACATGGCATATCAGCGAAAAGATCGCATGGACGCACATATACATGGGACAGTATGAGCGCGCTGCAAAGCTGCTTTCAAGGGCAAAGCAAGGCTATATCATCAATACATATGCCATCGCACTGATGCTGTCAGGCGGCGAGGATGCGTTTGAGAAAGCAAGGCTCGCGCTGCAAAGCGCCGCGCGGGACAGGCGCAATCTCGCATCGGGCTTGTCCGGCCTGCTTTACGCCTATGCGTGCAAAAAGACGGGGCATGAGCCGCCAACTTTGCCCAAGACGCTGTCGGTGAAAAACGGGCGGCTGGCGGTGTTGCTGGGGCTTGGGGCTAAGTAAAAGAAGCTTAAGCTGTCAAAAAGAAAGTATTAGCTGTTAGGCATCAGTTGATTATTCGAAACACGCGGTTCTATATAGCTTCCGTCAATGGCATTAAAATATGTGTGACAATGATAAACAGAAGGCTCTTTTTCGCCTGCAAATCTTTCGTAATAGTCATAAACAACATCCCATGAAGGGATGAGTCTGCCGACATCCGGGTGGTCTTTCACATTCACTAGCGAGCTGCCCAGCTTTATTTCATTCACAACAACTGAATACTCCTCAACCGACTCTTGCTGATAAGCATGATTGTAAACCAATTGCTGCTTAATCCGTTCAAGAATATCATCGAAAGCCAACAGTTCAACGTTCTTGTATAGAACCTTATTCTGCCTGCCTGCACCTCTAATGTCACACACCGCAATTCCTTTATCATCTACAATGATAAACGTACACTCTTGCTCCCATGGCGCCATGTTAACGGGAGCGGGGCTGCCTTTCCATATATCCCAGCTTCCCACATATGAAGCCTGCAATCCGTTACAATCCCGCGTATAATAAAATTCCCACCCTGCTGATGTGGCCTTGTCATTTTTATAGCTTATCGATTTTGTATGATGGGACAGCAGCATCGTAGGATCGGAATTTAAGTCGACCAAAGCCTGCTGAGCTTTTTTTTGGGCCTCTTCAAGCGAAATACTTGGATTCATATTTAAAAAATCATTCTTTTCCTGATCTGTTTCAATACCCTCTTCGGGAAGCCAGTATTCGTCCGAAACTCTTACATATTGATAGTGGTTGCTGTTTATTCGACCTGACAAAACTGAATATATGCCATCATATTTATTTTTACAATAGGCGAAGAAATCTCCTTCATTACTGATCTCATCAAAAGAAAACGGATCATGTTCGACTTCTTCAGGCGCGTCCGCTAATTGATCCTGGAGCTCTTGAATAACTTCCTTATTTTCTGGGATTTCAAGATCAGAAGTTTCTTGATAATAGGCAATTCTTTGAACAATCTCATCCTTTGTTAAAACAGGCTGTTTGAACCATGACTCTTCCGGATTAAAATAGTTCATGATTCCCTTATAGATATTGACATCAAATGCTTGTTTTGATATTTCCATTACACTGTAACCATCTGTATCCGGAACAGTGACCATTGCGTCCATTTTCAAATCTAGCCCGCTTATTTCTTCGGACTCCTTTATGCTTGACGGTGCCTCATAGGGCTGAAACGGCGTCTCTTCAACATTCTCCAAATAATCCACGAATTTCCCGATAATCGGTGCTTTTTCGGGTGTCTGCTGGCATCCGGCCATAATCAATAACATGGTCATAAGCACTATTGTCAATAATCTTTTCATGTTCTCCTCCGATATTCATTTAGGATACCGGCCGCCAATGATATGGCGGCCGGTCGTTTAGGTAGCTAATTTATTAAAGTTACCTTTAACATCAGACTAGAACCACCAAGTGCCGGTGACTCCGCACAGGACACCGTCTTCAGTTGAGCTAGCCTTTACATCCACATTAGTAAAGCTACCTGAATAATAAGCTTGACCACCGGTTTCCACTGAAGGCGAATAAGTCTTAGCAGCACTTGCTTTTGTCGAGGTGCCAGCGACATAGGGGCGCACTGTTAGTTTCACCGTATCGTTCCATCTAGTAAAATATGATCCCGAAGCAGCCCATGCATCATAAGACTTAGTTTCATTACTCATTTTAGTTTTTGAGGTAGAGCTACTTGCAGAAATTGTATGGAAAGAATGATACGATGCCAATGCAGTCGTTGAAAATGCAAACACCGTAACAACGGCCAACACCAGTATGATCATTTTTCCGATTCTAGTTTTTCTCATTTTAAATTTTCCTTTCGTTCAATTCATTGTCGTAGATTTTCGTTTGTGCTATCATATTTTTATAGTCCTTGCCAAGCCGGCTGCCGTAGCACTGCGGTAGGGTGTAGCGACCAATGGTTTTGCGAGGACTTTTTATGCAATCATACACATCACTCCAGTTTCCATATTTGCGCAGGACTTGTCCAAAAAAGTCCCTTTACTAGCGTCAAAAATGTTGAAATTAACTATTAAATTATGAATAATTGTTATTTATACGTATAAGACGTTTTAAAATGGCAAAAGTGCTACGTGTCACACAAATTTTCTTAAATTTATAATATTTTGGTTAAAAATCTTATAAAATCGTTTTTGCATATTTACCTACAACTTACTCAAAATAAGGGAGATACACTATGTTAACAAACCGTAAAATGGTAAGCGGCCCTTGTTGACGAAAACAAGTAAGTGTGTTATATTCTAGGGGATACGAAAGGTGTATCAGAAAAACATAAAAAGGAGGCTTTTATGAAGATTAAAAACATCAACGAACCCCAGAAGTTCTTCGAAGTGCTCAAAGACTGCAAAGGCAAAATTGAGCTCGTGACATCTGAGGGAGACAGGCTGAACCTGAAATCGACTCTCTGCCAGTACATCATGCTGACACAGATGTTCTCGGAAGCCAAGATCGATGAGCTTGAGCTGCTGGTTTCAGAGCCTGAAGATTTGAACCTCCTTCTCAACTATCTTGTTAGAGGATAGTCCAAATCTTAAAATGAGAGCCGCTTTATGGGCGGCTTTTTTAATGCAGTGAAATACTGTCCGTTTTTTGGTACGGAAGATATGTAGCATAGAGACAAAAGAAAGGGGTTTTGAGGATGAGTGTCACAGTGGTTCAAGGACGCGCGGGAAGCGGAAAGAGCCGGTTTTTGCTTTCGCATATCGCGGCATTGCTGAAAAACCCGTTTGAAAAAATCGTCGTGCTTGTGCCGGGCGCGCTCACATTCGAGACGGAAAAAAGCATCATGCAAAGCTGCGGTGTAGAGGGTATTCTGGGTCTTGAGGTGCTCAGCATACAGCGCCTTTGCTACCGCATACTCGATTGCGCGGGGCAGACCACGTTTATGACGCATGCGGAAAAAGCGGTGTATTGCCGCCGCGCGCTGGACGCACTGGACAGCCCTTTTTTGGGAACCGGCAAGCTGCCCGATTTCGATACGAGCGTTGCCGAGCTATTAACGCGCCTCAAAAGCCACTGCCAGACGCCGCAAAGCATCCGCGATGCCGCGAAGGAAGTCCGCGATGCGGCGCTTTCACGAAAGCTTAGCGACATTGCGGACGTCTATGAAACATTTAATGAGCTAAGCGCAGGGCGGCTGGACAGCGCGGATATGTACGCGATTGCAGCGGCGCAGGCGGAGAAGGCGGCGTTTCTGCACGGCGCGCATATCGTGATAGACGGGTTGGACAGCTTCGCGCCCGCTGTGCTGCTGCTGCTCGAAAAAGTGATGGGCTTGGCGACGGATACCGTGGCCGCATTCAGGGACGCGGGGGGAGGAAACGATACCGACATATTCGCGTCGGAGCGGCGGGACATGCAGCGCTTTATCAGCGCCGCGCAGCGAAGCGGCCAAAAAGTCGTGCTCAAAAGCGAATTTGGCCTGGTCGGGCGGCACGAGACAAGCGCGCTTGGCTATCTCGAAGCCAATCTTTTCAGCTATCCATATCAATCGTATCCAAACGAACCGGAGGGCGTGCGAGTCGTGGAAGCACAGACGCTTGAGCAGGAGGTTAAAGCGCTAGCCGCAGGTATACTTGGCGAAATCAAACGAGGCAAGCGTTTCCGCGATATCGCGGTGGCGGGCGGAAACCTGAATGCTTATCTGCCCGCGATCAAGTCCATCTTCGCGCTCTGTGATATCCCTGTGTTTATCGACGAACGCCGCACGCTGAGCCAAAACACGTTTTTTGATTTTCTTCATAAGGCGCTTCTTACGGCATCAGGCGATATGACCGCAGTCACAGGCTGCGTTTACAGCGTTTTCTCACCCATTGGCGAAAAGGAGCGCATCGCGCTTTTCACATACGCGCAGCGCTATGCTTACATGGGCTGGCACTATATGAACCCGTTCTGGCGCGGTGACGACGCCGCGGAGATTGAGCATATACGGAGCACCGTCATGAGGCCGCTCATCCGCCTCACGGAAGCGGTGAAGCAGGGCAGTGCACAGCAATCCATTGAAGCCGTGAAGCGGTTTTTAGAGGACTGCGGCGCAGCGGATAAGCTGGAAGCGTTCTGTGAATCCATCGACAACGCGGATACGCGCGGTGAGTGCGCGTATTTCCGCCAGATATTTGAGAAAAGCATTGGCGTGCTGGAGGGCATCGCGTGTGTATACGGCGACTCTCCGCTGGACGCACAAACGCTTTGCGACATGGTCAAGACGGGTTTTGAAGCAACCAAAATCGCGGTGATTCCGCCCGCCACGGATGAGGTGGGCGTATTCGATATATCGCTGTCACGTTTGCCGGGCATTGATGTGCTGTTTGCCATCGGCGTGCACGACGGCGTGTGGCCCGCGCGCGACGACGGCTCGAGTATACTCTCTGCTGCTGAGCGCGACACGTTGCTGGAAAGCGGCCTTGATACGGGCGTATACGATCTGTCTGCCGAAAAGCTCAAAGTGTATACCGCGCTTGCCAAGCCCAAGGAACGGCTGATACTCAGCTATAACACGCAGACAGGTCAGCCCTCTGTGCTGATAGACCGGATGAAACGGCTGTTTCCTCAATTGACGGTAGGGAAAGCGGCAGACAGCGTGATGTCGCTCAAGGGCATGGAGGCGGATGTGCTGGGTGCTCTCGCCGATGTGCTGCGCGGCAAAAAGCCGGACGAGGCGCTGCTAAGCGTCTGCGCGCGTTATCTGGGGCAGAGCGGTTGGCGTGAAAGGGCTGATGCCGTATTGCTGCGTACCAACGCGGCGGTGCCGCTGGCGCAAGAGATATCGGAAGCGCTTTATGGCGGTATCCGGTGCAGTGCCACGCGCATCGAAAACTACTATAAATGCCCGTACAGGCATTTTATCGATCATGGTATCAAGGCGCAAACGCCGCGCGATTATGTTCACGACCGCATCGATATCGGTACGTTCATGCATTTTGCGCTGGATATGTTCGTGCGGGGTTTGATCGATGAGCAGGTGGATATAAAAACGCTCAGCGAGTTCGAGACCGCCGCCCGCATGCGGGAGACGGTGAGCGAGGCGGCTAAGGAGCACGACAGCGCCAAGCTACTGGAGGACGAGCGCTTTGTCATGCAAGCGTCCATACTGACGCGCGAGCTTATTGATACGGCACTGCGTATACGCTCTCACTTTATGGGCAGCAACGCGATGCTGTATGCGAGCGAGCAGACGTTTTCGTTCGATGTGCTCACGGCGTTTGGTAATGTGGTGATCACAGGCAAGATCGACCGTATTGATACAGCGGACGGTTATTTTCGCGTGGTGGACTACAAATCGTCCACAGTCAAATTTTCATTGAACGATTTTGCAATGGGACTTTCCTTGCAGCTCCCAGTTTACTTAGAGGCCGCAAGGCGGCTGCTTGCAGACAGCGGCCTTGCGCCCGCGGGCGGCTATTATATGCGCATCGGCGAGCAATACCATGAAAGCGCCGATGAAGCGGACAAGGCCGCACGGATGTCGGGCCTATCTCTCTGGGACGCGGAGGTACTGAGCGCTTTTTCCGCTGTACTGCCCGGCGGCAGCTTTGCGGCGGTGGATCAGGCGCTGACGAGCTCGGGTGGTGTCAACGCGCGCGGTGCGTCGCGGCTGTTTACACATGACGAATTGGATGCGCTGCTGGATATGAGCGCCGGGCTCATCAAGGACGCGGCGGAGCATATTTACAGCGGAGACACACAAATATGCCCCGCAAACGCCGATGTGTGCCAGTATTGCGGCTACGCGTCCGTCTGCCAGATCAATGCGGAATATGAGGGCAACAGCCTGCGCGAGCCCAAAGCGTTTGATAGGGCGTGCCTTGAAAAGGAGGAATCCCGATGAGCGGCAGACAGTGGAACGAGCGTCAGCGTATGGCGATCGACGCGCGCGGAAAAAGCGTGGTGGTGTCCGCCGCGGCGGGCAGCGGCAAAACGAGTGTGCTCACAGAGCGCGTGCTGCGCCTCATCGAAGAAGGCGAAGACATTGAAAACATGCTGATCGTAACGTTTACCAATCTCGCGGCAAGCGAGATGCGTGAGCGCATCTATAAACGGCTTCAGGACGCAGGAACAGACTCGCCGCGTCTTGCCGCCCAGGCTGAGAAATGCGCCTTTGCGGATATATCCACACTGCACGCGTTTTGCGGGCGGCTGATACGCGATAACTTTGAGCATGCGGGCACATCGCCGTCGATCACGATTGCGAGCGAGGCGGAGACCGCGCGATTAAAGCAGGAGTCGCTTGAGCAGGCGATTGAACAGGCGGCGGCGGATGCCGCCAAGCGTCCCATCTTGGAGAAGTACTCCAGCCGGGGCGACGTGGATCAGGTCATGCATATCGTGACGGCCATCTATAATCGCGCAGTGAGCCTTAAGGATCCGCAGCAATGGCTCAGCGACGCATACGCGCATTTCGACGGCGGTGAGTTTGTGGATACACTGTTCGGGGAATATGTGGGCATGGTAAGAGCAGCGGCAGCGGATGCGTCCGTGTTTCTTTCACAGCGCAGCGAAATCTGGCGCGAGAAGGGCTTTTATGAGCAGGCCGACGAGAGCGAGAACGACCGTATCGAATTTCTGCGTGCGGTGCAAACCATAACCAAGGACAGCGTGGTGCTGCCCGAAGCAGCAACAATCAGTGTGAAAGTTAAGGGTGCGCCCAACCGCGAAAGCGCCACAATGACGGGCCGCGCCAACAAATGCTTTGACGACCTGCGCGGCTGCGCAGGCGGCTTTGCCGTGAGAATCACGCAGGAGCTGTATTCAGAGGCCAAGGATGGACGGTTCTTTATCGATTTGACACGGCTTTTCATGTCCCGGTATGCGCGGGCCAAACGCGCGAAGAACCTCATCGATCACGACGACACGATGCACTTTGCACTAAAAGCGCTCGGCTCAGACGAGGTCGCCGCAAGATACAGAAACAAATACGCGCATGTGTTTGTGGACGAATATCAGGACATCAATGAAGCGCAGCACACCATCATTACGAAGATACAGCGACACAACAACGATTTCCTCGTGGGCGATGTGAAGCAGTGCATCTATACCTTCCGCGAGTCTAACCCCGATCTACTGATACGGCGCTGCCGCGAATTGGAAGCGGACGGGCTTATTGAAATGAACACCAACTACCGCAGCATGCCGGGCGTCATCCGTTTTATCAACGGCGTGATGCGCCACATGATGACGGAGGACATCGGGGGCGTTGATTACACGGGCGGACAGTGCTTGCAGCCCGGTGCGCAAGGTGAGGGCAAGGCAGAGATCATACTCGCGCATCGCGAGGATGAGGAAAACGTGGAAGCCGAAGCGCGCGAGATCGGCGCACAGATCAGAAGGCTGCTGAATCAGGGCTTTGCGTACGGCGACATCGCAATACTGCGGCCCGAGATCACGCAGTCGGGTCGGCGCATCGCCAAGGCGCTCGTCGATATGAACATACCCATTTGCGGCGGCGCAGGCCCGGCAGAAGCGGGGCTTGGCGAGCTGGCCGTGTTTATTAACGCGCTCAAGCTGATACACAGCGAGACGGACGATATCGCAATGCTGAGCGTCATGCGGTATCCGCATTTCGGGTTTACCGAACCGGAGCTTGCGCAGATACGCCTCGGGCTGCGGGACGTGGGCTTTTGTGCCGCCGTGCGTGCGTTTACAAAAGATTCGGCGCTTGGGAGAAAGGTACAAGCCTTTCGCGAGACATTTATGCAATACCGCCGTTTGGCAGCCTGTATGAAGCTGCCGGATTTTCTGATGCGCCTGCGGCTGGATATGCGACTGCGCGAGCATGCGCTTACGTCTCCGGGTGGCGCAGCAAGCGAAGCTGCAGTCAGCGCGTTCATCAGTGACGTGGCGGCGATGGGGGCACAATCGCTGGCCGATGTGCTGACCGTGGCCGAGAGGCTAGGGCGCGCCAAGGAGACGCAGGTTAACCCAGCGGAAGCCGAAGGCGTGTACCTGACGACGATACACAAATCAAAAGGGCTGGAGTTCCGTGCTGTGATACTTTCGGGGCTGCACAAAAAGATTGACCAGCGCGATACGCATGGCAGCGTGCTGGTGGGGCGTGGCCTAGGGCTGGCGCTGGATGTTTTGGACGAAGCGGCACATATACGAAAACCGACGCTGCACCGGCTGGCCGTGGCCCGCGGGTTGCGTCGAGAAAAGATATCAGAAACAGTACGACTGTTGTACGTGGGCATGACGCGCGCGATCGAGCGGCTCGTGATACTCGGTGCCGGCTGCGAAATTAAGGACAAATGGCTTGAACAAAAGGCGGCAGGCTGGCAGCATGGCGCAAGCACGCATTTTGATTTGCTGATGCCCGCCGTGTCGATGATGTGCGCGGATAACGGCGAGAATTTAGAGGATATCGTGCGCATTGAGCGCGACGATTCTGAGGAAAAGCAAACGCATAGCAAGACTGAGCGGCTGGCCGCCTTCTGGGAGCAGGCCAAGGCGAAGACGCCCGAAGCGCTGTTTGACGAATACAGGCATAAAAGCGACCTTGGCGTACCGTCCAAGGTCAGCGTATCGGCGCTTAAAAGGATGCAGGAAAAAGAGATATTCCGTCCGGTGTTTGCGCCGTCTGCGGATGACGGCATTGATGCCGCGCAGCGCGGCACGCTGATGCACCGCATCATGGAGCATATTGGGTTTGAGCCAAAGGATGAAGCGGCAGTCAAAGCAAGCATCGCACAGATGGCTCAAGCGTGTATCATCGCCCCCGAGCTGGTATCTGAGGCGGACGCAGGGGCGGTATCGCGCTTTCTGAAAAGCGATATTGCTGAAAGAGCTCGCCGGGCTCATTTGTTGCGTGCCGAGCAGCCATTTTGCCTTCGGATGAGCGCAAAGGATGCGGGTTTAAGCGAGACGTCCGATGAAAGCGTTGTCGTTCAGGGTGTCATCGATCTTTGCTTTGTGGAGAATGACAAGTGGATTATCGTGGACTATAAAACAGACCGCGTGAGCAAAGGGGAGGCACAGCTGGCCGCAGATAAGTACGCCGTGCAGCTGGAGCTTTACGCCAAGGCGCTATCGCGCATCACGCATAAGGAAGTGGCAGAAATGCATATCTTCTTCTTAAAGATCGGGGAAGCGATAAAGCTTTAACTATCATATGGCGGTGTGATATAATAAATGCATTATTGTATAGAGAATAAATATGCGGAGGGTTTCTTATGATCATCATGACAATCGAAAACGTCGGCAAACCGTATGAGGTATTGGGGCTTGTGAGAGGCTCGATGATACAGAGCAAGCATATCGGCAAGGATATGATGGCGGGTTTTAAGAATATCGTGGGCGGTGAGCTCAAGGGCTATACAGAAATGATGGAAGAGTCGCGTGAGCTGGCCGTGAAGCGCATGACGGATCAGGCAAAGATGCTGGGTGCCGATGCCATTATCGGTATGCGTTTTACATCAAGCTCCGTGATGCAGGGCGCGGCTGAAGTGACGGCATACGGCACGGCTGTCAAGTTCAAATAAACCCGAAAAGTTTCATTTGTCGGAAGAATAAAAAACACGCTTGGGTCATGCTACTAAGCGTGTTTGTTTTTTATACCTTTTAACTGATATTGACGATTTCCTTGATCGTGATGTTGAGAGCATCGCGGTCGTGCGCGAGATCAACATAGGTTTCTGTCGGCTTGTTGTCCACGACGAGCTTAACCATCGGGCGCATGCTCGCGAATTCGTAATTCTTTGTGACGATGGCGGTTTCACCTGTGCTTAGCCGGATGCAGGTGCCCACCGGATACGGCGCCACCTTTCTTGTGAGCGCGTTGACAATGCTGGGGTCAAACATAGAATTGTATCCGCCCATGATGTATTCAATGGCATCTGAAGGCAGCATGGCTTTCCGGTACGGCCTGTCAGCGGTCAGCGCGTCAAATACGTCCACAACACCCACAATGCGCCCAAACAGATGAATGGATTCTCCGGAGAGCCCCTGCGGATACCCCTTGCCGTTAAACTGTTCATGATGCTGCAAGGCGGTGGTGCGGGCACTGTCGGGGATATCGAGATAATCGCTGAGGTAGATATATCCGCGTTCGCTGTGCTTCTTGATCTCTTCAAATTCTTCGGGTGTGAGCCGCGAGGGTTTGTTGAGTATATCTTTGTCAACGAACATCTTTCCGGTATCGTGCAGCAAAGCGCCAAGAGCAAGCTGATTAAGCATCTTTTTATTAAGGCCAAGGGTGATGCCGATCACCACAGAAAGAATTGAGACATTGAGGCTGTGGCTGTAGGTGTAGTCGTCGTAGGTTCTAAGGTCAATCATATTGACCATAACCTGGCTGCTGTGCAGAATCTCGTCGATCGTGCATTGCAGAAGCTTGTTGATCGTCTGCATACGCAGCCGGAAAGAAGACGGACGGCTCAACCGTGTGGTATCGAGCAGAGCCTGAAGCTCGTTCTTCATCGTCATTTTCAATTCAGCACTGACGAGATCGTTCACATACAAGCCTTCGGATAATTCATCGTCGATATATAGCCCCTGATAACCCAGCATCGCGACTTTCCTGATAAGAGAATCGGTTAAAACACGTCCTTTGCGAAGAAGGACGCGGTTTCTTGATAAAACCAAATCTGATGCCAGCTTTTGTCCGGAAAGCAGATGGTTAATAGGAACATATCTCATGGCTTTCTAACTCATCAGTCCATTAATATCAAGTATGAGACTGACACTCCCATCTCCTAAAATCGTACAGCCTGCTATGCTCTTAGAAGAACCGAGTATTTTGGAAATATAGACAGGCAGAGGTTTCACGACTGTTTGCTGCTCACCGATAAGCGCATCGACAAACAGGCAGTATGTCAGCGTTTGTGTTTCCAATATGATAAGAATACCGTCTTCGAACGATGTCACATCCGTATCAATGTTGAACACCTTATGCAGCCTGAGTATGGGGTAGCAGTTGCCGCGCATGGTGATCATTTCGTTGCCATCGGGGTCTTTGGTGATATCGCGCATCTTTGGCTTAAAGGATTCTTTAATGGACAGCAAAGGCACGATGAATACATTTCCGCCGACGCTAATTTGCATGCCTTCGACAATGGCCAGTGTAAGCGGTATACGGATCTGCACGCTCATTCCGTGACCCGGCTTGCTGTCAACCATAAGCGCGCCGCCCAGCTTTTCGATATTTTTCATGGCCACGTCCATACCGACACCACGGCCAGAAAATTCGGTGACCTGCTCTTTGGTAGAAAAACCGGGTGCAAAGATGAGAGAGTAGGCTTCCTTGTCGGTCACCTCGGCAGGGCTCTTTTTGATCAGGCCTTTTTTAATACCCTTGTCGATCAGCGCTTCTTTGTTGAGGCCGCGTCCGTCATCGGATATGCTGATCAGCACATCGCTGCCTGAGTTATGTGCCTCAAGCGTGATTCTGCCTTTTGGATCTTTGCCCTGCGCAATGCGTTCATCGGCTGTTTCAAGACCGTGATCCATCGCGTTGCGAATGATATGCATGAGCGGATCGGACAGATTGTCGATCACGTTTTTATCAAGCTCTGTATCTTCGCCGATGATGATGAGCTGCGCCTGTTTACCGATTCGGTTAGACATATCTCTCACAATACGTTCCATCTTGTGGAATGTGGCAGACACGGGAATCATGCGGATTGACATAACGATGTCCTGCAGCTCGTCTGTGAGCTTGCGCAGCTGACGCGAGGCCTTATCGAAGCTGTCAAGCCCGAGCTTTAAGACTTCGGGATTCTTGGTCACGGTGGATTCGGTGATCACGATCTCACCGACGATATCCATAAGCGCATCAAGCTTGCTAAGGTTCACGCTCATATAGCTTTGTTTTAAGTTGTGTGACACCTCGGAATTGATGGCTGAAAGGTCGGACTTTTCTTTTGCAGGATTCTTTTCTTCCTTCTTTGAGATCTTAATTTCGTCTTGTGTCTCAAAAAGCTCCTCAAAATGGCAATCTTTTAAGAAGAAGGCTTCTCTGATTTTGCTTGTAATCACATTCACCGGTTGGTCTGACACCAGTATCAAATCAAAGCCGTTGGCGGTAATTTCATCATCGCTATGGTCGCCAAGCAGGTCGCTTGGTATCGTTTCAATACTGGAGCAAAGCTTCTCGAGGGACTTTACTATGCCCAGCGCACGTATGTTTTCCATCTTGCTGTCTTTTTGGAATGTGATGTGCGCCTTATAGCGGTGATTGCCGGGCGCACCAGAAGCCGACGGTGACGCCGCAGCGGCCGGCGGGGTATCCTCTGCTTCGGGCTCCGTTTTTACGGAGGTGAGAATTTTGTAGAATGCACGCACATCTTCGGTGATCTTTGACAAGTCTCCATCGGGAAGGCCGCTGTTTTGTATTTTTTCAAACTCGGCTTTTATTGCATCCACAGAGGTAAATACAAGATCACTGATTTTGCGGTAATCTTTTTTCCGAGCCTTGTGCTCACGCAGAAAGCCAAAAAGATCCTCAAGAGCATGGGAGAGGCCGGTGATGTTATCAAAGTTCATCATCGCTGATGCGCCTTTTATGGTATGAAGTATACGAAAGATATCTGCAATCTGTTCCGACGTGAACGTGTTGCTTTTTTCACAGACCAAAAGCAAAGACTCAAGGTTGTCAAGCAGCTGACCATTTTCATACAGATATATATCAAGTATTGAATCGTTTGCTGACATATTAATTTCCCCCTCTTTTCAGTATAAACCCATAAATCAGAAAGCAATTAATTACGGCAGATTATTGAGTGCCGCAGTAATGACATCTTCCTTGAACGGTTTGACGATGAAGCCTTTTGCGCCTGAAAGGACCGCTTCTCTGACCATGCTTTCCTGCCCCATGGCGCTGATCATGACGATATTGGCGCCCGGATCCATTTCGAGAATTTTCTTTAAGCTGGTAAGGCCGTCCATCTCCGGCATGGTGATATCCATTGTGACGACATCGGGTCCCAGTTCCTGATATTTTTGCAGGGCGATTTTGCCGTTTTCGGCTTCGCCGATAACCTCGTAGCCGTTCTTCGTAAGCATGTTCTTAATGGAGACCCTCATAAAGGCGGCGTCGTCGACGATCAGTACCTTTTTCATGTTCTTTTTGTAACCTCCTGTTTAGCGGTTTAAGTTTTTTGGGCTTAGCCGTCAAGCGGCGCTAAATAATACGTAAAGCTTTGGGAGACACGGTGCGTATGGAAAGCTGGCAGCTTTCAGTGGAAAATTCGATGGACCGCCCGCTGCTGCCACCGGTATCTTCGCCGTCAAGAAGGATGCGGTTTTCCTCCAGCACTTTGCGACACATGGCTATATTCCTCTGACCGACATTCATGATATCGGTCGCTCCCGAGGTTTTAAACATATGCGCCCCGCCTGCCATTTTGGAACGGAGCCTTAAGCGTGATGCCCCGGCCTTCATTAACAGATCAATCATATCAACGATGGCTGTATCTGCAAATTTGAACCTGTTTGTGACTGTAGAGTGGGCCGTCGCGGTGGGGAGCATGATGTGTACCATGCCGCCTATTTTGGCGATGGGATCGTATAGAACCAGCCCTATACACGAGCCAAGCCCCAGCGTCACAAGCTTGTCCGGTGCACTTGCGATCTTCTGCTCCGCAACCCCGATAGTGAATATCCTCATGCCAGCCCCATTTGCGACATTAACCGGTTGTAGGAATCCACATTGGGTATCAGAAAGAAATGACCGAATATGCTGTGTTCGCTTTCCACAAATTCTGTTTCCATGAAAAGCACGTTGTCACCATATTCACCATAGGCCGATACAAGAAGATTCAATACGGCGCCCGACATATCAAGCACGAGCTCCGGTACGGATGCATCAATTCTAAGCCCGGTCAGAGACGATATAGCAGAGAGGTATGAGCCGATAAGAATATTGGACAGCTCCTTAAGCGCGCTAATCTGAAGCTCGTTGAAGTCGCCGCTCTCATCAATCTCACAACCCATCTGGGTGATAATCGTCTTGGTCAGCTCAAACGCGTCGTCGCGTTTGAGCACGAGCAGAATATAACCATCTAAATCGTCTGAAATGCCCACCAACAGACCGGCAACCACGGTTTCCGGGCCGTCGAGAATATCGCTGATTTGTTCATATGGACAAAATTGGGCACGGGGGACGCTGATGTTGACTTCGTGACCGAGCATGGACGCCAGTGCTGTGGCTGCATGACCCGCGCCGATGTTTTCCAGCTCTTTCAAAAAATCAAGCTGGTCGCTTGGTACCCCTCCCTGATTAAACATAGCTGCTCCATTCGCGTCATATTTTCGGAATAAAATAACAATAACATAACGCCTTGCGTTATTTACCTATTTTATATATCGAATTAAACAATAAACCTATTAAGCTTTTTAAAAAAAACCGATATATAATTATAGAAAAGCCATACATACACATAGACGCATTACACATATAACCCAATATAAACGGACAGAAACGTAAAATAAGCGAAAATTTTTGAAAAAGGCGAGAGAAAATGAGAGTTGAACACTTGGGAACAACCAAAAGCATACCGGAGACTCCGCACCGCCAGGGATTGGCGCAGGGAGATATTCTTGTTGCCGAGGTAACAGACATAAAGGGCGATCAGGTTGTTCTGAAGAATCAGGATGGCAGCGGCACACTGACCGCCAAGCTCTTGAGTGATATTGCCGTTTCCATCGGCGACTTTGTAGAAACAGTGGTAGACGAAGCAAGCGGGGGGCGTTACGTGCTTCGAGTGATCGACATTTCACGACAGATGCCTTTTGGGTCTGACGACTTGGAGACACTGACAACCCAAAACCAATCGGTTCGTGCGCAGGCGCTGCTAAATACGCTTGCCATGCTGAAAAACAATCCTGGCGCAGACCCCAAAGCGGCGGCCTTTCTTTCGAGACATGGGATTGCCGGCAGCGCTGAAAACATAGAGACGGTCTCGCAGATGGCGAAGGGCGCGTCGATTTTGACCGTCATGCTGGCAGAGTTGATCGAAAGCTTCGGTATAAATAAGGAACAATCAGGCTCTTTGGCACCCGCGGCACAGCCTGCGGCAAATACCGTATCTCCAACAGCACAGCCTGTGACGGTTGCCGATCCTTTGGTGCAAGCACCAAAGGTGCAAACTCCGGCCAATTCGGTAAAGGGCAATGCGGTTCAGGCAAGTGCGGTGGTGCAATCTGACACCCAGAAGGTAACGGGAACCGGCTTGCAAGCACCGATTGAAGCACAGGTCATATTGCAGCCTATTGCGCAGGAGAGCCCGGGCGCGGCAGGCCAAAGCGCCGGGCAGACAATGCCCGCTGGAATTGCAGTGCCGAATACTGGTGCGTCTCTTGCACAGGCTGTCCAGGCCATGACGGAGGCAGCAGTGCAGATTCAAAGCACCGATGGTCAGACCACGTCCGCAAATCAAGCGATTACCCAAGCCGTTTTTCAGCCATCGGCAGAGGCTGCGGCACAATCCGCGAATGCTGCCGAGAACACTGCCGCAGTGCTACACCCGTCCGCGCTGGAAACGGCAGTAAAAACAGACACTCCGGATATGGTGGCAAGAACGCATGCTCCGCTAGGTGAAGCGCAAAACATGAAGACAACAGGCATGACAGACAAGATCAGCAAAATGCCAGAGCATATCACCGCAGCACCCAAGGAGATATCGGAGCAGATAACGGACAAAGCGCTTGCCATGTTTATGAGCCTTGAAGACGCAGACGAACTGGCGCTGCACTTAAAAAAGGCCGTGCAGAACCTTCCCGAGCAGTTAAAAGAGCTAAAGGTTTTGATTGAACATGCCGATAATATTGTTAAGGAGACGGTAGCGGCGAAGTTCGACCAAATAGAGAAACAGATGTCGATAATGAACGAGGTCAGGCGGTTCGATTGCTACCAGATACCCTTGCAAAATTCTCAGCATCAGCTATCTGCCGCTGAATTGTACGTGTATCGATACCGAAACGGCAAAAAGAAGGTGGATCCGGAGAACATATTGATACTGCTCGGTCTTGATACGCAGTATATGGGCCGCGTGGAAACGCTGATCAAAACAAACGGCAAGAGTCTGAGCATTGAGTTTAATCTTGAGGACATGCGTCTGAGTGATGAAATACAGGCAGACACGGCTCATCTTGAGCAAACGGTCAATGAAGCGGGTTATCATCTTGCAGGTGTGAGTGTGAAGCCGCTAACGTCACGGACAACGGTGCTAAATGCCGAAAACCGATTTGAGAATGAAACGGGCGGCAGCGCCGGAAATGTTGATGTGAGAATATGACGCAGAATAAGGGCAAGGATCAGAAATTGACCGAGGCTGCGGCGCTAAAATATAACGCGCAGGATGACAACGCGCCGTACATCGTGGCACTGGGCAAGGGGTATGTCGCCCAGCGGATGGTAGAAGAAGCGCGCGAAAACAGCGTTCAGGTTGTTCAGGATCAAAAGCTGTCGGGTGTGCTTCAGAAGTTGAGTGTGGGAGACGAGATCCCCGAAGAGCTCTATAAGGTGGTCGCGGAGATACTTGTATTTGTAAACAATATGGATGCAAAGTACGGTTCGCGGTTTGGATTGGATAAATTGCGTTGATATAGAAATATAGTCATAAGCAAAGGAAAAAAGGATGTCTGTCAACAACGTTGATGCCGTGCAAACGGCAATGCTTCGTTTATTGAATAAGAACAGCAGCAAGGCAGATAGCACCACAAGCTTGTTTTCAAGCCTGCTTTCGGCTCAGATGCTGGACACCCTTGGCGGGAGTGCTGACTCTTCAGATTCGGCAGGCACGTTTTCCGGCTTGAACAGCAACCTAACGAGTCTGCTTCTTTTATCGCTGCTGAGCGGCAATTCCGGAGCGGCCATGTCGAGCCTTGGCAACGCCCTGTCCGGTAAAGGGTCAACACCATCGGCAGCGCTATATCAGGCCGCATCATCCGCTTATGGTGTGCAGTCAAATTATACCGGAGCGGCAGTGACGCCTGTTGCGGCTTCTAAGCCGTGTACACCTGGGATCACAAGCAATGAGAGCAACCGGTCGGCAGCGCTATACCGACAGGTCATCGATCAGTTCGCAGTGGAGACAAACCCGCGTTACGCGGTCAACAAGAAAGGCCATGGCGATACCTACTGCAACATCTTCTTATGGGATGTGACCAGTGCGATGGGCGCGGAGATACCGCATTGGGTCGACGCGCAAACGGGTGCGCCAAGAACGTATCCCGACACAAAGGGCGCAAGAGAGATGTCGGCAAACAGCATTTACAACTGGCTGCACGAGAAAGGCAGTGACTACGGCTGGTTTGAGGTGACGCCGGAGCAGGCACAGACGCTTGCCAATCAGGGCAGGCCGGTGGTCACAGCGTTTAAGAAGACAGGACATGGACATGTGCAGGTTGTGTGCCCCTCAACGGATGGCCAGTATAATGAAAAACGCGGCGTGACGATTGCTCAGGCAGGGCGCATACTTTCGAACTATAAGCCGATTACGTCGGTTTACAATGCAAGTTTACCAAAGGTTAAATATTATGCGCATGCATAATCAAGTTGTAAACGAGTAACAGGAGGTATAAAATTATGGCTATTAATCCAGTCACAACGAATCGAGTCACCGGATTGGCGTCCGGTCTTGATATCGATACACTTGTCAAAAACATGCTGCAGGTCGACCAGACGCGTTTGGACAAACAGAACCAGACCACGACCAAGCTGCAGTGGAAGGCAGACGCGCTGCGCGAAATCAATTCCTTAATGAAGTCGTTTCGTGAAGCCAACTTAAGTGTGCTCAATCCATTAAAGAACATGATGTCGGCATCGGCATATAGTTCATTTGACGTGACAATGCTGACGGATACGAATGCGGTGACGGTGAGCGCGGGCTCGTCTGCGACTGAGGGTAAAGTCACCATCAATGAAATTACGAAACTGGCGAAAGCGGCTCAGCTCACCAGCGAGGGAATCTTTTCTGGTGATATCAGCAGAGACACAGCGCTTAAAGACTTGGCTTTTAGCACGCCTCTGACTTTTGATGAGAATAAAGAGATCAAGTTCTCGATAAATGGTAAAGACTTTACCTTCTCTGAGGACACGCTGTTAAACGACATGATGAGCCAGATCAACGCATCGGACGCGGGCGTCAAGATCAGCTATAGCAGCCTGTCGAAGGGCTTCACCATCACGGCCAAGACGACGGGAAGCGCCAGCGAAATCAAAATTGTCAATACATCCGGCAACGCATTTTCCGCCACTAACAGCGCGTTTGGCATAGCGGAACAGACGAAAAATGGGCAGGACGCGGAGCTTAAAATCAATGGTTATAATGTCGTCAGATCCAGTAACACATTTACCATTGACGGCATCACGTATACGCTTAAAAACGAATCGCCTAATACACAGCCGATATCCTTTATGGTTGATAAGAATGTGGACGCCACCATCGATAAGATTTCCGCGTTTGTCGATTCTTACAATGAACTGATCGGCAAGCTTCAGGATAAGCTCGGTGAAGACAAGTATCGTTCCTACGCGCCGCTTACGGATGCGCAGAAAGAAGAGATGTCTGAAGCTGACATTGAGAAATGGGAGAAATATGCCAAGAGCGGTTTGCTCCGCAATGACTCGAACATTTCCTCACTGCTGTCCACGGTCAGAAGCGCGCTTTACACAAAAGTTGGGGATACAGGCTTGTCTCTGTCAGAAATCGGCCTGACGACCGGTAACTATGCCGACGGCGCAAAAATCACACTCAACAAGGATAAGCTGCGCAAGGCGCTTGAAAACAACCCTGATGCGGTCACAAGTATGTTTACACAGACATCGCAGTCGGAGGACTCTTCCACAAAGTTTAAAGAATCAGGCTTAATCGTGCGCATATCCAATGCGATGCTCGATTATACAGAGAAAACGACGGATGTGTCTCTATCGTCTTTGGAAGATCAGATTTCTGATTCGAAGGATCGCATTGAGATACTTGAAGATAAGATGTCTGCAAGGGAAGAAGCATTGTACATTAAATTCAGCAGAATGGAAGCGGCGCTGGCCTCGCTCAACAGCCAGTCGAGCTGGCTTTCGTCGATGTTTTCCTCGATGAATTCATAAAGAGAAGGATATTTTAAGGAGCATAGGGAATATGAGTGCTATGATGAATTCATACCAACAATATAAAAAACATAACGTGATGATGGCCAACCCGATGGAGCTTGTCATCATGCTATATAATGGTATAATAAAGAGGCTCCGTCAGGCGGAAATCGCCATTGGCGAAAAGGATATTGAGGCGGCCAATGAACATCTTCAGAACGCGCAGGACATCGTGATAGAGCTGATGATGGGTCTTGATTTGAGCTACGGAATCGCGCAGAACCTGCTCAATATTTACGAGTTTGTTCATCATCAGATCACCAGTATTAATGTATCGAAGCAGGCGGATGATATTGAGCCGCTTGTGAGTATATTAACCAGCTTGCGTGATGCTTGGGAGCAGGTTCATCATGAAAACAGAGGCGGCTTATATGCCGCGGGGCAGGAAGGCGAATGAGTAAACGGGATCACGAGAACCTTTTGGGTCTTCTGGAGCAAAAAAAGGAACTGCTCACAAAAATGCGCGACGTGACGAAGCGTTTTGGAACATGGCTGGAAAATGATGACGTGGATACCTTTGTGGACGGCTTGCAGCAGCGAGATGATATTATCAAAAAAATTGACGCCTTTACAAAAATGGAAAGGCAAATGCCTGAAGTTGAAGATGAACAGGTCAGATCACTAAAGCAGCAGTCTCGGGATATTATACAAGAAATAATGAAATTCGACGAACAAAACGCTGCGCTGGCAAAGAATAAGATTGACCAATATAAGGCGCAGATACGAAGCTTGAACCAGCAAAAGAAAGGGATCGGGCAATACGAAAGAGCGAACAAAATGAACGAAGCGTTTTACTTTGATGAGAAGAAGTAAGCTTTTCCCGGTGGAGACAACCTGATGAAAGTGACAGATATCAACCATGTTGTGACAGATAATAAAGAACGTTATGTGGCGGCAGACAGACAGACTGCCGCAGGCCGTGATACGGCTTTTTTTCGTCAATTAACCACCCTGAATGAAACACAGTATCATCGTTATCTTGCCGATCTGCAGGAAAAGATCTATAAGCAGGGGGAGAAGATAAAGGAAAAGGCCGATATTAAGGCGCTTCAGGAATACAGGATGCTTATAGGAGAGTTGCTTGGAGAAACAGCCAGCAACGCTTTTGCCTGTATAAAATCGAATGTGTTTGACGCAAGAGGCCGGCACAAGGTTTTTTTGGTGATACGAAGCGTCAATCAAAAACTTGAAGAACTCGCAAGGGAGATACTTTCCGATCAGCGGGACAATATACGTCTGCTGCAGATGGTGGACGATATACGGGGGATGTTGGTGGATCTGTTTTTATAGATACACTTTACAGAATATAAATTAACAGACTTCAGATATATAAGAGGAGGAGAATACGATGAACCTGGAAAACGAACTGTTCGAACAGGAAGAGGATACGCAGCATGGCAGATATTTAACATTTAATCTCGGCGAAGAGATCTACGGCATCGAGATTGAATACGTCACAGAGATCATCGGCTTGCAGCAGATCACAAAGATACCCGAAGTGGCGGAATACATCAAAGGGATCATCAATCTGCGCGGTAAGATCATCCCCGTTATCGATATGCGTCTGAAATTCAACAAAGAGGCCATCGAATATGACGATCGGACATGTATCGTTGTTGTGGATACACAGGAATTGATTGTCGGGCTGATTGTCGACAAGGTGGCAGAGGTGCTCACCATTGAGGATGAGGACGTTTCACCGCCGCCCAGCTATAAATCCGGTATCCGAAACCGGTATATCCGGGGCATCGGAAAGATCGGTGATGAGGTGACATTGCTGCTCGACTGCAAAAAGCTTTTTGACGAACAAGAAGCGCAGGAGATTGGTGAGGTCGAATAGCATATACGTCATAAAACCCGGCAAATGAGCCGGGTTGAGTTTATCGCGGAACCTGCGGTTTCCGCCAGTTTACCGGTTTTGCTTGTTCCTACATACTCGAAACTGTGCAAAGCCCGGAGCCCCAAAAAAGTAACGCTTTTTGGGGCGGGGTCAAGGGGGGGTCTGCGCGTCACGGCCCGTCTTGCCCGATATTTCAAGACTTTTTTGACAGTCTGAAACCAGCAAATTATCCTGGGTTCTTATCTAATTTTAGTAATATGAATTCAAGGACGTAAAATTTATAAAAATATTCAACTTAAGTGCATGGGGGGTTATTCCCCCCTTTGCGCAATCTTGGAGACTTATGATAGCAATAAATGATAAAGATTTTAATATGCTGGTCGGGTATCTGCAAAAGAACTACGGCATTAATCTGATTAAGAAACGAACGTTGATTGAAAGCAGGCTAAATAACTATTTGGTAAGCAAGGGCTATACTGATTACACCTCTTTTCTGGAATATGTCTTCAGTGACACAACGGGAGCTGAACTTAATCAGATATTAAACCGCCTGACGACCAATTATTCATATTTCATGCGCGAATGGGAGCACTTTCAGTTCTTTAAAGACCGCTTGCTGGGTGAGCTGTCCGCCAGCGTGAAAGACCACGACCTGCGTATCTGGAGCGCAGGATGCTCAACGGGACAGGAACCGTATACGCTTGCCATGCTGATATCAGACCATTTCGGCAGTGCGAAAGCGAATTGGGATTCGAAAATACTTGCAACGGATATATCCATAAAAGCGTTGGACGCCGCCAAACTCGGCATCTATGATGATGAATGCTTGAAAAATGTGCCGTCAAATTGGAAGATGACCTATTTTAACAAGCAACAGGACGGCTACTGGCAAGTCAGTGACGCACTCAAAAATGAGGTGTTGTTCAGGCGGTTCAATCTCATAGAGGAGCAGTTTCCCTTCAAGAAAAAGTTTCATGTGATTTTCTGCAGAAATGTGATGATATATTTTAACGAGCAGACAAAAAGAACGCTGATTCAAAAATTCTATGATTCTATTCAAATTGGCGGGTACCTTTTTATCGGACAATCTGAGACAATCGACAGAGGTGATTACAGGTTCAAGAATGTAATGCCATCCGTTTATAAAAAGGTAGGGTGACAGCAATGGCAGCAAGAGCAGTGAAGGTATTGGTTGTTGATGATTCCTTGTTCATGCGGGAATATATTGCATCCGCGCTTTCGTCTGATCCTGGTATCGAAATCGTCGGCAAGGCGGCCGATCCATATGAAGCAAGGGATAAGATCATTGAGCTAAAACCCGATGTGATGACGCTGGATATCAACATGCCCAAGATGAACGGCATTGAATTTTTAAAAAAGCTGATGCCTCAGTATCCGATGCCGGTCGTGGTGATCAGCGCAGTCGGCAGCAATGTTTTTGAGGCATTGGACGTGGGGGCTGTGGATTTTATCACAAAACCCGAGCTGAAAACAGAGCGGGACAAGCAGCAGTTTATTTCCGAGATGACTGTGAAAATAAAGATCGCTTCCATTGCCAAGGTGGGGCAGCATAAGCACAGCCCGGCAAGCAACGCCGCCCTGGAAAAGCAAGGAGCTGGGGCAAAAAATGGCATTATCGCCATCGGGGCTTCGACAGGAGGTACAGAAGCCACACTCAGCATATTACGTGAGCTCGGCAACGATCTCCCCGGTATTGTGATCGTTCAACATATGCCGCCAGTGTTTACGAGATTGTATGCTGAGCGTCTCAACAACATCTGTGCCATGGAGGTTAAGGAGGCCGAAGACAAGGATATCGTGAAGCCAGGCAGGGTACTGATTGCGCAGGGCGGCCTGCATATGGGCGTTGTGAAGCAAGGCGGCGGTTTTGCATTAGAATGCAAGGCTGGCGAGAAGATCAGCGGTCACTGCCCGTCTGTGGATTATTTGTTTGATTCAGTTGCCAAGTTGAAGGGTATTAATCGATTAGGTATCATTATGACGGGTATGGGCAGCGATGGGGCCAAAGGCTTGCTGGCCATGCGGCAAAGCGGCGCTTACACGATCGGGCAGGATCAGAAGTCATGCGTGGTATACGGCATGCCTGCCGTGGCGAACCGGATCGGCGCTGTACAGAAAGAGCTGCCGCTCGATGCGATTGCCAATGAGATTTACGAATGGTCGAAAGCCTGTGGCTCGGGAAGAAATAATTCCCGCTAAAGGTATACGTTAAATCGACCGATATACTAATTGTATGAATCGTGTAGAGAATATTTATATTGAAAAACTCAGCCGGTTTCAAAGCGTGCTTCAGGAAAAGGCTGCCAAATGCGGCGGAACATCGCGTGCTTTTGAGGACATATTGAACGAGGTCGAGCAGCGTATGGCGCTGAACGATGCAGGTGCTCAAACCACCGGCGTGCCAGATACATTTGACGTGCCGGGATATACGGCCTACTCGGGTTACCAAAGCAACCCGAACCTTCAGACATCCGCGTCCTCGAGCGAGATTGAAGCGGCTGTCAGCAATGCCGCGAATGCGACAGGGCTGGACCCCGCGCTGATTAAAGCGATCATCCAGGTGGAATCCTCGTTTCGGACAGATGCGGTATCCGGTGCGGGCGCGCAGGGGCTTATGCAGCTGATGCCGGGAACGGCAAGCTCGCTGGGCGTGACGAATTCATTTGATGCCAACCAGAATGTGATGGGCGGCAGCACATACATAAAAAAGCAGCTTGAGCGCTTTGGCGACTTAAGGCTTGCGCTTGCGGCATACAACACGGGGCCGGGGCGCATAGGAAGGCTGAACATTTCAAATCCGGATGATCCAGCCCAGTATAATCAGATATCTGAACGCGTCCGCGGCTATGTGGACAAGGTGCTCGCATATTACAAACAGTTTTCATCTCAGCAAGGGGTGGTTATATGATCGATAAAATTTTCAACAACGTGGGTGTTTTGCAAAAGGGACTGGATGCGTCGTGGCTTAAAAATGAAGTGATTACCAACAACATCGCCAACGCGGATACGCCGAACTTCAAAAGCTCCTCCGTTTCGTTTGAATCGGCTTTCAAGTCGGCGCTGAGCGGAAACAGCCTTGCAGC
Source organism: Bacillota bacterium (assembly GCA_023391105.1). Classification (GTDB taxonomy): domain Bacteria; phylum Bacillota; class Clostridia; order Christensenellales; family SZUA-584; genus SZUA-584. The sequence continues at coordinate 33,191 of JAEWBO010000005.1, forward strand.
CAAAAAGACGCGTGACAAGCATATCGATTTTCAATCTCAAAGCATGGAAGCCACAGTCACAACCAATGAGGATACGTCCAATGGACTAGACGGCAACAATGTGGATATCGATTATGAGAACGCGGAGCTGGCTAAGAATACGATTTATTACAGTACGCTGATTAAGCAGGTTACCAGTGAATTCAGAAAGCTTAACTCAGCAATTAATAAAGTGGAGTAGTGTATTATGGGATTTTTATCATCGCTTGATATCAGCGCATCGGCCTTGACGGCACAGCGCGTACGCATGAATGTAATCAGTGAGAATATCGCCAATGCGGATTCGACACGCACGGAAAACGGCGCGCCCTATCGCAGAAGAGTGGTCGCGATGGGTGAAAAGCCCGCCGCATTTTCTGATGCTTTAAAATCAGCCACAGGCGGCGGCGTCATGGTGACGCGAATTGTTGAGGATGCATCCGATTTTGAATATGACTATGATCCGACGCATCCGGATGCCAATGAGCAAGGGTATGTGGCCTATCCGAACGTGGATGAAACCGAGGAAATCATCGATCTGATGGCCGCCACGCGCTCATATGAGGCGAACGTAACAGCGCTTAACGCGACCAAGAGTATGGCTGCCAAGGCGCTAGAAATCAGTGGCTAAGAAAGGAACGATAACCCATGCAAATAAACGGAATCAGTGACATCGTCTCCAGAATTGATTCAATCGGCAGCTCCAAGAAGCCGCAAAACGAAAGCAGCTTTACGGATATCTTAAGCGAAGCGATAAACAACGCGCAGGAGTCCGAAGGCTCCGTGTTGGATGAGAATGTCGCGTTGCTGACCGGTGAAACGGATGATCTTCATACACCGGTGCTCGAGGCACAAAAAGCGGAGCTGGCATTAGACCTCGCGATACAGATCAGAAACAAAGTGATCGGCGCCTACAACGAAGTCATGAACATGCAGGTGTAATTTTCTGCTAACATAAAATCTGTTTCACACAAATCAATAAGGGTATATAAAGTGTAGACTGAAAGGGGTAACTCATGGGCGATTGGTGGTCTACGCTTTTTTACGTTCTCATTATGGTAGCCGTGCTGCTCGCGGCTTATTTCACAACCAAATACCTTTCCAACAAAACAAGACGCATTATCAAAAGCAAGCATATCATCCTCCTTGACCGTATGGGCATTGCAAAAGACAAGTCGCTTTTGCTGACCAAGGTCGGAGATAAATGCATATTGATTGGCGTGACCAATCAAAACATCAATTGTCTCGTCGAAGTGAACATCAACGATTTGTCTGAAATCGAAAATGAGCCGGCAAGCCCAACCGGGGCAGGCCCTCTCTCTATATTTGCTCAAATTCTGTCCAATGCAAAAAACGCACCGAGTGAGCTTGTCAAGGCGCGCATGGAAGCGAAACAAAAGAAGAAAGAAGCTTCTGAGCCGCGTGATGCAGTTGGCGATGATTATATCGAACAGATCACCCGGGCGATTGAAAGAAGAAAAAATCCCAAAGGCCATAACAACGGGGGAATGGATGAATAGCTTGCCTTTACAGCCGCCGCTGAAAACACGGCGGCGTCGTCGGTTTAAAATGAAAATTGTGCTCGCTGTTGTTTTATGTCTCGCGCTTGTTTTTCTTATGGCGGGCTGCTCGGCGATTTCTAATGAAACAGATACGCTCACCGGCACGCGTGCGGACGATGACAACTCGGTACTCGGCGGCCTTCTCGGAAACCGCAGTGAGACAGTGGATATTGTACTGCTGCTGACGATATTGTCGCTGCTGCCCTCTATTCTAATCATGCTGACATGCTTTCCGCGGATTATCATCGTGCTGTCGTTGATAAGAAACGGGCTTGGATTACAGCAGATGCCGCCCAATCAGGTGCTGATCGGTCTTGCGCTTTTCCTTACGTTTTTTGTGATGTCTCCGGTCATTGACGACATCAATGTGAACGCCTATCAGCCGTATATTGAAAACAAGATCACGGATGATGAAGCTTTTGAACGCGCGATGGAACCTGTCCGTGAGTTTATGATGGAGCAAACATATAAAAGTGATCTTGACTATTTCGTTTCCGTATCAGGTGCGGACAAGGACATAGAAAACATAGAGGATGTATCTAACACCGCTTTGATTCCCGCCTTTATCACGAGTGAAATCAAACGCGGATTCCAGATAGGCTTTTTACTCTACATTCCGTTCATCGTGCTGGACATGATTGTGGCGAGCGTGCTCATGTCGATGGGCATGATGATGCTGCCGCCCATCGTGATATCGCTGCCATTTAAGGTGCTGCTGTTTGTGCTCGTCGACGGGTGGATGCTGACTGTGCAAACGCTGATCTCAAGCTTTGGCTAGCAACGAAGAACAAGAGTGCTTTTGAGTTTATCAAAAGGAGGACATGAGGGGTGGATCAAGCGGAAGTTATCACGGTCATGCAGGATGGCGTGATGACGATCATCACAGTTGCTGCGCCAATCTTAATCGTGGCGATGATTGTGGGTCTCGTTATTTCGATATTTCAGGCGACAACACAGATCAACGAACAGACGTTAGCCTTTGTGCCCAAAATTGTGGCGATACTCGTTGTGCTGCTCGTTTTTGCCGGTATGATGCTGACAAATCTAACAGATTTCACTTACCGTATGTACGGTTACGTGGATACGATGCTGAAATAGAAGGATGAGATGGAACAAGTACTGGGCATAATTGAGGCCAACCTTGACTCCTTCATATTGATGTTTATTCGGGTGAGCACGCTGCTGATGGCCTCGCCCATATTCGGCAGAAAAGCACTGCCCAATATACTGAAAATCGGCATGTGTCTTATGGTCACATATGCTGTTTTCTCGGCGAATCCGGCGGCGTCATCGGTTCAATATTCGGGCGTGATCGAGTTTGGACTGCTGTGCGTCAAAGAGCTGCTTTTTGGATTGGTGCTTGGATATGTGACCACGCTGTTCTTTTCGGTGGTGCAGACGGCCGGTCAGATCATGGATATGCAGATGGGCTTTGGCATGGTCAACGTGTTTGACGTGAACTCAAACATCAGCGTGCCGGTGAGCGGCAATCTGTTTAACGCTATACTGCTCGTCGTGTTCTTTGCCGTGAATGGTCACTTACATCTTATTCGGATTCTGCTTGCGACGTTCAGCCACATTCCGCCGGGGCAGGTGGCACTGAATCCTGTCATTGGGCTCGCGGCGCTCGAGGTGTTTGCGCTCGCGTTTATGCTTGCGGCCAGCGTGGCAATGCCGCTCATCGCGTCAGGTCTGCTCGGTGAAGTCGCGCTGGGGTTTATTGTGCGGGCCATCCCGCAGCTGAACGTGTTTGTCGTAGGTATACCCTTAAAAATCGTGTTGGGTTTAATGATGCTTTTGATAATGATTCCGGTGTTTGTATCCTTCTCGGATGTGCTGTTTGAGCGTATGTTCGCCTCCATCGATAAGATGATTGCGGGGCTTGCGCCATGAGCCCTCAGCCGTCAGGAGAAAAAACAGAAAAAGCCACACCGCGACGAAAGCGAGAAGCAAGAGAAAAAGGACAGATATTCAAGAGCATCGAGATCAACACGGCCCTATCGATGCTGGTGATGTTCGGTGTGCTGGCTGTTTTCGGAAGAACGATCGTTGAAAACATTAAAAAGCTGCTGCATTACTTTTTCACCATGCAGGCGCCTGACGACTTTGGGGTTGCGGCTGTGGTCGCCATGTTTGGCGATGCTGCCTGGATGTTTATCGGTATTATCGCGCCTATACTTGTGGCTGCTTTTGTGGCAGGCGTGGTGTTTAATCTGGTGCAGGTGGGATTCATTTTCTCAACCAAAGCACTGGCGCCCAAGTTTGACCGGATCAGTCCATTGTCGGGATTTAAACGGATTTTCTCCAAACGAACGCTGATCGATCTTGTCAAGTCGATCATCAAGATCGCGATACTCGGCATAGTCGCATACAACGAGTATGAGGGACATATGGAGGACTTCAAAGGGCTGATGGGGCAGGATGTGGGCTTGGCCACGGCGAGCTTTGTGGAGATGATACTTTCAATTGCATTCAACCTCGCCATTGCCTTTGCGATATTCGCACCGTTTGACTATATGTATCAGCGGTGGAAGCATAACAAAGACCTCATGATGACAAAGCAGGAGGTCAGGGACGAATACAAGCTTACCGAAGGCAATCCGCAAACAAAGGGCAGGATTGTGCAAAAGCAGCGGCAGATGAGCCGCATGCGCATGGTGCAGGCGGTGAAAGACGCGGATGTGGTGATTACCAACCCCACGCATTACGCGGTCGCACTGGAATACAAAGAAGGCAAGAACACAGCGCCTATAATTATTGCCAAGGGCAAGGATCATCTGGCGCTGAAGATAAAGGAAAAAGCAAAGGAAGCAAGCGTGCAAATCGTGGAGAACAAGCCTCTGGCGCAGTCTCTTTACTTCTTTTGCGAGGTGGGAGACGAGGTTCCTGAAGATATGTATAAAGCCGTGGCGGAAGTGCTGGCCTATGTATACCGCATGAAGAAAATGGGGGGAAGAGCTTGAAGATTACGGATATTCTCGTGGCCGTGCTGGTATTGGCCATCATACTGCTGATTATCATTCCGTTGTCTACAGGACTGATGGACTTCTTATTAATCGTCAATATCACCATGTCGCTGATGATATTGCTGATTACGCTGTATACCAAACGGACGCTCGATTTTTCCACGTATCCCACGATGCTGCTGATTGTGACGCTGTTCCGGCTTGCACTTAACATTTCATCGACGCGACTGATACTAGGCAACGGCGGCGATGCGGGCAACGTGATTAAAGCATTCGGCACCTTCGTGGTGGGAGGCAACCTGGTTGTGGGCTTCGTCGTGTTTCTGATTATCGTTATCGTGCAGTTTGTGGTCATCACCAAGGGTGCCGAACGTGTGTCTGAAGTGGCCGCCCGTTTCACGTTGGATGCGATGCCCGGCAAACAGATGGCGATTGACGCAGACTTGAGCTCGGGTATCATCAACGAAGATCAGGCAAGAGTACGCCGCACAGACATTCAGAGGGAAGCAGACTTTTATGGCGCAATGGACGGTGCGTCCAAGTTCGTTAAGGGCGATGCCATTGTGGGCATCATCATCACCATCATCAATGTGGTGGGCGGTATCCTTGTGGGCGTTTTGGGTGTAAGCGGAAAGGTCATGCCGTTTGATCAGGTCATTACGGTATACACGCTTGCCACTGTGGGTGACGGTCTTTGCAGCCAGATTCCCGCGCTGCTCGTTTCAACGGCGACGGGCATTATTGTAACGCGCTCCGCCACCAAGGACAGCTTCGGTCAAGACCTGTCGAAGCAGCTGTTCAGTCAGCCTTATGTGTTCTACGTGCTCGGCGGTATGCTGGCTCTGATCAGCTTTATTCCCGGTCTGCCGACGCCGCTTATACTTGTTATGGCTGCGGCTCTGCCGACTATCGGCTATATGAGAAACCGCAAAGAAAAGAAGCAACAGGAAGCGGAGATACAGTCCGAAGCGGAAATCAGCGCCACAGAAAAACGCAAGCCCGAAAATGTCACCTCGCTTTTGCATGTGGATCTGATCGAAATGGAGTTCGGCTACGGTCTCATTTCGCTCGTTGACGCTTCGCAGGGCGGCGACCTGCTCGATCGTGTGGTGATGATCAGGCGGCAGTGCGCGCTGGATCTTGGCATCATCGTTCCTATTGTGCGGCTGCGAGACAACATACAGCTTGGCACCAAAGAATACGTGATCAAGATAAAGGGGCTTGATGTGGCGCGCGGTGAGGTGATGCTGGGGCGGTATCTGGCGCTCAAGCCCGAGGAAGTGGACGAGCCCATCGACGGTATTGAAACAGTGGAACCGACCTTCGGCCTGCCCGCGCTCTGGATAACCGAGAAAGACCGCGAAAAGGCGGAGTTGAAAGGCTATACGACAATCGACGTTCCGTCCGTGATTTCCACACATCTGATGGAAATCATCAAACGGCATGCAGACGAGCTGCTGGGCCGCCAGCAGGTTCAGACCATTATCGACAATCTGAAAAAGCAGCAGCCGGCGCTCGTGGAGGAAGTGGTTCCTAAGGTGTTCTCCATCGGCGAATTGCAAAAGGTACTTGCAAACCTGCTGCGTGAAAATGTGTCGATTCGTGACATCGCTTCCATATTGGAAATATTAGGCGATTATGGTACGATAACACGAGACACAGATGTGTTAACAGAATATGTTCGCCAGAAGCTCAAACGTGTGATAACGAGAGGCTTTATACCCGACGGCAAGGCGCGTGTGATCACAATGGATCCCGACACAGAAAAGGTGATTTCAAACAGCCTGCGCCAATCGGACAAGGGCATGGTCGCACCAATGGATCCGGCACAGATTCAATTGTTTTTGAACAATCTCAAGAAGGGTATCGATCATTTCTTAAGCCTTGGGATTGCGCCCATCATGATTACTTCGCCGCAGATACGCAAGCATATTAAAAATCTGTCGTCGCAAGTGTATCCGGAGCTTGTCGTGCTTTCGTACAACGAACTGGAGCCCAATGTAGAAATTTATTCAGACTGGACGGTGAGTATATAGGTGTTTGTAAAAAGATTTACCGCGCGAGATATGCAGGATGCCATGAAAAAAATTAAAAAGGAATTCGGGCCCGACGCGGTGATTCTCGACAGCAAAACGGTGCGGGGAAAAGGTATTTCCGGGCTTTTTAAGAAAAACTTCGAGGTGGTTGCCGCATACGAGCCAAGGAGGAGCTTTGAACTTGCTCCCCCAAAGACGGAAACACCTAAAGCTCCGGCTGTCAAAAGTCCGCCGCGAGCCGAGGACTCTCCGGTCGTGCAGACGCGCGATGCTGAATCGAAAATCGCGCCGCTTGAGGCTCAGATTGAGTCCTTAAAGGGGTTGGTGACAGACATTTCTAACCGAATGGGGACAGCAAAGGAGGACACAGGGCCGCTTCCGTCTGAAGTGCAATGGCTATACCAGCAAATGCTTGACAGAGATGTTAATGAAGAACTTGCCAAGGAGATTGCGTTGCTGACGCATGGGGTATCGCTTAAACAATCTGTCGACATTAGCGCTGTGGCCAGGCAGCTTGTGATTGACAAGCTTGGCGAATCTGTGCCCGTTAAATTGAAGAAGTATGCCCAGACAGTGCTGCTTTTTGCAGGGCCGACAGGCGCAGGAAAAACAACGACGCTTGTGAAGCTCGCAGGACGCCTCGCGCTGGATCAAAATTTGAGCATCGGCTTGGTCAACATGGACACGTATCGCGTTGGCGCGATGGAACATATGCGTATTTATGCGGAAATCATGGACATTCCCGTGAAAACCGCATACAACGCAAAGGATCTTAAAGAAGCGGTGGATGGGATGGCAGACAGAGACGTCATACTCATCGATACAGCCGGGAGGAGCTCGACGGATGCGGCTTACCGTAAGGAGCTCGAAGAGTATATCACCGCTGCCCATGTGGACGAGGTCTATCTTGTGATTAGTGTGGTAACAGGCAGCAAGGCCTGCAAGAATATTCTTAACAATTATTCGTTTATACCGAACTTTAAGCTCATTATTACAAAGCTCGATGAGGTGGGCGTTTGGGGAAATATCTTAAACATTGCGGACTATGCAAAAAAATCGCTGGCGTATATCACCATGGGGCAAGACGTCCCTGATGATATCAGTCAGGTGAACCCTTCGATGCTGGCGGAAAACATCGTCGGAAGACGAGAGGTCGCGCTATGATGGATCAGGCTGAAAAGCTGCGCATGCTGATGAACTTGAAGAAAAAGCAAATGAAGATCGTCACAGTGACAAGTGGAAAAGGCGGTGTCGGCAAATCCAGCCTTGCGCTTAATATGGGTATTGCTTTAAACAGACGCGGCCACCGTGCGCTGATTATTGATACCGATTTTGGTTTTTCTAATATTGATGTGATGCTGGGCGTCAGGGCAAAGTACGACCTAATGGATGTGATCCAAAGCCGTAAGAATATCCGCGAAATTATTGAAGTCGGGCTTGAGGGTGTGCAGTTCATTTCGGGCGGATCGGGTATATATGAGCTCACCAAGCTGGAGTCACCGCAGCTCATGCGCATCATGGAAAACGTGATGTCGCTTGAAAGCGTATCCGACACCATTATTTTTGATACGGGAGCGGGTATCAATGACAACACGCTTCGTCTGATACATGCGAGCCACGAAACGATTCTTGTGACCACGCCGGAGCCGACAGCTGTGGTGGATGCGTACGCTCTGCTAAAAATCGTTAACAGCCAAGGGTATCAGCCCAATGTGAACCTTGTGCTCAACAGAGTGGAGAATGTGAGGGAAGCGACATCCGTGATGGATGGTTTGATACGCATCGTTGAAAAGAATACCGAAATACAGATGAAAAAGCTGGGTATGATATCGCAAGATGCCTATATGCTGAGCGCTGTTAAGGAGCAGGTGCCTATACTTATCAGCCATCCTTACTGCACCGCATCGGCCGATATCAACAAGTTGGTCAATAGTTTTCTTAATGTTTCGGTTCCGCCGCGTAAAAAACCGGGGCTCGCTGGATTTTTTGATCGTTTTGTGATGAAAAGCGGAATGGCTAAGGAGTAATCGTTGTGCAGTTTGATGAAATTGTGACAGTTGGAGAAATTATGGAGATGCAGCTGGGTGAATTGTCTTTGAAAACAAAGCTGCAGGAAATTTTTGCGAACGGTCGATTTTCGGTGTTTCATCCAACCATTAAGAATGTGCCATTGACTTTGAATAAAGACGATACGGTCAAGTTGTGCTTTTATCGTCCTAATGGTGTGTTTTCGTTTCGAGCAAGGATCGTTGACTGGTATATCAAAGGACAAATCAAACTATGCGAGCTGGAAGCGCTGTCTGAGGTCGAAAAATATCAGCGCCGAAAAAGCTACCGGCTGCCGATTGTGTTAAGCGTCACGCTTAAGCGTTTGGATGGGGACAAAGAGGAACAGGACAAGGTGTACAAGGCCAAGACGGTGGATATTTCCGAGCATGGCATGCTTTTAAGCAGCTTTCACTGTTTTCCGGACGGCGCATCGGTCAGCGCAGAACTCAATTTTCCGGACATGGAAAGCCGCCTTTTTAAAGCGGAGGTTTTAAGGTGCGAAACTCCTGTTGTGAATACAGATCCCCACAACATAGTTCTTTCGTTTTTGAACTGTTCAGAGCATGATCGGGCCTATTTGGCCAGGTTTATCATGCGTCAGCAAATCATTGCCAGGAAGAAAAGAGCACCGGGGAAGTGAGAAAATGAACGTAGGCGAGGATGTACGTCATATTTGGGCGAGTTATACCAAAGAAAAAACCATTGACTTAAAAAATCAATTGGTTCTGCACTATCTGCCGCAGGTCAAGAGCATAGTGCTTCGTCTGATGCCCACATACAAAGCGTACAGCAACTACGATGACATGTTAAGCTGCGGCATTTTGGGATTGATGGATGCCATTGATAAATACGACTTGAACCGAGACGTCAAGTTCGAGTATTATGCAGCGATGCGTATCAAGGGCGAGATCATTGACAACATACGCAAGCAGGATTGGGCGCCGTCCAGCTTGAGACGCAAAATAAAAGCCATCAGCAATGCCTATTACGAGCTGGAAAACAGCCTTTGCCGCGAACCAACGGATAAAGAGGTGGCGGATCATTTGGAAATGGGTGAAGAGGAGCTGCAGGATGCTCTTGGCAAATCGCAGATGTTCAATATCATCCATTTTGAAGAAATGGTTCAAAATGATGTTTGGGAGCAGGGCATACAAACGGGGATTGAGTCTTTGGAGGAAGAGGTCGAGAACAAGGAGATGGTCGAGATTCTTGGTCACATTATCGACAATCTCCCCGAGAAGGAGAGAACCGTGATTACGCTTTATTACTACGAAGAGATGACGCTTAAAGAAGTGGCGGGCGTGCTGGGTGTATCAGAATCAAGGGTTTCCCAGATCCACTCCAAAGCGGTGATGAAAATGAGAGCAAAAATGCAGTTTGTCGGTATGTATGAGTCTGCATGCGCACGGGGCTGACAAATCGTTTTTTATGGAGAAGAGTGTATGATTTTAGATTATTATGTATTTGCGGCATATGTATTTTTACTGGTATGTGGCGCAATCTGGCTGATCGGAGGAGTGCTTAAGAGAAGCAAAAAGAGTAATGAGGAGCACGGGAGCTACGATAAGGAACAAAAGCTGTACACTCTCTATCAGAATGTGGAGGATATGCTGAACAGCTTTGAAGAATATGTGGACGGCGCAAAAGAGGAAGCGGATCAGCGCATGGCAAAAATGCAGGCAATGCTCGACGAGACAAGAAGTCTTACCGCGCAGCTGAAGGCCACGCAAAACAGCGTGCCAATCAGCGCCAAAGATTCGGTGGCCGCTGAGATGCCGCATAAGGCTGTCATAAAGGAAGACATTTTGCGGCAATCAGAGCAGGCGAAAAGCATTCCTGAGGTGAAAGCAGCGCCGGCTGCGCCACAGTCTGTGCCGAGCCGTCAGGCAGCAGCGAGAAAGAGTTCAGCAACAAGCAACAAAGTGTCAGAGCTTTATGACCGCGGCGTGGCTCAGAATGAAATTGCGAGGCGTCTTGGCATCTCTGTGAGAGAAGTCACGCTCGCGCTAAAAATACGAAATACTGAAGAAGTATAATAAAGGACTAAAGTGGTTTGCCTATTATGCCGATACTATAGTATGAAGAATACTATGAGGTGACCGTATGATTCGCAGCTTCTATATTGCCGGTACGGCAATGGCAACCCAGGCAGACAAGCTGGATGTCCTGACAAACAATCTGACCAATGCAGACACAACGGGTTACAAGAAAGATAAGCTGATTTCACGTTCGTTTTCGGATGTGCTGACCGAGCGTCTTAATGATCCGTATGTGATGAGTATCTCCAATAAAATTGGATATCAGAACGACGGTACCCATATTGACGAGGTCGTCACGGACTTCGGCCAGAGCGGTTTCGATCAAACGGCACGGCTTTCCGATTTGGCACTGGAAGGCACGGGCTTTTTTGTCATTGAGACGCCGCAAGGTAACAGGTATACGCGTGACGGCAATTTCTTTGTCAACGCGGAAGGTGATCTTGTCACAAGCGACGGTTATTATCTGGCCGGCGAAAATGGCCACATCCGCGTGGGAAACAGTGAGTTCGCGATCGATTCACACGGCTATGTGATCGTGAACGGACAAACAGTCAACAGAGTTTCTCTTGCCACGTTTGATGACTTAGGCGCTCTTCGAAAAGACGGCAGCAATTTGTTTATGACGAACCAACCGGTGAGAATGCCTGTCGATATACAGGTGAAGCAAGGTTTTCTGGAAACGTCCAATGTGGATACAGCAGAAGAGCTTGTCAGACTGATGGAGGTGACACGCGCATTCAGCTTCAACCAGCGTGTGCTTACCATGATGGATCAATCTCTTGAAAAAACAGTCAATGAAGTAGGAAGGGTTTAATCGATGCAGACGTTATACACGGCCAAACTTGGCCTTCAGGCGCAGCAGCAGCGTGTCAATACAATCGGAAACAATCTTGCCAACAGTCAAACGACTGGATTTAAGCAGCAGCGTACTAATTTTAAGGATGCGCTGTATACAGCAATGATCAATCCCGCGGACACTCAAAGTGCGGCCAATTTGCAGCAGGGCTGCGGCGTGCTGATATCATCGACATCACATAATTTTGATCAAGGTACACCGCAAATGACAGGCTATGTGCTCGACTTTTATCTGGACGGCTCTGGGTTTTTCACAGTATCCGACGACAACGGAAATCCTCAGTATACACGCAGCGGCAGCTTCTTGGTATCGAACGAAGCAGACGGCACGTATCTTGTGACGACATCGGGTAAGTATGTGATGGATACCGGGTTCAACCGCATAAGGCTGCCGGAGAATATCTCAGACTTGACGGTCAGCGCAGACGGCGTTCTGTCCGCCAACAATCAGGTGGTCGCCGCGCTTAATATAGTGGATTTTCCAAATAAGGACGGCTTGCAGCTTGTGGGCGCAGGATGTTATATTGAAACTGATTCAACAGGAGCAGCTGTTCAATCCGATGCGGTTGTTCGTCAGGGCGTTCTTGAAGATTCTAATGTGGATGTAACCAATGAAATGATGCAGCTTATACGTGCGCAACGGGCATTTTCGCTGGCTTCGCGTGCGGTTTCAGCTTGGAACGATATGACAGAGAAAGCATACAATTCACGTTAAAAAAGGGAGAGCACGATGACGGGTAAAATTATTCAATGCAAAAAGTGTTCACGTATATTTCAATTCTTGGGGACGTTGCCGTACTGCCCGAATTGTGTGGAAGAACTTGAGAACAACTTTATACTGGTTAAAGATTATATATATGATCATCAGCATGCCAACGTGGTTGAAATATCGAAAGAGACGGGCGTGCCCGAAAAGGATATATTTTATTTTTTAAAGGAAGGCCGTCTGTCGGTTTCCGAAGAAAACGGGATGCTGTTTTGTGAGGACTGCGGGTGTTCGATTTCGACAGGACGGTTTTGCGAATCGTGTAAAAAGAAACTGGAAAGAGAGTTTGGCGCATTGGTCAACGAAGCGGCTCAGAGGGTGAAACAGCCATCACAGAAGTCGGGACAATCGTCCGGTCTTGGCAAAATGCATATTAATCTTCGTGACAGGTAAATTCTATTTGAGGTGAGATATATGAGAGTCAATTCAGTAAATCCGAGCGACCTTTTCAGACAGTATGTCGTTCGGCCAACAATGGCGGTTGACCAAGCCGCGCCAATGTCGGACAAGACGGAGTTAACCGATGGCGCCAAAACGTTTTCCGCGGCGCTGAAAGCTGCTCAAGAACTGGTGGACACAAGAACGCCCGCCGAATTAGCACATATCAATGAAGTGGCGCAGCAGATCAGAAACAACACATACTCAGTGCCGGGTTATAAAGTTGCGGAAAAAATACTTGGAAAATAAGACCGACAGGGGGCTTTAAGTCAGTGATCAGAGTGATAAATGCGCTCAAAGCGGTTCTTCAGCTCGAGACGGTGGAATATAAGCAAATGCTTGCGCTGGCTGCCGATAAGAAAGACGCATTGTTCAAGAATAATGTGGCCGATCTTGATGCTGTGGTGGCTCGTGAAACAACCGTTCTGAAAAGAATCAAACAGCTTGAGGCCGAGCGTGAAGCCTTGATAGAAAAGGCTGCGGTATTAAGCCATAAGCCGAAGAGCACCATGCGGCTGACAGATATTATTGAGCTTGTCAGCGGTGATATGCGTGAAGAGTTTACACGCATTCGAGAAGAGCTTAACGATGTGATTATGCAGCTTAAACTGTGCAATAAAGCCAATAAAGGACTCGTTGAGACACAGCTGCAGTATGCAAGCTTTTGCGTGAATTTGCTTTCGGGACATGTGGGCGCGATCGGCACGTATTCCAATGCCGGCGGAATGAACGATAAACAGGAAAAAGCGACTTTTCTGATTGACCAATCAGTGTGAGGAAGAAAATATATGGCTAGTTTATTTTATGGTTTGGAAATTGCAAAGTCTGGATTGAATGTGAGTCAGCAGGGAATCAGCCTGACAGGTCACAATATTTCCAATGCCAATACGGTGGGATACACGCGACAGCGGATAATACAGAACAGCGTTGAACCGAGCAGCAAGTTGTCTCGCATAACCAGTGTCAGCAAATCGACAATTGGCGGCGGTGTGGCGATAACCATGATTGATCAGGTTCGCAGCCAATATCTTGACAGAAAATTCCGAAATGAGAACGCGACATTGGGCAATTACAACATGCGTGCCGAGGAGCTTAATTATATTGAGACGGTTGTTGATGAGCTTTCAAGCACCGGTATTTCCAAGGCTATGGCGGACTTTTTTAAAAGCGTCAGCGAGCTTTCCGGAGACCCTGTGAACGATGAGTATCGCACGAACGTCCAACAGAATGCGTTAAAGATGGCTGAATCATTCAACCACTATTATAATGAACTGACAGACTTGCAAGACACGTATAACAAAAACATGAACACCACGGTTATTCAAATCAACGAGCTGCTGACGTCTATCGCGACTTATAATGAGCAGATTTTCGGCTATGAGCTCTCGGGTGAACAGGCAAATGATTTGCGCGATAAACGCAATCTTCTGCTGGATGAACTGTCGGGTTTGATTGACATTTCATGTGAAGTGGATTCGCAGGGCAGGCTCTCTGTGGAATGCAACGGTACAGATCTTGTCAATCATACGACAACGACTCTGCTGGAGACATCCGAGAATCTGACAACCGGCTTATATGACATCTTTTATGCAGGAACAGAAACCGCTTTCAATTATACCGACGGCAAATTGATGGCATATAAAAACTTAAGAGACGGCAATACATCCGATAATATGGGCATACCGTATATTTTGGACAGACTCAATACACTGGCCCGCAGCATGGCGAAGGAATTTAACGATATTCATAGAACAGGTCATACCAAACCGGACGGTGCCACGCCCTCTCAGACTGGAGTTAATTTCTTTGCTGTACCGGCAGGAGGCTATGATGATGTAACGGCGGGAAATTTCTGGCTGTCGGCCGAGATTTTAGCCAATGTCAGCAACATTGCCACTTCGAGCTTGGAAGTCACCGATACGATGGCGGGCAATAACGAAATTGCACTTGAGTTGGCTGACCTTTCATTACGCAAAGATCTCGATGATGTGGGCAACTTTGAAGAGTTCTTAAGCAGCATGACTATTGAGCTTGGTATTGAAAGCGCTAAGTCGCAAACGCTCAGCAACAGCCAGATTGCGATTATCGATAACCTGGCTGTACGAAAGGAATCGATTTCCGGCGTGTCTTTGGATGAAGAAATGGTTCAGATGATGACATACCAGCATGCGTACGCCGCCGCATCGCGTGTGCTCACAGCGATCGATGAGGCGCTTGATGTCCTCATTAACCGCACGGGTACTGTGGGCCGATAGTTCGAATTTAAAGGAGATGTGAACAATGCGTGTGACTAACAATATGCTGCTCAGCAATTACCTGAGAAACATCAGCAGCAATCTTGGCACTGTGGGTAAGATGCAGCAACAGATGGCGTCGGGCAAAAGGATCACGAAAATATCGGATGATCCGATCGGCGCGATATCCAGCATGCAGATTCGCGTTAAGCTGTATAAATCTGAGCAGTACCAGAAAAATGTGGATAGGGCCATGACGTGGCTGGATGAGACAGAGTCTTCTGTGCTTGAACTCAATGATATCATTAAGCGGGCGTATGAGGCAGCGGTCGGTATGTCCACAGATACGATGGATGATGATGAAAGATCGGCTGCGGCTCAGCTAGTCAAGCAGCTTCGGGATCATGTGGTGACAATCGGAAATGCAAAATCGAATGATAAATACATTTTCGGCGGTTACAATGTCAGCAACGCACCATTCGAGGTGGTTGCTCCGGGACAAATTACGTATAATGGAATTAATATAAAAACGGGTGATGCCGGTGATTTGAATGCTCTGGCACAGGACAGCATCAGTTATGCGGTCGGGTTTAACATCACAATGGATGTATCCACGACGGGTGTTGCGCTTTTTGGTACAGGTGAAAATAACTTGTATAATGTTCTTGATGATTTTTATAATGCGCTTGAAGCAAACGCGCCTTGCGATGAACTCACCGGTTTTATCGCAAAGCTGCAAAACGGCCAAAGTGATGTGCTTTCCATCGCAGCCGAGATCGGCGGGAAGGTGAATCGTTTAGAGCTGATACAAAACCGTTTTGATGAGGATATTTTGACTTACACGGATCGAAAATCCAATATAGAGGATGTTGACCAGGCTGAAGCCATTATGAATTACAAGATGGCGCAAGCTGTTTATGAAGCGTCGCTGCAGATCGGCAGCAATATCATACAGCCGTCGCTGGTTAACTTTCTGAAATAGCCATGAACATAGGAGGACCAAGCAGTGCTCATTGATACTGATCGTTTCGGCACTTTCGACACAAAAGACAGCAAGCTCATTGAATTCCCTCAGGGTCTGCCGGGGTTTGAAGAGCTGCATAGCTTCATCATACTGGAGGTGGGGCAGACAAAGCCGATATACTGGCTTCAGTCTACGGAGAACAAGTTTATTGCGCTGCCTGTTATTCTCACATTTGAGATATTGGATGACTACTATATCGATATAAGAGACAATGAGCTTGAAGAGCTTAATGTGCAGAGCCAGAATGACCTCCTCGTCATGAACGTGGTGGTGATACCAGAGCAGATTGAGAAGATGACGGTGAATTTGGCTGCGCCCATTGTAATCAACGCGGTTCGCGGCATCGGCAAGCAGATCATTATCGATGCCAAAACCATGCCCGTTCGTTTGCCGATCTATGAAGCCATCATGAAGAGAATAGACAAAGGAGGGCAAGAAGATGCTGGTGCTGTCGAGAAAAACGGGTGAGGGAATCACGCTTGACCAGAATGTCGAGATCAAGATCCTGGCCATAGAGGGAGACCGCGTCCGCATTGGCATAAATGCCCCCAAAGAAATGCGTATTTACCGCAACGAGCTTCTCCAAGAAACAATTGATCTTAACCGAGCGGCATCCAAAACGCCGGCCATATCGTTTGGAAAATAATTAAGATAAACATGAGAGCCTCTGAATGGGGCTTTTTTTGTGGTTTTCGGGCATGAAATAAACCCAATCGTAAGAGTCGGTTTCCATGTATGCATAAAATGCAACGGGCGGGCACAGAGACCCGCCCCTATGGAATGCCGAAGTAATCCTCATGCCAGGCCGCGATGTAACGGCGGGCACGGAGGCCCACCCCTACTGGTAAGAAATTAACCCCGCGAACCGTTGCGGCCGTTCCATGCCGGCCCACACTAAATACAAAAAAGAACAGCCGCCGGATAATCCGACGGCTGAATTTTGGCGCCTGATTTGAACCAATAGGTTCAATAGACTTTTTACTTAAGCAGCGACAGGACGTTCTGCGGAGCAGCGTTCGCCTGGGCCAACATCGCCGTAGCGGCCTGAACCAGAATGTTCTGTGTCGTGAAGTTGGTCATTTCCTTGGCCATGTCGATGTCGCGGATGCGGCTTTCGGCGGCCTGCAGGTTCTCGGCCGATGTGTTCAGGTTGTTGATCTTGTGCTCGAGTCTGTTCTGAATCGCACCAAGGTCCGCGCGCTGCGTGGAAACATTGTTGATCGCGTTCTGTACGCTTGTGATGGCTGCAGAAGCACCGGTTTGTGACGCGATGGATGCGGTGGACAGATTAGCGTCCAAATCTGCAGCTCTCATGCTACCGATGGAGAGCGTAAGCGTTTCACCCGCGTTTGCACCGGTTTGAATGGATGCGCTGCCGCCAGTGATTACGACGTCGCCGTCCAAACTGCCATCCACAAAACCAGCAGAAAGTTCAACTGTTATACCGAATTGTGCGATGTTAACTGTTGCTCCGGCTGACGGGGAACCGCCTGCAAGTGTCACACTGTCGCCAGCGCTATTCGTTACAACAAGGTCAGTACCGTCATCCGCAAAGGTGTATGTATCCGCCACACCCGAACCGGTGATTCTTGCAACGCCGACAATTGAGAACAAGTCGGAGTTTGCGGGATCGGTATCGACCATAGAACCGAAGCTGCCGTCAAGAAGACGTTTGTTATTGAATGTTGTCAGATCGGCAATGTCGTCAATTTCGCTGCGGAGCGCAGCAAACTCAGCCTGCAGGGCGTCACGGTCGACACCGTCTTCGTTGGTGTCGGAAGCCGACTGCACAGCCAGCTCGTTCATACGCTGAAGTATGGAATGCGTCTCTGTAAGCGCGCCTTCCGCCGTCTGCACGAGCGAGATGGCGTCATTGCTGTTCTTGGAAGCCATGTTGAGGCCGCGGATCTGGGCTCTCATCTTCTCGGAAATCGCAAGACCGGCAGCGTCGTCACCGGCGCGGTTGATCTTTAAGCCCGAGGACAGTCTTTCTGTTGCTTTTGACACGCTGTTGTTGTTTACAGCGTACTGACGATGTGTGTTCATCGCCATCAAGTTGTTGTTAATTCTCATTTTATTTCCTCCATGAAATTTTTTTTATTGAGCGTCCATGCTCTTATTTGCAGCGATCAGCCCCGGTTCTAAGGCGCCATTATAGTTCCGGTGTTAATCATTACAACATATATATCGTCAGATTTCGCTGGGACTTTACAAAAATATGATTCATCCGCACAAAAAAGTTTATAAATAAGTCGAATCACGTATATTTTTATATTACATAACAGTTTAGGAATGAATATGGCGAATGGATTAACGAAGATACCTTCAAAGATAGCTGAAGCTTTCAAGAAATTGGAAAAAGGGCAGAAGGTACGGCTACTTGTACTTATTGCCATCATTATCATTATATTGGCCGTCGTGTCGGTTTTTTTGAATCAAAAAAGCTATACGGTGCTTTATTCCGGCATGGAGTCAGCCGATGCAGGTAACGTCATGACGGCGCTATCCGACATGGGCGTGGATGCCAAAACACAGGGCAGCGATACGATACTGGTTGAGGAAAGCGTGGCCGATAGCGTACGCATGCAGCTTGCCGCACAAGGATATCCCAGCAGCGGTTACAGCTACGATATTTTCCAGAGCGCGTCGGGCCTTGGCGTCACGGATATGGAAAAGCGGGTCTATTATAAGTTTCAGATTGAAGCGAATCTCAGACAGACCATCAACAAGATGGAAAAAGTTGAGGATTCGGTCGTGACGATTGATCTTCCTCCAAACAGTTCATATGTTCTTGCGGATGATGAGACAAAACCAACAGCTTCTGTGCTGCTCACGCTGAGAGATGATAAAATGCTGTCGGAAGGCGAGGCGGCAGCAATTGTTGAGCTTGTATCAAGCGGCATTTCAGGTCTGGCACCGGAAGATGTACGCATTGTTGATTCACAGATGAACGTATACAGCACCGACGGAGACGATGTCATCAGCAATGTCGATTCTCAGATCGCTTTGCAGGATACCATGCGGCAAAAGCTTCAAACGCAAGTCATGAGCCTTTTGACGCCGGTTTTTGGTGAGGATAATGTCAAGGCTGAGGTGAACGTCACACTCGATTTCGACTCCAAATTGACCGAATCTGTGGAATTTGCGCCGCCTGCGGATGGAGAAGAAGGTCTTGTGGTCAGCATGTCGGAGCTTGTTGAAAAGATCACAAATGAGGAAACCGGTTCCGTGGCCGGTCTCGACGCAAACGGTACGGCTTCCCAGTATATGGACACTCTAGACGACGACGATAATTCCGCTTATTATCAGGCCTCGCGCGAAGCGAATTATGAAATCAATCAAACAAAGACACAGATTGAGCAAGCCAAGGGGCAGGTCAAGGATCTGTCCGTCTCTGTGATACTAAACAGCGATCAGGTGGACGATTACTCGGATGAAGTGAGGGAGTTGGTGGCCACGGCCATCGGCGTGGAGGCCGAGCGCATCACAGTTGCCATGCTGCCGTTTGTTCCGGTGGATGATACAGCCATTCAAGACGCTTTCGACGCACAGTCAGAGCTGCTTTCCAGCATGCAAAGCGCTGAGACGACACGCCTTATGATTATTCTCGGTACAGTGCTGGTGGTGCTGGTGTTCGTCTTTATGATCTTCCGTATGTTTAAGAAAAAGGAAGAGCCGGTACTTGCTGAAGGGGGATTTGAATACCTCGCAGATGAAGAAATCGATTTGGGCGAAGATAACGAGCCTTTGCTTGGTTTGCATGACATTAGGTTGGAAGACTTTGAGCAAACGGATAACAAACTGCAGATTCTTGAAGACTATATTGGCAAAAATCCAGAATCCGTTGCGAATCTCTTACGCAACTGGTTAAACGAGGAGTAGGAGAAAAGGCACATGGTACGGGAAAAAATTACAGCAAAAGAGAAAGCGGCTGTGCTGATGATCACAATGGGCAAGGAATACGCAGCCAAAGTCTTTAAATATCTGACCGAGGAAGAGGTAGAGCAGCTTACGCTGGGAATCACAAGCATGAGACGCGTTGATCCCGAGATCAAGGAGTCGGTGATAGACGAATTCATGCAAATGTGCATCGCCCGAAAATATATATCTGAAGGCGGCATCGATTATGCAAGAGAAATCTTAAACAGCGCCTTTGGCGAAGCCCGTACAAACGACCTTATTGGCAGGCTTTCCGCTTCGTTGCGGGTGAAGCCTTTTGATTTTATACGAAAAGCCGACAGCTCGCAGGTCTTCAACTTTATACAAAATGAGCATCCGCAGACGGTTGCACTTATATTATCATATGTGGATCCAAAAAATGCCGCGCAGATTCTCGCCGCGCTGCCGCTGGAAAAGCAGACAAGCGTTATTGCCCGCATTGCCAACATGGGTATCACGTCTCCGGAATATATTAAGGAAACAGAACGGGTGCTGGAGAAGAAGCTATCCACGCTAAGCCTTGGCGATCATACCGTCACAGGCGGTATTGACAGCCTCGTGACCATCTTGAACAGTGTCGACCGCGGCACAGAGCGGCATTTGCTGGAGGCACTGGAAGAATCGGACGCAGAGCTCGTGGAAGAGATCAGAAAACGCATGTTTGTATTCGAGGATGTCGTCAAGCTCGGCAACCAGTCAATCCAGCGTGTGCTCAAAGAGATCGACAACCGCGATCTTGCAATTGCGCTTAAGGGCGCCACCAACGAGGTATCTAAGGTGATATTCGACAACATCTCCAAGCGTTTGCAGGAGATGATCAAGGAAGATATGGAATACATGGGTCCTGTCAGGGTCAGAGACGTGGAAGAAGCGCAGCAGAAGATTGTCAATGTGATAAGAAGGCTGGATGATTCGGGAGAGATCATCATAGCACGCAACATGGGGGATGAGCTCATTGTATAAGATTGACAAAACGCTGATCGATAACATGAACCTCAATAGGTCATTCATCGTCATCACGCCCAAAGAGACGGTACGGCAGGAAAGCAGCATCAGCGAAAAGGTGGTAAGCGCCGACGACGAGGAGCAGCTATCGCCTGCTTTGCGGGAAAAGATGCGCGAGTTAATTCAAAAGACAAATGAGAAAGCCCAGCAAATACGACAAGATGCGCAAGATGAAGCGGAGCAGATTAGAGAAGCTGCGCGGCGCGAAGGCTATGAAGCCGGTATCGCTGAAGGCAGACAACAAGCAGATGCCGAGCTCAGGGCAAAGAACAAAGAAGTCAAAGACGTACTGTCACGTATCGAAGATTACAGACAAGATCTCTATATTATGCTGGAATCGGATGTGTTATCGCTTGCCATGGATGTGGCTGAGAAAATCACGGATATTGCCATGCGAAGAGATGATAACGTGTTTAAAAATATCGTGAAAAAAGCAGTGGAGGATGTCAAACATACGGATAATTTCTCGCTTTATATAAGCCCTGCTGATTTTGATAAGTATTTCAAGGGTAATGATAATTGGCTCCGTGAGCATATCGGCAACAAACAATTTGAGGTGATACCTGATAATAATTTCACGCAAGGGAGCTGTATTGTTGAAGCAGACAGTGAAATCGTAGATGCGGGTATTCCGATGCAACTCGGTAAAATTAGGCAGCTGCTAAGCGAGCAGGTCGAATGATATGTTTGCAAAGACACTAAGCTATAAAAATGCGCTCAAAGACAGGGACTTTTTTGAATACGGCGGCAGGGTGAGTCAGATATACGGGCTTACCGTGGAAGCGGTGGGTCTCTCCGCTAAGCTCGGCGATATATGCCGCATCTATACGGACGACAAGACAAAGTATATCCTCTCCGAGGTTGTGGGCTTTAAAGAAAAGAAGGTTTTGCTGATGCCGTTTGGCGACCTCTCGGGTGTGGGCCCCAGCAGCTATGTGGTATCCGACAACAGGGCGCTTAAAGTACCGGTGGGCGAAGAGTTTTGCGGCCGTGTGCTGGACGGCCTTGGAAACCCGATGGATGATAAGGGGCCGGTGAAGGCATCTTGTTACTATCCGATTATGAACAATCCGCCAAGCCCGCTTGAGCGAAACAGGATCACCGAGAAGCTGCCGCTTGGCGTTAAAGCGATTGATGCAATGCTGACCCTAGGTAAGGGGCAAAGAATCGGTATCTTTGCGGGCAGCGGCGTGGGCAAGAGCACTTTGCTTGGTATGATCGCCCGGAACACAACGGCAGATATCAATGTGATCGTACTGATCGGCGAGCGAGGCCGTGAGGTCAGGGATTTTATTGAAAAGGATTTGCAGGAGGAAGGCTTAAAAAGATCGATACTCATTGTGGCCACATCAGACCAGCCTGCGCTGGTACGCCTCAAATCTGCCATGGTGGGCACAGCGGTTGCGGAATATTTCCGCGATCAGGGCTATAATGTGATGCTCATGATGGATTCGCTGACGCGTTTTGCAATGGCGCAGCGCGAGATTGGGATGGCGATTGGTGAGCCGCCCGTATCACGCGGGTTCACACCTTCGGTGTATGCCATTTTGCCAAAGCTGCTTGAGCGGGCGGGTATGTGCAGCAAGGGCTCCATCACCGGTCTTTATACCGTGTTGGTGGAGGGTGACGATATGGATGAACCCATCTCCGACACGGTGAGGGGAATACTTGACGGCCACATCGTGCTTTCCCGCAAGCTGGCAAACAGTAACCATTATCCGGCCATCGATGTGCTGCAAAGCGTCAGCCGGTTGATGCCGGATGTGGTGGACAAAGACGCGTTGGAGAAAACATCATACCTAAAGGGTGTGATGTCCACATATAAGGAAGCCTACGATTTGATATCCATTGGCGCGTACAAGAGCGGCTCGAGCGTAAAGATTGATGAAGCCATTGCCCTTAATAACGCGATAAACGATCTGCTAAAGCAACAGGTGGACGAGCCCTTTTCTTTCGAGGAGACGATGGAGCTGGTCAGCCAAATCTATGACATGCGAAGTGTGTGATTATGAAAAGGTTTGTTTTTTCTCTTCAATCGTGGTACGACATGCAGCTGGGCATCGAAAAGCAGCATAAGCTTCAAATTGGTATGATTGAAGCCCGTATAAACGCGTGCAGGGATGAACACGCTGCGCTGGGCCGCTGCTTCGATAAGACAAAGGATGAGTATTCCGGCGAGGTTTCGCTGGGTATGATAGCGCACCGCGCCGACCAATACGGTTGCTTTTTTGACAACACAAAAGCCGCAATGGCAGCAGTGATGGAACAAATCGGCAAGCTGGAGGAAGAGAAGGCGGAATGGATGCAAAAGCTCGTGCTCGTGCGAAGAGATATAAAGCTGCTCGATAAGCTTCGGGAGAGCCAGTACAGCGAGTATCTCGCGGAAGCGAAGAAAAGCCAGGACAAATTTATCGATGACATTGTTTCATACAAAGTTACGATATCATAAGGATTGATTATGCAGGAAGATATTAAGGGAAACAGACCGGGTGCAAGACCAGGCGCCGCTAACGTCGGAGCGATGGCGAAACCGGCAAAATCGGCTAAGCCGAAAGAGCCTGTGAAACCCGGCAAACCGGAGAAAGCAAAGAAAAAAATATCAGGGGCTGCAGTGTTCAGCATTTTTTTGATTGTGCTGCTCATTGCAGGCGCGGCTGTCGTTTATTTTGATGTGGGCGGTGTGAAACAGTCGGTGGTGGCATTCTTGCAGGCCGGTGAGGCCGAAACAGCGTTGGCTGAAGCTTCGGCTGAGCCTTCAATGACGGAAGAAGAGATTGCTGCGCTGTGGGCCGATATTGATGAACAAAAACAAAAATTAGTGGATCAAAAAGCAAAGGTTAAGGAAAAGCAACAAACGCTCGATAATAAAGAAGAGGAGTTAAACGCGCGCGAGGAAGAACTTGCAGCGAGAGAGTCGGCAGTGGCGGAACAGGTGCAGACCATGGAAGATCAAACAAACGCGGAGAAGCAGGCAGAGCAGGCAAAGACGGACTTGCTGACAACCGCCAAAATGTTTGAAAAGATGGATGCGGCCACGGCAGCTGAAATGTTCAAGAAGCTCGATACGCAGTATATTGTCGACTTGCTGCTGAACATGAGCAGCGAAAGCGCGTCGAAAATACTCTCCAACATGAGCACGAAGACCGCAACCACAGTTTTATCAGAAATGATGAAGCAAAACCAATCATAAGGAGGCGTTTGATGCGAAGTATGACTGAGGAGAAAGGAGGAAGGTTTATTTGAACACAGCTATGGTGTTTAAACAAGCACCGACCAATGCCGGTGTTGATGCCAATCAGCCGCCATCGGGGCAGCAGAGCACAAGTGTCAGGCAGGAACATTTAGGTTTTAAGAAGAAGCTTGAGAAGTGCATCACGACTGACGAGTGCCCCTACGGCATGCCGACCGGCATGAACCAGATTGGCGATAACAACCAAGATAACAGCATGGCCGCAGCTTCTCAGGCACAGCAAGTGTCGTCGGGAATTGTTGGCACTCTCGAAGGATTCGGTTTGCTGGATTATCGATCTGACCTTCCCCAGATTCTCTCCGAAATCGGACAGGCCACACAGACAGATGGAACTGCTGCGGATATGGCTGCCGATACACTGTTTCAAGGAATGACGCAGAACACGGAACAAACGGGAACGTTGGAGCAATATGCAAGGATGCTGTCCAAAGACCAACTGAGTCGTCTGCCGGAAGATATGCAGCAGGCGATTATAAAAGCAGTAGGCGATTATTTGGGCTCGTTCGAGAGTACCAATAACAAACAAATTCAAAACACTGTGGCGCAGGATGCGACACAATCGGTGACGCCGGGAATGACGGAAAGCACAGCGGCAGATACAGCGACATTGCCCGATGAAATTGCAAGCTTGCTGTTAAAGCTCAAAGCAGTCCCTCAGAACACCAGACCTGCCGAGAGTGATTTTTCGACTGTATCGGCAGACACGCCGATGGCAAGCGCTGATGAGGTTCAGTCTGTTAAGACGGAGCCTGCTGCGTCTGTGCCTGTGTTGACAAAGCAGACGGATAAGTTAAAGATGCCGGCCATTGACGAGCTGACGCAGCAAGCGCCAAAAACTGACGCGCCGATGCACACACACACACAGCTTCATGTTACGCAAAATACGGATACAGCGGAACCCAAAGCGGATGCACCGCAAACGACACAGACGGACTTTGTTAAAGACAACGTGATACGTATTGTGGACAAGCTGAGCACGCAGGTCAGTGACGGCAAATATGATTTTGATGTGGAGCTAAAGCCTGACTTTTTGGGCAAGGTCAACATCAAGCTCACAATGGAGAACGGTGAGCTCCG
This sequence comes from Bacillota bacterium, assembly GCA_023391105.1. Classification (GTDB taxonomy): domain Bacteria; phylum Bacillota; class Clostridia; order Christensenellales; family SZUA-584; genus SZUA-584. The sequence goes on from JAEWBO010000005.1 coordinate 58,449, forward strand.
TATGCACATTAAAACGGACGATATCGGTGTGAAGGGCATGTTTGCCGATCAGGCGTCTGCAATGCAGGCCGTGCTCAAGGATAAGGGCATCTCGGTGACCAACATCGATATTACCTATCAAAGCCAGATGCAGACGGGTGACGATCGTCAGGCCCATAATCAAAACAGCAGCAAGAAACAAAACAGCCGTACCCATGCATCTATTGAAAAGCTTGGCGGTACAGAAATGTTTGAGAAGATGACGGAAATCACCGGCTATACACATACCGGCAGCTCCGTTGAGTATCTCGCGTAGAAGGAGTGATATTATGCCAGAAGTAGATGCAGCAGCATCCTCGTCGAATATAAGGACGCTGGAGGACTACCAGAAAAGCCAAAGGAATACAAGTAACAAACTCGGTCAGGATGAATTTTTAAAAATACTCACGGCACAGCTCGCAAATCAGGATCCGCTTGAACCGTCGAGCAACAGCGATTTTATTGCCCAGATGGCGCAGTTTTCCGCGCTGGAGGCGATGACGGAAATGAGCACGGGCTTTATGGCGAGTCAGGCGTACAGCATGATCGGCAAGTATGTTGTTTTGCAGGACGGCACAAACGGCAAGGTGAGCGGCGTGGCCAGTGAGAAGGGCGTCAATTACCTGGTGATCGGCGACCAGTATTATGACGCAAAGAACGTCATAGGCGTCATGGATCCGTCGGCAGTGGAAGGTGATCTGGATGAACAGATACTTAATGGCGCGAATCTCATCGGCAAAACGATAACAGCTGAGATACCGAATGAGGGTGAAGCCCCTCCCACAACGGTAAACGGTGTGGTGGAAAAACTGATTATTAAGGACGGCGCTGTTTATGCCGTTGTAGACGGAACGAATGTTCCGATATCAAGTATTACGGAAATTTCTAATCAGGAGGAAAATTAATTATGATGCGTTCATTGTATTCCGGCGTGACCGGACTGAGAAACCACCAGACAAAAATGGATGTGATCGGCAACAACATTGCCAACGTGAACACGATCGGCTATAAATCCAGCCGCGTGATATTCCAGGATATATACAGCCAGACGGTTAAACCCGCTACCTCGGCCAGCGCCACCTCAGGCGGCACGAACCCGCAGCAGATCGGCCTTGGCGTACAGGTGGCCACAATTGACGTGATGCACACGAAGGGTACGCCGCAGTATACGGGCTATGCGCTGGATCTTTCAATCGACGGTGACGGCTATTTCGTGATTCAAAACGGCATAGATCAGACGTATACACGGGCGGGCAATTTCTATGTGGATAACGACAACTATCTTGTAGACGCCAACGGAAATTTCGTTATGGGGATAATGATCCAAGATCCGCCTGAAGATACACCACAACCAAATGCCGACGGGCATTATGCGCCCGGCGATCTGATGAAGATTCAAATAGACCCTTCATATACGAACCTTTCCATTGACGGAAAAGGTAAAATTTCGGCCTTGGACGGCAGTGACACTGTTGATATTGGAACGCTTGTGGTTTCCACGTTTGCCAACCCGAACGGCCTTGAAAAGTGCGGCGAGAATTCGTACAGACCAACGGTGAATTCAGGAGATCCGGAATTCAGCGCACCTGATTCTGCCGGCGCCGGCAAGCTCAATCCGGGCACGCTGGAAATGTCCAATGTGGATCTGACAGGGGAATTTGCCGATATGATCGTCACGCAGAGAGGCTTCCAGGCCAACTCGAGAATCATCACCACCACGGATGAAATGCTCGAAGAGATTGTGAACATGGTCAGATAATTGACGCGCAGATGAGGCGGGGGAGGTTATCTCCCGTCTCATAAAAATAATTGAAGAGGGGATGATCCGTTTGGTTCGTGTTCATCGCTTAAATAATCAGGAGTTCTTGGTTAACTGCGAACTCATTGAGTTTGTAGAGGAGACACCGAACACTGTGATATCCATGGTGTCGGGAAGAAAGCTTGTGGTATCAGAGACGAGCGAGGAAGTCAAAAGTCTTATTATTGAATATAAGAGAAAGATTTTTGATTCATTCGGCGTAAGGAACGAGGAAAAGTAGAGGTAATTATTTGTGGAGAAGACAACATTAATCGGTATTCTTACCGGCTTTGGTTGCATTATTGTGTCCATAATGTTTGATGGAGATGTCGGTTCATTCTTTAATTTGCCTTCTATTTTTATCGTTATTGGCGGTACAATTGCCTCAACGATTGTTTCTTACACATGGAAGACGCTGAAATCCTTGAAGACCGTTTACTCGAATGCATTTAAAGTTAGTAAAGCCGATTTGAACGAAGATATCGAGCTGATTATACGCATCGCCAACATCGCGCGGCGTGAAGGCTTGCTGGCGCTTGAGGATGCGATGGCGGAGCTTGATAATCCGTTTCTTAAAAAGGGCATCATGCTCATCGTGGACGGTGCGGATACCGAACTGGTAAAAAACATACTTGAGACTGAAATTACGTTTATTCAGGAACGGCATGGGCAAGGACAGGCCATTATACTCAGTATGGCAAGCTATGCCCCTGCGTACGGTATGATAGGTACATTGATCGGCCTTATCAACATGCTCAAAGACCTTGATGATATTGATTCACTGGGGCCCGGCATGGCGGTAGCTCTTATCACAACATTTTATGGTGTGGTGCTCGCGAACCTTGTGTTCACGCCGATCGCCAAGAAGCTAAGGGAGCAAAGCGAAAGAGAGATGCTGCAAAAGGAGCTTTACATGGAAGGACTGCTCTCTATTCAGGATGGCGAGAATCCGCGTATTATTAAGGACAAGCTGATGGCGTTCATTTCACGTCATGAATTGAAAAGGGCCCAAGAGAACCAACCAAAACCTGAGGTAAAAGAGTTCTAGAAGGAGAAGAAGGATGAGGGATCGAAAGAAACCAGAGCCGCCTGAAGAGGAAGGGGCACCGGCGTGGATGAATACGTATGGCGATATGGTCACTTTACTGCTGACGTTCTTCGTTTTGCTTTTTTCTTTCTCCACCATCGATGCGCAAAAATGGGAAGAGATTGTGAGCTCGCTTTCAGGTACACCTTTTGTCGCAATTCAGGCGCTTGATCCGGGCGCTGCAGAAGGGCAGCCGGCAGATGAGACATCATGGGATATTACTGAGCCCACGCCCCAACCGTCTACGGTGAATGGTATGAACGTGGAGGAAATTAAGGAGCGCTTTGACGAACTCTACGAAAGAGTAAAGGAACATATCGCGCAGAATGGCCTGCAGGAAGACCTTAATGTGACGATGGAAGACGGTGTCATTGTCATGCGAATGGTCGAATCAGCGCTTTTCGACTCTGGCAGAGACGAAATCAAGCCAATTGCCAAAGAGACATTGCCAGCAATATGTGAGATCATTGTGGCGTATGACGCTTTGATTAAAACAATACGGGTTGAAGGACATACTGACACCGATCCCATACAGAACGCAAAGTTTAAGGACAATGATGAGCTATCTGCATCAAGGGCATTGGAGGTCAAACGGTTTATTAAGAGCGTTAGCAGTATTCAGCCTAAGAAAATCTGGCCGATTGGTTTGGGTGAATACTATCCAATTGCTGATAATGATACCAACGAGGGGAAGGCCCGTAACAGACGCGTTGATTTTGTAATAGAAAGCATTCTTAAAGATTAGAGGAACTTGTGATGAAGAAGATTCTGATTATCGTTATTGTGGTTATGATCTTGATGGGAGTAGCCGGCTATCTGCTGTTTTTGATGCCGCCGCCGGCCGCGGAGACAATTTATTATGTACCGGGCGATTATTTTGTGACGAACATTACAGACAGCACGCGACTGCTTAAAACCACCATCGTTCTTGAGCTCAGCACCGCGGAAGCTGATAAAGTGACGGAGTATTTGACGGAGAACAACCACATTTTAAGAGATATCATTGTCTTTACTTTGAGAAGCAAAACCGAGGATGAACTCAGAAGCAATGGGATCGAAGAAACGCTGCGTACTGAGCTTGTGAATAATTTGGAAAGCAAGATGGGGCTTGACTATATCGTAACGATCTATTTTAATGATTATGTCATACAGTAATTTATCAAAGCGCGGTAGAGGAGAATAATTTTGGCGAATATTTTATCGCAAAATGAAATAGATGAACTGCTTAGCGCATTAACCTCGGGTAAGGACACCCCTATTGAGGAACCCCCAGCCGAAGATGCACAAGCAATTAAAACGTACGACTTCAGGACGGCAAATAAGTTTTCCAAGGAACAGATGAGGACGCTGCATTTTATACATGATAATTTTGCGAGCCGTCTGTCAACCTATCTTTCCGGAACCTTGCGGGCCATCTGCGAGGTGGAGGTGATCTCCATTGAGGAACAGTCGTTTTCAGAGCTCAGTAATTCGATGCCGTCCCCTGTGGTGGTTTCTATTGTCAGTATGCCGCCGTTGCAGGGCAATTCGCTTTTTGTGATATCATCTGCTGTGTCTTACGAAATCATCAGCCGTCTGCTTGGCGGCTCGGGAGAGGTAAAGGCTCTTGATAAGTCGTTCACAGAGATTGAGCTTTCTATCATGGAGCGCATTATAAAAAAGATGCTGGGTCTCATGAACGAGTCCTGGGAGAAGATCAACAGGGTGGAAGCGCGGCTTGACAGGGTAGAGACGAGTTCTCAGTATGTTCAGATCGTATCCGCCAATGAGCCGATCGCGATTGTGACAATGAATGTGAAGATTGGCAATGTATCGGATATCATTAATATATGTATACCAAACGTGGCTGTTCAGCCCATCGCCAAGAAGCTGGTGATGAAAACATGGTATTCCGAACAAGATTTCCACAGCAGAAACGTGAATGTGAATGATCTGAAGCAGGGACTTGCGAGTGTGATGCTGTCTCTGAATGTCGTTTTTAATGATATTAACGCAACGGTACGTGATATATTAAACACACAGGTCGGTGATGTGATTAATGTGAATCACCATATCAATGCGCCTGTCACCGTTAAGGTTGAGCATATTCCAAAATTTAAGGGTTTTATCGGCATGACGGGATCGAATTATTCGGTAAAGATTGCCGATATCATAGAGGAGGAAGCGGTAGATGAGCGAGACATCAATGAACAATAACATTTTCTATCCAACCAGCAATAACTATATTAGCGAGACTCTTACCGACCTCGAAAAGGATACACTGGGGGAAATCGGGAATATATGCATGGGCACGTCGGCGACGACACTGTCCACGCTGCTTGGTAAACGCGTGAATATCACGACGCCCAGAGTCAGCACTTGCAGGGGTAACGAATATCTCAATGAGTATGAGAAGCCCATCGTGGCCACTGAAGTATCCTATACACAAGGCGTGGACGGCACCAATATTTTTCTTTTAAAAAAAGAGGATGCTCTTGCGATCACGGAGGCGTTGGTCGGCTCAGGTACAGACCTTGAAGAACTCTATTTAAGCGCAATCAGTGAAGTGATGAATCAGATGGTAGGCTCATCCTCAACGTCTCTAGCCGATCTGCTTCATGTGAGTGTTAATATTTCTCCGCCGGTTGTAAAGGAAATCTCACGGGATACCGTTACAACTTCGGAGGGAGGGCTGCTCATCAGAACAAGCTTTAGCCTGGAGATTGAGGATTTACTGAAAAGCAACCTGGTGCAGATGATGCCTTTTGAATTTGGAAAAAAACTTGTGCGTACATTAATCGGAGATGAACCCGGTCCAGCGGAGCCACCGGTAAATGTGCCGCAAACGCCGAAAGCACAGGAGCCGCCAGCGCAGGCCCCACCAGCGCAGGCCCCACCCATGCCAAAAGTTAACGAAAAGGAAGTTGTGAGAATGCAAAGCGAAGAGAAGGTCGAGTTAAAAGCCGTAAAATTCGAATCGTTCGATTCCAAGGGCAGTGAATTTTTAATGAACCATCCGGAAATGAGCAAAAACATCGATCTTATTATTGATGTGCCGCTTCATGTGACTGTGGTTCTCGGCAAAACCCGAAAGAGCATTAAAGAGGTTCTTGACTTAAACCGCGGTTCAATCATCGTGCTCGACAGACTGGCGGGTGAAATGGTAGATGTACTCGTTAATGGCAAGCTTTTTGCCAAGGGCGAGGTTGTGGTTATCGACGATAATTACGGTGTCCGTATTACCGAAATCACCTCAGAGCAGATTAAGAGCAATTAAAAGAACACCCCTTTTTAAGGGGTGACAGAGTGTCAAAAAAGTCACTTATGTCATTTTTATTGAGCATCAGCGATTGACTGCGATGTGGATTGGAATCCCCTTATACAAAGCGCTTTTCATGGGACTCCAGTCTACTACCATAGCCGACAAGCTCGGAATGACAAACAGAGTTTATCGACAGCTTGACACCCTTTTTTAAGGGGTGATGAGGTTAGGTAATGCCTTTTTGCTGTTCGGCCATTCGGATCATCCGTTTGACCATTTCGCCGCCGATGGGGCCTCCCTGCGCGCCGTTGACTTTTGCAGGCAGGTCTCCCTTGTAATGATCGTTATTTTCTTTACAATATTGAACCATGCCAATTTCCGATGCGCATTCGATTTTGAATTTTGTCCACGGATGGTCTGGTCCGTATTTGCGTTTTCCTGATGCCATTCTTTTCTCCTTTCTGTGCAACTGTGAATAAACACATCTTTTTTCAAATTTAGTATTTGCACAATAAGACCAAAAAAACCTGTTAATATTTGTGCATGCATATAATTAGGTGAAATATAAAGGAACTTTTACACAAATAATGCATTTACCTCAAAGAGATGTAGATTAAAATTAAAAAAAGTAGCTGAAAATAATCAGCCACTTTAAAAATGCAGCAACTATAAGACTGGCGTTTCCGTTTCGGCCAGAACCTGATTGATGGACTTAATGCCGATGAATGTGTTTTTAACGCGCTCCGAACGGAAAAGATATACCGTCCATAGTATGCGCGCCAACATCTGAATTAATGAAGATCCATCTTGAATAATAAGGATGCATGCGCCCAAAATGCAGGTCTGAATGAGAAATAGCACTCTGAAAATGATACTGCGTTTAAATATTAGTATTAGAATGACGGCAGATAGTACAACTTCGTTTAATAAAGAAATCAAAAAGACCACGAAAAAAAACATATTGACTATTGAGAGGTCAATTGGCAATAACGGGACGACTGTCACGATATTCAAAAGGATGGTGCCAAAAAGTCCAATGACGATAAGCGAAAACCATCCGCTAAGCCCGACAGGTGGTTGCTTTGGTTGTTTATCGGGCTTTATTAGTGGAGATATCTTTACTTGGCTCATTTTCTTCCTCCTCATATATTTTGAATGATGTTTCCATGGAAGCCGATGATAATTGAAATGAAACATTCGCCAATAACATAAAATAAATCCATATGCTGGCTAAAAAACAACAAACATTTAACAACAATACACCGTGTATATGTATAATATACATTATTTTTTAAGAAGAGTAAATAATATATGCGTAAGATGAGATAAACAATCAAGCGGTTTTGATTTCTAGTGTGATAAAGTCACGGAGATTAGACAGTAATGTCTATATATTAAAATTGTGAAAAAAATATCGAATCATTATGGAGAGTGATATATAATGCAGCTTGTCGTTAATCAGCGCAGATGTCCGCAGAACCACCCATGTCCGTCCGTGAAAGCCTGTCCGGTGGGAGCACTTATACAGCGGTCTTTTGATGCACCGAAGGTCGATCAGAGCAAATGCATCGAATGCGGGAAATGTGTGAAGTTTTGCCCAATGGGTGCGCTGTCATTTGAGGAAGAGAGGTTGTACAAATGAAAGTCGTTATTGTAGGTGGTGTGGCCGGGGGCGCAAGCTGTGCGGCGCGTTTAAGACGTCTTGATGAGTCGGCAGAGATCATCATAATTGAAAAAGGGCCGTATATCTCGTTAGCGAACTGCGGTTTGCCTTATCATGTGGGGGGGGTGATAGACCGGCGCGAAAAGCTGCTGCTCCAAACGCCCGAGTCCTTTCATACGCGTTTTAACGTCGATGTGCGGGTTAACAGCGAGGTCAAAAGCATCGACAGACAGGCCAAGACGGTGACTGTGACGCGTGAAGGCCGCACGTATACAGAAGGCTATGATGTGCTGGTGCTCTCTCCTGGCTCAACACCTGTTGTGCCCAATCTGCCGGGAATAAAAAACGACAGAATCAAGCCGCTCTGGAATATTCCCGATATGGACGCGATTATTACGACAATGAAGCAGCAGGCTGCCAAAAACGCTGTTGTGGTGGGCGGCGGTTTTATCGGCATTGAAATGGCGGAGAACCTTGTGCACGCCGGTCTTTCGGTGACCCTGGTCGAAATGCTGGATCAGGTTATGCCGCCGATCGACTTCGAAATAGCGCAGTTTCTGCACAAACACCTTGCTGACAACGGTGTCAGCCTGGCGCTCAGCGAACGCGTGGAGCGCTTTGAGGAAGCTGGCAACGGCGTCAATGTGGTGACGGATAAGCATATCATTCCGGCGGACATTGTGATACTGGCCATCGGTGTGCGGCCGAATTCGGCGCTCGCGGTGGAATGCGGGCTTGAAACCAATGCGCGCGGGGGCATCGTGGTGGATGCGTCTTTACGCACGTCTGACGAAAGCATCTATGCCGTGGGTGATGTGGTGGAGGTCGAAAACTATGTGACGCATGAAAAAGCGATGATTCCGCTTGCAGGCCCGGCGAATAAGATGGGACGCATGGCGGCGGACAACATTTGCGGCATGGGCAGAAAATATAAAGGGACGCTTGGTTCGTCGGTGGCCAAGGTGTTCGACATGACAGTGGCTTCCACGGGGCTCAATGAAAAGCAGCTTATCAGCGCAGGCAAAAGGATCAATGAAGATTATCACGTGACAATGATGCATCCGCTGTCTCACGCGGGCTATTATCCGGGCGGCATGCCGCTAACCATAAAGCTGATATTCGCAAAACCGGACGGCCGCGTGCTGGGTGCGCAGGCTGTGGGCTATAAGGGTGTCGATAAGCGCATCGATGTGGTGGCATCTGCAATGCATTTCGGCGCGACGGTTTATGACCTGGAAGAGCTGCAGCTGTGCTACGCGCCGCCGTATTCCTCCGCAAAGGATCCGGTAAATATAGCAGGCTACTCAGCAGATAACATACTTACAGGGATCGTCAAAAACATCACTTTCGGTGAATTAAAGTCAATGCCGGAAGATGTGGTTTATCTCGATGTGCGTACCGCTGCAGAAGTCTCGATGGGCACCATCCCCGGCAGCATCAACATACCCGTGGACAGCCTCAGGGAAAAGATGCAGACACTGGATAAAGAGAAAACATACATCGTTTACTGCGCAGTGGGGGTTCGCGCCTATATCGCAAGCCGCTTGCTCATGCAGAACGGTTTCAAGGATGTGCGCAATCTGGCCGGCGGATACACGACCTATCGTGTGGCCAGCAAGGATTACACGATAAGCGCAAACGACGGGCCACCAAAGCCGAACAAGCCGGATAAAAGCGTTTCCAAAGCCGCCGTTGATTCGGCAAACACCATAAAGGTGGACGCATGCGGGCTGCAATGTCCCGGCCCGGTCATCAAGCTTTATGAAGCGATGCTGGATGCTAAGGACGGCGATGTGATCAACATCACGTCGACCGACCCCGGGTTCTTCGCGGACGCATCCTCCTGGTGTGGGCGCACACAGAACACGTATATGAAGGGCGAAAAGCTGGATAACAGTTTCTCGGCATGGATCAAAAAAGGCAGCGAAGGTGAAGACGCCGCGCGCGGTGCCTGTGTGACAGCTTCGGGAAATGACAAGTCCATGGTGGTTTTCAGCGGAGACATGGATAAAGCGCTGGCGAGCTTTATCATCGCCAATGGTGCTGCGGCAATGGGCCGCCGCGTAACCATGTTCTTCACATTCTGGGGGCTCAACATTCTGCGCCGTCATGATAGGGTGAAGGTTAAAAAGACGTTTGTTGAGAAGATGTTCGGCGCGATGATGCCGCGTGGGACGACAAAGCTCAAACTGTCCAAGATGAACATGCTGGGTATGGGTTCCAAAATGATGAAGGGCATCATGAAGAAAAAGAACGTGGCCACGCTGGATGAGCTTATCGAGCAGGCGAAGAAGAGCGGGGTGCGGATGGTGGCCTGTACAATGTCCATGGACGTGATGGGCATCCATAAGGAAGAGCTGATAGACGGTGTGGAAATGGCCGGAGTGGCATCGTATCTCAGTGCGGCGGAAAGCGCAGATACCAATCTGTTTATCTAGCACATTATATACAATGAAAAAGGCCTGCGGTTACGCAGGCCAGAGGTTGTTCGATTAAATATTATATATTGGGTGTGATGTTTTCATCGTTGTTAACCTGGATTGTGCTTGCGGGCTCAACAGCTTGGGGTTCAGTCGGTTGAGCATCCGTCTGTTGTGAATTCTCCGGTTTTTGAGCGGCTGGGTAGGGCTGCTGCTGAGCGTCCGGCTGTGGCGCATAGCCTTGATAAGGCTGTTGCTGGAGATTTGGCTGCTGCACGAAGCCTTGGTAAGGTTGCTGGGGATTTGGAGCATAGCCTTGATAAGGCTGCTGGGCATTCGGCTGCTGCGCATAGGCTTGATAAGGCGGGCTGTAGGGTTGACCATAGCCCGGGTAAGGCTGGCCGTATTGTGCATAAACTTTTGCACTGCTCGGCGGTACGAAGGCGACAATGCCCGCGATGATGGATAAAAGCTCAATCACCATCAAAAAGATTCCGACGATAAGCGTTGTGGCATCATAATAATAGGAAAAAGAATAGGCTGTTGTTGCGCCAAGTGTGCCGATTAAGCTGAGGATAAACAGCGGTAAACCTGTGACCAGCATCATCACGCCGCCCGCAACACGGTTGCTTCGGACGATGCAGCCTCCAATGAGGTTAAATATGACCACAATAAACACGAAGAAGATAACGAGCCAAGCGACTCCTGTGAAGTCATAAAGCCCAAACATTGACGTTGAGGAAACGGTAAACATACCGATAAAGAAGATAAAGACACCAATAATCATGTTAAAGATACCTGCGATGAGACCCATGACAAATGCGGACGTTCTGCCCCTTTTATTCATAACAAATCCTCCTGATAATAGTAAACTGAAATGACAAGCCGTTTTATATTGGCAAAAAGCTTCCAGTGCGCAGACGGGACATTTATATCATGCCCATTTGTTAAATAATTCTACTCTATTGCATCATTTCCGTCAAACAGATTTCAATATATATCTAATACAAAAGAGATAAACACCTAATTTACACAAAATTCAAATGAATGGCAAGAAGCGCATGCTAAAAGCTTTGTCTTTGGCCTAAATAGTATGGTATAATGATCGTTAATAATGAAAGGAGGGGCGTGTTATGCAGGATAACAGAATCTCGGACGCGGTTATACACCGACTGCCCAGATATTATCGATATCTTTCTGAACTGGAAGCTGCTGGGGTGGAACGCGTTTCGTCATCCCGTATGAGCCATGAAATGAATCTCAATGCGTCCCAAATCAGGCGTGATTTAAATTGCTTCGGCGGGTTCGGCCAGCAGGGCTATGGTTATCAGGTGAACCGCTTAAAGCAGGAGATAATGAAGATACTCGGTATCGGAATATCCTATCGGGCAGTGATCGTGGGTGTTGGTAATATTGGACAAGCCCTGCTCAAATACCGTCATTTTGCCGAAGAAGGCTATCATATTGCAGCCGTGTTCGATTCGGATCCGCAGCTTATTGGCCGTGAATTTGGCAATGTGACGATCCGTTCCATGATTGAACTTGACGACTTCGTGAGAGAAAACAAGGTGGATATCGGCATTATTGCCGTTCCCAAGGCTTACGCTCAGAAAACGGCGGATGAGCTTGTGAGCCTTGGCGTAAAGGGCATCTGGAATTTTGCGCCCGTTGACGTGGAAGTGAGGCGCGGCGTCAGCGTGGAAAACGTGCATTTAAGCGACAGCTTATATATTCTTTCCTATCATATGAGGGATAAAAGTGAAAACAGTTAATATTCGCAGTTCAAAGAGATGCGAGCTTATCGATATCACACATGAAATCAGCCGTGCCGTTAAGGAAAGCGGCATGACAAGCGGGATTGTTACAGTATTTGTTCCGCACACCACCGCGGGCGTCTCGATCAATGAGAACGCTGATCCCGATGTGACACGTGACGTGCTTTTCGCACTTGAGCGTGCGGTGCCAAACAGCGGTTTTTATCACAGCGAAGGCAATTCCGATGCGCATACAAAAGCGCTGATGACCGGGTTCTCGCTGACGGTGATCGTTGAAGACGGCCGTTTGGTGCTTGGCACATGGCAAAGCATCTATTTTTGCGAATATGACGGACCCCGTCAAAGGAAAGCAATTATTAAGATAATAAAAAGCATGGATTAAACACACGTGACAAAAATGTAAAATTAATGACAATATATGCTTTTGTATTTACAAAGGCTTTTATCTAATGTATCTTAAGCTGTGTTATTGCATAGTGGGAGGGAGAACCAAAAGGCATGCAAAGGCGAATAAATAGAAAGAATCAGACATTTAAAATGCTGCTTATGGCATTTGGCATATTGATTATTGCGCTGATCGTGGTGTTGATACTGCTCCTGTCCGGTGCGGGCATGACAGAGGAAGAACGCGAAGCTCAATTGATGGAGAGCGGCCATTTTATTCAGGGTATATCTGTTGAAGGCGTTGATATTTCAGGCCAAACCATGGACGAAGCGCTCGCAAACAGCACGCTACTGTCTATTGCGAAGCAAATGGAGGACGGATTCACGTATACGTTCACAGCCGGTGGTCATGAACACACGCTGAGCGCAAATGAGCTCGGAATTACCTCCAGCATGAATATGACACTCGTCGAAGCGATGAAGTTCGGACAGCTTGGCGACGGCGCTTTGGTAAGAGAACAAAAGGCGCAGGCCCAGGAAAGCGGCTATGATTTTAAACTCGGTATGTATGCGCAAGAAACAGTCGTGTTGGAAAAGCTGACCGCAATCAAGCCCACGATTGATATGCTGCCGCAGGATGCGACGCTGGAGATTCTCGACGATATGCAAGGTGAAGAGCGCTTTAAGTATATCGAAGCAGTCACAGGCGTGGATATCGACGCATCGGCGTTTGCCAAGCTGATATGCGAGAACATAAACAGCGGTAATCTCGGTGTGGTGGAAGCGCCCGCTATTATCACAAACCCGAGCATTGACGTGGCGACGCTCAAGGCCAACACACAGCTGATTGGAACCTTCTCATCGTCCTTTGACGGAGGCGATCTCGATAACGCCGACCGCGTCACAAATATACGCATCATGTCGGGAATTGTGAACGGTGTCATTATTCAGCCTGGTGAAACGTGGTCCATCAACGACGCGGCAGGCCCGAGAGACGATGAAACCGCCAAGACGGTCGGCTGGGCTTATGCGCCGGGTATTGCTGACGGCAAATACCGCATGGAGGTGGGCGGCGGTGTCTGTCAGGTGTCTAGTACGCTGTACAATGCCGCTATCCGCGCAGAGCTCACGATTGTTGACAGAAAGGCACATAGCTGGCCCTCGTCATATATACCCAAAGGAATGGACGCGACGATCAGCACAGGCGGTCCTGAATTGAAGATATCCAATCCTTATGACATGCCTGTGTATATTGAAACAGTTCTTAACGAAAAAGAAAAGGAACTGAGGATCAATGTTTATGGGCCGCCGCTGACGCATGGATATAAGGTTGATTTTAAGACGACGCTGGTGGCGACAGATAAAGCGCCCGAAACCGAATATCATTATAATGCGGCAACGGACCCGGAAGGCGGTTCTATCGGGGCCGGTAAATCTATTGAGTGGGTGAAGTCGCGCGATGGACAGACGTGGGAAGTGTACAAACAGTATATCAATGATGCGGGAGATGTGGTGAAATCAGAGTTCTTTTCGAGAGACACATATAAAGCGTTTAAAGGCGTCATCTATGTGAATGGAGCAGATCCTGATACCGTGCCTACGGATCCTGCCGAATAGATTTTATGAGTATACGGATGAATATGGATTTGGTTTACAAATTCGGCGATATATTATATGATATGAGCGGTTGCATAAGCTTATTTGGAGGATGGATAAATGGCCGAAATGGCGACAATGACGGTAACAAAAAATGTCCTGAAGAATAATAAAAAAGGGCTAAAGATATTTCTGATCGTTTTCTCGAGCGTGCTTGTGGTGGCATTGGGAGCGGTTGCAGTATGGTATTTCGGAAGCACAGACGTGAGCAACATTGATCGTATCATAGAATACAACACGGTGATGCAGGGCGTTTCGGTCGGTGGCGTTGACATTTCGGACATGACCGAAGAACAAGCCCGTGAAGCCACGCAGGGCCTGGCTGATGACCTTATGGGAAGTACCCAGCTGCAATTTGACATTGGGGGACAAATCTCAACTCTGGATTCGCAGGCTGTGGGTTTGACGACCGACTATGAGGACGTGATTGCAAAGGCTATTGGTTTTGGACGCACGGGTGATTTTGCGCAGCGCGCCGAGGACATCGAATCAGCCAAAAACGGTATCGATTTTGAGGTGAGCATCAATGCTGACGAACAGAGCGTAAAAACGGCTCTTTCCGCGCTGGAAACCACCTTTAATATCGCGGCGCAGGACGCATCCTATGTATTCATGAAAAACGGCTATTTTGCGGATGGAACACCGTATGATCCCGAAAATTATGATGAGAAAGCGCTTGGTGAACCTCAGCTTGTGAGATTGCTCGAAGCGGAAATGCCCAATAAACTCCGCTATGAATATTGGAGAAATACAAAGTATATCGATAATTACATCCCCAAGGATGCCAGCATTTCGCGTTTTTACTACACGCCTGAGCAGCGCGGCTTGAAAACGGACATTGACGCAGTGACGGCTTTGATATTGGAAGCGGTGCAAAACGGCGATTTCAGCTCGGTGATTACCGCTCCCACAGAGGTGACAGAGCCCGCGGTAACGCTAGAGCAGGTGAAGGCGCAGACGCAGCTTGTGTCCTCGTGGACGTCCAGCTATAGCAACCATGACAACTCGAACCGGATAAAGAATGTCGCAAAAATGGGTGGCATAATC
Organism: Bacillota bacterium; assembly: GCA_023391105.1. Lineage (GTDB taxonomy): Bacteria > Bacillota > Clostridia > Christensenellales > SZUA-584 > SZUA-584. The sequence continues at coordinate 73,538 of JAEWBO010000005.1, forward strand.
AATGGCGTAGAGCTGCTTCCCGGTGTGGAATGGTCCATAAACGACACAGCGGGACCTCGAAAAGTATCACTTGGATGGTATGAAGCGGCAGGAATCAGCGGCGGCGCATACGTGCCCGATCCGGGTGGCGGCGTCTGTCAGATTTCAAGTACGCTGTACAACGCGTCGATACGGTCGGGCCTGGAAATTACCGACTTTAAGCATCATTCGATTATCTCCGATTATATACCGATCGGCCTTGATGCGACAATCAGCACCGGCGGCCCTGATCTTAAGCTAAAGAATAACAATGCCACGTCGATGTTTATTGTATGTTATATGAACAGAGACGAAAAGAACGTCACGGTTGAGATATACGGAACACCCGTTGTTGACGCCACCTATGGTGATGTGATATTGACATATACGTCTGAGAAAGGCGGCACAGGCGCAACACCGGGCACGGAGGTCTACTATAACTCTCCGGCGGCACCCGATGGTACACCCATTTCCGCCGGTGCATCATATGAATACAGAAAGGCACGCGGATCTACTTCCGCCACGTCTTATATTCATATCCTCGATTTGCAGGGCAAAGAGGTGCACAAAGAGATTTATGAGAAGTGCACATACAGATCTTATACGGGTCAGGTATATGTCAACGGTCCGGATCCGGCCGCAGCACCACCCGTGGCACCACCCGTGGCACCTCCCGTGGTACCTCCCACGACACAGGAACCCGCTGATCCGCCGGTGGGAGGAGATCCGATTATAGACCAGCCGCAATAGACGAGCGCTTTCAGCTGATTAAATTAGTTAAAAATCGCTTTATATTGGCGAATTTCAAGGTTGCGGTGTTGACGGATATGATTTTTGGTGATATGATCAAATTAATAAAGGTTTATGCAACGGTGAAACGCTGCATATAAATCCTATGGTCGTCCGAAGCCGAAGAAAAGAGTTTCTAGCCGCGTGTGTTTGTTTTAAAACATGAAGCCCGGAATTAAGAAATGTCATCTCGTCTTTAAGAACCATGGTTACAAAAAAAGGAGAAAAAATGTTTGAAGACAAGACACTGACGTGTGCAGATTGCGGAACACCTTTTGTTTTTACCGCGTCTGAGCAGGAATTCTATCGGGAAAAGGGTTTCGAGAATGAGCCCAAAAGGTGCCAGCAGTGCCGCCAAGGAAGAAAACAGCAGAAGAGAACGAGCGATCGTCCTATGTATAATGCGACTTGTGCGGAATGCGGAGCAACCACAAAGGTTCCGTTCCAGCCCACGGGTGAGAGACCTGTTTATTGCAGCGATTGCTTCAGAGCAAGAAGAGATCGTTACTAAGGTTTATCAACAAACAAGCGCTGTACTCAAACGAGTGCAGCGCTTTTTATATTGTTGAATCCAGCCTGATATTGGACATTTTTGTTTGACGTGCTGTATTAAGCAGTGGTAGAATACCAAGAATAACGCAGAGCACGGAGGGTATATCAATGAGGAGTACTTTATATAGCGAGATTCTCGATATGCTGGAGCATGATGCCAAGGTCAGCATGGAAGATATGGCCGTGATGACGGGCGCATCGGCGGCGCAGATCGAAGAAGCGATTCGGATGATGGAGCAGGAAAAGATCATTGTCAAATATACGGCGATTGTGAATAGAGAAAAGGTGGATAAAGAAGAGGCGGAGGCGCTCATTGAGGTCAAGGTGGTGCCCAAGCGCGGTCTTGGCTACGATGATCTCGCGGAGCGTATTTATGGCTTTTCTGAGGTCAAATCGGTTTATCTGATGTCCGGCACATACGACCTTTCGGTTGTGATACGCGCGGAAAGCATGAAGCAGATTTCGCAGTTTGTGTTTGAGAAGCTCGCTGTACTGGAAGGCGTATCCAGCACGGTAACGCATTTTATTATGAGAAAGTACAAGGAGCAGGGTGTAATACTCACCACGAAAGAGCGTGAGGAAAGGCTGGTGATCTCGCCGTGACGATGGATCAGAGGATATCTGAAAGAGTCAAAGACGTGCCCCCGTCGGGTATACGAAAGTTTTTTGATATCGCGAGCGAAATGAAGGACTGCATTTCACTGGGTGTGGGCGAACCCGACTTTGACACACCATGGAATATACGTGAAAGCGCCATTTACGCGCTGGAGGCAGGCCGCACGCACTACACATCCAACCACGGCAGCACAGAGCTTCGCAAAGCCATACGCGATTATTTTGATATGCGTTTTGGCCTTTGCTATGAGCTCAATCAAATTGTGGCGACGGTGGGAGCCAGCGAAGGGCTGGATCTCGCGTTTCGCGCCATCATGAATCCGGGTGACGAGGTGATCGTCCCTGCCCCTTCGTATGTGGCCTATATGCCCGGTGTGAGCTTCGCGGGCGGCACGCCTGTGCCCATGGTCCTAAAAGAAGAGGACGATTTTCGCATCACGCCCGAAAGTCTGAAAAGCGCCATAACCAAAAAGTCCAAGGCCGTCATTATTGCGTTTCCCAACAACCCCACAGGTGCGATTATGACCAAAGAGGATTACGAAAAAATCGCGGATATCATTATCGAGCACGATTTGATTGTGATTGCGGATGAGGTTTACGCGGAGCTTACATACGATAAGCCGCACTTCTCGATTGCTCAGCTTCCGGGCATGCAGGAGCGCACGGTTGTGATCAGCGGCTTTTCCAAGGCGTTTGCAATGACGGGCTTTCGGCTCGGATATGCGGCAGGCCCCAAGCCGCTCATCGATGCGATGGTCAAAATCCATCAGTATTCGATGCTGTGCGCGGCATCCTTAAGCCAGGAGGCGGGCGTGGAGGCATTACGCTATGAATGCAGCCATGGTTTTCCGCAGGTTAACAAAATGGTGGGTGAATACAATCGCCGAAGACGGCTGATGTATACATCGCTTAACGAAATGGGGCTGAAGTGCTTTGAACCGCTTGGGGCGTTTTATATCTTCCCCAATATCAGCTCGACCGGACTCAATTCCGATGAATTTTGCAAACGGCTGCTCTATGAGAAAAAGGTGGCCTGTGTGCCAGGCACGGCTTTTGGGGATACGGTGGATAATTTCATTCGCTGCTCATATGCATCTTCCTTAGAGAATCTCAAGGAGGCATTGAGTCGTATAAAAAGCTTTGTGGAAAGCCTTTAGATAAAAAGATGAGCTGCAAAAAAGCGGCTCTTTTTTTATTTACATGGATATAAGGGATAGATAGAAAAAAATCGCAAAAACTAAGAAAAATCATATAAGGAGAAATATTGATGAATAGGATGCTTTATATCAGTGCCAATCCAAAGCCTGAGACCATGTCGGCAAGCAGAACGGTGGCGAGGGCGCTTGTGAATAGGATAATGGAGAAATATCGAGATATTGAATTTGAAAGCCTGGATCTATATGAACAGCACATTCCGCAGCTTAAGCACAGCTATTTTGCAGGCAGAAGTACCATTATCAGTGATGAAGAAAGAAAGAGGCTGCCTGAAAATGAACAGAAGGAAGTGGAACAAATCATCCGTTTATGTGATCAATTCCGTGATGCCGACCTATATATACTGGCCGCGCCCATGTGGAGCCTATCTTTTCCCGCTCCGGTCAAGGAATACATCGATTGTGTGGTTCAGGCGGGCAAAACGATTGAGTTCGTAGATGATAAACCCCATGGGCTGATGGGAAACAAGGAACGGCTTTTTATATATGTACAAGCGTCGGGATCTCATATACCCTGGCTGATTCGACCCGCGCTTAATAAAGGGCTAAATTATGTGCATGACGTGATGCGCTTTATCGGTATCAGCCGTTTTGAGGAGCTTTTGGTTGACGGCACAGGGACGAGTGAAGACGAGCGCGAAGAAGCCATCAGCCGTGCGATGAAGAAAATCGACGATGTGATCCTTTCTGTGTGAGGAACACGCCATAGAATGGTCTTCTCAATGTAATTTTTTGTATCTTTATCATCAAAGATGTTAAGATACGAAAAATAATGCCGATATAAAGAATGAAGGTATACCCTTTATAGGATTTTTATTGGCAAGGAGGCCGCATATGAAAATCGATAGTTATGGTGTCACGCAAAGCAGCTCACACAGCTTGGTGAAAGAGGAAAGCGTTTCTGAAAGCCTCAATGTGTGGGCTGGCAGCAATGGCGGAGGGGATGAATCGGCTTTCGTTGTTGACATTCAGGCGAAAACGTTTCAATTCACGACCGAAAAGACATTCATGGGAGAAGATCCTGATTCAATCGAACAGCAAAATAAGGATACTCGAATCATGCTGATTGAATCACTTGTCTTTGCACTCACGGGCAAGCGTATCAAGTTTAGAGACGCGGCAGCTGAGCTGCAGAAAAAGAGTCATCCGCAAATCACGATAAATGTATCGGGAATCGGAGGCTCACAAGGCTGGGGACTCGCTTACGACTATCAGGAAGTGATAATTGAAAAGGAAAGCGTGAGCTTCAATTCGGGCGGATATGTGAAAACAGCCGACGGACGTACCATTGCCTTTGACATGAACTTTTCCATGTCTCGCGAATACTATGAGCAAACGAGCCTGAGCATTCGTATGGGCAGCGCCAAGGTTGACCCCTTGGTGGTCGTGCTGGACGGCGGTGCGCCCACGCTGAGCACCGCAAAGCAGGCGTTTGATTTGGATGGAGACGGGAAAACGGAAAACATTTCGTTCGCGACAGGGAACAGCGGCTTTCTCGCGCTGGATAAGAACGGCGACGGTAAAATCAACGATGGCAGCGAGCTCTTTGGGCCAACCAGCGGTAACGGTTTTTCCGAGCTTCGTGCATACGATACCGACAAAAATGGCTGGATTGATGAATCGGATGAGGTGTTTGGGCAGCTTGCGGTGCTGATAATGTCGCAGAATGGAGAAAAAACGCTATTCAAGTTTGGCGACGTGGGCATTGGTGCCATATACTTAAACGACGTCACGACACAGTTTGAAATCAAAGATATGGCGGACGAATACGGTGAAATGAAAAGCAGCTCGATCTTACTAAAGGAAAACGGCGCTGTGGGCACCATTCATCATATTGACCTCGTTATTTAGGCAACACAATTTTTCTTGTATATCACATAAACAGCTTTAACCATACCGGTTTAGGCTGTTTTATTTCGTCTATACGCCAGTTGCGCAAACGTCAAAAGCATATATAATAATGGCAAGGATAAATACAATCAATGACTGTTCACAGAACACGTTTATTACAAAAGGAGGCCCGGATTGGCAAAGGAAAAGACGGCATATGTCTGCGGCGAATGCGGCTATCAGAGCGCGAGATGGCTTGGGCAGTGCCCGTCGTGCAAGGAGTGGAACACACTTGAAGAGGTGACACTAACTGCGTCTGTTAAAAGCACAGGGGCTGTGCGTCAGGGAGAACAGGCGGTGCTGCTTAAGGATGTCTCTATGCAGGACACTGCACGGTGGAAAACAGGCTATGCTGAGCTGGACAGAGTGCTCGGTGCAGGCGTGGTGGAAGGCTCTGTGGTGCTGGCAGGCGGCGAACCGGGCATCGGCAAATCCACGTTGTTTTTGCAGGTGGCAGATTCTCTCGCAAGGTCGGGAAAACGTGTGCTGTATGTATCGGGCGAGGAATCGCTGCGGCAGATTCGCTTGCGCGCCGAGAGGCTGGGCGTGAAAAGCGACATAAAGCTGCTCTCCGAAACGGAGGTCAACAGCTGTATTGCGCGTATCCATGAGAATGCGCCGGATTTCGTCGTTGTGGATTCAATACAAACCATGTATTCTTCTCAATTGGGGCCGGCGGCGGGAAGCTTAAGCCAGATCAAGGCGTGCGCCGCGCTGTTAACGCGCGAGGCCAAGACGAGCGGCACGGCGATATTCATTATCGGGCATGTCACCAAGGAAGGCGCAATTGCGGGGCCCCGCGCCGTGGAACACATGGTGGATACCGTGTTGTATTTTGAAGGCGAGCGGCAGGGGACATTTCGCATATTGCGCGCGGTGAAGAACCGCTTTGGATCAACCAACGAGATCGGTGTGTTTGATATGCGCGACGATGGCATGCATGAGGTGGAGAATCCATCCGGCATGCTGCTGGGCGAGCGGGCCAAAGACGCGTCTGGCTCGTGTGTGTATCCCGCGATTGAGGGAACGCGGCCTGTGCTGCTTGAAATTCAGGCGCTGGTGAGTCCGACGTCGTTCCAGATGCCGCGCCGCATGGCGGCGGGGCTGGATTTTGGGCGCACGGCGCTTATGGTCGCTGTGCTGGAAAAGCGCATGGGACTTAAGCTATATAACCAGGATGTGTATGTAAACGTGGCGGGCGGTATGCGGCTTGCTCAACCCGCGGCAGACCTTGCGATGGCCGCTAGCATCGTCTCAAGCTTTCGCGATGCGCCCATCAGCGACGCGGTGGCGATGGGGGAGGTCGGGCTGACGGGCGAGGTGCGCGCTGTGGGGCAGATCGAAAAACGGCTCATTGAAAGCAGCAAAATGGGTTTTAAGAAAGCGGTGATCCCGAAATCCAACCTCGGAGGCTTAAAGGTGCCGCAGGGGATTGAGGTTTTTGGTGTCCGGCACGTATTTGATGCACTGGATATACTTATTAAACCGAATAAATGAGTGCGGTGAACATAGAATTAATCATATGAAAAGCAAGGCGCACGCAAAATTGAAAAGATGGAGCTTTTTCGGGGCGTTTGTCATATTCGCGATTGCGGGGCTCTGGCACTTTCTCTACGAATGGCTGCCATGCGGTTTCACGGCGATTCTCGCCCCTGTGAATGAAAGCCCTTGGGAGCATACGAAGCTGTTTTTTGCGCCTGCCCTCATCTATTTTCTGATCGGACGGCTGACTGTGGGCAGAAAGTATCCGAATTTTACGTTTGCGCATGCGGCCGTGCTGCCTTTTATGCCGATGCTTATGCTGGCGCTTCATTACTTTTTTCGTGCCATCGGCATCAAATCTTTGGCATTAGATATTGTGATCACCTTCGTCGTGATCGCGCTCGCACTATACGCGGCATATCGAATGACGGTGTCCGTGATGCATATGGATACACCCGTTTACCGTATGGCGGCGCTATTGACGGTGGCTGGCATGCTGTTCGTATTTATCACTTTTACATTTTATCCGCCGCATATCCCACTCTTTCAGGATAGAAACACGATGAAATTCGGCATTCCTATTAAGTAAACATTCCCAAAACTATCAGCATTGTGAATATTTTGTTAAGCCTTTCACAGCGCTCTGTTTACAAAGCGCTATCCTTGGTAGAATAGCTGTCAAGATCATTTTTTGTCAGTCAACAGATTTTACATATTTGGAGGACATGCTCGATGAGTCAAAAAAAGAAATCAAAGAAAAGGATCATCATTTTAATCGTTGTTCTAGTGATCGTGGTGCTTGCGGTGCTCGGATTTGTTCGTATGCGTGCGAATATTGCTGAGATGGCCAAAACCACATACGATATCGTGGATGTCACGAAGGGTACGATTGAGGTGAAGGTGAAGGGCGCAGGCACAGTGGAGCCGCTAAACGACGATACTGTCTATGCGAATGCCGCAGGGACTGTGACAGATGTGCTGTTTGAGGACGGCGATGCGGTGAGCGCAGGAGATATCATCGCGGTGCTTGAAAGCGACGCACTGGAATCTGAAAAGAGTAGCATTAGGCAGCAGATCGATGAGCTGGACATGTCCATATCAACCGCCCGCTCGACGTCCGGCAGCAAAAATGTTGTATCGCCCATAGAAGGCAAAGTGAAGGCTGTTTACGCCAAGGAAGGCGATACGGTGGACGCGGTGATGGATCGAGACGGCGCGCTGGCGCTTGTCTGTGCGGACGACCTCATGGAAACTGTGGTGCCGTATGAGAGCGCTATTTCGCCCGGAGATGCTGTCACAGTGACGGTGGGCACGCAGAGCGTGAGCGGCGTGGTGGTGAGCACGTCCGGCGGCAAAGCCACTGTGCAGTTTGAGGACAGCGATTTTGCGCTGGGCGACAGCGCTGTGGTGACGGATGCAAACGGTTCTGAAATCGGCGGCGGCACCGTCTCTGTGGCAAATCCGGTTATCGTTTCGGCGCGCGGAGGCACTGTGGATGATGTGCGCGCGGCGGTTGGTGACGATGTGTCGCGCGGCGACAAGCTGTTTACGCTCGAAGGCGAGATACTCTCAAGCTCGCTTTATTCGCTGCTGGAGCAGCGTGAGAGCCTTCAGGAGGATCTTGACGACATATTGGCCGATATTGATGGCCTGAGCGTACGCGCGGGCGCTGACGGCGTAATAACGGGACTCTCGCTCAAGAAGGGACAGCCGGTGCAGCAGGGGGCGGCGCTGTTCACAGTGCAGAGCAGCCATGCGGTGAAAATCGACGTAGAGATCGACGAGCTGGATATTGCCGAGATTGAAATCGGCGATGACGTCACGTTGACGTTCGACGCGTTGCCCGAGAAGACTTACACGGCGGATATCATCAAGATCAACCCGGTCGGTGTGGCGAATAACAACGTGACCAAATATACAATCACGCTTTCACTGGAGGATGCGCAGGATGTCATGCTCGGAATGAGCGCGGATGTGCAGATCGTATCGCGGCAGGCGCAGGAAGTGCTGCTGATCCCCGTGGAGGCGATACAGGTGATCAACGGTGAGAAGTTTGTTGTTTTGGAAGGGGATATCGATAAGGATCTCATGTATACACCGGCCACACACAAGGTTTTGACGGGAATCACAGACGGGGTGAGTATTGAGATTACCGAAGGTCTTAATGAAGGAGACCGTGTGGCGGTGCCACAGGTGAAAGAAATGAGTATGCAGGAGCAGATGTGGAGCCGCGGCGGCGGTGGCTTTGGCGGTAATGGCAATGACGAAAGTCCCGGCGGCGGCAGCACAGCTGCCAGCCAGTAAAGAGGCGCAGGCTATGATAGAACTGCGCAATGTCAAAAAGACGTACCAGATGGGTGAGGCGGAAGTTCACGCACTGGACGGCGTATCGCTGACCATAAAGGACGGCGAGTTCGTCGCGGTTGTCGGGCCGTCGGGCAGCGGGAAATCCACGCTGATGAATATCATCGGCTGCCTCGACCTTGCGGACGAGGGTGAATACTGGCTGAACGGTCAGCTCATCGACGACTATACCGAGCGACAGCTCGGAGAGATCAGAAACAAGGAGATCGGCTTTATATTTCAGCAGTTCAATCTCTTAAGCAAACTCACGGCGTATGAGAACGTGGAGCTGCCGCTGATCTATCAGGGACTGCCGTTGTCCGAACGTAAAAAGCGCGTCACGGATTCGCTTGCGAAGGTGGGGCTCATGGACAGAATGGCGCATAAGCCGACCGAGCTTTCGGGCGGTCAGCAGCAGCGCGTCGCGATTGCGCGAGCGCTGTCTACCCAGCCGACGCTGATACTTGCCGACGAACCCACGGGCAACCTTGATTCGCATTCGGGCAAAGAGATTATGGGCATGTTGATGGATCTGCACCGCGAAGGACGCGGCATATTGTTGATTACGCACGATCCCGGTGTGGCAAAGCTTGCAAGCCGTAGGCTTCACATTATGGACGGGTGTTTGGTGGAGGATGAAAGCTTGGACGGAGGTGAGGCCGTATGAAATTCTCACAGGCTCTGAAAATGGCGTTTGTGGCGCTTAAGGGCAACAAAATGCGTTCGTTCCTCACGATGCTGGGTATCATCATCGGTGTGGTGGCGGTCACGCTGCTGATATCGGTGGTGCAGGGCGCGACGGGGGAGATCACAGGGCAGATCGAGAGCCTTGGCTCTAACCTGCTTCAGGTATCGATGTTGGGCACAGAGCCCACGTACTTGACGCTCAGTGATTTAGATAAGCTAAAGGATGATCCGTCGATATACGACGTGACGGGTATTGTATCGCGTACGGTTAATGTGACGGCGGGCGTGGAGGACGGCGACTACGCGGTGGAAGGCGTGACCGACAGCTATCAGCAAATCACCGGGCAGGTGATTGACCAGGGGCGCTTTATATGCGATATCGACGTGGAAGCGCACACATACAACGCTGTGGTGGGCACGGACGTGGCGGATGAGCTGTTCGGCACCAAGGACTGCATTGGCAACACGCTGGAGATCAAAGGGTATGACTTTACGGTCGTCGGCTTGCTCGAGCCATCGGATACGATGCTGGCAAATAAGAACACCACGATCATCATACCGCTGACATCGGCACAGCGTATGTTCGCCAATAAGGAGTTTGGCACGCTGTATGTCTCGGCAACTGCGCCCGATACGGTGGACGCGGCGGAAGACGCGACGGACGATTTTCTCATACGTGAACTCGGCAGCGATGACAATTATATGATCATCAACCAGAACGCGATCATCGAGGTGATGAACGAGGTGATGAGCGTCATGACGATACTGCTTTCGGGTATCGCGGCAATATCGCTGCTTGTGGGCGGCATCGGCATCATGAATATCATGCTGGTGTCTGTGACGGAGCGCACGCGCGAGATCGGCATCAGAAAAGCCATCGGCGCTCAGCGCACTGATATCCTCTCGCAGTTCCTGATCGAGGCGGTCGTGCTCTCGGTTGCGGGCGGTATCATCGGTGTCGGTTTGAGTTACTTAGGCCTTCAGGTGATCGGTACGGCGATGGAGATATCTATGGGCATGTCTGTCGGCACGATCGTGCTGGCGCTTGGGTTCTCGGCGTTTGTGGGCGTGGTGTTCGGCATCTATCCCGCGAACAAGGCCGCAACATTGAAGCCGATTGACGCGCTGAGATACGAATAAGGAATCGTAACGAAACAAAGAATGCAAATGAGCCATACCGCAGTGGTGTGGCTTCAGAGTGTCAAAAAGTTACTTATGTCATTCCGATTGAGCGTAAGCGATTGAGGAATCCTCTTCTACAAAGCGATTTTCATGGGATTCCTCGACAGGCTCGGAATGACAAAACAAGGTTTATCGACAGACTGGAGCCATACCAGTGGTGTGGCTTTTTTGATGGAACAAGGTATTTGGATAAATGTGTCGAACTCCCTTGTTAAATTTGCATATGTATATGCATTTGGTATATGATAACAGCAGTGACGGTTATTATTTCGTTACAATATGCACGCAAAACAAAGCTCACATATTCGGCTCTGTGATTGATGGCAAAGTTCAGATGAATCAATTTGGTTGTATAGCAACTGAGGAGCTTGAAAATATTGCATGTCATTATGAATTGATTTCTGCGATTAAATTTTTGTCATGCCGAATCATGTTCATGCGATTATTGTGATAAACAATGAGGAACGGTCGAGACCGTTCCCTACGGCGTTGCCCACAGTTATTGGGCTATACAAATCCGGTGTGTCAAAACGGATACATCAGTTAAATCCAGATTTGAACGTTTGGCAAAAATCCTTCTATGACCATATCATTCGCGATGAAAACGAATATCTGCGTGTTTGGAAATACATCGACGAGAACCCAATCAAATGGGACACGGACGAATACTATACAACCCGTAGAGAAGGGTCTTGACCCTTTTGCCTCTGGAGGCCTCCATTTCGTTAAGGAATATAGATAAAAATGTCGTAATATAAAAAATAACAAAGCAGAAAGAAGAAGATTATGCTGAATAAATCTCCAAGCGGAAGCCTGTGCCCTTATTATTACAAGGGAGGAGAACTGCATCCGCTTAAATACGGCAGTTGCTTTAATAGCAGAAGTAAACTGTTTGAGGTCATGAAAGCCGAAGAGGCGTTTATATTAAAATCACCCGAGCGGCATAACCGCCGGATATGGGTTGATCTTTATGAGACCAAGCTGGATGACGCGGTCATCAACGCGCTTGCGGCGCACATCAAAGCGATACAGGAAAAAATACTGAGGTTATGTTTCGTAGGGTGTTCGCCATTCAGTGCCAGAAAGATCAACAAGCAGATCGTTATGAACCAGATCGATATTCCGGAACCAATACGGTTCTTTGCTGATCCCGAAAAGGCCAAGGAGTGGCTTGTTGGAGCTGGCGTCTGAACCTTGCGAAGCATTATTGAATAGAGTACGTTTAGCAAGCCCTCAAGTAATTATCAAACAGACTTAAACCGTCAGCAGCTTGCTCATGAAATCGCGCGTACGCTGCTGGCTGGGATTGCGCAGCACCTCGGATGGCGTGCCCTGCTCCACCACAAGCCCGTCGTCCATGAACAGCACTTCGTTCGCGACCTCGCCCGCAAACCCCATCTCATGCGTCACCACGACCATGGTCATGTGCTCAGAGGCCAGCTGCTTCATCACAGCCAAAACCTCGCCGGTGAGCTCCGGGTCCAGCGCGGACGTGGGCTCGTCGAAACAGAGTATTTCGGGCTTTAGCGCAAGCGCGCGCGCAATCGCCACACGCTGCTGCTGCCCGCCGGACAGCTCGCACGGATAGCTTTTTTCTTTGTTTGAAAGTCCCACCTTGCGCAAAAGCTCGCGGCAGTTCGCTTCGATGGCCGCCTTGTTCGCGCTTTCCTCCTGCAAGGGCGCAAGCATGAGGTTTTGCATCACAGATAGATGCGGAAACAGATTAAAATCCTGAAACACCATGCCGAGCCGCTTGCGCAGCGCGCGCTTTTTCGCGGGCTCCGCGAAGTGAATTTTGCCGCCTTCTTCATGGAAAAGATATTCGCCGTCTATTTCAAGGCTGCCGCCGTTCACCGTCTCCAGCAGATTGATACAGCGTAAAAACGTGCTTTTTCCCGAGCCCGACGGGCCGATGATCGCGATCACGTCACCCTTGTTCACTTCAAGGTCAACGCCTTTAAGCACCTGAAGCTTTCCAAAATTCTTTTTTATATTCGTGGCTTTGAGCATGTCTGCCTCCTACCTGTAATAAGCGAATTTGCGTTCAATATGCGTCAGCAGCTTGGTCAGAAGCCCTGTCATCACAAGAAAGAACACGGCTGCAATCACAAACGGCATAATAGACACTTCGCGCAGTACGGCGATTTTCGCTTCTTTCAAAAGGTCACTCATGGCGATGGCATAAACAAGCGCTGTGTCCTTTACGAGATTAATGGTTTCATTGCCCAAGGGCGGCAGTATACGCTTGATGACCTGCGGCAGTATGATCTTCGTGAACGTCACTCTGTTCGACAGTCCCAGTACATGCGCGGCTTCGTACTGTCCCTTGGGAATAGACTGTATGCCGCCGCGGTAGATTTCCGCAAAATATGCCGCATAGTTAAGAATAAATGCCAGAATCGCCGCAAGCTCCCTGCTAAACGTAAAGCCGATGATAAGCGGCACGCCAAAGAACATAAATAGAAGCTGGAGCATCAAAGGTGTACCGCGGAAATAAAATATATAAAGCTTGGAAATTCCAACAAACACCTTGTTTTTAGAGAGCCGCATCTGGCATATAAGCAGCCCGAGCGGCAGAGCAAAAAGCAGCGTGAACGCCCAAACTTCGATGTTCACCAGTGTGCCGCCCAGCATTTCAGACAGCAGGCTGCCCAGCTTGTTTAAATCCTGAAAATACTCCATTGTTATCTCCCGTTTACAATTTGCAGATGCTTTCTAATGAATCAGAAAAGATCTGCAAAATGATAAATGCAGGCAGACCCTAAGAGTCTGCCTGCACCTATATTCAATTATTCAGAAACCAGTATGTTTTCATTAAACCACTTTGTAGAGATTTCTGCTCCTTTTCCATCCGCAATAATGGCATCCAGTGTTTCCTGAACCTTATCTCTGAAGGCCTGGTCACCGAGTCTGAAAGCGATACCGTACTGCTCTTCACCAAAGTTGTCTTCAAGAATCGCGTAGAAGGCCGAATCTTCATCTTCAGCGATGTAGTATCTGCCCATGATCTCGTCAATGACCACCGCGTCCACGCTGCCCTGCTTTAATTCCATAAGCGCTTGCACATAATCCGGGCTGTCGATCAACTCGTCGAATGTATCCTTCACTTCCGGCTGGGCTTCAATGGCGCCCATGGCGCTGGACTCTGTCTGCGCAGCCACGATTTTGCCGGCGAGATCAGCAATGGATGTGATACCCGAGTCTGCAGCGACGATGACGATCTGGCGGTTATTCATATACGGGTCAGAGAACAACATGTCTTCTTTGCGCGCATCGGTGATGGTCAGGCCGTTCCAAATCACGTCGATGTTGCCATTGGCAAGTTCGAGTTCCTTGGAATCCCAGTCAACCGGCTGCAGTTTCAGCTCTAAGCCAAGACGCGAAGCGACTTCCTGGGCGAGCTCAATGTCGAAGCCGACGTGTTCGCCGCTTTCATCCTTAAAGCCCATGGGTGCAAAGGTTTCATCAAAACCAAGCGTAAACGAGCCCTTATCCTCGATCGTTTGCCAGGAAAGGTCTTCAGCGGGTTCTTCTGTCGGCTCTTCGGAAGGCTCTTCGGAAGGTGCTTCGGATGGCGCTTCGGTCGCAACAGGCGTTTCGGCGCTTTCGTCTGTGCTGGCAGGAGCCGAGCAAGCAGCAAAACTAAGCGTGAGCATGATCGCGAGAATCGCGATGAGTAGTTTCTTCATTTGTTTTTCCTCCATTGTGATTGTTTAAAATGACATACATGTGCATTATAATTTAGTCAGTTAAATTAGTAAAGAGTTAATTAGATCTATTGCGCTATAAGCCAGAACATACCAAAAAACGGACAAAGTACGTCAGATTGCTTTGTGTGTGTGCTCAGTCATGATATAATGGTGCAAAAGCAATGGCGGAGGGTAACCGTGCAGCTGCAGCCGGGTGAAAAAATTGAAGATCTGCAAAACGGGTTCGTGATCATACAGAATCCTCAGTTTTTCTCGTTCGGGACAGACGCGGTGCTGCTCTCGCATTTTGCGGACGTGGGGGCTGGTCAGCGCGTTGTCGATTTTGGTACGGGCTGCGGCATTATTCCGCTGCTGCTGTGCGCAAAGCGCCCTGATATCCACGTGACCGGCATCGAAATTCAAAGCGCGATTGCGGACATGGCGCAGCGAAGCGTGGCGATCAATAAGCTGGAAGCACATGTGCGAATTATTTGCGGGGATATCAAGGACGCAAAAAAATTTGTGCCGTACGGTGTGGATGTGGTGGTCTGCAATCCGCCGTATGAAAAGGCGGACGGGGGCAAGCCTAACGATAACGTGCATGTAAGTATCGCCAAGCGCGAAATCAAATGCACGCTTGAAGACGTGGTGGGGGCGGCAGCGAAGCTGCTGCGCACCGGCGGACGAATGTTCATGATTTACCGCACGGAGCGGTTTGCGGAGCTTATGGCGTGTATGCGAGCGAAAAAGATCGAGCCAAAACGTATACAGCTTGTTGCTTCTCAGATTGATAAAGCACCGAATTTCGCGCTCGTGGAAGGCCGGGCGGGTGCGCGAAGCGGGTTAAAGTTTGCGCCGACGCTCGTCATTTATGAAAAAGACGGCACCTACACAAAGGAGCTTAAGAAAATATATCGCATCGGGGAGGAAAAGCCGTGCTCTATATCGTGGCCACGCCCATAGGCAATCTCGAAGACATCACGCTGCGCGCATTGCGCATACTCAAAGAAGTGGACTATATTGCGGCGGAGGACACGCGTCATACGCGCAAGCTCCTTTCGCATTATGATATCAAAACCCGCCTTGTGAGCTTTCACGAGTACAGCAATGAGGATAAGAGGGAATGGATATTGGGCGAGCTGAAAGACGGGCGGGATATCGCGCTCGTTTCTGACGCGGGCACGCCGCTCATATCCGATCCGGGTGCGGTGCTTGTGAGAGAAGCGATGCAGCAGGGGCTTAGCGTAACGTCTGTACCGGGCGCATGCGCTGCGATCACTGCGGTGACGCTGTCCGGAATCGGCGGGTCGTTTTGTTTTTTTGGCTTTCTCTCCAAAAAGGCGGCAGAACGCAGGCGGCAGATCGACGAGCTGAAAAACAGCGCCATACCCACCGTGATTTATGAGAGCCCTCACGCGCTTTCTGCGACGCTGCAAGCGCTATGCGAGGCGATGGGCGGGCAAAGACACATCGTGGTCGCAAAAGAGCTCACAAAGCTTCATGAGCAGGTGTTCAGCGGAGCTCTGGAGGAGGCTTGTCAGGCATTCGCAGAAAACGTGAAAGGCGAATACGTGCTCGTGGTGGATGGGCGCACAGTTGGGACGGTGCAGGTGAGCGACAGCGAAATTGCCGAAACGATAAACGTGTATCTTAAGGCCGGAATGACAAAAAAAGATGCCGCAAAAGCGGCATCCGATGAATTGGGTATCAGTAAGAACAGAGCTTACCGACTGACTTTGTAAGTATATTCTTACTTTAAGCCTAGCTTGGACATGCATGTGGCGCAAATCTTTGAGCCTTTGAATTCTGTGACGCCTGAGACGCTTTCACAGAAAATGCATGCCGGCTGATATTTGCCGAGCACGATGTGGCTGTCGTCCACGAAGATCTCAATCGGATCTTTGATGTCGATTCCCATCACTCTTCTGAGTTCGATAGGTAGCACGATGCGGCCAAGCGAGTCCACTTTTCTGACGATTCCTGTTGATTTCATTTTTTTCCATCTCCCAATTGATTTAATATCATATACTTTGTGTTACAATATATCAAAATATAACAAATATAGCGTCGCAATGTCAACCTTTTTGCGACAACTTTTTCTACGATTAATAAAACGCTCATCACTGAATATATATGTTATTAATATACAAAATATCGCTCGTGGAGTTTGACATGATTAACTATATATGGGCTTTTTTAATCGTAATCGGTACTGTCGTCGGGGTAGCCACCGGCCACTCTCAGGCAGTGGGAGACGCGGCGGTTGAAGGTGCCAAGGAAGCAGGGCTTCTCTGCATCAGTCTGATTGGGGCGTATGCGCTTTGGCTGGGTGTGCTGAACGTGGCCAAGGAAGCAGGGCTCATTGAATCTCTTGCGCGGCGCATGCGCGGCATCATCCGGCGGCTGTTTCCCGATGTGCCGCCGAACAGCGAAGCCTGCGGATACATAACTCTCAATATTGTGGCCAATATGCTGGGCATGGGCAATGCCGCCACGCCTTTTGGACTCAAGGCGATGAAGGAGCTTCAGGCGCTTAATAAGGATAAAGATAAGGCGTCGGACGCCATGTGTATGCTGCTTATTATCAACGCGTCTTCCGTGCAGCTGCTGCCGCTCACCGTGATTGCGCTGCGCAGCGCCGCGGGCTCGGCTGCGCCCGCCGAGATTGTCATCACAGCATTGCTGTCTACCACTGTGACGACGGCTGTAGCGATCATATCGGGAAAGATATGGCAGAGGATATCGCAATGCAGGTAATGAACACAATATCGGCGCTGTTTGTGCCGCTTTTTATCGCAGGCATCGTGGTGTTTGGTCTTGCAAAAAAAGTGCCTGTCTATGAAGCGTTTATTCGCGGCGCCAAACAGGGCTTTACCACGGTGGTGCGCGTTCTGCCTTATGTGATCGGCTTTGTTTTCGCGATACGGATTTTCACGGCCTCGGGGAGCTTTGATTACATTGCCGCGGCGCTTTCACCGGTATTAAAACCAATCGGAATACCGCCTGAAATTTTGCCGCTGGCGCTGATGCGCCCATTTTCGGGCAGCGCGTCTATCGGCGTGCTGACAACGATGCTCGACCGCTACGGCCCTGACAGTTTTATCGGCCGTACCGCAAGCACGCTGATGGGCTCTTCAGAGACGCTTTTTTACACCACGGCGTTGTATTTCGGAAGCGTTGGCATCAAGAAAACACGCTACACCATTCCGGCATCGCTCATTTCCGATCTCGCGGGCTTGGTCGCGAGCGTGATGTTTTGCAAATTGTTTTTTAACTCATAAAAAAGATTGTCGAAATATACAGAAAAATTGAATAACGATGTATAATATTAAAATAATGCTTATTTACGACAAAAAAATTCTATTAAAAAATATATTAAGTTTTCATGACATTTGGAAATAAAAAATAAATCAGGGTAAAAATACCTGACTGTGGGCATATTCCCACCTCTCTAAAAGCGCCTCAACCGCCTCTCGCTGCTGTGTATATTCATTAGACAGCTCGGAAATTTGCTGTGTGTCCAGCGCCGATGGGTCGGCAAGACACGTCTCGATTTCAGCCAGACGCTGCTCTGCAGCTTCAATATCACTTTCTATCTGCGCAATGCGTTTCTTGGCCTCGCGCACAGACGCTTCTTTTTCTTTCTCGGTACGTTTTTGCTTGGCGGCCGCTGTTTTGGTGGTGCCGGGTTCTTCGCTTGCCTCGGGCATATTCACTTTTTCCAGCGCGCTTATATAGTCGCTCCAATTGCCTTGATAAGAATTGAGCGCGCCATCCTTGAGCTCTAACACACGTGTAGCGGTCTTATTGATGAAATAGCGATCGTGACTCACAAAAAGCACAGTGCCTTCAAATTGGCAGAGTGCGTCCTCAAGCATTTCACGGCTGTCCATGTCCAGATGGTTGGTCGGCTCATCCAGCAGCAGTAAATTGTCTTGTCCGAGCATGAGCTTTAAAAGCGAAAGCCGTCCCTTCTCGCCGCCTGAGAGTGCCGATACAGGCTTGAACACGTCATCTCCCAAGAACAGAAACGATGCGAGGATATTGCGCAATTCGCCGTCGGAAAGCGCAGGATAATCGCCGCGCATTTCTTCCATGACGGTGTTTCTGGTATCGAGGTTCTCCTGAAGCTGATCGTAATACCCGACGGATACGCCGGTGCCTGTCGCAATGTTGCCTTGAGTGGGCGCAAGCCTTTGCGCGGCGATGCGCAGCAGCGTGGTTTTGCCCACGCCGTTTGGCCCCACAAGCGCCGCCCGGTCGCCTTTGTAAAGGTGAAGGCCGATGCCCGAAAAAAGCGGAGGCGTGTCCTGCCATGCCATCTCGACATGCTCCATCTGAAGGACGTCGCTGCTGCCTCTGGCGGCTGTGCCCAGACGCAGAGATATCCGACCGTGGTCGCCTTCGGGACGATCCACCTTTTCCATCTTATTAAGCAGCGTTTCTCTCGCGTGCATTTTGATAAAGTTCTTGCCGCCGCCCGAGTTTCCCCATGCTTTGTATTGTTCAATCACCTTTTTCTGCCGCGCAATTTCGCGCTGGTTCTGCTCGTAAGCTTTTTGCTGTAATCTGCGCTTTTCATCGCGCTGAGACACGAAAGAGGAGTAGTTGCCGATATATACATCCACAATGCCGTTGTGAAGGTCAGCAATGTGCGTACACGTCTGGTCAATAAACCAACGGTCATGCGACACGATCATGACCGCACCTTGCCATGTTTTCAGATACCCTTCCAGCCAGGTCACCGCGTCCGTGTCCAGATGGTTGGTCGGCTCGTCAAGCAACAGCAGTTTGGGCTTTTCCAACAGCAGCTTGGCAAGCATAAGCCGCGCACGCTGGCCGCCAGAGAGCGTGCAAACCGGGCGGTCATAAACATCCTCGGCAAGGCCAAGACCCTTGAGAACACCGTTGATCGCGCTCTTGTAGCCGTAGCCGTCCGCTTCCTCAAACGCTTGGGTGACACGTTCATATTCGCGTGACACGCGCTGCCACGCGGTCTCATCGCCCGCGGCGTCTTCCATCGCATGCTCCAGCTCACGCATGCGTTCCTCGAGCGCAAAAGCATGGCTGAATACACCCAGCATCGTATCCCATACGGTGTCCTGCGTGCCTTCGGATACCTCTTGCTTCAGATATCCGGCGCCGTCACCCATGCTGATCGTGCCCGAATCCGCGCTGATTTCGCCGCAAATGATGCGCAGCAGCGTGGTTTTGCCCGCACCGTTGGGGCCCACGAGCCCCATACGCATTTCGTCGGTAAGCGTGAGTGACACGCCTTTCAATACAGTATCTGAGCCAAAGCTTTTTGCGATGTCCTTAAGTGACAAAGCGATCATGTCATACCCTCCGAAAAAACTCAAAGCCCATTATAAAGGATTGGGACAAAAAAAGAAAGTGAGAGAGGCACTGATTAACTCGAAATGCTGCCTAAGCGGCTGATTTTGCACCCTGCGTCGTCGCTAAAACCTCGAAATAGCGCTGCTATTCCTTCGCTTTTGCTCCTTGCAGGATACAAAATCCTCTCGCTAATGCAGCACATCTCATTTTATCAGTACCTCTCTTTAAAATGTTGAATGCAGTGCGATATCTTAGGTTACTGATATATAACATCGAACAAAAAAAGGATTCAATAGGTATCCCACCATTATTGCTGTTGAATGGATGAAAACAATGTGAATGGATGAAAATTGGGTGAAGCTGAAAAACACAGCCTCTCGCCCGTGGTCGGGTGATCTAAGGATACGTCGCATGCAAAAAGCGCAAGCGGCGCTTTGATATCGCGCGCGCCGTATTTCATGTCGCCGTAAACGGACGCGCCAAGCGCCGCGAACTGGGCGCGTATCTGGTGAAAACGGCCTGTCAGCAGCTTAATGCGCACAAGCTGCAGCCCGTCGCGGCTGTCCAGAACGGTATATTCAAGCCCCGCTTTTTTCGCATCCGGCGACGGCTTGTCCGACACATGCGCGATATGCGCTTGAGTATCCTTGGTGAGATAATGCCACAGCGTGCCTTCGCCTTGGGGAAGCGCCCGCGTAAGCACTGCGAGATAAGTCTTTTCGAAATCGCCGCTTTGAATCTGCTTGGATATGCGCGCCGCCGCCTTGGAAGTGCGCGCAAATACCATCACGCCGCTTGTCGGCCTGTCGAGCCGGTGCACAAGCCCCAAATAGACGTTGCCGGGCTTGTTATATTTTTCGCCGATATATGCCTTGCACAGAGAGAGCATATCCTCGTCGCCCGATTCATCGGCCTGAGACGGTACGCCATATGGCTTCAATACGACGAGTAGATGGTTATCTTCATATATCACGTTCACGCATGCCACCTGGCTGTGGTGCCACATGGCAGATAGATATCCGAGCTTTTCTGCGGCAGCACGAGCGTATCGGATTCGATATGGCCGCTGATGCCAAGGCACAGCGCGAGCATATTGCGCGTGACCACATCCGAAAGACCTGTTGTGTACGAGTTGATAATGAAGAACAGCGGATCGTCACTGAGCAGCTTGACGCAGTCCTTAATAAGCCCGAACAACGCGTCTTCGATTTTCCAGACACCGCTGGCGCTTCTGCCGTAGGACGGCGGGTCCATCACGATGGCGTCGTAGACGCTGCCGCGCCGCTGCTCTCGCAGTACGAACTTATGGCAGTCATCCGCGATAAAGCGTACGCTTGCATCCGCTAAGCCCGACAGCTTGACGTTTTCCTTGGCCCAATCATTCATACTTTTGGCCGCGTCCACATGCACCACGGACGCGCCTGCATTCAGCGCCGCGATGGTGGCGCCGCCTGTGTACGCGAACAGATTGAGCAAGCGCACGGGTCGGTTCGCCTTGCTGATTCGCTGCGCGATATAATCCCAGTTGAACGATTGTTCAGGAAACACGCCGATGTGCTTAAAGCCCGTCGGGCGTACGTAAAACTTGAGGCCGCCGATGGTGACTGTCCACTTATCGGGCACTTTTTTTATAAAACGCCAGCTGCCGCCGCCGCTCTGGCTTCTGTCATAGATGGCGTGCGGCTTCCACAGCGATGGATTGCTTGGTTCCCATATCACCTGCGGGTCGGGCCGCTGCAATATGATGCCGCCGATGCTTTCCAGCTTATCGCCGTTGCCCGTATCCAAAACGGTGTAGTCGTCAGTATGATTTGCTATGTACATATTTATCCTCCGGTGATTATGATACCATTCCGGCAGTTTTTTTAAAAGGGAAAGATGAGAATGAAAAACGGCTGAATGATAATCGGCTGGTCGATCGAATCAGGCATTTTTGATGCACCCGTCGCGCCAAATAGCAGATGCATAATTCTCTGACTTTACGTCATGGTAAATTTACGCCATTACCTGACTTGACCACCTTTCATTAAAAAATATCCAACCACGCTATAATGGCGATACGTAGACACTTTTCTTTTACTTGGCTCCCTCTGAAGAGGGAGCTGGCTGCGTAGCAGACTGAGGGAGAGATTTAGGGTACCCATAATTAGCGCACGCAACAAGGCTGCAATGCGGATAACACGATTAGATTAATGCGATGTAGTGACCTTTTTGATCAAGTCGGCAGATGCACAATTCTCTGACTTTACGTCATGGTAAATTTACGCTATAATGGCGGCATGAAGGAGTATCTATCTATGAAGAGGTTTATGCTGGTTATTTTGGTCGTGCTCTGCGTGATCGCGGTTCTCGCGGCGTGCGCGCCCTTACAGGCAAGCGTTGCAGAAGGCGTTGAATATGCCAAGCTGCTTCCCGGCTGGATGATTGTGCTGGGAGCGATCGTGATTTTCTTTATCGGCTTCGGAATCATATGGAAGCTGATCCCCGGCTTCATCAAGGTATTGGCACTCATCGCACTCGTGGTCATTGTGGCGGGCGTGGCTTATGGTTTATGGCAGATTCCCGCAGTCAGCGATGCCATTGATACGGCTGATAAGTTAAAGCAGGAATATTTGATTGACGATGAGAAGGCGGGGGAAGTGCCGGAAGAATTACCGGAAGAATCGCCCGTGATCGGCGAGGAGTCTTAGATTCCCCGCACGGATGTATTGGGAATAAATTCTCTAGCGGCTTCGGCCGCTTTTTTTATTGTATCCGCACTGTGCGGGTCGGGCTGAATGGCGATGCTATCCGTGCGGCGGTATTGCTGGATGAGGTATCTTTTTGCACCCTTAACACGGCGCGCAATATCGGCAATGTCGTCGGCAGATAAAAAAGGCATAAACGTGGTGCGAAATTCATAATCCACGCCGCTTGCCATGAGCAGCGCGGCGGTTTGCCATATCGGCGTGTCGTCTAGCTCGAACGACACCACGCGATGAAGCTCTCCCGGCGGCGTTTTTAAATCCATCGCGACATAATCCACGTTGCTAAGCAGTGATGCCACAACATCCGGCCTTAAGCCGTTGGTATCCAGCTTAACAAGATAGCCCATGTCACGTATACGGTGGATAAAATCCGCCAAATCGTGCTGCAGCGTGGGCTCCCCGCCCGATATCACCACGCCATCGAGAAAACGGCGGCGTTTTTGCAGATAGTCTAATACATAAGTCGGCTCTACAAGATTTTTTTCTTTCCAAAGAGCGCGGTTATGGCAATACCAGCAGTCCATATTGCAGCCGGGCACAAACGCGACAGCCGCGATGTGCCCGGGATAATCCAGAAATGAATTTTTCACGAAGCCTGCAATCTGCATGGTTTATATGGCCTCGGGAACGACGAATTTGACCCTTTCCTTGAACTCTTCCTTTTTGCCCACGTTGAAGTTCTGCACGGGCCGCAAATATCCCACGACGCGGCTCCACACCTCCGTTTGCGCTCCGCAGTGGGGGCAGACAAACTGTTCGCCCGGCAGATAGCCATGCTCATCGCATACGCTGAAGGTGGGCGTGAGCGAAATGTAGGGCATTTTGTAGCTGGAGAATATACGCTGTATGAGCAGCTTGGCCGTTTGCAGGTCTTCGATGCGCTCGCCAAGGTACAGGTGCTGTACCGTGCCGCCGGTATAGAGCGACTGCAGCTCGTCCTGTAAATCGACCATCTCGATGATGTCATCGGTGTAACCGACGGGCAGCTGTGTGGAATTCGTATAATACGGCACATCCTTGCCGGATGTGATGATGTCGAGATAGCGTTCCTTGTCGAGCTTGGCAAGGCGGTAGCTTGTGCCTTCTGCGGGTGTGGCTTCTAGGTTGTACGAATGGCCTGTCTCCGTTTGGAAATCCTGCATGAGAGCCCGCAAAAATTCCATGACACGAATCGCAAAAGCGTTGCCTTCGGGCGTTTCAATGCCCTTGCCCATGAAGTTTAACAGCGCTTCGTGCATGCCGATGATGCCGATGGTGTTAAAATGGTTGAACCAGTATTGGCCAAAGCGTTTTTTGACATCCTTGAGATAGACCGCTGAATATGGATAAAGGCCGTTTTCTGTCTGATGCTCGATGATCTTGCGCTTGATTTCGAGAGACGTTTTTCCGACTGTCGCGATTGTTTTGAGACGCGAAAAAAACTCATCCTCGCTCTGAGACAGATAACCGATGCGCGGCAGATTGATCGAAAACACACCGATGGAGCCTGTTAGGGGGTTGGAGCCGAACAAACCGCCGCCGCGTTTTCGAAGCTCCTTCACGTCAAGCCTCAGACGGCAGCACATCGATACCGCGTCCTCGGGGGAGAGGTCGGAGTTGACATAGTTCGCAAAGTAGGGGATGCCGTATTTACAGGTGATTTCCATGAATTTATCCACCACAGGCGTGTTCCAGTCAAAATCCTTAGTGATGTTGATCGTGGGAATCGGGAACGTGAACACGCGTCCCTTGGAATCACCTTCCAGCATCACTTCACAGAACGCAAGGTTAAATACATCCATCTCGTCTTGATAATCTCCGTAGGTGGAGTCGATATGCTTGCCGCCGATGATCACCGGATGATCCTTTAAGGTGCCGGGCACCTTGATGTCAAACGTTAAGTTGGAGAACGGGCACTGGAACCCGACCCGGGTCGGCACGTTGATGTTGAAAATGAACTCCTGCAGGCACTGCTTAATTTGCGCAAACGTCATGTTGTCCTGACGGATAAACGGGGCACAGTACGTATCGAAGCTGGACCAGGCCTGAGCGCCTGCCGTCTCACCCTGCGTAGTAAACGTGGAATTAACAATCTGTCCTAAGAAAGAACGCAAATGCTTTGCAGGCTTGCTTTCCACTTTTCCGGGAATTCCGCCAAAGCCCTGCATCAGCAGCTGGCGAAGATCCCAGCCTGCACAGTACGGGCCGAAAAAGCCAAGATCGTGGATATGGCAGTCGCCGCTCAAGTGGGCTTCGCGCACCTCTGTGGGATAGATTTCATGCAGCCAGTATTTCTTGGTGAACGCTTCGCGGATGTAGTTGTTAAGACCGTTAACGCTTCTTTGCGTGTTGGCGTTTTCGCGCGTGTTCCAGTCGGAGTCCGACAGGTAGCTCGAAAACATATCGATGGTGGCGCCGATCAGCGCGTTGGCTTCTCTCGCGCCCTTGCGTTTTTCACGGTAGAGTATGTACGCCTTGGCAGTCTTGGCGTGGCCGTTCTTAATGAGCACGCGTTCCACGATGTCCTGAATATCTTCCACGCCAGGGGTACGGTCACCAAACGTGATACGCGCGATATCCACAACCTGCTCGGTCAGCTGCTCGGCTTTTGCGATATCGTCTCCGCCGACGGCTTTGGCTGCTTTGAATATCGCTTCGGTGATTTTTTTTGGCTGAAAGATTTCTTTTAATCCGCTTCGTTTAAGTAATACTGTAAACATACTTGCCCCCCGTTTTTTCTTTTGGTTTGATTTAGTGATTGTATATTTGGATCCCTATAGGAAACTTTTAGCCAGCTTTATATTATTACGGAGACGGACAAACAATTAAATAGAATGAAAACGCTTGTCCAGCCTAAGTCCATTGCTCCAGCCTTGATCTATTTGATCGTCGGAGCAATACGTTAACAAAATGATAACTTCAAATTGTAGTGTACGCACATTATAATAAACACAATATATAGATGTCAAACACAAATAAGCTGATTTTCTAGGAATAATTTAAGATAAAATACTTAAGATTTCGACATGCTCAAATAAGCGTATCAAAACCCATTTAACACGCAAAAAAGATAATGGAATGAAAGTGTGTTTATTCGATATAGTGGCGGATACGAAGCTTCGCGCCGATGTCCTGAGCGATCTTTTCGCATTTAGCGGTTTCTTCCTCGCCGATCAAATCCACGATGGACAGAATGGTTTCGATGCCCTGTGCAACGCAGCTTCTGGCAAAGGCCAGCATGTGATCGAAACCTTCTTCGCCGTAAATGCTTTTGCATATGGCGTCGTATTTGACCGCTTCGGACGCGTTTAAGCTGATGGAGACGGTATCCACAAGACCCTTAAGCTCCGGCGCGATATCGCGCCCTGCGTACGCGCTGCCTTGGCCGTTGGTGTTGAGCCGAATATGACTGCCGCGGGTTTTCAAATACCTTGCGACTTCAAGCAGTGTCTCAATGCGCATTGTGGGTTCGCCAAGGCCGCAGAATACTGCTTCGCTCACGTCGGCTTCCTCTTCCAGCGCTTGAATGACCTCGCTGGCTTCGGGGTCTTTTTTCAGCCACAGATGATAGCCGTCCACGCCGTCATAGGTTTCCCGCAGACAGAATGTGCAATTGTTTGTGCATTTGTTGGTGAGGTTTAAGTATATGGCACCGCCGATGCGGTAGATAAGGGTATCGCTCATTATATTTTGTATAGTCCTTTTGCATTTTCTATGTTGACGGCGCACATGTCGTCAAATGGCACGCCCTTGATATCCGCGAGCTTTTGCAGCACATGGCGCACGTTCGACGGATCGTTGCGCCGTCCGCGCATCGGCTCGGGAGAGAGATACGGGCAGTCCGTCTCGGCCATCAAGCGGCTGAGCGGCACCGCGCGCGCGGCTTCCACCGTTTTACGCGCGTTTTTGAACGTGACTGAGCCTGTAAACGAGACGCAAAGCCCCATGTCCACGAGTATCTCCGCCGTTTCGGCGCTTCCCGAAAAGCAGTGCATCACGCCCTTTAGTCCCGGATGCTCGCGCAGTATCGCCAGCGTGTCCTGCGTGGCCTCGCGCATATGGATGACGACGGGCAAGCCAAGGCGCATGGCCAGCGCCAGCTGCTCGGAAAACACGCGCTGCTGTGCATCGCGCGGTGACAAGTCGTAGTGGTAGTCAAGGCCGATTTCGCCGATGGCCACGACCTTGGGCTGAGCCGCCAAGGCTTCAAGCTGCGCCAAATAATCGGCGGATACATCCTTGGCTTCGTGCGGGTGCACGCCAACTGCCGCATAGATATAACCGACTTGCGCAGCAAGCTGCGCGGCAGCGCGGCTGTCCTGAACGGCTGTGCCTACCTCGATCATGCCTTCCATCCCAAGGGAGGGGAGTGTCTCAATTAAAGATGCCCTGTCTGCATCGAATTTCTCGTCCAGAAGGTGCGCGTGTGTGTCGAAAAGCCGCATTATGATATGTCTGTGCCGCTCGGCAGGCTGCCATCAATGGTGACGAGCTTTAAATCACCGTCCGATTCCGCCGCGAGCAGCATGCCCTGTGATTCCACGCCAAACAGCTTCGCGGGCTTTAAGTTAGACACCACAACAACGGTTTTGCCGACCATCTGATCCGGGGTATACCATTTGCGTATGCCCGAGACGATCTGCCTTGTTTCGCTGCCGACCTCCACCTGCATTTTGATGAGCTTGTCGCTGCCTTCGATGGCTTCCGCCTGCTTCACGAGTCCGAGCTTTAATTGCACCTTTTTGAAATCGTCATATGTGATGACGCCCGCGGGCGCTTCTTCCTTCTTTTCCTTGGCAGGCAGCTTCTTCTGCTTTTGCAGCGTGCGGTTGTCCGCGATTTCTTCAAGCGCATCGAGCTCTTTCTTGATGTCGATGCGCGGGAACAGCGGCGCGGTTTGCGTCACATTTAGGCCGCAAACGCCGGTGCCGAATGCGGCGATGCTTTCCCAGGAGGTGAGCGCGTCGTCCTTGACGCCAAGGATGTCCTGTATGCGCTTCGCCGTGTCCATGAGGAAGGGAATCAGCAGCACCGAGATGATGCGCAAGCCTTCCGCGAGATGAATCATCACACTGGCGAGCTTTTTCTTGTTCGCCTCGTCTTTGGCGAGTATCCAAGGCGCAGTCAAGTCGATGTATTTGTTGAGCGCGCCGATGTAGCTCCAGATATCGATGAGCGCCTCGGGCAGCCGCAGCGCGTCCATGTGCTTTTCGACAAGCGTGTGCAGCTCAGTTCCCTGCGCTTCGATGTTTGCGTCGAACTCCGTGGCTTCGTATTCGGACGGGATCACGCCGTCAAAGTATTTGACGATCATCGCGGCGGTGCGCGAAACGAGGTTGCCAAGGTCGTTGGCAAGATCGCTGTTGGTGCGTGTTAAAAGCGCTTCGCTCGAATACAAACCGTCTGAGCCGAATGGCACTTCGCGCAGCAGGAAGTAACGGACAGCGTCCACGCCGTAGCGCTCGATCAGCTTCACGGGATCCACCACGTTGCCCTTAGACTTGCTCATTTTGCCGCCCTCCAGCATGAGCCAGCCGTGGCCGAACACCTGCTTCGGAATGGGCAGATCCAGCGCCATCAGCAGTATCGGCCAAATGATTGTATGGAACCGCGTGATCTCCTTGCCGACGAGATGCACATCCGCAGGCCAATAATTTTTAAATTTCGAGTCGTCCTCAGAAAGGTAGCCCAATGCCGAGATATAGTTGGAGAGGGCGTCGATCCAGACATATACCACATGGTTTGGGTCGAAATCGACAGGGATGCCCCATTTGAACGACGTGCGTGATACGCAAAGGTCATCAAGACCCGGCAGCAAAAAGTTGTTGAGCATCTCGTTGCAGCAGTGCTGCGGCTGTATAAACTCCGGATGATCCTTGATATACTGTATCAGCTTGTCTGCATATTTGCTCATTTTGAAGAAGTACGCTTCTTCCTTCGTCAGCTCAACGGGACGCCCGCAGTCCGGGCATCTGCCGTCCACAAGCTGCCGCTCCAGCCAATACGCTTCGCACGGTGTGCAATACCAGCCCTCGTAGTGGCCCTTATAGATATCGCCCTGATCATAGAGCTTTTTGAAAATCTTCTGAACAGTCGTGATGTGCCGCTCATCCGTGGTGCGGATAAAATCGTCATGGCTGATGTCCATCAGCTTCCAGAGCTTGCGAATTCCCTTAACGATGCCGTCCACATATTCCTTGGGTTCCATACCGGCGTTTTTCGCCACGCGCTCGATTTTCTGGCCATGCTCGTCTGTTCCTGTCAGGAACATGACATCGTAGCCGGTCTGTCGTTTGAAGCGCGCAAGCGCGTCCGCCGCAACGGTGGTATAGGAATGCCCGATATGCAGCTTGTCGCTCGGGTAGTAGATGGGCGTCGTGATGTAGTACTTTTTCATAAAGCTCTCCTGCGTTTTCTTCTTTAATCTTATATCTTTTTAGGATAGTTTTTGGTATGTGTTTTGTCAAGCAAATGAGACGTTCAGAGTCATATTAATCATAATGAATAACAATGACTCTGAATAAACTCGATTCGTTTAATCTTCTTTATTTGAGGCACGTAATGCGGCAGAAATAGCTGCAAAAATAAACGCAGCAATCGGCCAAACCACCCATGTGATTCCCCATTTGTTCGTAATAAAGCTCCATCCCAAATAGATGGCTAAAATTATCGGCCAGTAGATATCGGCTAATTTCGATTCTTTTTTGCTTTTCTCTATTTTGCTCGGTTCATAGTCACCTTCAAGTAAAAGCTGATCGTAGCCGCTCTTTAATACACCGGAAGTGACAAAAAGGTATGCCGCAACAGAAACGATCACCAACAGAAGCGCGGTCAAGGCGATATATGTCATATCTGCGGCACCGACTATACCGGCAATAATAAGAGGAACCGCACAAAGAATGCAGAGTATAACCCCAATAACGATGCTCAGAAGATACTTTTTATCAAATGCAGCCCGTTTTTCCTTAATAATACCCGATACACCATATTCGAGTTCAACATTGCCATTCTGAAGGTGTTTGAAGCGCTTCATTTTTTCACCGCTTATGATGAATATGGCGACGGCTCCAGCAATCATTAATAACAGCACAACAATGCCAGTGCCGTACGCAATGTTTTCTGACATGTTACCTGCAATCGCCATTCCGGAAAACAAGATCAAAAGCACGGGCGACAGAATACAAAGCACCACGCCAAATGCTATCTGCCTGGCAGCGGCGGCTTTGCTCTTTAAAAAATCTTTCATTTCCTGTAACGAAACGTGAATACGATTATCTGCTTCGTCTGTATCGGAATACTCCGTCTTTTCCATATCGTCCTTCAACAGATAATCGGTCGTGACTCCGAAAAGCTTCGCCAGCTCCAGTATTTTGTTGATGTCCGGTATGGCGGCAGCACTTTCCCATTTTGATACCGACTGCCGCGATACGTTCATTTTCTCGGCCAGTTCTTCCTGAGACCATCCATTGTGCTTTCTCAACGATAAGATTTTATCAGCTAATATCATTTTTTAACTCTCCTAATTTATTAATTGATTCTTCGCGATCGCAAGTAAACCATAGCAGAATTCTTTGGTTGCGCACCATCAATCCGGCTTTAAAATTGCGCAACTGACAGTTGCATTTTCGACATATTCTCCTAAAATCCTTGAATTTTTTAAAAGATGAATTAAAGTAAGCATACAAGATATGAAATGAACGATTTTAGTCTTTACTTCTGATTTTATTTCCCGTTTATTCGTAGTAAAATAAGAAAAATCTCAAACGGAGGTACATAAATTGAAAATCATCGATATAAACACATGGGATAGAGCGACGCATTATCATTTCTTCAAGCGCATGGACTATCCCCAATACTTGATATGTGCCAATGTGGATATCACGAACTTCTTAGCCAAGACCAAAGAAAAGCAGCTTCCTTTCTACTTTGCGATTGTTTTCGCCGCGACTTATGCGATAAACCGAACCGAAGAGTTCAAATATCGTATACAGGGCGACAATGTCGTGCTGCACGATGTCATTCATCCTTCTTTCACGGATATGTCGAAAGGCTCCGAGCTTTTCAAAATGGTGACGGTGAATATGGAAAATGACATTGAGACCTTCGTTGCTGCAGCAAGTGCAAAATCTGAAAAGCAGCATGATTATTTTGTCATACAAGATGTTGAGGGGCGGGATGATTTGATTTACGTCACATGTATTCCATGGGTTTCATTCACGAATCTTTCTCATACCGTCTCTTTCAACAAAGACGATTCCGTGCCAAGGATCGCATTGGGGAAGTATTTTGAGGACGACGGAAAAATAATGCTGCCGTTTTCGGTGCAGGCGCATCACTCATTTGTGGACGGCATTCATATGGGGAAATACTATGACTGTCTGCAAAGATATCTTGATGAATTTTACTGATTTTAAAAGCCATATTGATGAAATCTCTGCTTATAAGAGCGCTTATATCGTTGGCTGCACATTTTCGATTGAGCTGCCGGAGGAACTTTTGGACTAACCATTAAAAAATCTTCTTAAACGATTTCGTCAGTCTCCAAGGATTTTTGGATATATCTGTCGAATAAGATGAACAATGCCGTTTATAAACAGCAGTATTTTTATATTGAGAGAATCGAAAGGAATTTGAGATGTTTAAGAACGCGGAAGGAAAGGTCAGATCGGGTTGGAAAATTGCCGCGGCTCTCGGTTCTTTTTTTGTTATACTATTAATTGTCGAGACCATTGTCGTCATGGTGCTTATGTTCACCGTTGCGGGATCGGCCGATTCCATCACATCGCTTTATGACAAGCTCTTAGAGCAGCTGACGGATTGGGCGTGGCTGCTAAGCATACTGCAGACTCTCATCATGATTGCTGTGGCGGTGTTTACATGGAAGGTGATTTTCAAGCGCAGACTATCCGAAATGGGGCTAACGCCCGTCCGCAAGCATGCAAAAGAGCTTGGCGTCGGGCTGCTGCTGGGTGCTGTGTTAATGACGCTCATATTCGCGCTGCTGCTCGCAACGGGTTTAATCAAGGTTGACTCCTGGGTACTTAAGCCATCGACTGATACATACCTTTACCTGCTCATATTTATTCTTGTGGGCATTGCGGAGGAAACGTTCTCACGCGGGTACTGTATGTCGGTGATGCGGCAAACGCGCAGCGTTGCATTGGTTCTGATTGTTCCGGCAGTGATATTTTCGCTGATGCATATATCGAACCCCGGCTACAGTTTAATGGCGTTTGTCAACATTGCCATTGCGGGTCTGCTGTTTGCTTATATGTTTATTAGGTCAGGAAACATTTGGATGCCTATCGGCTTTCACATCACATGGAACTATTTTCAAGGGTGTGTGTTCGGGCTCAGCACAAGCGGCCTTGGCATCGATGGTCTAGTAACAAGTGAATATACAAGATACAGCCTGCTTGGCGGCAGGGCGTTTGGGCCGGAGGAAGGCATTTTGACAACTGCAGTGCTGTCATTCGGTTTTCTGTTTGTGAAATGGTATTACAGAAAATCTACGCTGGATTTTCTGGCGATGGAGCCGCAGGATATCAACGGTGCAAAGGATGTGACACAGAGCAAAGAAGATTAGCTCCAATCATATGCAACAAATAATATAAAGAATATACAAAACATATATAAAACATATTGCATTTTAACATTGATTTTTTTATTTAGTATTTTCAGGGGGGATTAAATGACTGAGCAGAAATTGATTACGGCCATTAGGGAGGACTATGACAATCCCATGCTCCGATTGCATCTTGCCGACTGGTACGAGCAAAACGGACAGGCTGACCGCGCGGAATTTATTCGCGCGTGTGTGATTGCCAAGAGTTATCCGTTCAACAGTCCGGAGTATGAACAGGCCACTGCGAAAAGGCGTAGCGCTTGGCTGCGCTGCAAACCCGCGTTTTGGGACGAAATGAGCGCGGGTCTTATGATGAGCCTGTTTTGGGACATTGGCATGTATACGGTATCGTTTGCAGACGGTATAGGGACACAGTCATGTTCGCCGCGAGCCGTAAAGAAGGTGGGCAAGCAAAAATGGCTGGGCACAGCTTACGAGCAGGGCTGGCTGCTGCGCATGGATATGCGTTTTGATGACGGCACACTCGGCAAGCGTGTGGCCAAATGGAAGCCGCCGGTCAGCGAGATACCGCTTTGGGTAAAGCCCGCGCCCCACATCACTGACGAGGGCTTGGAGACCATGTTTAAGCTTCCGCAGCTTTGCGGCATCTCGTTTTTCAGCAACACACTGGAGAAAACATCAGCAGTGCTAAAGCTTGGCGAAGTGAAGCGGCTAAGGCGCCTTAAAATGGATATCCGCTTTTTGAGCGGTTCACGGTGGTCGGCACTCATGGAACAGATACTAAAGCTTGATAACCTCTATGAGCTCATGCTGGAAGCGGAGTGGAATGAAGAATATGGCCTTCGCCCCACGGACGATGATGTGCTGCGTCTGGGCGCGCTGAAAAGCTTAAGGAAGCTTGATCTAGTGAAGGCGACCGCGGTCACCGACGAGGCGATTGAGCAGCTTAAGGCGCTGCGGCCGGATCTTCGCGTCACACGTACAACATAAAGAAATCCCGGGGGACGGGACTTGCTCCCGTTATTATTTTGTGCAAAAGGGCACCGGCATTCTAGGCGTGCGCAGGAAAGGTAAGGGCAATGGATTTTCAAATCGTCTCGCGCGGCGAGTTTGTTATCTGCGGCTATGCTGTGGAAACCACGCTTACAAACAATGACGCGGATATTACGGGTCTGTACAACGACGTTTTAGGCACTGAGAAAGAAAAAACGCTGCTTTCGCTTACTGGCGTGCAGACGGGTTACTATGGCTTGGAATGGTACACGCGAGGTCATAACAGCTTTTTCTATTTGCTTGGCAAAGCAATCGATTCGAACAACGATGTGCCGCCGGGCGCAGTGCTTAGAGTGATTCCATCGGCTGAATATGCTGTTGCCAAAATTGCGGCAGGCACGAGTCTTGTTGACGCATGGACAGAATTCTTTTATACAGCAATTCCCTCGCGTGGGTTAGCACCCGATGAATCACACGGATTTTATTTCGAATATTATCCGCAAACGACGAACGGAGACTGTGAACTTTGGGTGCCTGTCATAAAAAACGCATAGCGTGAATGAAGGGACAACGCCATATCGGCTGTAATTTTATATTTTCTCATTTCTCTTACATCCTTTGTTTTGATCAGAATGTGCAGGGATATGGCCATTCGATATTATTCCAAACTAAAGCCGTCCTCCATTAATTCGGTTAATCTTGAAAGAAATCGGGTCACCTGAGCACCATCAATCAAATCGTGATCAACAGCAAAGGCAAGCGCCACTTGTTCTCGAATCTCAATTCTATCCTCAACAACACCTGGCTTTTTCGTAATTCCACAAACGGCAAAGGATAACGGCAAAGGACTAATCGGACTTATCCAACCGTTCATCTTTCCAATCATTCCAATTGAACTTACTGAAACCGTGCCCGTATTTGCTTTTATATGATGAGGATTCCGAGATATCACTTTGCAAACAAGCATCCGAACCGGCTTGGGTAGGTGAGGATATAGATCCATAAGCCATGATTTACTGCCTATCATAATTGATGGATTGTTGAGATCATGCTTTTGTGCAGCACGTATTTCTGTTTGAACTTCTTTGATATCCTTTTTATCTGCTTTTCTAACTACGTAAGGCAAAGCCACTAGGTCTTTTTCCATCATTTTTTCAATCATAATGAGAACATCTACATCGTTAAAGATGATTATTTTTTTACCCTTGCGTAAACCGTGGATTTGTTTGTTTTCACTGACAGCCTGCGCGACACATTTTACAAACCAAGCCGTGAACGACTGCGTATCTCCTGTTCTTGCCTTGTATAAACGTAGCTTTTCCCTCGCGAGGGTGACATCAACTTCCATCTTTCCTTTCATTTGATGTTTCATTGATGCCAATTCGACCATATCTGCCACGACTTTTCGGTATTTTATATATGGCAATTCTTCATAACCATCAGTTGAACCCATATTATCATTCATCTGCTAAAATTCCTGTTAAAAAGTTATTTATTTAATGCTTTCTCATCTGTTAGCCCCAAGAGATAATCCACACTGACATTGTGTATGCGGGCCAGCTTTATAAGGATTTCAGGCGACATGGAGCGCACGCCCGTTTCGTAGCTAGAGTAGGTGCGCCTGTTAATAAACAGTAGCTCCGCCATGTACTGCTGCGTCCAGTCCTTATCTTCCCTTAAGCTTCGAATTCTCTCATATACCATACGTTTCACCCGCATCCAATTATAGTATGCCACGAATTGTGCCGCCGACTTCTGGCACATATTGTGGCATAATAATGTGTAGGTTTGGTAAAATATCTTTTTATAAGCTTTTAAACCGGATAACGGCCATCATTTTGAACTTCAGGAAGTACAGACGGATGTGGAGTCGCTATTTTTGTAATAGAAGTGAGGTTATAAATCCCAGTATACATACTGAAGCAAGTAATACTAAGTAATCAGGCAACAAATAAAATAAAAGATTGGTTGACGTATTACCTTTCCTTATGCAGCAACTGTTTCTTCCAGCTCCGAATATGGCTGAAGCCATACTTCATAACCAACAGGCCCACGACATATCCGGCCGCGCTGATGCCCAGCAATAAGCCTTTGAGAAAATCCGGAAGCTGCACAAAATGATCCACGCCAAAGTAAAGTACGCTTCCGACAGCGCCGACCATCATCGGCCAGTTTCCCTTGAGATTTTGACGATTCATATACGTCCTCCTAGAACTTTTTGTGGTAGTAGATTTTCAGGGTACAACGGGCGAGCAATAAAAACAGCGCACAGCCTGCTAACGAGAAGAATACGATTTCGTTAAAATAGCCCGCCACGATGCCTCCGATCAGTATGGCGACAGTGCAAACGTACATCGCATTGCCGCCGGTCTTCATCATAATCAGTTTGTGGCGTTCGTCGTTTTCGGTATAATAGGCGGCCTTTAGCTTCTCATCGTTTTTCAAAAGCCATATATATCGGCCAATCAGAAAACCGAATACGATGCAAACCCAGAACAGTATGCCCGTCTGGAAACCGCGAAGAAACTCGGAAAATTCATTTACGCCGATCGCGCGGAACGTGCCCGACTCATTCAATATCAGCAGCGCAATCAACGCAGCTATACTCACGCTTAGTACCGCAATTCTCGCTTTCAGTGACTCTTTATATTGCTCCATTTACATATCCTCCACATCGGAAAAATCAAATACATCTTCAATGCGCAGATTAAAATACCGCGCGATTTTATAAGCCAGCACCAGCGATGCCGTATATTTGCCGCACTCAATCGAGGTGATCGTCTGGCGCGTGGTACCCACGGCCAGCGCGAGCTCCTCCTGAGACAGCTTGTTTTTCTTTCGAAGCTCTCTGATTTTTGTGTTCAAATTCACATCTCCTTTGCAAAGTGTGCTTTGCGAAATAAGCATAGTCCACTTTGCGCAAAATGTCAAGTAAACTTTGCAAAAAAGAATCAAAAAATTACACCAGCGGGGGTGTGATTTAGAAGATATTATATGGTAATATGGCACATAAGAAGTCACTGCCGTCTTTATTGATCTTTCAGCAAATCACTCATAAAAGGATTAAACAAATTTATATAGGAAAATGCATACTATATCTTAATAACGATGTTTATTTTATCCGCTCATACATCGGATGCCCCGCATTGAACTGCACCAGATCCCATAGGTTGCCGTACAGATCCTTGAACACAGCGACAGTGCCATAGTCCTGCTCTTTGGGCGGACGAACGAACTCTATGCCAATGGACAGCATCTCGTTATAATCCCGCCAGAAGTCGTCAGTCCCCAGAAACAAAAATATACGGCCTCCGGCCTGATTGCCCACAAAGGGCTCCTGTTCCGGCTTGGAGGCTCTTGCAAGCAGAAGCGTGGTGCCGGACGATCCCGGAGGAGACACAACGACCCACCGTTTATCCTGCTCCGCCTGATAAGTATCTTCTATCAGCGTAAAGTGAAGCTTTTGTGTGTAGAATTCGATGGCCTCATCGTAGTCTTTGACCACCAAGGCGATGTGAACGATTGATTGTACCATATTATATCCTCCGGCTTGAGCCACTAAAAATTATACTCGTTTTGTATAATTGCGGTTTTTGAAGTGAAAATCACAAATATTCTGCCCTTGAGCAATCGTACCATTTCTTTCAAACACAATGGCAGGGTTATATCCAGTTAAAATCACATCATCATTTGCACAAAACAATTGACACATTTCAGTACAATTATATTTTTTAGTAGTTTCAAAATAAATGCAGCTTTTCATGTTGAAATGAATCTCATTCTTATTATATTGAATCCATTCCATATTCCATCCCTGTTCGGGATATTGTTTTTTAACAACGGATCTGCAAAAAATCTTAAAAGCAAAGTATCCAAAAGGCAATCGTCCAATTGCTAAGTTTTTTCTCCGATTTTTTAATCGGTATATTTGCAGCACTTCGTCCGTATAGTCATAAGCTTTATCAGCTATGCTTTTGAATTCTTTAAATGTCAGATATATCGCTATTGATGGCAGCATATTTTTATCCATATGCCATTTGATATATTTGCTGCTCCGGTAGTCAGCTTCCTTTATCATTTCGGACAATTTACTTTCGGCTTCAACATTGATTAAGTTCCCAATATCTGCTCCGAATTTTTTAATACAGAATTTCTTAAAATAATGAAAATTAGTTTTATCTAGTCTCACATATTTCTCCCGATTGTGAATTTATGGTCATTGTGCCTATATTCTTATCATAGCATATATAACCAAACATATCCACGAATCGACATAGTAATAAACTATAAAAGCCATGCTGCTTTGGCATGGCTTTAAGTGTCTTTTGCTTCTTTTATTTAAAAAAAGAAGAGCAGGTCTGGAGGCAGCGCCCCCAGTGGGGTCAAGGGGCAAAGCCCTCAGGGTTAGGGGCAGCGCTCCCTAATAGTACTTAGAATTTCACTTTCTCCGCAATGTATGCGCTCACCTTGCTGATATCGATGCGAATCTGCTGCATGGTATCGCGGTCACGAATGGTCACCTGAGAATCCTCGAGCGTGTCAAAATCCACGGTGATGCAGTACGGCGTACCGATCTCGTCCTGACGGCGGTAACGCTTGCCGATGCTGCCTGTCACATCGAAATCCACCATGTGATCTTTTAACAGCATATCGTACACCTCGCCCGCTTTCTCCACGAGCTGCTTTTGCTGCGGGAGAATGGCCGCCTTGTAGGGCGCAAGTGCGGGGGAGAGGCGCAGCACTGTGCGCGTGTCGTTCTCAAGCTGCTCTTCGTCGTACGCGTCGCAAAGAAAAGCAAGCGCCACACGATCGGCACCCAGCGACGGCTCGATGCAGTAAGGCAGGTATTTCTCATTGGTTACCGGATCGATGTATTCAAGGTTTACGCCCGATGTATTCATGTGCTGCTTTAAATCGAAGTCAGTGCGATCCGCAATGCCCCAAAGCTCGCCCCAACCGAACGGGAACAAGAACTCGATGTCCGTCGTCGCGTTGGAATAATGCGAAAGCTCTTCGGCGTCGTGATCCCGAAGGCGGATGCTCTCTTCTTTCATGCCCAGAGATAGCAGCCATTGGTGGCAGAAATCCTTCCAGTAGTTGAACCACTGCATCTCCTCGGCAGGCGCGCAGAAGAATTCGAGCTCCATCTGCTCAAACTCGCGCGTGCGGAACGTGAAGTTGCCCGGGGTGATCTCGTTACGGAACGATTTGCCGATCTGCCCGATGCCGAAAGGCACGCGCTTGCGTGTGGCGCGCTGCACGTTTTTAAAATTCACAAATATGCCCTGCGCCGTTTCGGGACGAAGAAATATCTCGCTGGCGGTATCCTCGGTGACGCCCTGAAACGTCTTGAACATCAGGTTGAATTTGCGAATGCCCGTGAAATTGCGCTTGCCGCATACGGGGCAGTTGATTTCCTTCTCGGCGATAAACGCCTCCATGTCTTCAGACTGCATCCCCGCCACGTTGAGATCGAGCTTTTTCTTGGCGGCATATTCCTCGATAAGATGGTCGGCGCGGAAACGCGCCTTGCATTCCTTGCAGTCCATCAGCGGGTCGGAAAAACCGCCCACATGACCCGAAGCCACCCAGGTCTGCGGGTTCATGAGTATCGCCGCGTCCAGCCCGACGTTGTACGGGCATTCCTTGATGAACTTCTTCCACCACGCCTGCTTCACATTGTTCTTGAACTCGACACCCAGCGGGCCGTAGTCCCATGTGTTGGCGAGTCCGCCGTAAATATCCGATCCGGGAAACACATATCCTCTGTTTTTGCAGAGCGCGACGATGCGCTCCATCGTTTGTTTATCTTTTTTCATACGGTCCTCCGATATAAAAAATAAAGCCATTCTGTCCACTATACTGGGACGAAAATGACAACTTCCGCGGTTCCACCCGTTTTGGCAAATAAATGCCCGCTTTTTTTCATCGGTATTAAACGAAGCGCCCATGTTCTTTTTGCTGCCGCAGGCTTTCACCTTCCCTGCGTCGCTTTGTCAGCCTTTTACAAAGCCCATGCTCTTCACCGAAACAGTATTTTTTTATATTGCTCCTGCGATCATAGATATCGAAGTTGGAGCAATGGTCTCCGACTGGACAAACATTTCTTATGCTATTCAATTGATATGTTTGCCCATCTTCGTAATAATATATCAAAACACGCGCGCTTGTGCAAGTGCGATAATTGACCGGGCAGAGCCTGCTTCATTTAGGAGCCAAGCACCGTGCAATTTTCTGGGCTGGCATCCTGCGCATAATGCAGTGTGCTCACATCATGACTGGGCGTTTTTGCATAATGCAGAATTCCATCTTGCAAAAAATTGTGCAAAATCACAATCAACATATTGATTTTTTTATCAGTTGTGCTATACTATAGCCAAAACAGGGACGTTTTTGGTTTTACAGTCCTTGTTTGGGGGCTGTTTTTTGTACGGGGTTGTACAAAAATACAAACTACGGTTTTATGCCCTGTAAAGATATGTAATAAAGATAGGATTCAACAAGGCTCAAAGATGAACCGATCGGTTTGTTTTTGAGCTTTTTAATTTGAATCTGTGAAGGTAATGGGCTTATAGGTCTAAATAACTGAATATATTTATAATGGGTGAAAACAAGGCTCAATGACGAACCGAATGTGTTTGTTTTGTGCCTTGTTTTTATATAAATCATTAAGAGGAGGTTAATATGGATACACAGGTGGTTCTGGATACCCTATGGGTACTTTTGGCCGGCATGCTGGTTTTCTTCATGAATCTTGGTTTTGGTATGGTGGAGAGCGGTTTTGCCAGGTCGAAAAACACAGTCAACATTCTGTCTAAGAATTTCATCGTTTTTGCGGTCTCATCACTGGGTTTTTTGGTTCTGGGATGGGGGCTGATGTTCGGCGACGGTAACGGCTTTATCGGACTGAACGGGCTTTTTATGGCCAGTGGTGCAGATAATTCGCCTGCGGTGGGAGACGCCTATCAGGGTGTTTATTCGGCTATTTCATGGTCGGGTGTTCCCTTCTGGGCAAAATTCTTCTTCCAGCTTGTGTTCTGCGGAACGGCGGCCACCATCGTGTCGGGCGCTGTGGCGGAACGCATCAAGTACATTTCGTTTATCGTTTTCTCACTGGTGCTCACAATGGTGATTTACCCCATCGTCGGACACTGGATTTGGGGCGGCGGCTGGCTGCAAAGCCTTGGCTTTCAGGATTTTGCCGGTTCAACAGTGGTTCACTCGGTCGGCGGCTGGGCGGCTCTCGCGGGCGTGATTGTCTTAGGGCCGCGCTTTGGCAAATATGGCGCGGACGGTAAAATCCATCCCATTCCGGGCCATAATATGCCCATCGCGACAATCGGTCTGTTTGTGCTTTGGCTCGGCTGGTTCGGGTTTAACCCGGGTTCCACAATGGCGGCAAATCCCGAATCCATTTCGCATATACTGGTGACAACAAACACATCCGCTATCGTGGCTGTGCTCACTTCCACGGCGGCGTCATGGATACTCATAGGCAAGCCGGATCTGGGCATGACGATCAACGGCTGTCTCGCGGGTCTCGTCGCTATCACAGCGGGCTGCGCATATGTGAGCGTACCAAGTGCCATGATCATCGGCGCGGTTGCGGGCGTGTTGGTTGTTATCGCGGTACGCATTTTCGATCGCA
Organism: Bacillota bacterium; assembly: GCA_023391105.1. Classification (GTDB taxonomy): domain Bacteria; phylum Bacillota; class Clostridia; order Christensenellales; family SZUA-584; genus SZUA-584. Next base: position 114,289 of record JAEWBO010000005.1, read on the forward strand.
TCAAGATTGATGATCCCGTGGGCGCAACGGCTGTTCATCTTTTCTGCGGTGTATTGGGCACATTAATGGTGGGTCTGTTTGCTCAGAGCCAGTTTAACGGCGGCGCGGACGGCCTGTTCTTTGGCGGCGGCTGGAATCTGCTGGGCGTTCAGGCGCTGGGCGTGCTGGCGGTGGCGGGCTTTGTATTCGTGGCGGCCCTCATTGTGTGGCTGCTCATCAAGGCGACAATCGGCATGCGCGTATCTCTTAAGGAAGAGATCGAAGGTCTTGATATCGGGGAGCACGGAAACCAGGCTTATCCTGAATTCGTGATCCGCCGTCCTTCGATGATATCGGATATGCCCATTCATGTGGATACAAAGAAAAAGTAGTATAATTGAATTAAGGAGGTGGCTTTCGTGAAACACGTAAAAGCGGTGATAAGACCGGAAATGCTGGAAAACGTACGCGCAGCGCTTGAAAAAGCGGGCTGCTGCAACGGTGTGACCATCAGCGAAGTGATGGGGCAAGGAAAGCAAAAGGGTGTCGTACAGGTATGGCGCGGCGAAAAATTCCATCTGGATCTGCTGCCTAAGGTGATGATGGATATGGTCGTTAAGGACGAAGATGTGCCCACCATAAAGAAAGTGATCATTGAAACGGCGTCTAAAGGCGAATGCGGCGACGGCAAGATATTCATTTACGATGTGGCTGAGATCGTGCGCATCCGTACAGGCGAAGAGGGCGAAGACGCACTGTAACACATACAAAAAGCGGGACGTCAGAGCTTGATGCTTTGGCGCCCTTTTTTTGGGTTAACGCTGGTTTTTGGCGGCATATTTGCACGAATTATCGGATTTCTTGACGAAAACCACACTCTGTTATAGTATGAAATCTGTCGTAAAATTCATCAAGGAGCGGTATATGGTTTCGTTCACAGTCACAAAACAGCAGGAAGGCCAAGAGCTTAATAATCTGCTGGCGGATATTTATCCGGATTTTTCAAAAAAAGCAATGCAGACAGCCTTTAAAAAGCGTTTCATTACGATTAACGGGCAGGACGCCGTTGGCCGCGATGCTGTTAATGAAGGCGATGTCGTCAATCTTTATATACCGGGAGATGTTCTGGGGCTGGATTTGATGCCGACGATCGTGTATCAGGATGAAAACATCATCATCGTGGATAAACCGGCGGGGCTGATGTCAAGATCTGATTCGGAAGAAGTGAATGCCGTGGATATGGTTGAATACTATATGAAAAAACGCGGCGAATACAATCTTGATGCATTGATGGTTCCTTATCTTTTGTATTCGCTTGATGAGTATGTCAGCGGCCTTTTGGTGATGGCCAAGCATGAAGATGCGTATTTGTTTTTGGCCGAGGCGTTAAACCAGCGCCGCATCACGCGCTATTACTACTGTGCGGTGCAGGGGCAGGCGAAAGATAGCGAAGAGCTGATGGGCTATCTTGTGCGGGAAAAGAATTCGAAGCGTGTGCAGATACTCAGCAAGTTTAAAAAGGACTCAAAGCCCATCGTGACGCGTTACCAGAAGCTCGCCGGAGGCGATACGATATCACTGATTAATGCAAGGCCGCTAACCAACACGCTGCATCAGGTGAGGGCGCACCTTGCTTATGGCGGCTTGCCTGTGCTGGGAGACGATGTGTATGGCAATGCACGCTTCAGCAAGAAAAACGGCGCGGAATATATTTGCTTATGGCTGAAATCCCTCTTGTTCGAGGTGGGCACAGGCCACAGCTACGCCTACTTAAACGGCTTGCGCTTTGAATCAAGCAAGCAAAGCTTTCCGAGATGTGTCTATGAGCAGGGGCTTATGGACGGCATTGAGGAAGAGTCACATAAAGATAAGGGATGAGCAAGCGCCTCTCCCTTCAGACTGCTACACGTCCGCTCGATTGACAATCGCCAACGAATAGCTTTCTTCATACACTGTCTAAAATGTTTGATAAACCCACACAACGTCGAATGTAAAATAGTATGGAACTATGGGCATATGATGACAGGTGTGCCTATACCGGCGTAATTCCAAAGCTTTTTGATGTCGGTATCACGCAGGGCGACGCAGCCCGCTGTGTTGTCGGCAAGAATACCGCCGTTTTGAATGCCGCCGCCGTGTATGCCGATCTGTCCGCCCAAGGGTGTGTCCCATGGCGGGCGAAGGCCGTTTGCATGCGCGTAGTGAATGGCTTTTAATTGAGCCAAAGTGATGATGCCCTGCTCATAGACAGGCATCGCGTCATTAAGGGACGGATAATTAAGCCCTAAGAAAAGCGTATACTTAGACTGTTCGTTACGTGTGCACACGGCGTAGCAGCCTTCAGGCGTTTTACCGTCGCCCTCACGGGTTTTGGGCGCTTCGGGAGCAGGGCCAAGGCCAATATCGCAGGACAGTATGATTCTTTTACCGCTCATTAATTGGAGGCGGCGTTGCTTTTTAATGATATTTATAGTCACCATGAACAATTCAGCTTTCCTGAAAATTTAATGTTTTATGTTATTATCTTATTAAATTTTGTTGCTTTTTTAAATATTGAGCCATTATATTTCAAATTTTTACACTATTTTTGTCGAAATACTATACAATTATGATAATATGTGTGATATTATAACACTAGATCATGTGGAGGGTATGATACTATTAACTCTTCATTTCTACAAAGAAATGCCCGTAAATAAAATATAAGGGTTATCTTGAATACCGAAGAGAATTGTTTTATGTCAGGCATCAGAGTAAACACTGGTTGCTTATTGCAGTTGCGTGACGGTGATATGTTGTGAAGCTGCGGCAATCGGTACAGCAAGGTTGCTCAAAAATCGTGAGGATGAGGAATTGTTGCTTTAGAATCGCCAGTCATTTAACGACATTTAAGTCTATTGGGGGGTATAATTATGGAACAGCTCGCGAGAGAGAAAACCGTGGGAGCGAAGGGCTGTACGGTTTTGGACCTTGAAAGGGTCATGATTCGTCATAAGTTTAAAGAAGAACAAAAGAAGCTCGAAGACATGGTGACAGCACGTTTTAGAAGCGGACATATCAATTTGGGTGCAGATTCTTGTATCTTAAAACAAAGTGTTTTATTGGATCAGCTCGTTGTGACTGAAATGGAGCTGGAAGAGGTATACGCAAGATATCATAAAGATCAGCTTTTAGACTGATCGCTATTATTGTCCGCCATAGTGCGGATTATTTATTAATCTTGTTTCAGGGGTATATTGATATGCAAGATGTCGGGGCTTTTTGTTCAACCATATTCTCCGTTGCTGTGCTCGATGAAATTCCGGATATGGTACGTGTGATTGATGACGAAGGACGTATTCTTTATGCAAACAGTACGCTTAGAGAAAAGTTCGGTGATTGCGTCGGAAGCAGGTGCTTGAAAATGCCGGGTGCAACCAGCCGCTGCACCGATTGTGTGGCGCTTCGATGCATACATGACAGACGTCGGTACAACAACATCATTAAAGTACAGGGACGAATCTATTCTGTCAGTGCAGGACCCGTGGAATACCACGGCGGCGTTTATGCGCTGGAAATCTATTCGGATATTACCAAGGAACAAAATTTAAAAGAGAAGCTGATGGCGAACAATTCGCGCATGATGAAGGATCTGGAGATTGCGCGCAGTTTACAGCTATCCATATTGCGTCATACACTGCCCAGAATAAAAGGATATCGCTTTGGTGCAGAGTTTTTGCCTTGTGAAGCGCTAGGCGGAGACATGTATGATTGCTTTCTTACGCGGGACGGACGTGTGATTATGTATATTGCGGATGTATCGGGACATGGCGTCATGCCCGCGATGCTCACCGTTTACCTGCGTCAGGAGATGTTCGCGCAGTGCAAGACACCCGGTGTCACACCCGCACAGGTGCTGCGCAACATTCAGGATTCGTTCGAAGAGCTCAATACCGAGGAGAGCATCTATATCACGGTGTTTGTCGTGGCGATGGACCCCGGAACCGGCGCGTTTGTGTGTGCCAATGCGGGTCACAGCGTGCCACCGCTCATTGCCGGAAACGGACAGCTTAAGGAAATACTGCTGCCCGGTACGCCCATTTGCCGCTGGATGGATAACGCCCGCCGCGACGAGTTTGCAGGGGTGCTCGAAAAGGGAGAAAGGCTTTTCCTTTATACCGATGGACTGGATGGCATACAAACCGAGCAGGCTTCACGGCAGAATTTGAGCGACATACTATTAAGCGAGCGGCTTCACGGCAAGCAGCTTTTGGACGAAATCAAAAAGAAGTTCACCCAGACGCGCGCGGACGACGTGACCATGCTGCTTTGCGAGAGGGACAAGCAATAAGAAAAGGGCTCTTGGCAGCAAGAGACAGATATTTTTGCTGCACCATTTATTTATTTTCTTTTGCTACCACCTGAATAAACATCATATAATCAACTGTTCCGCCGACGATGTTTAACAGCACGTTGTTTTTCTATTTGTGAAGAAACACACGCTTTTCATATAGCATTTGCATACCCATCATGGCGGTTGTCAACAGCTTGCATGAATTCCGTTTTTCATGCTTGATATTTGTGATCCAAATAAAAAACGAGCCTCTCGGCCCGTTTTTTTATCGTCTCCTTTACAGCATCAAACGATAAATATTGGCCACATCGGTTTCATTAAGGGTCACAAAGCCGCCGATTGTGCCGCCGCGTCCGTCGCCGCAGCAAGCGGTATGCGCCATTTTTTCAATATCCTCTTCCTTGGCACCGAGCTCGGCGAAATTAGATGGCATACCGATGGATTTGAAGAACTGTTTTAACGCGGCGATGCCCGCTTTGGCTGTGACTTCAGGATTTGAAAAATCCATTTGGCAGCCCCATACGCGCACCGCAAGCTGCGCGAAACGGTTCACATCGTGCTTCATATTGTACGTCATCCATGCGGGGAACACGACGGCCAGGCCTGCGCCGTGTGCGCAGTCGTAAATGGCGGAAAGCTCATGCTCGATATCGTGGCTTGCCCAGTCCTGACCGCGACCCACGCCGCATGAGTTGTTGTGCGCCATCATTCCCGCCCACATGATATTTGCTCTGGCCTGATAGTTATCCGGGTCTTCCATCACGCGGGGAGCTTCATGGATCATCGTGAGCAGCAGCGCTTCAATCATTCTGTCGGTGACCTCTACCTCCGTTGTGTTGGTAAAATAGCGCTCGAACAGATGCGCCATGATATCTGTGATGCCGCAGGCTGTCTGAAAAGGAGGAAGCGTTTGCGTCAACGCGGGGTTGAGTATCGAGAACACGGGTCTCAGCGCTTCGCCGCCGGCACCGCGCTTGAACATGCCGTTTTCCTGCGTGATAACAGTATCGGGGGAACCCTCGCTGCCCGCTGCCGCGATGGTGAGTATTGTGGCGACTGGCAAAGCCTTCGTCACAGGCTTGCCTTGATAAAAATCCCAGAAATCGCCGTCGTATACGGCGCCTGCCGCGATGGCCTTGGCAGAGTCAATCGCGCTGCCGCCGCCCACGGCGAGTACGAAATCGATGCTTTCCTTGCGGCATAGCTCAATGCCCTCGTAAACAAGCCCGCTGCGCGGATTCGGTCTGACGCCGCCGAGCTCTATGTATTGTATGCCTTCGCTTTCAAGCGACGCCTTGACCCGGCCCAACAGCCCGCTGCGAACCACGCTGCCGCCGCCATAATGAATCAGAATCTTTTTGCCTCCGAAACGCTTCACATAAGCGCCGGCGTTGTTTTCTTCATCCTTGCCAAACACAAAATACGTTGGGCTATAAAAAGTAAAATTGTCCATAGACTCTTCCTCCATTATTCAAATCATTATATGATGCTTTCATCGTGATGAATAACTGATTATAACATACAAATTGAATAATTAAAAATACTGAGATAGAAAAAAGCAGCAATAAAAGGCTCGTTTTGAGCCTTGCAGAGTGTCGATAAACCCCTCCTTATGTCATGCTGAGCAGCGTAGCGACGTAACTATGAAATGGAATGCATCCCATGGCACAATGCTTTAAACATGGAATTCCAGTCCGCTTTGTAGTCGATCGCTTACGCTCCAACGGAATGACACAAGTATCTTTTTTGACAGCCTGAAATGCTTGTTATGAGCCTTGATGAAAAAGATCGAAGCATCGCTGCAGTTACGCCCCGGCAAAACGCGCCAATTCTCTGGTAAACTTCTCCCGTTCGTCAATGAACAGAAAGTGGCCGCTTTCCTTAAACGGCACGAGCACAGAATTTGGGATGCTGTCGTGCTGTGCCACAGACAGCGGCGGCCTAACGACTCTGTCGTGCATGCCTTGCATAATCAGCGTGGGCACCCGGATTTGTAAGAGATCGTCGAACAAGGCTTCTTCACCAAGCCAGGTCCTTGCGATTGCCGCGGTGGCCCAGCCCGAGGCCTCAAGCCCCAGCTGGAATATCCAATCCGAAAAGGCAGCAGTGACGGTCTTGTAAAATATCATATTGCCAAAATCTCTGAGCATTTGAGGCCGGTCGCTCAATGTCCCCTGTATGATATTGATGACATCCTGCTTGGGAAGGCCGTAAGGAAAGTAAGAACGTTGGACAAGGCTGGGCGCTGCTGCCGCAGCCAGCACGAGCTTGCTGACGCCGTAACCATTATGCCGCGTCATGTAACGCACGGCAATGCCGCCGCCTGTGGAATGCCCAAGAAGGGTGAAACGGCTTAATTTCATGGTGTCCACAACGCATCTCAGATCGTCCGAAAGCCGGTCGTAATCGTAGCCGTGCCAAGGCTTATCCGATTGCCCGAAGCCCCGATAATCGATGCCGATGCAGCGAAAGCCCTTTCTTGGCAGCTGGTCAAACTGGTATTCAAACAGGCGATGATTGCCCGGCCAGCCGTGCACAAAGACTATGGTCTTGTCGCCTGATGGATTTAAGTCTTCGACGAATATTTTAACATCCAGCTCTACCCGTATGAAAAATCCCATTGGGTTACCTCCAATTATGTATCTGAATTACATTATTCTTATTGCCGGGGTTTCGTGATAGGTAAAAGAGCCATTCTGAATGCTCAATGGAAGAAACGGATTATAGAAGTAAAAGAATCGATTATATAAGCACAATATAGACTCTTATAGTTAAATGAACTATTATTAGTTTTATAAAATGGCTATCATACTGCGACTGGGATTGAACCGCGATATAACATATCAGATAACAGACAGGGGAAGTGATCACATGAAACTATTAAACGGAATTAATTTTGGCGGCTATCTATCACAATGCCATCATAATGCGGCACATTATGATGCTTTTATTCATGAGGGCGACGTGGTAAACATAGCGGAGTGGGGGTTTGATCATATTCGAATTCCTATAGATTACGAAGTGCTTGAGGATGAATCAGGAGAAGCAAAGGCAGAAAACGATCATTACATAGACCGTTTTATCGATTGGTGCCAAAAACAGCATTTGAATGTGGTTTTAGACTTACATAAAGCATATGGTTACGATTTTAATGACGCCGGGAATAGTGAACGCAATAATTTATTTACCAGTGAACGATTAAGACAAAGATTTATTCGCTTATGGATACGATTGGCTAAGCGTTATGGCCAATTTGAAGGGATTGCATTTGAACTGCTAAATGAAGTCGTAGAGGAAAACAATGCAGAATTATGGAATGAGCTGATTGAAGACACCGTTAAAGCTATTCGTATTTATGCACCAACCGTGCCCATTATTTATGGCGGAATTCAGTGGAACAGCGCAAAGACATTAAAGCTATTAAGAAAGCCGGAAGACCCCAATATAATCTACACCTTTCATTTGTACGAACCGTTGTTGTTTACCCATCAGAAGGCTCATTGGGTACCGAATATGATAATGGACAAAGACATTGACTATCCCAAGGACATGTCATACTTCAAAGAAGAGTCCCAAAGACTGGGCGATAAGGGCAAAGACGTGGTTGAATCCGATTGTACAGAAATGGGAATCCCTTTTATTGAGGAAATGGTGAGAGAAGCTGTTAAGGCCGCCGAAAATGCGGGTGCCCGTTTATATTGCGGAGAATTTGGTGTGATCGACAGAGCGCCGGTTGGCGACACGCTTCGTTGGTTCAAGGATGTCCTGCATGTATTTCGGAAATATGATATCGGCAGTGCGGTCTGGTCTTATCGGGAGATGGATTTTGGGATATTTGATTCTCATTACGATCCCATTCGGGATTCTTTGCTAAAAATATTAACGCAGAAGTAGTGCACGGTTGCATCTATATCTGAAGGCATCTTTATTAAAGAATTGGAATTCATGAATAATATGTTATATTTGAAAATATAAAAAAAGATGCATCTTTCGATACATCCCATGACCAGATTATGCCATTTTTTCATCAGCTTCCATTAAATTTACGAATTTCTTGTGAAAAACTTCTTTCGAATATGTATGGGTCTCCTTAAAGAGGTATTTTTGAAATTTTTCAATATCAAATAGCGTTTCTTCTTTTCGAGCAAGTCCCATAATATATGAAAAATTTTCCGATCGACCTTCAGATTCTTGTACTTTTGTATACTTAATAGAATTATACACTAAGATATAAATTATTTTATCTCTCGAAAAATCAAAATTAGGGATAACATTTAGATCAATAAGCATTATTATACTATCATAAAGCTTTCGATACAAATCTGATTTATCTATTGAACCATTTTTAAATTCGATAAAATACCAATAACCATTTTTACATATATATAATGCATCATTAGACTTTGGAACAAAAGACCATCCTTTTCCTCTGCAATACTCGTTAGGAATTTTATCATAATGTATTACACTTAGAGAACTTTCACACATACTTAATTTATTACAGGTATCTAATGACGCTTTCTTTAAAGTACAAACGTGATCTTTAAATACATCTGGCAAATTATTCATTATATCTTCTGTCATTTTCCCCTCACTAATTATTATTCAATTCATAACGTAGTGAATCTAAAATTTCTATAGGAGATGCCAATTTCTTGTAAATCAAGTCAATGTTATCTGTAACTTGTTCCATTTTAACTCTGTTACTCTCCATGGAAGATAGATAGTAATTTACTTTTTTTTCAATCCCATGCTTTATTGAATATAGGTTGATTGCATCTAAAAAATATGGACTATGTGTTGCAACAACGATAGATAAATCAAAGTGCTTTTGCAATAATACAATCAATTCTGCATAAGCAATTTGCCATTGTGGGTGTAGATGTATTTCTGGTTCATCTAAAACAAGCACATCTTTCTCTCTAATGCTTCCTTTTTCTAATAACATTTTAATAATAATGAATGATTTAATACCCGTTGAAAGATTATTAAAATATATGGGTTTTAAAAAGTCTTCTCTTTCCAAAAAATACTCGTCCTTCTTTTCTGTAATCTGGCCATCCACTATATGCTGTATTGCTTGATAAACTTCGTTTAGTTTTTCCTTAACAAGAACAGATTCTATTATTCCTTCCATTACATTTTCTTTTGTAGTACTTGTAAGTAAATTTCTTAAATAATCATCCATAGTATTTAGATCATTAAAATAAGACAGAGAATCAATAACAAATGGATTATCAATATAAATAGCATGGTGCATAATCGCAATTTCTGATGAGAAATCTGTACAAATGCTATCAGAAAAAGTCACATTAATTTTTTTATTCTTGATAATTAATTGTAATTCTGCTTTAAGATCACTCTCAATTAATGAATTAAGTTGATAATGAAAAATGTTATTGAAGTACCGAGTTAGTAATTCAAGAGTAATGTGTTCTTCAGATAATACAAGTATAGAAGAAATCTTTTCGACCAGAGGATCAACCAAATCATTCAACTCATTTTTTTCAAAATCCTGACTTTTCATTTGCCGTATTATAATTCTTCGTATGTCATCATTATCTATTTTAGGACTATTTATCATTTGGATTTTAAAATTAGATGCAACTTTACGTGTAAAGCTATGTGTTTTTTTTAGAGCTAATTCACGAGTTAGGTTCATTGGGTAATTCTGAAGCAACCGGCGGCATGAAGTCTGAATTTCATTAATGCGCTGTATCGCGATTTTGTCTTCAATTGAAGAAATTGAATTGAAGAGACAAAAGAGTATCTTTCCAATCGTGCTTTTCCCTGTATTATTCTCTCCGGCAATCACAGTGATTCCATCGACAATAATTTCTGCTTTTCCAATTTTTGAAAAATTATTAATCTGTAATTTCATATAAACCCTTTTCATAAAAAAGATTACAAACAGTACTAATACGATTTTACCCTATATATCTTAAAAATACAATTGAAACCATTGCAGAAAAATCTCCAGAAAGAAAATTGAATAAGCCTACAAACAAACTGTTTGTAGGCTTTCGATTAGGTATAGAAACTTATTATCTCTTGGAGAACTGCGGTGCACGTCTTGCGGCTTTGAGGCCGTATTTCTTTCTTTCCTTCATACGTGCGTCTCTTGTTAAGAATCCGGCTTTCTTCACAATCGTGCGGAGCTCTGGCTCAGCCTTGATGAGCGCGCGGGCGATACCGTGACGGATCGCGCCGGCCTGTCCTGTGTAGCCGCCGCCCTTAACGGTGACGGACACGTCGTATTTGCCAAGCGTATCGGTGAGCACCAGCGGAGACTTAAGCAGCATACGCAGTGTTTCAAAACCGAAGTACTCATCGATCGTTTTTTTATTGACGAGCATTTTGCCGTTGCCGGGGGATAGGATCACCCGTGCGACAGAGCTCTTTCTTCTTCCCGTGCCTAAAAACTGTATCTTTGCCACGATTAATTCCTCCTACCTTTGAGCTCTAAAGGCTCGGGCTTTTGTGCTGCGTGGTCATGCTCAGGGCCTTTAAAGATTTTCACCTTGGTGAGCATCTGGTGGCCAAGCTTGTTTTTGGGCAGCATGCGGCGAATTGCTTCGTACATCGCAAATTCCGGCTTTTCCTGCATAAGGTGTTCGTACTTGGTTTCCTTTATATGTCCCATGTAACCCGAATGACGATAGTAAATCTTCTGGCTGAGCTTGTTTCCTGTGAACACAGCTTTCTCAGCATTGATGATGATAACATAGTCGCCCGTGTCGACATGCGGCGTAAATTCCGGCTTGTTCTTGCCTCTCAAGATAGACGCGACCTGGCTGGCCAGACGGCCGAAAACCATGCCGTCGGCATCAACGAGATACCATTTGCGTTCTACAGAGCCGGGCTTTGCCATATATGATTTCATTAGGCTTCCTCCCAGTGTTTTGCTTATTGGTTATCGCAGCCTATCGATCGGGGCTAGTGATGGATAAACGTGCAGACTATATTCTATACATTGGAGCCGTGCGTGTCAAGATTTTTTACCATGAATACGGCGCTTTTGTATGCTTTTGTACTAATTATATCCGTCTTCATTGTTATTATGCCGATTGCGGCTCGCTGTGGAGCCGCGTTGAGACCACAATCAGCGGAATCAGCACCGCCGTGCCAATCAGCAACGACGCCTGCAGACCGATTGCGTCACCGATGGCGCCGAACACGGGCGGCGCGGCAAAGCACGCGAGCGTGTATCCAAGGAACACGAGAGAGGACGCGGCTGCGGTATCGTCGGGCACGATATTGCAAAGCTCCACGAGATAGGCGGGGAAGTTCATGGACAAGCCCACACCGCCAAGACCCGCGAGCACGCAGACGAGCACAGGATCTGTGCAAAGCAGCATGGCGGTAAAAGCGACGAGTGCCAGCGCGCTGGTGTACGGCAGCACCTTTTTTGCGGGCGCGTTGTGGAGCACCTGCGCATAAACGAGGCGGCCCAGCATCGTGCCTAAAAACAAAGAGCTGAGTGCCACGGCGCTTTGGAGCGCACTGCCGCCAATCAGCGTCATATAGCTTGAAATGAAGTAGACCATGCAGATCTGAACGATTGCGTTTAAAATGGCCGCTGTGAGATATAGCTTAAGCCCCTGGCGCTTAAGCGTGCGCAGCAGCTTGCCAAGGCCGCCAAGGTTTTGCCGCTTTTGCATCAGCGGCATCGCGGCTTCTCTGCGCAGCGCGAGGAAAAAAACGAGCGCGCACAGCGCCGTGAAAATGCCCAGGCCTAAGAATACGGGCGTGTAGCCGCTGCCCAGCAGCATCGCGAAGAACGGCCCCGCCGCGCCCGCTGCCGACCACAGTGCTTGCATCAGTCCGATATGAAAGCTCTTCTTTTGTGGTGATAAATCCGCGATAATCGCGTTGGAGAGCGTATCCACGACGTTGTTAAACAGGCCGAGCAGCAAAAACAGCGCATAAAGGATAAGCAATATGTCGCTGATGCCAATAAAAATGATGACGGCCGCGAGTAGAATCGCGCATATCGCCATGATACGTGTTTTGTTAAGCGCTGAGAAAACGCTGAAGCACAGCAGCACGGAAAGCGCCGTGCCGATAGACTGCAATGTAGAGAAAAGCCCGGCTTCGGCAAGCGAGAGCGAAAATGCGTCGCGCATGGCGGGTATCATGTATCCCAGTACCGTGAGGTACAGCGCGAGCGCCATGACGGGCGGATAGACGAAAAATGGCTTGTGTTCTTGCTTCATGCGTAACCTCGATGAATATGATGCGCATTATATCACAAAGCGGCTTCAAATGTATACAAGCATAAGATGTAAGGCATGGCTGCGTTTTGTTGAAGTGTCTTTTCATGAAAGCGCCGCCGTGGTATGATATGGGACATAGGAGACGGGGCACATACATTCGCCTCGGTATGATAAGCTGTGGATAATTTGTTTGAAAACAACATGAATAAAAAGGCGCCGCTGGCCGACAGGATGCGCCCGCGCACCATCGACGAGTTTTTCGGCCAGTCGCATATCGTGGGCAAGGGCAAGCTGCTGCGCCGCGCCATCGAGACGGACTCTCTGACGTCATCGATTTTCTTCGGGCCGCCGGGCTCGGGCAAGACAACGCTGGCATCGGTGATCGCAAACACCACGGGCGCGGCGTTTGAGAAACTCAACGCCGTCACAAGCGGCGTGAAGGATGTGCGCGTCATCATCGATAAGGCGCGCGAAAGGCTGGCGCTATACGGACAGCCCACTTACTTGCTGCTTGACGAGTGCCACCGATGGAGCAAAACGCAGAGCGACAGCATACTGCCCGCGATAGAAAAGGGCATTATTCGCTTTATTGGCTCGACGACGGAGAACCCGATGGTGAGCATGACGAGCGCCATTGTGAGCCGGTGCCGTCTTTTCCAGTTCTTCTCGCTGACTCAGGACGACGTCAAACAGATCGTCGGCATGGCGTTGGGTGACAGCGAACGCGGTCTTGGCGCGCTGGACGTGGTTTTGGAGCCCGAGGCGCTGGAGCATATCGCGAACGTGGCCAACGGCGACGCGAGAACGGCGCTTAATGCCGTGGAGCTTGCGGTTCTCACCACCTCGCCGAATAAAGACGGACAGATCGTGATTGGTCTGGATATTGCGGAGGAATCGATACAGCGGCGCGCGGTGCGCTGCGACGAAGAGGAATACTACAACATGCTGAGCGCGTTTTGCAAATCGCTGCGCGGCTCAGACGCGGACGCAGCGCTGTTCTGGTTTGCGCGGCTTATCTACGCCGGCGTGGATCCGCGGCTCATTATGCGGCGCATATTTGCGCACGCGAGCGAGGACGTGGGGCTTGCCAACCCCTCCGCGATGACGCAGGCGGCCGCCGCCGCGCAGGCGCTGGAGTTCGTCGGCATGCCCGAAGCGCGGCTTTCTATCGCGCAGGCGATCATTTTCCTCTGCGAATCTCCCAAGTCCAATGCGGTCGTGATGGCGGTGGACGGCGCTTTTTCGGACGCGGAGCACGCGTATCAGGTGCCCGTGCCGCTGCATCTGCGCGACACGCATTACCACGGCGCGGGTGAGCTGGGCAACGGTAAGGGATACAAATATCCGCACGACTTCGAGCGGCATTATACGCCGCAGCAATACCTGCCCGACAACCTTGTGGGCACGATGTATTACAAGCCATCTGACGAGGGGTATGAAAAGAAAATCAAAGAAAGCCGAAGGCTGATGAAAAGAGAAAAGGGTGAATCATAAGACCGTCAAACGAGCAAAGTTTTCAGATAAATGACCATATAAACCTTGCCATTAATAATAGAGGTCGAATTATGATTGCTGGTATTAGCCATATCACACTCATTGTAGAAGATTTACAAAGATCAGCTTGTTTCTTAAAAACCGTCTTTAATGCCAAAGAAGTTTATTCAAGTCAAGAAAGACAGTTTTCCATTTCGCATGAGAAATTTTTTTTGATAGAAAATGTTTGGATTTGCATCATGAAAGGTGACTCGTTAAAAGAGCGAACATACAACCATATAGCCTTCAAAATCTCAGAAGATGATTTTGATTCTTACGTTGAACGAATCAGATATATTGGCGTTGATATACATCCGGAACGATCGCGCTTGGTTGGAGAAGGCCGCTCGATTTATTTTTATGATTTTGACAACCATCTCTTTGAATTGCACACAGGAACTCTTGAAGAACGCCTTGACACATATTCCAGATTAGATAATGCTCATAAGTCTTTTAGTCAAAACCAATAATTCCTTGTGCTCTTTTTTTAACTCACAGCCTTCTGCGGCGTGTCTTGCAGGAGGCTGTATTTTACATAACCATATAATACTACTGGCTAATAAACTATTTGCGAATCAATGGCAGTATTGATATAATACAGCTACGGTTTTTTGTTTGCGGGCGTATGCTTTGCGCAGCGCCACGCAAGATAATGAAAAGCCGGAAAATTACAAAGTCGGATATCCTAAACGGAACCCGAACGGAGGGAAAATGAAAAAGAATACGTTGTTTTGGGTACAGATGTCGCTGTTTACGGCGATTGAGCTGCTTTTCTGCTTTACGGTGCTGGGCTCGCTGCCATTAGGGCCGGGAATTGTGGCCACTTTGGCGCACATCCCCGCGCTGATTGCCGCGATGACGCTTGGCAAAAAAGCAGGCGCGTTCATCGGGCTGGTGCTGGGAATCAGTTCGGTGATTGTGTGGACGCTTATGCCGGCCAATCCGCTTGTGGCCTTTGCCTTTAGTCCATTCGTTCCCAACGGGAATGTGTGGAGCTTACTGATCAGTGTGGTGCCGCGCTTTGTCTTCCCGATCTTTGCGGCATGGCTTTTTGAAACACTTAAGAAACGTAGAGGGCTGGTGCTTTCGGCTTCTGTGGCGGCGGGCGCGGGCACTTTTGTGCATTCATTGCTGGTGCTCTCGGGCATATTCTTTGCTTTCCGCGGCAACGACGTGGTGGGTGGCAGCTACACGACCTTTCTCGTGATGTGGGGCGGACTGAACGCGCTGATCGAAATTGCGCTTGCGGTGATCATCGTGGCGGCTGTCGTTGTGCCCTTAAGCAAGCTAAATACGCGAAGAACCAGACAGGTTTAATAAAAGTTACTGGAGAGATAAATGATATTTGTCATGGATGTTGGCAACAGCAACATCAAATGCGGCATATTTGAAGGAGATAAACTCATCAGCTCCTGGCGTATGGCGACCAAGCTGGAGCGCACGGCGGATGAATACGGTATTCGCATCGAGGCGTTCTTTCACCATGCGGGCCATGAGCCAAAAGACGTGAAGGGTATCATCATATCGTCCGTGATTCCGACGATCAACTACACGCTTCAGCACGCATGCGGCACATATTTCGGTCAGCAGGCGAAGTTTGTGGGCCCCGGTATGAAAACGGGTATCAACATTCTTTACGATAACCCCAAAGAGCTTGGGGCAGACCGGATCGTCAGTGCGCTTGCGGCCTATACGCTGTACGGCGGGCCATGCATCATTGTGGATTTCGGCACGGCAACCACGTATGGCGCAGTGTCTGAAAGCGGCGACTTTCTGGGCGGCGCGATATGCCCGGGGCTGAAGATATCAGCTGACGCGCTGACGGTCAACGCCGCAAAGCTTCCGCGTGTGGAGCTGGTCAAGCCCGAAAAGGTGATAGCGAAAAACACGATCGCCGGTATGCAGGCGGGTATCATTTACGGTTACGTGGGTCAGGTGGATTTCATCGTCCGCCGCTTTAAGACCGAGATGGGCGGCAGCCCCAAGGTGATCGCGACGGGCGGGCTTGCGCGTCTCATCGCGCAGGAAACCAGTGAAATCGACGAGATCAACAGCCTGCTTGCACTGATCGGTCTCAACATGCTCTATAAGAAAAACGCAAAGTAAGGTGAGGGGAAGATAAATGAAACAAGTCAACATTGCGCTGATCGGTCTGGGCACTGTCGGTTCGGGCGTATACAAAACAATTGAACAGCAAAAAAGCTATATTGAGCACAAGGAAGGGATTTCGCTCAACCTAAAAAAGGTGCTCGCGCTTGCTTATTCGATCGATATTCCGGAGGAGATGAAGGCCAAGGATTTCTATAAGGATATCGTCGAGGACGAGACGATTGATATTGTGATCGAGCTGATCGGCGGCGTGAATCCGGCCAAGGAATTCGTGCTGGCGTCTTTAAAAGCTGGCAAAACGGTGGTCACGGCGAACAAGGAGCTGCTTGCGCGGCATTGGCCAGAGCTCAACGCGGCGGCGCACAAAAGCGGCGCAGGGCTTTACTTTGAGGCGAGCGTGGGCGGCGGTATTCCGATACTGCGCACCATATGGGAAAGCATGCAGGCCAACGAACTGACCTCGGTTATGGGCATCATCAACGGCACAACCAACTACATCCTGTCCAAGATGGAGGAGGACAAGGCAAGCTTTGAAAGCGTGCTCAAGGAAGCGCAGGCGCTGGGCATGGCGGAAGCCAATCCCAAGAACGATGTGGAAGGGCTGGACGCGATGTACAAGCTGTCCATCCTCTCGTCCATGGCGTTTCATGCGCGTGTGCCGGTGGAATACATCTACTGCGAAGGCATCACAAGCATTACGCAGGAGGATATCGCATATGGCAATGAGCTGGGGTATACGCTGAAGCTGCTCGCGATCGGCAAAAAGCGCGGCAAAACGATTGAAGCGCGCGTGCATCCGACGATGATTCCCAAAACGCATCCGCTTGCTTCGGTGCGCGGCGCATTCAACGCGATTTTTCTGCATGGCAACATCGTGGACGATATCATGCTATACGGGCGCGGCGCGGGCGACATGCCCACGGCAAGCGCTGTCGTCTCCGATGTGCTCTATGCGGCGTGCCAGACCAAGCACCGCTACACCTCGTTCTACAACGATGTCAATGTGTCGTCTGAGCTTTCCTTCGAGAACAATTGGGAATGCGAGTTCTTTGTGCGCATACTCGTGCAGGATTCGCCCGGCGTGCTGGCCAAAATCGCAAGCGTGTTTGGCAAACACAATGTGAGCATCAATTCGGTGGTGCAAAAGGGACAGAGCGAGGAAAGTGTGCCGCTTATTTTTGTGACACACAAGGCCAAGGAAATCTCCTTAAAGCGTGCTGTGGACGATATCCGCTATATTCCCGAGGTCTTAAGGGTGGCCAACGTCATCCGTGTAGAAAAATAATCCCTAAGGAGTCGCGATATGATTATTAAGGGCGCTGATATGACATCTGAAATCAGAGAGAATATGCGGGGCGGCCAAGGTCAGGTGGATATTTTGCACATTGTTGGAGCGGATCATCTGCCCGCCAAGTCCCGGCTGTTTTCGCTGGTCACGCTCGAAAAGGGCTGCGGCATAGGTGCGCATCCGCACAGCGGGGAAACCGAAGTCTATTATGTGCTGGAGGGCGAGGGTATCATCGACGATAACGGTGAGAAAAAGCCGTTTGTCAAAGGAGACTGCAACGTTTGCGGCGGCGGCACGACTCACGCGGTGACCAACGAAAAGGAAGAACCGCTTAAAATAATCGCGGTGATTATTAAGGACTGACTTAATTAACAATAGAGCCGGGGTCACTTTAAAATTGCTCCCGGCTCTTTTCATATCCTTAATTCGAATGTGTGATTGCTTCAATTTGTCTCGTAATATCGTCTAGCGTGTCACGCGCTTCTTCTAAAGACAGTGAGTGGTAATCATGATGGCTGACGGCGTGCCACAACTGCAAATGCAGCTTATTAAGCTGCAGCCGCGTTTCGTCCACATCCTTTTGCAGCTTAGCAAAAGCATGCTTTTGCGCAGCTGAGGGCGGGCGTTTTCTGTCGAAATTCAGATTGCTCAACATGACTTCAATCTTTTGATCTTCCATTGTCAAATCTCGATAATATCTCCTGCGTTCATCTTTTGTACACGAGACAGCAGGCTTAATTTCTCCAGCGGCTTCTGGCCTGTGCAATGACCCGTATAAACCTTTTTGATTTTGTTATTTTCAAAGTATTTGGCGATTGCGTATATCTCGGACTCCGGCTCTTTTTTAAAGCCGTGTTTGCCGCTGCCGCTCAAATGGAACCCGCCCGCAACGCCTGCAATCGTACCGAACTCTTCCTTTGCGCTCATGAGAATGTTGAGCACACCGTGATGTGCGCAGCCTGTAAGCACCACCACGCCGCCTTTTGTCTTAATGGCCACATACAGTTCATGATCGAGGGTATCGGCTATAAACTCTCCATCTTTTTTTTCCAGCATCAACGATGCGTAAAGAGGCAGCCGATGAAATTTTTTGATACTCGCTGCCGATATACCATCTGTTAAGTCAATGCGGCCATCAAAAAAATGCAAACGATCTGCATACTTATCGAAAAAAGCCGGATCAAGCCCCGATCTTTCATTTTTACCAACACGCTTGGCGTAAAAATCACCGCGGACGGCGGTTTTCAGATAAACTTTGGCCTGACTGTTGATGCCAAGGAAAGCTTCAAGGCCGCCAATATGATCATCATGTGCGTGCGATATCACACAGATATCCACTTTGTTAAGGTCAATGCCAAGTAATGTGGCATTGTATACAAATGCATCAGAAGCACCGGTGTCAAACAGTATGCGTTTGCCGCTATGTTCAAAATACAAACTCAAACCATGTTCTGCGAGAAATCCGCTCTTTTGTTTGCTGTCTTCGATGAGAGTATATATTTTCATAATTCACCTTTATATATGCATATAACGCCGTTGTTTTATGCATCTTTTGGGTTCTGTATCATCCTTCTCTCAGCCTCGTATATCTCTTTGATCGACTCAATATAAAGTCCATCCAGAATCAAGCTGGCGTTTAAATTTTGGTTGATTTTTTTTTGTTCAAACAGCTTTTTATTCGTTTTGATGACATCGTAGGAAAATAACTCGAGAATGCTGATATCAAGCCCACGGCATATGGATGATAGCGTATCAAACTGAGGGGCTTTTTTTCCGTTTTCAATATAGGAGAGCGTTGATTGTGCAATGCCGGCTTTAAGTGCAAGTTCGCTTTGGGAAACATGTTGACGCTCTCGAAGCTTTCGAATCTTGGCGCCAATTTCTCTATTCATTGATATCGCCTTCCTTTCAAGGCTCTTAGGTATTTATTGTATCACCAAATATTTCAAAAAACAATACGCGCAGTCCATAAAAGGTGAAAGAAATAATGCTGTAGTCATATATTTATATATATAAGATTAAAGAATTATGACAGCCGTTTATATGCGGACAACGGCAAGGCTACATGAAGCATTCATAAAACTCATACTTGTATAGTACAAAATGAAGGGAGCTTATTATGGATATTGAATTGGCAAATTTCATTGTGAAGGACGCGTATATACTGATCCCTGTTTTATATATGATCGGCTTGCTGCTTAAAAGAACACCCAAGCTTGCCGATTGGCTGATACCGTGGATATTGCTTGGGCTTGGTATGGCGGGCGGATTTTTCTTAGGAGACATGCAGCTTGAAGGGCTGCTGCAAGGTGTTCTTGTGACGGGTGTGACGGTGTTCTCCAACCAGCTTTATAAGCAGACGATATGCAAATCCAATGAGAATATATCAAAGAAAAGTTAGGGGACAGTCTTATCGCATATTGGCTATATCTGAGCCGCCTATTAACCTCTTTTTTGCTATTGGATATTCAAAGCTTGTAACCACTACGCCTTTGTAAGCGAACTGTTTGAGAGTAAAAATATCAGGATCACACGGAATAATGAGCCAAACTGTGGCATAGGCAGGCTGCGAACATACAATAAAACATAACTATATGGAAGGTTGAATTACTATGCCCACAAAATTGCTGCCACTATTAGGTGACACTTATATATCAGGATGTCATGCAGACACTAATTTTTCCGAAAAAGAATTCATTGTGACAGGCTTTGAATGTCGAGGAAGAAATGTTTATATAAGCTTGATGAATTTTGAAATACCCAGGATGCCAGAAGGATGCGGATTTGTGAGCGCACACTTACGACTGTATGTTGACGAGGTGGTCTACTCAAACGATGTCTTATTGTGCCTCAACAGGATTGCATCCGAATTTGATTTTCGCACAGTGACATGGAATACGGCCCCTTCAATGATTCCCACAGCGATAACGTTTTCTGTGGGGTGCCGACAGGCTAATCAATTTATCGAGGTCGATGTAAGCGACGTGGTAAGGGATGTGTTTGGCAGAAAACACAAATGCTTAGGGATTGGGCTGACTGGAGCCAAAGCTTCCGATGGGCTTGCGGTTATTGCGAGTTCAAACAACGATAAATCAAATATTGCACCTCAGCTTATTGTGAACTATGTCAATTCCGGTAAAGGCCCAACGGGGCCAGCTGGTCCAAGAGGAGCCACAGGCCCAACGGGGCCAGCTGGTCCAAGAGGAGCCACAGGAGCAACGGGACCAACCGGCGCAAGGGGAGCCACAGGAGTTGCGGGACCCACCGGCGCAAGAGGAGCCACCGGCGCAATAGGCGCAACGGGGTCGACTGGCGCAAGGGGACCCACAGGTGCAACGGGGCCGACCGGCGCAAGAGGAGCCACCGGCGCCACAGGAGCCGCAGGTGCAACGGGACCCACAGGTGCAACGGGACCAACCGGCGCAAGAGGAGCCGCAGGTGCAACGGGACCGACCGGCGCAAGAGGAGCCACCGGCGCCACAGGAGCCGCAGGTGCAACGGGACCCAC
>JAEWBO010000039.1 GCA_023391105.1 Bacillota bacterium
GGTAATCGAATCCGTCAAGAAGACAGGCCGCATCATCATCACAGGCGATGCCTGCGAGAGAGGCTCTCATCTTAACGACTTCGCGCGCAACTTAACCGAGCTTGCGTTCGATTATCTGGATGCGCCGCCGGTGGTCGTGGGCGCCAAGAACTGGATTACGCCTGCGCATGAGCTGGAGGATTATTTCTTCCCGCAGCCCTTCTGGTACGTGGATGCGTTCCATGAGAGAATCAGCCCCATTCCGGGCCACACACCCCAGCACAACTTCACCGAGCTTGAACAGATAAACAGCAACAAGCGCGGTGTATAACCCCGAGAGCTAAGCGGGATAAAGTACAGCGATCCATAAACTAAATATACAACTCACATGAAATGAAGGACGGCGGAGCTGAGGCGGTTTTGCCGTCTTTCATTTCATTATAAAAAAGAACAGACGTTCGCCAGAAATTATGTTTGCTTTTTTGCTGTCAATTATGCTATAATACGCTTTGAAATGGCAGGAGAGAGAGCCGTGCCGCATGCAGGTACGGCTCTTGCTTTTGAAAGCGAATGTGTGAATCGGGCCGGCGTACCTTAAGGGGCACACTGTGGAAACCGGCCGCTACGTTTTAGGATAATTAAAGCTTATATTAGGAGATTGACATCATGAAGAAAAACGCACTCGTCGCCCAATCGGGCGGGCCGTCGCCCGTCATCAACGCATCGCTGCTCGGCGTGATTGACGCGTGCAGACAGCATTCTGACAACATAGGCAGCACCTATGCCGCATGGCATGGCATCGAAGGCGTGCTGTTTGAAGAGCTGATTGATATGGGTGCGCAGGATGATAGGGAGTTAAGGCTCCTGAAGAACACGCCCGCCTCGGGCAGCATCGGCACTTGCCGGTATAAGCTAAAATCCGATCAGCAGGAGGATTTCCAGCGTATCATCGATGTGCTGCGTGCACATAATATCGGTTATTTCTTCTACATCGGAGGCAACGATTCGATGGACACCGCGGCGCGTGTGTCCCGGCTCGCGCAGGAGGAAGGGTACGAGCTCACCGTGGTGGGCGTGCCCAAAACGATCGACAACGACGTGGGAGATGAAGCGTTTACGATCATCGACCATACGCCGGGCTACGGCAGCGCCGCACGGTATTGGGCGATGAACCTGCAAAATATCGAAGAGGAAAACCGCGCCATGGGCGTGTCTGAATGCGTGAGCGTTCATCAGGCGATGGGGCGTCAGTCCGGCTGGATCACGGCGGCGGCACGTCTCGGAGACCCCGAAAGGAAAACACCGCTTCAGCTGTACTTCGCGGAAGCGAAGAAAACCATAGAGGAGCTTGCGGACAACGTCAACGAGCAGCTAAAACGCGACGGTCGCTGCGTCGTGATCGTCAACGAAGGCTACGACGCGGGCGAATTGGGCGCGCGCCATGACGGCTTCGGCCACGTGGAATACGGCGCAAGCGAAACAACAGCGGTTCAGCAGGTGACGAACTACCTGAACAGCCACGGTTTGAAAGCGCGGGGGCAGGCCACCTGTCAGCAGGTGGGTGTGATGCAGCGTGACGCGTCCATATACGCATCCAAGGTGGATATCGAGGAAGCGTATCAGGTGGGCGTCAAGGCTGTTGATATCGCGATGACTGACGGTACGGGCTATATGGCGACGATACTTCGCCGCCCGAGCAATGCATATGACATCTATTACGACAAGGTGCAGCTCGAAATTGTGGCAAACTCGGTGCGCTATCTGCCGAAAAGCTGGCTCGCGCCCAGCGGCATCGATGTCACAGACGATTTTATCAAATACGCCAAGCCGCTGATCGGTGACGGCTGGCCGGATGTGCCCATGGAGAACGGTCTTCAGCGCTTTGCACGGCTGGATATCAAGTTTATTGACAAGAAATTAGGCAGTTACATGCCCTGCACATTAAGATAAGGAGAGGGATTATTATGTCTGTTCACCACATCGTCTATTTTAAGTTTAAGGAGAGTGCGAGTCCGGCAGACGTGGCCAGACACATGGAGGCGTTTGCAGCGCTTTCCGAAACGATTCCGGGTATTGTTTCGTATTCTGCGGGTAAGACATTCGCCGTTGATTATGAGGCGACAGGAGACTATGACACCATGCATTGCCTCAAGTGCGAATCCCAGCAGGCATTGGAGAGCTACTTTCATCATGAAGCCCATCAGAATTTCATTGAGGAATATAAGCATTTGTGGCAGGATGTGCTTGTTGTCAATGCGCAGGAAGATTGAAAAAGAGGTTCTAGGTTGTGAATTTTAAGCTTCAGTCAAAATACAAACCGGCAGGCAGCCAGCCCGAGGCGATCGAAGCGCTTGTGGCTGGCATCGAAGCGGGAAAAAAAGCACAGGTGCTGCTGGGTGTAACGGGCAGCGGTAAGACGTTCACAATGGCGAACGTGATCGAGCGCGTGCAGCGCCCGACGCTGGTGCTTGCCCACAACAAGACGCTGGCGGCGCAGCTATGCAGCGAATTTCGCGAGTTCTTTCCCGAAAACGCCGTCGAGTTTTTCGTCTCCTACTACGATTATTATCAGCCAGAGGCGTATGTGCCGGGCAAGGATTTATACATTGAAAAGGATTCAAGCATCAACGACGAGATCGACCGTTTGCGCCACAGCGCCACATCCGCGCTGCTGGAACGAAAAGACGTGATAGTGGTCGCGTCCGTGTCATGTATTTACTCCATCGGTGACCCGGAAGAGTACAATGGTATGAGTATCTCGCTTCGCCCGGGTATGAGCTTCAAGCGTGATGATTTTCTCACGCGCCTTGTAGACATCAATTACACGCGCGGCGATATGGACTTTGTGCGCGGACGCTTTCGTGTGCGTGGGGACACGGTGGAGGTATTCCCCGCAAGCACCATGGAAAAAGCGGTGCGCGTTGAGTTTTTCGGCGATGAAGTGGAGCGCATACTCGAAATCGACGTGGTGACAGGCCGTGCGCTGGCCACACGTGAGCATATCGCGATTTTTCCCGCCACCCATTATGCCGTAGAACGCGAATCGATGCTGGAAAAGCTGGACGATATACGTGACGACATGATGGCTCAGGTGGAGCTTTTCAAATCGGAGGGCAAGCTGCTGGAAGCCGAACGGATCAAGCAGCGCACCGTGTATGATATGGAAATGCTGCGTGAGCTGGGATATTGCAGCGGCATCGAAAACTATTCGCGGTATTTCGACGGCCGCAAACCCGGTGATCCGCCGTATACGCTGCTGAACTTCTTTCCGGACGACTTTTTGATGATCGTGGACGAATCGCACGTGATGCTGCCGCAGGTGCGCGCGATGTACAAGGGTGATTATTCGCGCAAGGATATGCTCGTGCAATACGGCTTCCGCTTGCCTTCCGCCTACGACAACAGGCCGCTCAAGTTTGAGGAGTTTGAGAAACGACAGGGGCAGACGGTGTACGTGAGCGCCACACCGGCTTTATACGAACGTGAGCTTGCGGGCAGTGTGGTGGAGCAGATTGTGCGACCCACGGGCTTGCTGGATCCCCAGATTACCGTGGTGCCCGCCAAAGGACAGGTGGAACATCTGCTGGGCGAGATACGCGCTGTGGTCAAAAAGGGTTTTCGTGTGCTGGTTACGACGCTGACCAAGAAAATGGCCGAGCGCCTCAGCGACTACTACAAGGAACTGGGGATGCGCGTCAAATATATGCACAGTGATGTGGATACGATGGAGCGTATGGAGATTATACGCGGGCTGCGGATGGGTGAGTTCGATGTGCTCGTAGGCATCAACCTGCTGCGTGAAGGTCTGGATCTGCCCGAGGTGGCATTGGTGGCCGTGCTGGATGCCGACAAGGAAGGCTTCCTGCGCAACGAAACGTCGCTGGTGCAGACCATCGGGCGTGCGGCCCGAAATGTGGAGGGACGCGTTATCATGTACGCGGACACAATCACAGGGTCGATGCGCCGCGCGATTGACGAAACGGAGAGACGCCGAGAAAGGCAGATGGCGTATAACGAAGAGCATGGTATCACACCGCAGACGATCATCAAAGAGACTTACAACATGATCGAGATCACCAAGCCTGTTAAGGACACGGAGAAGCTCTCGCACGCCGAGGCGGTCAAGAAAGCGGCGATCATTGAAAAGCAGATGCGCCAGGCGGCCATCGAGCTGGAGTTTGAGGCGGCGGCTTCGCTGCGTGACGAGCTGTTCAGACTCAAGGAAATTATCAGAAAAGGATAGAGATAAAGGAAACCATGGATTACATCACAATAAAAGGTGCGAGAGAACATAATCTCAAAGACATCGATGTCAAGATACCGCGCGACAAGCTGGTCGTGATCACGGGACTTTCAGGCAGCGGCAAATCGTCGCTCGCTTTTGATACCATCTATGCCGAGGGACAGCGGCGCTATGTGGAATCGCTGTCGGCGTACGCGCGTCAGTTTTTGGGGCAGATGGACAAGCCGGATGTGGATTCCATCGACGGGTTGTCGCCCGCGATTTCCATCGATCAGAAAACGACCAGCCGCAACCCGCGTTCCACCGTGGGCACGGTGACGGAGATTCACGATTATCTGCGTTTGCTTTTTGCGCGCGCGGGCGAGGTGCACTGCACCAAATGCGGCAAAAAAATCGAGCGCCAGACGGTGGATCAGATTGTTGACGATATCATAAAACGGCCTGAGGGCACAAAGCTTATGATACTCGCGCCGGTGGTCAGCGGACGCAAGGGCCAGCACACAAAGCTGCTGGAAGACCTAAGCCGCAGCGGCTACACACGCGTTGTGGTGGACGGCTCCACATATACGCTGGATGAAGAAATTGTGCTGGACAAGAACAAAAAGCACACCATCGACGTGGTGATCGACCGTATCGTGCTCAGCAGCGAAGCCGAGACGCGTCTGCACGATTCTGTGGAAACGGGGCTCGCACGCGGCGAAGGCATCGTCAAAATCGTCGACATGAGCGATAACAGTGAACAGCGGTATTCCCAGAACTATGCGTGTATCGACTGCGGCATCAGCATCGAGGAGATTTCTCCGCGTATGTTCTCGTTCAACGCGCCGTATGGCGCGTGTCCGCACTGCCATGGCCTTGGCACCATCATGAAGGTGGACGAAGACCTCGTCGTACCGGATAAAGCCAAATCGCTCGCGGACGGCGCTATACGTGTGTCGGGCTGGAACTCGGCCTCGGGCGACAGCTGGGGTACGCAGTATTTCAAGGGCATGGCGCGTCATTTTGGCTTCGATATGGATGCCCCTTTTGAACAGCTCGATCGCAGCGTGCAGGAAAAAATATTGTACGGCACCGATGACGAACGCTTTGAGGTGGACTATTCGTCCGATTATGGCAAGGGGACCTTTTTAAACCGTTTCGAAGGCATCATTCCGAACATCGAGCGGCGCTACATGCAGACCGAATCCGATGCGATGAAGGCCGAATATGAAAAATATATGGCGACACTTGTCTGCCCCGAGTGCAGCGGCACGCGCTATAAGCCGGAGCCGCTTGCTGTGAAAATCGGCGGAAAGAACATTGCGGAAGTGTCCAACATGCCCATCAGCGAAGCACGCGGCTTTTTCGACTCGCTGACGCTTTCGGAAAAACAGCAGATCATTGCCGACAGGGTTTTAAAGGAGCTGCATGCCCGGCTCAACTTCCTGCTCAACGTCGGTCTGTCTTATCTGACGCTTTCACGTGCCGCAGGCACGCTTTCGGGCGGCGAAGCCCAGCGTATCCGCCTCGCGACGCAAATCGGTTCAGGTTTGACGGGTGTGCTATATATTCTCGATGAACCGAGCATAGGTCTGCACCAGCGCGACAACGATAAGCTTCTGAGTACGCTCAAGGAGCTGCAATCGCTTGGCAACACGCTGATCGTCGTCGAGCACGACGAAGATACGATGCGCAGCGCGGACTATGTGATCGACATGGGGCCGGGCGCGGGCGTGCACGGCGGGCATGTCGTTTCAGCCGGCACACCTGAGGAGATTATGGCGGATGCTCATTCCATCACGGGGCAGTATCTGTCGGGCGCAAAGAAGATCAACACGCCCGAAAACCGTCGCGAGCCAAGCGGCTTTTTCACAATCGTGAACGCGTCGGAGAACAACCTGAAGAACGTCGATATCACATTCCCGATGGGCGTGATTACCGCGGTCACGGGTGTGTCGGGCAGCGGCAAATCCACGCTTGTAAACGAAATACTCTACAAAGCGCTTGCCAAACGCATATACAAGGCCAAGGACAAGCCGGGTCTGCACGAGCGCATAGATGGCGTCGAGCAAATCGACAAGGTGGTCAATATTGACCAGAGTCCGATCGGACGTACGCCGCGCAGCAATCCCGCCACGTACACGGGCGTGTTCACGCTAATACGCGATCTGTTCGCGGCCACCAAGGATGCCAAGGTACGAGGCTTTGGCAAAGGTCGCTTCTCGTTTAACGTGAAGGGTGGACGCTGCGAAGCGTGCAGCGGCGATGGCATTATCAAGATTGAGATGCACTTTCTGCCCGATGTCTATGTGCCCTGCGAAGTCTGCAAGGGCGCCCGGTACAACCGCGAGACGCTCGAGGTTAAATACAAAGGCAAGAACATTCAGGAAGTGCTGGATATGACGGTGGAGGAAGCGCTCGGGTTCTTTGACAGCATCCCCTCGATCAGCAACACACTGCAGGTCATCTGCGATGTGGGTCTTGGCTATATTCGTCTGGGCCAGCCGTCCACGACACTATCGGGCGGCGAGGCGCAGCGTGTGAAGCTTGCAACGTACCTATCCAAACGTCAGACGGGCAATACGCTGTTTATACTTGACGAACCGACAACGGGGCTGCATACCGACGACGTGAAAAAGCTCGTGGTCATCCTTGCACGTCTTGCGGACAAGGGCAACACAGTGATCGTGATTGAGCATAATCTGGATGTTATCAAATGCGCGGATTACTGTATTGATTTGGGGCCTGATGGCGGGGACGGTGGCGGACGTGTTGTCGCGACGGGGACGCCCGAACAGATTGCGCAAAGCAAGGATAGCGCCACCGGATATTATTTGAAAAAGGTGCTGTAAAAGCCATGTTCTTGTTACAAGGATACGAAATGTGGGTATAGATTCCTGTGTATTGACTTAGCCGGAGGCTCCCTTGAACATCAAGAACAAGCTGACATTGACGATGGTTTCCGTTTTCCTGATTGTGGTTATGCTGTTAGGCTATGTTTATCTGTCTTCAATGAAATCGAGCCTCGATATAAAAGCTTCTGAAGATGCGGCTAGAAAAGCTTACGAAACTGACGGGGTGCTGACGCGGTTGTTTAACGCGCGGCTTACCGCTATTCGATCATCAGCAGAATTTCTGTCGCGAGATGTCAGCAGAGATTCATTACCAAGCAGAATCCCCATACTTCAATATTCAATGGCTCTATCGGAATTTGAATGCTATGCGCTTAAATGGCATGACAAATGGTGCAATGTCTCTAAAGCCGGTTACTCGGAGAAGCAGCCGTCGATAGAACTTGCCGGGAAATCGGACAGTGTGATATTTGACAGTCTCTATGAAGACGATCCGCAAGGCCTGTTGTTTATTCAATCTATATACGATAATAACGAGGCTGAGATAGGACTGATTGTCGCAAAGATGACATCTGATATCCTTTGGAACGAAATTAACGCCACAGAAGCCTTTGCAAACGATGATGTCATCATATCCAAACCGACAGGCGAAATTCTCTTTCCGAGGATATATGCGGGCGGTCAATTGATCGCGCAAGAGAGAAACAACGTTGGTCAGCTAGAGATCATTTCGGGGGGCCGAACCGTGAGCACCATGGGTATGACAATACCTGTGCTGAATGACGCGCTTGATATCACAGTTTGCGTCAATCACGATTCTGCCATTCAAAGCTACAACAGGACATTATTTTTGATTGTGATGATCGCGGTGATTGGCGTATTGTTAATAGGAACGGTTGTGCATATTGCCGTTTCTAAAATGACGCGCTCCATCACAGAGCTGGCGGGGTATGTGGCGCAGATGGAAACCGATTTTGACAGCCTCCCGGAAAGCTTTACGAACCGAAGGGATGAAGCCGGAAGGCTGGCCAATTCGTTTGCTTTGCTGCTGACGCGCTTAAAATGGGCACTGGATGAGAAAGATTTTCTCGCACGGCACGACAGCCTGACGAACCTGGAGAACAGATATTGTCTTGAGCATAACATCATAGACTTAATTGAGAAAAAGCGCCCCTTCGCTTACGGGCTGCTCGACCTGGATGATTTTAAAA
This sequence comes from Bacillota bacterium, assembly GCA_023391105.1. Classification (GTDB taxonomy): domain Bacteria; phylum Bacillota; class Clostridia; order Christensenellales; family SZUA-584; genus SZUA-584. Next base: position 8,265 of record JAEWBO010000039.1, read on the forward strand.
TCATTAATGATACAAAAGGGCACGACGAGGGAGACAAGCTGCTTAAGAATCTCGCAGCCGTATTCAAAAGCTTTAAACCGGAGGAACTGACGGCTTATCGATGGGGCGGTGATGAATTTGCGCTGCTCATCTTCGGAGATTCCATGGAGCAATATGAAAAAACACTGCAAGCGGTGATGCAGCGAATCAAAGACCGTTTCAGCGGAGAGGATGCGACTCTCGTGACCGTGAGCATCGGCGTAAGCATGTATCCCGAAAGCGCCTCCACATATAAAAATCTGCTGATCGCTGCAGACAAGGCGCTGGCTTGGGCGAAGATGACAGGCAAGGTCAACTTCTGCTTCTACAGAAAATAAATTAGAGCATAACCGCTTGATACAGCTAATAAACATGCTCTTTTCAAGACTAAAACCAGACTTGACCAAAAAGGTAACCACATCGGATTAATCTATAATAATGCTATCAGTTCTGCGGCCTTGTTGCGTGCGGATGGATTTATGATATAGAATTATTGATGCTTATTTTGCCTCCCTCTGACGAGGGAGGTGACACGAAGTGTCGGTGGGAGAGAAAATTGCTGGCTTATATCAGTTGATTCCTATTGTACAAAAAGCAAGATTGGCTATTGAATCTGATGGCAGTGGATATAAAAAAACTTAGACCAGCTTTTTTGCGTACCCGTAGGGAATCACATTTAGGTGGCTGAAAAGAAAAGTGTCTATGTATCGCCATTATGGCGTGGCAGGATACGTTTTTGATGAAAGGTGGTCAAGTCAGGTGACAGGCAAGGTCAACTTATGCTTCTACAGAAAATAAAAAGCATACCGCAGCATCCATACAGGTATGCTTTTTTATTACTGTCATTCTGATTGAGCAAAGCGAGTGACTACGGAGCTGACGTGAATCTGAAAGAATGGCTATTCGACTGAACCGCTGACAGATTCATCAGGCTGCGCTGCTATTTTTTTTGGCGGCAGCAGCAAAAGCATGGAAGTGCGCTGCTGATAAGCATCGTAGTCTTTTTTTGTCTCTGTGAGCCTGTTTTCCATCAGGGGTATGCTGATAAGCACGAACAGCAGTGTCATCAGTATGGGCGCAATCACGCTCCACCAAAGCAGAGGCTGCGTTCCCGCTTGTATGATCCACACGCCCCACCAAAGTGACACCTCACCCAGATAATTCGGGTGGCGGGAATACTTCCAAAGGCCAGTTTCTATGCTTGTGCCGGTGTTGGCTGAATCCTTTCTGAAACGGCGCATCTGGCTGTCTGAAAAGATCTGAAGCATCACCGAAAAAAGGCAGACAGCGAAGCCCAGAACGGAAACGGCATTCATTGTATCAGCGCCGTGATACGCGCAAAGGTAAGCGGGCAGCATGTTCGCGAATACGAAAAGTGTCGGCATCATATTGATACCGAAGAAGTTGGTGAAGAACCAGATTTTCGGATTTTTATCATGCAGCATCGTGTAGCGCCAGTCCTGGTGCGCCATGCCGCGCCAGCCGATTCCCCAATTCAGTGTCAGTCGCACACCCCAAATCGTGAATACGGCGATATATAGATAATCGATCGCGTCCAAAAGGCCTGAATCGGTCAGAAAGCAGATGAAAAGCACAATGGGCGCAACGCTCCAATACGGGTCGTACATGCTCGCGTTGCGACATACAACTCCGAGGGCCCAAACCACGACTGTGGCGGCCACATCCGCGCACAGATACGCAAAAAAGCCCTTGAACGGCAGCGAGAGAAACACAAACAGCCCCGCGAAGAACGCGGCCGCGTAGACGAGAAAAACGATAAGCAAAGAAAGGCTCTTGGATAATTTCATCGTATAATACCTCATGCTTGATATGTATATGACATTATACAACAAATGAGAGCCTCACAAAAGTGTTTGCGCATACGACAGCTTACTTACCGCCCCCAGCGCCGCCCATACCGCCCATCTTACCCATGAATTTAAACATATCCTCGGGCTTGAAATTCTTCATAGAGCCCATCATGCGTATCATGTTTTGCATGTTGCGGAATTTGGACTGCTCTTCGGGCGGCATAAACATCGACAGAGCTTCAAACATCTGCTCGGGAGATGAGGTGTTCATATTTCTCAGCTTCTCCATTCTGCGCGTCATGCGCTCAAAGTTTTCCTGCATGCTGGCCGACTGCGCCAGGCCGCGCATCATCGACTGGGTGTCGGGGCCTGCATAACGTGAGAGCACATCAAGCAAAGCCTGCTGCCGGGTGAACCGTGAGAACGCGTTCAGCCCTGTGCCGCTGTGGCCGGGGGGCTGAACGGGCGGGTTTCGGCGGTATTCCTCCGCGAGCTGCTGGGCGCTAAAAATGCTATGTATGGCTTCTCTGTCGCCGGCACCGACGTGCGGTTCTATGTTTTTTAGCATCTCCATCACAGACTGGCGGCTCAAACCGTCCTTTAGCGTCATCGAGAGCAGAAAGCTTAGCTCCGGAGAAAACGATGCGTGTTTTAAAAGATCGCCATACGCCACGCTGCGCTCCGGCTGCTGTGGCTGCTGTGGCTGCAGTGGTTGCTGAGTGCTTCTCCGTGACTGCCGCGGCCCGGGACGGGAACCGAACGGGAACCTCATCATGAATAACCGTCTCCTTTACATACTTTTTCATTTAATATCGTATGCGAAAAAACGCCCTCTCGTGCACTTTGGCGTGAAAGACGAATATATATGTAATGAATCGGCCGGAGCTTAATGCTTTTGGTCAGTGCTGTTTCATTTAACGACAAAAAGGAGGGAATCAAATGCCCAAAAAGGATTTGAGGCAGATGAAGAAGGATAAACAGACATCCCGGGTCAACAAGGAAGAGATTCGCGAAGCGGCAAAGAAGTATAACATGGATTCGAGCCGAATCGAGGATGACAGTATTGCGAGCGTAGAAGAAACGATTGCGCAGTATGAAAACAAAAGCGAGGATGAATTGATGAACGACCTCGAACGTGTGATCACACAGGGACGCAAGGACGGCTCGTTCACGGACGACATGCTGGACGGCTTTGTTCAAAACGTGGCGCCCATGCTGGACGACGCCCAGCGTCAAAAGCTCCAAAGCATTGCGCAGATGATTAAGATGAACAAAATATAAAAATTGTCGAAAACCTACGGTTTTCCGCCAGTTTACCGGTTTTGCTTGTTCCTCGCAAACTCGAAACTGCGCAAACCCGCAAGGTGTGGACTGCGCGGGCTCAGCCCGTCTTGCCCACAAATTATATTTCAAGACGTTTAAACGGACTGATATAATCAATATATACATAAGATCGCCCGCAGATCTCCTTGCGGGCTTTTTGGCGTTGCAACCGCTTTACTAACGTTTCGCTTCCAAGATAATATAATAGATAGTGTGATTTCAAGTGACCGTATGGTATAATGCAACAAGATTACGGAGAGGATTATTGTATGAGCAAAACAGTCGTGCTGACGGGCGGCGGAACGGCCGGCCATGTGACGCCGAATCTGGCGGTAATTCCAAAGCTTAAACAGATGGGTTATCATATCGAATACATAGGCACGAAAAACGGCATGGAGCGGGAGATCATCGAAAAAACCGGTCTGCCGTATCACATGATCAGCGCAGGCAAGCTGCGGCGCTATTTCAGCCTTAAAAACTTCACAGATCCCGCAAAGATACTCGCAGGATATGTTCAGGCCAAAAATATTCTTAAGAGAATAAAACCCTCAGTCGTGTTTTCCAAGGGCGGTTTTGTGAGCGTGCCCGTCGTTTTTGCGGCGCATAAGCTTAAAATCCCTGTGGTGCTGCACGAGTCGGACTATACGCCGGGCCTTGCCAATAGGCTCTGCATACCGCGCGCGCAAAAGGTCTGTGTGGCGTTCTCGTCCACACTCAAAAGCATACCCGAAGGCAAGGGTGTCTACACGGGGCTGCCGATAAGAGCCGAGCTGCTGAAGGGCAGCAAAGACAACGCCTTGAAGGTTTGCGGCTTTTCGGGCAAAAAACCGGTGCTGCTCGTGATGGGCGGAAGCCTTGGCGCGCAGCCGATCAACGACGCACTGGACAGCATTATGCCCACACTTACGGCGCGATTTGATGTGATTCATATCCGCGGCAAAGAAAACCTTGTTTGCGGCTTTCTGCCTTGCGGATGCAAGCAGTTTGGCTATGTGGACAGCGAGCTTGCCGACCTTTATGCGGCGGCGGATATCATGCTGTCCCGCGCGGGTGCAACCGCTGTGTTCGAGATACTCGCGCTGGGATTGCCTGCGCTGCTCGTCCCGCTCAGCAAAGCGTCCAGCCGCGGCGATCAGGTGTTAAACGCGCAATATTTTAAAGAACAGGGCTTTTCGCATGTGCTGCCTCAGGAGGAGCTTAACGCAGACACATTACTGGAGGCCATCGACGAGCTGTATAAGGATGCGGATACATTGCGCAAACGAATGAAGCGTGAAAACGCCGCGGACGCCGCGGACACTGTAGCGAGGATAATTGACGATGTCTCAAATTGATGCGCTGACGTCGCTGGTCAGGCGGTATTTAACCGAGTCCGGCGAAAAATCAAAACAGACGATGGAGGCCATGCTTGCATTGCCAGACGCCCCGCTGCGCATATACGATATGATCGCGGGGGAGGATCAGCGAGCGGCGTTCAAGACTCTGGCTGATATTGCGAAAAAGAAGCTGGGGCAGGAAGAGCTGACACCGCTCGTGATTCGCGATGCGGATACGCTCATGGCGATTGACGATGATAAATCACGCAAAAGCGTCTATAAGCTGATTGGTTTGTGTGCGGCGGATGCTTGTGCGGACAAGCTCTTTGAAGCGCTCAAACGTGAAAAGACGCGTTTTGTGCGGCCATCTATAATACTGGCACTGGGGAATACCAAGGAGCCTGAACGCTATCTTAAAAACTATGTCGTGGAACCGGGTGAGCCCAAACATATGCAAGCTGAACGCGACGCACTAAAAAAAGCACTGGGGAAAGCAGCTGCAACGAAGAAGATGCCCGTAAATCTGAATTTGCCCGAGTGGTGCACGCTGACCAGCATCAAACCGAGCGCACTGCTTGCGGAGCTAAAAGCGTCGGGCGCTGAATATCGCCCGTCACTGTTGAATGATGCTTTCGAAGCACCCACAGCTTTTATCAAAAAGCTGCGCTGTTATGAGGACGCGCTTTTCAATGTGGGCAAAGACGATGACTTTAAGGCAGTGGCGGCTGAGCTGGACGCCATCGGCTGCAAAGGACAATATTACCGCATTGAAGCGCGAGCCGTGCGTCCTGAGAACCGGCGCGAGGCCATCATGACCATCTCCAAGGGACTCGAACCGTACGGTTATACCGACAATCCATCTGCGTATACGTTTGAATTACGGCCTATAAAACGGCATCTGTACGCCAAGTTCTCAGATCATCGGTTTGATTACCGCAAAGAATCCATCGCCGCGAGCATTAACCCTGTGACAGCGGCCAGCATCATGCGGCTCTGCGAGCCGTACATGAGGGGAAACGCAGACGTGCTCGACCCCTTCTGCGGCAGCGCCACCATGCTCATTGAACGCGCATACCTAAAACCCGCGAAATCGCTCGTGGGTGTGGATATATCGGGATACGCCATCAAGGCGGCTTGTGCAAATCGCAGCGCGGCCAGGCTGCGCATCGCGCTGATACACGGCGATATATTGGACTATGGGGCAGCGCAATATGACGAGGTGATCGCCAATATGCCGTTTGGCATCCGCGTTTCGGGGCACGCGTCCAACATAAAGCTCTATGCGGCGTTTGCGGACAAGCTGCTTGCATTGCTCAAGGACGGGGGCTTTGCCTTTTTACTGACACAGGAAAAGAAGCTGCTGCGCGATGAAATAGCGAAGAAGCCAGAACTTTCTTTGATACATGAAGAGAACTTTGAATCGGGCGGTCTCAGTCCGACGCTGTTTATTATTAAGAAGGAGCAGTCAAGATGAGCGAATTTTTAACCTTTGGCGAGCTGCTGATCGATTTTACGCCGTCGGGTGAACTGGGCGGGCAAAAGCTCTTTATGCAAAACGCGGGCGGTGCGGTGGCCAATGTGGCCGTGGCGATGGCCCGCTTTGGTGTTTCATCGGGATACACAGGAATGGTAGGCAACGACGCTTTCGGACATTATCTTAAGGACGTGCTTAACGACAAAGGCGTGGACACGTCCGGTCTGATGGTATCGGATGTTTACAACACCACGCTGGCGTTCGTGCATCTGTTTTCGAATGGCGACCGCGACTTTTCCTTTTACAGAAAGCCCGGCGCAGATATCATGTATTCTGCGGACATGGTGGATGAAGACGCGATACGCAAGGCACGTGCTTTCCATTTTGGCTCGCTTTCGCTCACAGATGAGCCTGCGCGAAGCGCCACGATGAGGATGCTGCAAATTGCCAAGGACGCAGGCGTTGTGGTGTCCTACGATCCGAATTATCGTGCGCCGTTATGGAGCGATGAAAAGACAGCCAAAGAGATGATGCTTGAAGGCATGACATATGCTGACATACTCAAAATATCCGACAACGAGATCGATTTTCTGTTCGGGGAAATGCCATATGAGCAAGCGGCGCAGATGCTGCTTAGCCGCGGCATCAAGCTCGTGTTTATCACAATGGGCAGCGAGGGAGCGATTTACGCCCATAGAGCGGGCGTTGGCAGGGCGGCGCCGTTTGCCGCGCAGGCGGTGGATGCGACAGGCGCGGGCGACTGCTTCACAGGCGGCGTGCTCTCGCAGTTCATGCAGAGCGGCAAATCGCTGGCGGAACTGACACTAAATGATATTGCGGGCTTCGCCCGGTTTGCGAACGCGGCGGCGTCCATCTGCGTGGAGGGTAAGGGCGGTATACCGTCGATACCGAGCCTAAAAAAGGTTGAGCAAAGGCTGTGCGGTAAATAACCGGCGGTCTTTTTTGTTCATGCTAGGCTGCGGCGTTGACAAGACGCTGTCAAGCATTTAATATTTATAAAAAAGTATACTATTTTGCTGAAAGGCGGTTTTCATATGCAGGGAATTTGTGAGGGGCTGACGTTTGACGATGTGCTGCTTGTACCGCAAAAAAGCACACTCGTTCCGTCCCAGATTTCAGTTAAGACGCGGATCACAAACAAGGTGAGCTTAAACATTCCGATCATGAGTGCGGCCATGGATACGGTCACCGAAGCGCGGCTGGCCATCGCACTGGCCAGAGAAGGCGGCGTGGGCATCATTCACAAGAACATGTCGATAGAGGAACAAGCTTCGAATGTTGATAAGGTCAAAAGAAGCGAGCATGGCGTCATCACCGATCCGTTCTCTCTGTCACCCGAGCACCTGATATCCGATGCGAATGCGCTGATGGAGCGTTACAGGATCTCCGGCGTTCCCATCACCAAGGAAGGCAAGCTCGTCGGCATACTCACCAACAGAGATCTGCGTTTTGAAACGGACTATACAAGAAAAATCAGCGAGGTCATGACATCCAAGAACCTCGTGACTGCACACATCGGCACCACACTGGCCGAGGCTCAGGAAATACTCGGACGACACAAAATCGAAAAGTTACCGCTCGTCGATGAAGACGGGATGCTTAAGGGTTTAATCACCATTAAGGATATAGAGAAAACCATTCAATACCCATTTTCCGCTAAGGATGAAAACGGACGGCTGCTGGCAGGCGCGGCGCTTGGCGTCACAGCGGACATTATCGACCGTGCGTCGGCTTTGGTCGCGGCCAAGGTGGATATCGTGACAATCGATTCCGCGCACGGCCATTCCAAGAACGTGCTGGATGCGGTGGAAAAGCTCAAATCGCATTTTCCCGATCTCCAGGTGATCGCGGGAAACGTGGCGACGGCCGAAGGCACGGTTGATCTCATCAAAGCGGGCGCGGACTGCGTGAAGGTCGGCATGGGTCCCGGATCGATTTGCACCACACGCGTGATCGCGGGCATCGGCGTCCCGCAGTTTACCGCAGTGCTTGCGTGTGCGCAGGCCGCGGCAAAATATGATATCCCCATCATCGCGGACGGCGGCATCAAGTTCTCAGGCGATATCACCAAGGCACTCGCGGCGGGTGCGTATGCCGTCATGATCGGCAGCCTGTTTGCGGGCACAGAGGAGAGCCCCGGAGACTCGGAAATCTATCAAGGCCGCAGCTTCAAGGTGTACCGCGGCATGGGCTCTCTTGCGGCGATGCAAAAGGGCAGCAAAGACAGATATTTTCAGGAGAAAGCCGATAAGCTGGTGCCCGAGGGTGTGGAAGGCCGCGTGCCATACAAAGGACCCTTGAGCGATACGGTGTTCCAGATGGTTGGCGGACTCAAGTCTGGAATGGGCTACTGCGGCGCGGCAGACCTTGCCGAGCTCAGAGCAAACGCGCAGTTTATAAAGATCACAGGTGCCGGGCTTACGGAGAACCATCCGCATGATATATACATCACAAAAGAAGCACCAAATTATACGGGAAGGTAATCAATGAGAGAGACAATACTTGTTCTGGATTTCGGCGGACAATACAACCAGCTTATTGCTCGTCGCGTGCGTGATCTGCAAGTTTATGCAGAGATTCTGCCGTGCGACGCATCGCTGGAAAGAATAATGGAATATAAGCCTATCGGCATCATATTTACGGGCGGTCCGAACAGTGTGACGGACGAAGACGCACCGATGTGCGACGCACGTCTTTTCGATGCGGGCATACCGATTCTTGGCATCTGCTACGGCAGCCAGCTTATGGGCAGCATGCTGGGCGGCAGCGTCAAGCGCGCAGAGCGCCGTGAATACGGCAAAACGGACATTCGCTACGACACGAAATGTGCGTTGTTTAAGGGATTGGACGAAGACTCCGTCTGCTGGATGAGCCACACCTATTATGTGGACAACCCGCCGGAGGGCTTTTCGATTATTGCATCCACGCAGAGCTGTGAGGTGGGGGCGTTTTGCCACGCGGAGCGCGGCCTTTACGGTGTGCAGTTCCATCCCGAGGTCGTGCACACGCACTTTGGCAAAGAAATTCTGCACAACTTCCTATATGAGGTTTGCCACGCAAGCGGTGGATGGACGATGGAAAACTATGTGGACACAGCCGTGGCGGACATTCGGCGGCGCGTGGGTGACGGTCGCGTGCTGCTCGGACTTTCGGGCGGCGTGGATTCATCCGTGGCGGCAGTGCTGCTCGATAAAGCGATCGGCAACCGTCTGACATGCATTTTCGTGGATCACGGCCTGCTTCGCAAGGACGAAGCCAAGCAGGTGGAGGAGACCTTCTCGGGCGCGTACGACATGAATCTTGTGTGCGTGGACGCCTCCAACCGGTTCTTAAGCAAACTTGAGGACGTGACAGAGCCTGAGAAAAAGCGCAAGATCATCGGTGAAGAGTTTATCCGTGTGTTTGAAGAGGAAGCCAAAAAGATCGGCAAGGTGGATTTTCTCGCGCAGGGTACGATATATCCCGACGTGATTGAGTCCGGCAAGGGTCACGCGGCTGTAATTAAGAGCCACCACAACGTGGGCGGGCTGCCGGACGCGGTGGATTTTGAAGAGATTATTGAACCGCTGCGGGAGCTGTTTAAGGATGAGGTGAGAGCGCTGGGAGAAGCGTTGGGCATGCCGCACCATATCGTATGGCGGCAGCCGTTCCCAGGGCCCGGCCTTGCGATTCGCATTATCGGAGACGTGACGCGTGAGAAAGTGGCGACATTGCAGCTGGCCGATGCGATATTCCGAGAGGAGATTGCGAATGCAAATCTCGATTCGGAAATCTGGCAGTATTTCGCGGTGCTCACCAATATGCGAAGCGTGGGTGTCATGGGAGACGAGCGCACATACGATCATACCATTGCGCTGCGTGCCGTCACCAGCGTAGACGGTATGACGGCCGACTGGGCGCGTATCCCATACGACGTGATGGAGAAGATTTCAAATCGCATCATCAACGAGGTGAAGGGTGTGAACCGCATCTGCTACGATGTGACGAGCAAGCCGCCCGCAACGATTGAGTGGGAATAAGAAACGAAATCCCCGAAGTGCCTTTAAACGGGCGCTTTCGGGGATTGTTTATTTCAACTGATACTATTTTGATACTATCTCGTTTATTCTTTTAACTTATCATGTAACACTCTCAATTTTTCAGCAGATCTCTCGGCTTCGATTTGTGGATAGGTATATCGCCATTTATCATACTCGTCTTGAGTAATGTTTCTGTTATTTAAACTGGTTAGTGCTTTGGCCCATTTCTTAACATCATTTGAAACAAGTGTGTTATTAGGCAGTGCAAGAAACAATTTGTTTTCACTCTCAAAAGGTGTGAATCCATAGGTATCCTCTAAATAGAATAGAGCCTGCATGATACCGAAACGAGTATCAAGGTCAGGGTCAGAAAGGGCAAACTCACTTACTCCTAAAGCTCCTGCTATTTTCTCTAGCTGTATTTTTTCCAGAATAACATAAAAACAGCAAAGACATCGCAGAAATGCGGTGTCTTTTGCTATCGTTGCGGAAATGTTAACCAATGTTGCTTGAGATAAACTATACATATCAGTATAATTATATCAAGCAGGGAGGTTCTAATATGTTGTGTGATAATTTGAAAAATCTAAGAAAGTCTAAAGGACTATCTCAAGAAGAATTAGCCATAAGATTGAATGTGGTACGGCAAACAATTTCAAAATGGGAGCAAGGTTTATCGGTTCCCGATTCCGAAATGCTTATTCGGATAGCAGAAAAACTTGATACTTCCGTAAATGTTCTTTTAGGTGAAACCATTACGGGGAAAACTCAGAACTAAAAGCTATTGCCGCCAAACTGGAATTGTTAAATGAACAATATGCTATACGAAGTGAACGCCGCAGAAAAATTTGGCGAGCTGTTTTTGTTGCAGTAATTGTTTTATGTTCAATAAAATTTTTACTTGAAATATTAGACTTTGTTTATTGGCGCTCTGCGATGGAGGATATTAACACAAATACTTCTATTATTGGTGGATTCGATAGTCCAACAAGCATCTATGTATCGAGCATTTCCATCAAGACCGGAACTGTTATTGTTGCATTTGTTGCAATTGTTATATCGATTATTGGCTTATATAAAACAAATAGAAAGTAAGGTGATTAAATGCTTGGAATGATAAAGAAAATCTTTTCTGTATTTTTATTGATAGTGTTAGTGTTTACACTTTCTGCTTGTAGCGGAGAGATTGTTGCGATTGATGATTATAAGTGGAAAATGCGAACTGTTATGAGTAATGACACTGAGGTTGCTCAAAATGAAAATGAGTTTGTTGTCGCTGTTGGAGAAGCCGATGAACTGTATCCTGCAGCAAAAATTGCAAACCTTAAATTAGTAGCTGAAGATGGTGTGATTACCATTACCGATGAAACAAATAATAAAACTTACACCGGAAGCTACAAGGTGCAACAGAAAACACCTAAAGGTACTGACTATGAAATAATAATCGACGGTATAAAAGGATACGCTACCGTAGCTCCTACAGAGTATTATGACTGTTCCGAGATTCCGACCTTACCGATCAATCTTGGCGACTACGGTTTATATTTCATTCCTGCCAACAACTAATTTTGTGCACAGGATAATACAGATACGTCGTGTATCAAAAAAATCAAGACTAACGAGAAACAAAAATGCATAAACAGAATTGTTTAGTCTTGGTCGAGTGGGAGTAAATAATACAGATAAAAAAGAAAACAACATGAATATGACAACACCGTAAACCATAGCCTCGGGAATACCGGGGCTATTTCATTTGGAGATGAGCCATAATTTTTTTGGATATTTATACCTTGCAAAATTGTGTTAGGAGTTGACTGCGTTCGGACTGTGATTTATAATGAACAATGTTCATAAAAGCGGAGGATAGCGATGCCCAAAACACTGCCGAACATCAAGGAAGAGATTCTTGAGACCACGCGCCGCATGGTGCTGGAAAAGGGATACAACAAAATCAGCATCCGTGATATCGCGAAAGAATGCGGCATTGCCACCGGGACGTTTTATAATTACTTTCGATCGAAACAGGCTATTGTGTCTGCAACTCTCGCAGAGGACTGGGCCATGATGACGCAAATGATCAAGATGCGTACGAAGGTAGACATGCCGCCCGTCAAGCAGCTCGAAACAGTATTTTTTGAACTGAAGCATATGATGAATCAGGTGCATCAGCTTTGGGCAGAGGGTCTCCCCGATAACTTTGAAAGCGAAACCATGAACAAGATGCAGCGGATCAAAACGCAACTGCGCATGGATTTCGCCGGAACCGTGCGCGATATTATCCATGGACACGTGGAACCGGAGCGAGAGGAATTTTTGTCGGAGTTCATTTCCCGTGTTTTTTTCACATATGCTTACAAAAAAGACTCAGATTTAGACGATATGCGTTTTGTGTTAGAAAAATTCATTAAGTAATTTTTTTTGCTAATGGAATGAACAATGTTCATTTTGATTAATTTTATTGATTTGCAGGAGGAATATATGACGGTTGAAACGAAGAAAAGGCGCCTGGGATGGGTGCTGGCGGTTTATCTGCTGGGCATATTCATCGGTGCGATCGATACAGGGATACTGACGCCGGCTCGTATCGTGGTGCAAAATTCACTGGGTGTAGGCGAAAAGACGGGCATATGGATGATCACCGCGTTTACGCTGGCCTATGCCTGTTCTATGCCGATACTGGGTAAGCTCGCCGACCGCATCGGTCGCAAAAAGGTATATATGGTGGCCATCGCGCTGTTCGGCACGGGCTCACTTATCTGTGGACTGTCCAACTTCGTTGACAGCTTCCCGCTACTGATCATAGGGCGCGTGATTCAAGCAATTGGCGGCGGAGGCATAGTGCCGCTGGCAACCGCGGAGTTCGGAACGAGCTTCCCGGAGAACAAACGCGGCATGGCTCTTGGCCTCGTGGGGGGCGTATACGGAATCGCGAACATACTGGGTGCGACGCTGGGCAGCGCAATTCTTGACTTGGTTGGCACGGCAAATTGGCACTGGCTGTTTTTCATCAATCTGCCCATCTGCGTGTTCGTAGTGGCGGTGGGCGTATTTACACTGCCCAAGGGTGAGAAAAAGTCCGCACACCGTATCGATTATATAGGGACGGTTGTACTTGTCGTCATGGTCTTGTCCCTGCTTTACGGTCTCAATAATCTGGACTTTTTCGACTTTGGAAAAACAATCGGAAATGCGGATGTTTATCCGTTCCTCATACTGTTTGCGCTGCTTGTGCCGCTGTTTGTGCGTCTTGAAAAGCGCTCCGCTGATCCGATATTCAACATAGGATATTTCAGCAACGGGCGTATCGTGATCACTTTTGTGCTGGCGCTCGCCGTAGGTATCATGCTCATGGGCATGGTGTTCGTGCCTCAGTTCGCCGAGAACGCACTCAAGACGCGTGCGGGATCAGGAGGCTATTTCGTCACGATACTCGGGCTGTTCGCGGGCATCGGCGGGCCGCTCAGCGGGCGGCTGGTTGACAAGTTTGGCCCCAAGAAGATACTGTTCTTGGGCTTCGGAATTTCCATGGTAGCTGCGCTGTTTCTAGCGCTGTACGCCACAACGCATGTCAGCGTGGTCAGCGTGGTGGTCAGTCTTATCCTCATGGGCTCCGGCCTCGGTTTCGTCATGGGCACACCGCTCAACTATATGATGCTGTCCAATACACCCAAAGAGGAATCCAACTCGGCTCTTTCCGCGCTGTCGTTGATTCGCTCCATCGGAACGACCATCGGGCCGATCATCATGATCGGATTTATCGCACAGGCTGGTACTGCCGCGCAAGATAAGATCATGAATGTACTGCCCCCCATATCAACAATACAGATTACAGCGGATGAAACGCTGACAGATGGCATCACAGCGAACCTCAACTCACTTAAGGAGGGCATGACGCTGTCCAATGAAAAGCAGGACGCGTTGCTGACCATTGTGGATGAACTCGAGACTCAAAACGCGGCGCTAAAAGAAGCGGATGCAAAGATGCAGGCAGATTTCGAATCCATAAAAAACGATCCGGACTTTGCAGACATGCTGGCAGAGATGGATTTTAGCATGCCCGAAGGTGCGGACACACCCGACTTTTCGTCCATACGTGACATGCTTTCCCAGAACAGCGGCATGAGCACGGACGACATTGACGAATATATGAGCATGCTGGACTTTGAGAATCAGGCCGGCATGGACTTTGATATGACAGGAGACGGCGAACTGCCCGAGGACGTACTTCAGCGCTTGCAGTCGTCTGATGTCAACAGCATTACAGGTGATGTGGTATATCTTACGCAACGTATGTTCAATATCTATACACCAGATGTGATCACATCGATACAGAGCGGCATCGGCGAGGGAATCAGCGGCATTGGCGAGGGGATCAGCGGATTGACCAAGGCATCGGACGGCATTGCAACAGGGCTTGACGGTTTGCAATCTGGTATTGACGGCATCGGGCAGGGCATAGAGGGTGCGCAGCAGGGGCTTAGCGGCATGAACGAGGGCATGGATGGTATGAACAGTGCCATCAGCGGAATTAAAAAGGGTATCAAAGGCATCAACTCAGGCATTACCCAGATGGAGGAGGCGACCAAAGGCATCGCGGAGGGTATCGCCGGTATGGAGCAGGGTATAGCCGGCCTTGATGCGCAGATCGCTGCTAAGCAAGCAGAGCTGCAAGCGTCCATCGCCGCGGGCGATCCGCCGTCGGTTTTCGGAAAGATGCAGGGCGAGCTGATTGGTCTCACCGCAGCTCACGACAGCTTGCAGGCGAAGTTGGAAGGCGCGCAGAGTCAGCAGGGCGAGCTGGAGTCGCAGGTCGCTTCGATGAAGAAGAAGGTTTCATCAATGAATGCATCCATCAAAAACATCAAGGCGGCGAAGGGAAAGCTAGAAGTCCTGATAGCGGATGTACAGGAAGAGGTGGCATTGATGACATCGATGCAGACAGGTATGAGCAACGCCGCCGGGATCATGGAGGAGCAGAAATCGACGGTAACCCAAATGTCCGAACAGATGTCAGACGTGCAGAAACGTCTTGAAACATTGCAGGCGTCGATGCCAGGATATTTTGATACTGCACTTGACAATTATGTGATGCAGGTAGAATCGCAGGGAGATGAGATCGAGACGGTGTTCCAAAGTACGTTGAACGCGGGATTCACGCGAATGTATTACGCAGTGGCGATATTGTGCGCGGCGGCTTGTATCGCGCTGGTATTTTACCGCAATGGAAAGAGTAAGACGGAGGTAAAGTCGCAGACGTAATCGTCTGCGATGGAGCCTTAGGATGTATGTGTCCGCTAACCGGACGTCCGATATTTATAGTCAACCATATATCCGGCTTCTGTCGATTCCCAAAGATACAGGATTCCGGGCGCAGATGGAGCCTGATATGCCAGGCAGCAATGGTAAAGTCAGACGAAAGAAATCATCATAATGCCGGATGGCACAGATAACCATCCCTTATTGAAATACGTTCGGCTTCAAAGGGGAGCGTAACATTCAGGTGCGTTTTGACAAAATGATACTGATATAGTAATATACAATATATCTCAATACCGAAAGGACATTGTCTGCAATGATGGATCCAATCTATCGCTAGTTTTCAAATGAAGCATATAGGGTACGGCTGTCACGTATAGCCTTGATTATTGTACGTTTGAATAATAGTGAATAGTGGAAAAGTTGTGTGGAAATGCCTGGTTTACAGCACACACTATTTGGGTGTGTTTTTTCATGCTTCTTAAACCGCTGCACACAAAAAAAGAAAGAGGTTTAATGATGTTTGATATTAGAAAAATCCAGGAGCAAGTTATTTTTGATGCTATAAAAGCGGCCAGCAACGAAGATACGGCTGCAAAAATTGTGTATGGGGAACACGGAATGTCTGAGGACAATGCGACATGGGTGAAATCCACCATGAGCAGACTGGAAAGCTGCTTTGACAGGCCTGCGGTTAAGCAGATCAGAATGAACTGCCAATGCGGATATGCAATGGATGAGAAATTAGCGCTCGTGAAGGAGCTGATGGAATCATCGACCAATCTAGAGGAATTTGCAAACCAAGACAAAGCAAAGGCAATAGGTCTTTCATACACAAATGGGGAACTCTATCTGCAATTTTTGTTTTGCCCCTGCCCGATGCTTGCCGATGTGGATAAATTGGACACGTACACATGGTGCCAATGCACGACAGGGTACAGCAAAGTTCTTTTTGAGAAAGCATTTGGCTGTAACGTCGATGTCGAATTGTTGAAAAGCATAAAAGTGGGTGACGATATATGTCTTATGAAAATCATTCCCCTTGATACTGTTTGGAAACAGGCAAAATAAACAGAATACACTTATGTTAATGAAAAAAGCGGCCTAAAAACAGGTCGCATCAGGCTGTCATAAACCCTGTTATGTCATTCCGAGCTTGTCGACTACGGTAGTGGACTGGAATCCCATGAAAAGCGCTTTGTAGAAGGGAATTCCAATCCACTTCGTAGTCAATCGCTGATGCTCAATCGGAATGATCTAAGTGACTTTTTTGACACTCTGAAGCGGCCTAGAAACAGGTCGCTTTTTCATGCAACTAGAACAGAATCAGAGCTCCTAAAGCTTCTTAATCTTTTTATTCAGAACAGTTTCTTTTTGCGCCTTGCCCATTTCTCCCGCATGCAATATATACTTATAATTCGGTACCTGAACCAATATTCTTTTTCGCGAGATCTGATCGGGTCTTAATATACCGGTACGCAAATCTCGCAATAGTGTTTCTTAACCATTTTAACCGCATACCTTTCTATGATGGGTCTTGTCTTATCAATTTGACAGCCTTGCCTGTGCAATTCCGGAAAAATGTCGCTCCATGCTTTTTGCATGGCTTCCGCTGTGTGTTTAATCATGAAAACGGCATATTTGCCCCCGGGAATCGATCCATTGTTAACAGCTTCATCGCATATAGAGCCATCGTCTGAAATGACGAGGCAGGCATCATACCGGCAGTTTTCTGTCTTGGTTGTTTCGGGATTGTCCTGCGCAATCCCCAATATAACGGATTCATCATTAAGCATATGATTAAGCCTCGCCCAACTCTTTAAGCTCTCCATAGTCTGAATGTTTCCGATGCCATACGGGCCCTTATGTCTCATATAAACGATTTTGTATGTCGGTAATGTTTCAATTGTTATCTCCATCCTTCGCTATCCTTTCTCTGCAAAATACCGACCGGTCGCAAACAACTTACCATGCTTTAAAATGGAAAACAATCAATTTTTTAAAATCCGTTTCTTGATTGATTTTGCCTTGGAATTCGTCGGTGGGATTTGATTGATATTTGTTCTTGCGCACAGGAGACATGTTCTGATTTTTACTATCTAGTGACAAGTCTTGTGATATAATCATTGGAATGACAATACAGAAAAGAGGCGTTGATCATGGAATATGTGGCATTCGATAAACGTTATGATGGTATGCAATACGCGCGCTGCGGAAGAAGCGGATTGCTGCTTCCAAGGGTGTCTTTGGGGCTTTGGCACAACTTCGGCAACCTTACGCCATTGGAAGACCAGCGAAATATCTTAAGGACAGCATTTGATCATGGCATCACCTATTTCGATATAGCGGATAATTACGGCCCTCCCTATGGTGAGGCCGAGAGAAACTTCGGACGGATATTTTGCGAAGACTTCAAAGGATACCGCGATGAATTGATCCTTGCGACAAAGGCGGGATATGATATGTGGCCGGGGCCTTATGGTAATTATGGCAGCCGCAAGCATCTGATCGCCGGGATAGATGCCAGCCTGAAAAGAATGGGTCTCGAGTATGTGGATATCTTCTATCACCACCGGCCGGACTATGAGACGCCGTTGGAGGAAACCTGCGAGGCGCTCAGCAGTATTGTCCGTCAGGGCAAAGCGCTCTATATCGGCCTGTCTAACTATAAACCGCAGGAAACGAGCCGAGCGGCAAAAATGCTGCGAGATAACCATACGCCGTGTTTGATTCACCAGCCGAGCTATTCCATGCTGAATCGCTGGATCGAGGACGGACTCGACAGCGTTTTGCTGGATGAAGGAATCGGCAGCGTGGTGTTCAAACCGCTCGAACAGGGGCTGCTGACAGGCAAGTATACTGACGGCATCCCTGCAGATTCGCGCATGATGAAGGATCCGCGCTTCTTGAAGGAAGGCGCGCTCAATGATCAGCTGCTTTCCAAGATAACCGCGCTTGGTGAGATTGCTTCGCAGCGAGGACAGACGCTGGCGCAGATGGCGATAGCGTGGGTATTGCAAAATCCCAGCGTGACGTCCGCATTGATTGGCGCAAGCAGACCATCGCAGATCGAAGAAAATGTGAAAGCTCTTAACAATCTGGAATTTACTCAGGAAGAGCTGCAGCTCATCGATGCGGTTATAAGCGGCGAGACAGAGGAATGATTTTACCGGCAAGCCCCAATAAGAAACTAAGAAATGATCTCCGGAAGTGTCGTTTTTCCGGAGATTTATTTCGCTTATGGGTTATACAGCAGCAAGATATTTGTCATATGTGTCACATAATGATTAGAAATTATTGGTGAGCTGATATATTAAGTGATTGATAGGCTTTATTTTTTTCCCCTGATACGCTATAATCTATACATTCACTTGAAGCACGGAAGCACGGACAGATTGACAATTTGCGTGCGAAATAGACAAACGAGAGGGAAGTTTGATCATGATCTGGAACGAAAAGATTGAGTGCGCGTCGAGAGAGGAAATAGAAGCCATCCAGTTGGCGCGGCTTAGAAGCACGGTAGAACGGTGCTATTACAATGTGGAGCATTACCGCAAAAAGCTTGACGCGGCAGGCGTCAGGCCGGACGATATAAAATCGCTGGACGATATCCGTCGGATTCCTTTTACGGTAAAGGATGATTTGAGAGACAATTATCCATATAAGTTGTTTGCCGTTCCCATGAAGGATGTGGTGCGTATTCATGCATCCTCGGGCACCACAGGAAAGCCGACCGTCGTGGGGTACACGAAGGCCGACGTTGATATGTGGGCCGAGTGTATTGCGCGGCTGGCCTGTGCCGCAGGGGCAACGCCGGACGATATCGCGCAGATCACATTTGGATATACGCTGTTCACAGGCGCTTTCGGACTGCATTACGGCTTGGAGAAGCTGGGCGCTGCCATTATCCCAATATCAGGCGGCAATTCCGAACGCCAGATGAACATCATGCAAGATTTTGGCTCTACGCTGCTTGTGGGTACGCCGTCTTACGCGCTGTATCTTGCGGAGACCGCCAAGAAAATGGGTATCGACACCAAGAAGCTCCCGCTGCGCATCGGTATGTTTGGCGGAGAAGGGCACACCGAAGAGATGCGCCGCGAGATCGAGCAGGCATGGGACATCGTGGCGACGGAGAATTACGGCCTGTCCGAGATCATCGGGCCGGGCGTTTCGGGCGAGTGCCATATCAAACAAGGCATGCATATCTGCGAGGACCATTTCTATTGTGAGATCGTTGATCCTGATACACTGGAGCCGGTTCCGCTGGGCGAAAAGGGCGAGATTGTCATCACCGCGCTTTCCAAGGAAGCACTGCCGATATTGCGCTACCGTACCAAGGATATCACATGGCTGATACCCGAAAAGTGTGAGTGCGGGCGTACATCCATGCGCATGGCCAAGATTCAGGGGCGCACAGACGATATGATGATTATCCGCGGCGTCAATGTGTTCCCGTCGCAGATTGAAAGCGTGTTGCTGGGCATTGAGGATATCGGGCCGCATTATGAGATCATCATCCGCAAGGATGGATATATGGACAAAATTGAGGTGCTCGTCGAAGTGACGGACGCTTCACTGACAGAGAAGTTCAGTGCGCTTGAAGCGCTAGAAAAGAAAATCAAGCACGCGCTTTATACCGTGCTCAATATTGGCGCGGACGTAAAGCTTGTGGAGCCGCAGTCGTTAAAGCGTTATGAGGGCAAAGCCAAACGTGTGACCGATTTGCGCGGACAGTCATAAACAGACAACATAAAGGGGAAACACATGAAAAAACTGATGCTGGGAAATGAGGCGTTTGCACGCGGCGCATATGAAGCGGGCGTGACGGTCGCCGCGGCGTATCCGGGAACGCCAAGCACAGAAATCACGGAGAATATCGCAAAATACGATGAAATATATGCCGAATGGGCGCCCAACGAGAAGGTGGCACTTGAGGTTGCCATTGGCGCGTCGTTCGCTGGTGCGCGCGCGGTTTGCTGCATGAAGCATGTGGGCGTGAACGTCGCGGCCGACCCGCTGTTTACCGTATCGTATACGGGCGTGAACGGCGGGCTTGTTATTATCGTCGCGGACGATCCGGGCATGCACTCAAGCCAGAACGAGCAGGATTCACGGTTCTATGCGCGCAGCGCGCATGTGCCGATGCTGGAGCCGGCTGACAGCAACGAAGCCAGAGAATTCGTCAAGCTCGCGTTTGAGCTGTCCGAGAAATACGATACGCCTGTGATGGTGCGCACCAATACGCGCCTCTCACACTCGCAAGGGCTGGTGGAGCTTGGCAGCCGCGCAGGGGAGATGCTCAAACCCTACCAAAAGGATATCGCCAAGTACGTGATGATGCCGGGTATGGCGAAGAAGCGTCATGTTGTGGTGGAGCAACGTATGAACCGTCTCGGGGAAGAAGCGAATGAGCTGGCGATCAATGTCACTGAATACCGCGACAAGAGCATCGGTATCGTGACGAGCGGCGTGGCGTATAACTACGTGCGTGAAGCGCTGCCGGACGCGAGCACATTGAAATTGGGGCTCGTGCATCCGATTCCAGAAAATCTGATCCGCGATTTCGCGTCGCAGGTGAATACGCTTTATGTGGTGGAAGAGCTGGAGCCGTTCATAGAGGACCAGATTAAGGCGATGGGCATCAAGGTTATTGGCAAGGATGTCTTCTCCGTGCAGGACGAATACAGCGTCAACCTGGTCGCTGAAAAAATTGGCGGCACGAAGAAAGACATTTGCAATCCGGGCGAGCTGCCGCAAAGGCCGCCTGTGATGTGCCCCGGCTGCCCGCACAGAGCGGTGTTCTACGCGCTTAAAAAGCTGGGCATCACGGCCACGGGCGACATCGGCTGTTATACGCTGGGCGCGCTGCCGCCGCTTCAGGGTATCGACGCTTGCGTCTGCATGGGGGCGAGCATCGGCATGGCAATGGGCATGGAAAAAGCGCGCGGCAAGGACTTTGCGCGCAAGCTGGTTGCGGTGATCGGTGATTCGACGTTCTTCCATTCGGGCATGACAGGACTTGTGGACATGGTCTATAACGGTGCCACATCCACGGTCATTATACTTGATAATTCAACCACGGGCATGACAGGCCATCAGGATCACCCGGCGACAGGCAAGACATTAAAGGGCGATATCGCGTACGCGGTGGATATTCCGGCGCTTGTGAAGGCTATCGGTGTGAAGCACGTGCGCGTTTTGGATCCGTTCCACTTAAAGGAGCTTGAGCAGGTGCTCAAAGAGGAAACGTCCCGCGACGAACTCAGCGTGATTATCACCAAACGGCCCTGCGCGCTGCTCGATAAGAAATACGTGCCGCCCTACAAGATCACAGACAAATGCAAAAACTGCGGTGTGTGTATGAAGCTTGGCTGTCCGGCCATCAAGAAGACGGATAAGGGTATGCAGATAGATGCGAGCGTTTGCAACGGCTGCGGGCTTTGCCCCAACGTATGCGCGTTCGGTGCGATAGAAACGGCAGGGGTATGAATATGACAGATGTTTTGATAGTGGGTGTCGGCGGGCAGGGAACGCTGCTTACAAGCCGGGTTCTTGGCAATCTGGCGCTGGGTCTTGGATATGATGTGAAGCTTTCGGAGGTGCACGGCATGGCACAGCGCGGCGGCAGTGTCGTGACGCACGTCCGTTTCGGCGATAAGGTTTACGCGCCTGTTATTGATGAAGGCGGCGCGGATATTATTCTGGCTTTTGAAAAGCTGGAAGCATTGAGGTGGTGCGGCCGTTTGAAAAAAAACGGCAGGATGTTTATTAACACGCAGGAGATACTGCCCATGCCCGTCATCACGGGTGCGCAGCAATATCCTGCGGACATTGAGGCGCGCATCAGCGCGATTGTGCCCGATGCGGTGTTTGTGGACGCGTTGTCGCTCGCCAAAGAGGCGGGTAACATGAAAGCGCTTAACATCGTGCTTATCGGCGTGCTTGCCAAACATATGGATATTGATAAACAAGCCTTCCTCGATGCCATCAAACAGACAGTTCCCCCAAAAACGCTTGAGGTCAACATGACGGCATTCGAAATGGGCTATAACGCTTAAATCTTATTTTAGGAATCCCCCGGAATCGTAGGTTTTGGGATGTGATTGGAGGAATACAATGTATTGGAATAAAGATATCGAATGCATGGATCGCGAGCAGCTTCGTGCGTTGCAGGCGCAAAAGCTTCAAGCTACGGTCAAAAAGGTTTATGAAAACGTGCCTTTTTACAAAAAGGCGTTTGACGAAAAGGGTGTGAAGCCCGAAGATATCAAGAGCGTGGATGATGTCAGACTGCTGCCCTTCACGCTCAAACAGGACTTGAGAGACAATTACCCGTTCGGACTTTTCGCGGTGCCGCAGGATGAAATCTGCCGTGTGCATGCGTCGTCCGGCACGACAGGCAAGCCCACCGTGGTGGGGTATACCCAGCGCGATATCAAAAACTGGGGCGACCTTATGGCGCGCACGTTTACTTTCGCGGGCGGATGCAAACAATCGGTGATACAGGTGGCTTACGGCTACGGCCTGTTTACGGGCGGCCTTGGCGCTCACTACGGCGCAGAGGCGCTGGGCGCGATGACGATACCCGTGTCGGGCGGCAACACCAAGCGCCAAATCATGCTGATGCAGGATTTTGGCACCACGCTGCTGGCGTGTACGCCCTCATATGCGTTGTATCTCGCGGAGACGATGGAGGAGATGGGCATTAACCCGAAGAGCTTAAAGCTCACCGGCGGCGTGTTCGGCGCCGAGCCTTGGACAGAAGCGATGCGCGGCGAGATTGAACAGCGGCTGAATCTTCTCGCCATCGACATTTACGGCTTGTCCGAGATCATGGGTCCGGGCGTCGCGGCCGACTGCGAATACAAAAAGGGTCTGCACATCGCGGAGGATTTCTTCCTTGCCGAAATTATCGATCCCGAAACGCTGGAGCCGCTGCCGTACGGAGAAAAGGGTGAGCTTGTCATCACCACGATCGACAAGGACGGCATCCCATTGATCCGTTACCGCACGCGTGATATCACATCGCTGAGCATCGATACGTGTGACTGCGGCCGTACCATGGCGCGCATGGGCAAGGTTTTGGGGCGCAGCGACGACATGCTGATCATCCGCGGTGTCAACGTCTTCCCGTCTCAGATTGAAAGCGTGCTGGTGGAAATGGCAGAGGTCGAGCCGCATTACCAGATCGTTGTGGATCGCAAGGACAACACCGACACGCTTGAAGTGCAGGTGGAGGTGTCCGCAGACATCTTCTCGGACGAAGTCAAAAAGCTTGAAGCGCTGCAAAGAAAGATCAGCGCGAACATACAGACGGTGCTGAGCATCGGCGTGCAGGTCACGCTGGTTGAACCCAAATCAATTGCGCGCAGCGAAGGCAAAGCCAAGCGCGTGATCGATAAGAGACAGCTTTAATAAATAAGGAGGCGTTGTTATGATCAAGCAGATATCCGTTTTTGTGGAGAACAAGAAGGGCCGTTTGGCCAAGATTACGGAAGTGCTCGGGCAGGGCGGGGTAGATCTTGTTGCGCTGTCCATCGCTGACACCACGAATTTCGGCATCATGCGGTGCATCGTGAGCGACCCAGAAAAAGCGATTGCAATGCTCAAAAACAATGGCTTCACAGCCAGCACCACTGATGTGATCGTTGCTGAGGTGACAGACCAACCCGGCGGGTTGGCTCAAGTGTTGAGGCTTCTTGATCAGGCAGATATCAGCGTTGAGTATCTTTATTCGTTCGTGCGCACGCCAAATACAAACGCACTGATACTCTTCCGTGTCGAGGATATCGATACAGCGACGAAAGCGCTGCAAAATGGCGGAATTAAGCTGCTTTCCGAACAGGATATTTATCACATCTAGGCCTTATAATAAGTGGACACCGTTCTAAGGTGCGCCTGAAACAGAGGGATACATGCTATTACGACCGACTTATGCAAAAGTCAATCTGAGTGCGATCAAGCGCAATGTCACCAACATAAAAAAACACTTGCCGGCGAATACAATGTTTTGCGCCGTGGCCAAGGCAGACGGTTATGGTCACGGCAGCGTGATGGCTTCAAAGGCGGCGCTTGAAGCCGGTGCGGATTGGGTGGCAGTGGCGATTCCGGAGGAAGCTGCCGCGCTCAGAGCTGAGGGCATAACAGCGGCGATACTCGTGCTGGGGCCGTCCAATCGCGCTCAATGGCGCAAGGGTGCCGAGCTTGGCCTCTCTATGGTTGTGACATCACAGTGCTGCCTCAAGAATGCGATTTCTGCCGCTGAGGAATTCGGCAAGACGATGAAGCTGCATCTGAAGGTGGACACGGGCATGAACCGCGTCGGCGTCAAAACACTGGAGGAAGCAGATGCGTTGCTGAACATCATCGAGAAGGAAGATGCGCTGGAGCTTGAAGGGCTCATGACGCATTTTGCGACCGCAGATGAAGCCGATAAAACGTATACGCAGCAGCAAAATGAGCGATTCAAGGAATTTATCGCGCTGGTCAAGAGCCGTGGCTTTTCGCCCATCATTCATGCGGCAAACAGCGGCGCCGCGCTGGATTGTCCCGAGCTTACATATGATATGGTGCGTGTCGGTATCGCGATGTACGGCTGTTATCCTTCGGATGAAGTGTGTAAGAACGTTGTGCTGGAACCCGCCATGTCCTTGCATACACAGATCTCGCATATTAAAACCATCGGTCCCGGGGAAAAACTAAGCTATGGGTGCACATATACCACGTCTCGCGAGATGCGCGTCGCGACGCTGCCCATCGGCTATGCGGACGGTTTTAACCGGCTGTTATCATGCAAGGGTGAGGTGCTTGTGGGCGGAAAACGCGCAAAAGTGATCGGGCGCGTTTGCATGGATCAAATTCTCGTTGATGTGACGGGCATCGAGAACGTCAAGCTGCATGATAATGTCGTGTGCTTTGGCAAGCAAAACGGGGCATTGCTTCCCGTCGAGGAGTACGCGGCGCTTTGCGGCACCATAAACTACGAAATACTTTGCGCGCTCTCTCCGCGCGTACCCAGACTATACTATGAGGACGAACAATGAAGAACGAAATTAGGCAGGATATCCTTAAAAAAAGGATGCTGATGGACTCGCGGGACGCAGAAATCGCAAGCGGTCACATTATGCAGACACTTTTGGAGCTGGATTGTATTAAAAATGCCAGCTGCATCATGGCCTATTCTTCGCATAAAAACGAACCGAATATGCTGCCGTTTATACATGCCCTGCTGGATATGGGCAAAAATGTGGCGCTGCCTTACATCGCAACCGACGATAATCTGATTGCTGTGGCCTATAACAACGATTCGGTGATGAAGAGCAATGTATTCGGCATTGCCGAGCCCATCATCATGAACGAAAGCGAGCAGGTAGACCCGGATGTCGTGCTCGTGCCGGGAGTGGCATTTGACCCGGCACTGAACCGTATCGGCTACGGCTCGGGCTACTTTGACAGATTTTTAAAGCAAACAAACGCTCTGAAAATCGGTATCTGTTACGATATGCAAATTGTCCCCAAGATCGAAGCCGAGCCATATGACATCATGATGGACTTGCTTGTTTCCGACAGACGCGTGATCGGTCCCTACTGATGCGTGTGATCGCGGGGGCTTACAAGGGCAGACGCCTTGATTGCCCCAAAGGGGATATCGTGCGGCCCACCACGGACAAGGTCAAGGAAGCCATGTTCGGCGCCATTCAATTTAAGATACAGGGGGCGAGGGTGCTGGACGCTTTTGCGGGCAGCGGAGCGCTGGGCATTGAAGCTCTCTCGCGCGGGGCGGCACATGTCGATTTTGTGGAGAGAAACAGAACCTGCTTAAAAACACTCGAGCAAAACCTAAGCGTGATAGGAGCGAAAAACTGCCGTGTTTATGGCGGCGATGTGATGAAGCTTTTGCCGTCTCTCGGCTTGTATGATATCATGTTTCTCGATCCCCCATATGATGAAGGCCTTTACGGCCCGGTGCTTGAAGCGGCGCGTGAGGGCGGTAAACTCGTCCCTGGGGCGACTGTTGTACTCGAATGTCGTAAAAAGTTTGATTTTGTGCTTCCAATGGGGTATAATTTGACAAAAAGCAAGGACTACGGTGATATTTCGCTCTGGTTTGTCACATACGGAGATAAAAGTGATTAAATGTGTATACCCCGGAAGCTTCGACCCGGTGACCTCCGGACACTTGGATATTATCACACGCGCGGCGGCAATGTTTGACGACGTAACCGTGGCGGTGCTTGTCAACAAGAACAAAAAGCCTGCGTTTTCCGTCGAACAGCGCATGGACTTTATCAGTCGCAGCGCGGCACATCTGCCGGGTGTTCAGGTGGATTGTTTTTCTGGGCTTCTCGTGGACTATATGAAAAATAAGGACGCGAATCTCGTGATACGCGGGCTGCGAGCCATATCCGATTTTGAGTATGAGTTTCAAATGGCCGCAATGAATGCCAAGCTGGCAAGAGATGTCGAAACCATATTTTTAATGACGGACATCAATCACTCGTTTTTGAGCTCCAGTATGGTTAAAGAACTGGCTTATCACGGTGGTGATATCACCGGACTGGTGCCGGATGCGATCAAAAACGATGTGATCAATAAATATCGCAGGTGATTATATATGAAAATTCTTGAACTGCTCGATGAACTGCTCGATGAAATTGAAAACAGCCCAAAAGCGGTATTTTCCAGCAAGCGCTCCGTGGACTATGATATTGTCATGGAGATTATTACAGACCTTAAAAATGCTCTTCCGCAGGAGCTGATCGACGCTGAGGAGATCGTGAAGCAAAAAGAGCAGATATTGTCTTCTGCGCGTGAAGAAGGCACGTCTATCGTCAAGAGTGCCGAGGATGAGCTGCAAATCCGCGTGTCCGACAATTCCGTGGTGCAGGAAGCGGAGGCTCATTCCAAAGAAATCATTCAAAAGGCCGAGGAAACCGCGAAGGAAATTGCACAGGGTGCCAAAGAATACGCGGATGATATTTTGGCCGAGGTGGAAACATACTTTGCCGACTATTTAAAGGTTCTGAGAAAAAACAGGCAGGAGCTATCGGGCAAGCGGAAAAGCTGAACGCTTTGATCGGCCCTTCCATATTTTTATAACGAGCAGCACCACAAGTGCCGCTGCCGCAAAAATGACGCCGCCATACGCGGCTGTTTTTGTTTCTGCACCGATATTTGAGGCGGTAGTTGTGAGAGGGAACACCGCGAGCAGCAAAGATGTGAAGCCAAAGGCCAGCATCGCCTGAATGCTTTTGGCAAGCACAAAGCCCTTGGGTTTAAGGCCGCTGGGGGCCAGCATGGCGGTGGTCTGCATATGGATGCACATGCCGCCGAACGTGATGATGCCCGCAATAAGGGGCAGCTTTATGCCAATGGGCAGGCTCAACGCTGCGGCGCGCGCGGAGCCCGATGTCATCTCCACACCGCCGTAAAGCAGCGCCTTGACACTTTCATTGCTGAGCCCCGCCAGCTTTGCAACCGGCATATAGACCCAACCCAGCGCATCCATCACACCCGTCACCGAAAGCATTTCCAGCACAACCGAAAACAAAATGATGAAGCCGCCCACTTTGAGCAGCACAATGAGCGCTTTTTCGACGCTGTTTGCGAGCATTTCGCCCACGGGCGGACAAGCCGCCGCGTCTTTTGTGAAGCGCGCCCAAGATTCTTTGAAGCGCGGCCCTGGCGTGTCGTGAACCTTGAGGCGCTGGCGGCGTGCGAAAATACCAAACACAATGCCCAGCACGATGGCCGAAAGATAATGCGCGGCAGCGAGATATACGCCCGCTTCGGGCAGCCTTAACAGCCCTGTGCATACGGTGCCTGTCATAAAAACAGGACCGGATACGCTGGTAAATCGCACGATGCGCTGCGCTTCCGCTTCGGTGATCTGCTTACTCTCGTACAGCTCGCCCGAAAGCCGTGCGCCCACGGGATACCCCGACATCGCGGACGCGATAAACACATACGCCGATTCGCCGGGCGCGTAAAATAGCGCACGAGTGACGGGAGCGAAGACATGCGCGATGAGCCGCACGATGCCCGTTTCAAGCAGCAAAAAGGATGCCGCCATAAACGGGAACAGCGCAGGAAGCACTGCGGTGAGCCAAAGGCTCAGTCCATAGCGCGCACTGTTTAAGCAGTTTTCGGGATAAATGAGCAGCAGCACCGCCATGGCAGCCACAGCGGCGATGAGCACCACTTTCTTTTTCATCACATCACACCTTCACGCTTAATGATATGAAACGCAATGCGAACGTATGAAACGGGACGTAAAATAGATGATCCTATACAATTTTAGCTAAGAGAATTAAAAAATAGAAAAATATGAAAATCACATAGCACTTTTGGCATTTAGAAACGTCTTATATATGCATAACTTGGAATGGCATAAGATCATACGGACATGCTTTTGCGGTGAAAATCATTAAGGAGCATATTGCGGTTAATGCAATAGATGGTTCTGGTATTGATTTAAAAGTGCGTCAGACAATGGAGTGAACAAAGAAAGGTTGAGATATGAAGAAACATATGTTTATTATTCTTTTGCTTTTACTGATATTAGTGACGGGTTGTGACAATAGCAGTTTGTATGAGGCAAACGACAGTTTGCAAGAAACAAATAACGATGTTAATGATCAAAGCTTTCAGGATGGCACTGTATATGACGATTTGAGTGACAGATTTACCATTACGGTATACCCGACTAAACTTATCACGGATGATGGTAAAAAGAATATCGTTTATAGTATTACGGTGGTGAATAAGACTGAGGTAGAATATAACAACTTCGTTGTGACAATCGCCATGAATAAAAAACTTGATCAGTATATTGCGGCAGGAGTAAATCCTCTTCCAATTACTAGCTTCATTATGGCTGCGAAAAGCGATCCAAGCAAAGATAAAGGCAAAGGGGCTGACGTTCGGTTTCAGCAGTTTTTGAGTGACGAACAGTTTATGTCTGAAGCCGGATTGAAATATGACGATATACTGGAATTGGGTAAAAGCTTTGAATTGTGGCTGCAATGGGATGGCGGAGAGGAGAAATATCAACTGAGTGCTGATGTCATCGACGAAACAGCAGCATCAGACGATAAGTAAATTTGATAGTCACAATCGCAATTTTGCAGCAATTATATGAGCAGCCTCTGCGTATAATCCCTGTCCGCATCGCAAAACGGCGAAGCCGTTTGCGTGAGCGCCCAGATGCCCGACGCTGCGATGTCGATATCGGGGTATGGCGGTGCGGCGGTCGTGACGAGCGGCACCTTGGATGCGGCGGCGAGCCTTGACAGCACATCGGGGCTTTTCGCGCCCAGTACTCGGATGTGCGAGATGGGCGCAGAATTCGCCTCTGCGATCATGTATCTCGTGATGCCGAGCAATGCACAAAGCAATATGCGCGATATGCGCGCGTAGGTATAGCGCTTTGTTTTCACGCGGGCGATCAGCTCACTGCGCGTGTCGCATTTAAGCGCCGCGTCGTAGATGCGGTTTTCCAAGCCTTCGCTCACGTCGGGCAATGCAGCGATGTATTCGCGGCCTTTGAGCCGCAGCGTGGTTAACAGCGCATTGTCGAAAACGTCTGCAAACGCCGGTTTGAGTCCGGCGTTTATTTGTGCGCGCATATAATCCGCGCAAGCACCGGGCAATGCGGCGAGCGCTTTTTGTGTGTCTCCCGCTGCGAACGCGGCGCGTATGGCGGTCGCGCTGGGCAGGTATTCGCTGATGTCGGCTGAATGGTACGCCGCGCCCTCACGCTTGATCACATGCGGCGTGATATGCGGGTGATAAGCGTTGATCGCCTTTATGTATTCGATGCCCAGCAGCGCACCGGGCAGGGACGCGAACTCAGGCGCGTTCGCCGCGCTCATGCGCGCGCGCGGAAAGCTGTGTCCCTTGTTTAAATGTGCTTTTAGCGCGTCCTTGTACGTTGCGTCTTCATCGGATAACGTTGTTGCAAGGCGTTGGAGCAGCGCAAGATCATCCGTCTCACAGCCAAAGCTTAAATGCGTCGCGCCGGCGGCGGCCAGTGTATTCACACCGCCTGTGGCAAAGCCTTGCGCGCTTTGAATCGCAAAAAGCAAGGGCAGTTCGATCACAGCGTCCGCGCCGCATTTTAATGCGCAGGCCGCCCGCGTCCACTTGTCAAATATCGCGGGCTCACCGCGCTGAACGAAGCTGCCGCTCATCGCGCAGACAATCAGATCGTCAGAACTTTGGCGCGTAAACGCAATATGCCTCTCATGACCTGCGTGAAATGGGTTATATTCTGCGATAACGCCATAAATAAACATCATTTTGTCCTTTTCAAACACGTTTGGATTATATATAATAGCAGTTGGTTTTATTATACCACTTCGCAGATGTATTGTTGATATACATATTTATTGTTTGAAGGGAGATTGGGGATAGAAAATGGGACTCATGGACGAAATCAAGCAAAAGGCGCGCTTGGCGGGCAAACGAATTGTATTGCCTGAGGGCGCGGAGGAAAGAACGGTCAAGGCGGCGGAGCTTATCGCCAAGGAAGGTATCGCACAGGTGATACTTGTCGGCAACGAGAACGAGATTAAACAAAAATCCGCAGGACTCGACTACTCAGGGGTCACAATCATAGACCCGGAGAAATCCGAAAAGATCAAAAGCTACGCAGACACATTCTACGAACTTCGCAAAAGCAAAGGCATCACGGAAGAACAGGCCTTAAAGCAAGTCAAAGACCCGCTCTACTACGCATGTATGATGATCAAAATGGGCGATGCAGACGGCATGGTGGCAGGAGCCATCAACACAACAGCCAACACTCTGCGTCCCGCACTTCAAATAATCAAAACTTCACCCGGCATATCAGTGGTTTCCAGTTGTTTTATCATGATACTCAAGGATGAATGCTATGGCCATAACGGCATCATGGTCTTTGGTGACTGCGCTGTGAACCCGAATCCGGATGATAAGCAGCTTGCGGCGATTGCTGTATCGACAGCGAAAACAGCCTCGCAGCTGACGGGGATGGAGCCCAAGGTGGCGATGTTGTCGTTCTCGACAAAGGGCAGCGCCAAGCACGAAAACGTGGATAAGGTCGCAAGCGCCACAAAGCTTGTCAAGGAACTGGCTCCCTCGCTGATGGTGGATGGTGAGCTTCAGGCAGATGCCGCGCTTGTGGCATCCGTCGGTCAGCTTAAATCGCCGGGCAGCCCGGTGGCGGGCAACGCGAACGTGCTGATATTCCCTGATCTGCAGGCGGGCAACATTGGGTACAAGCTCGTGCAGCGTCTCGCGGACGCCGAAGCTATCGGCCCGATCTGTCAGGGTCTTGCCGCGCCGGTCAACGACTTATCGCGCGGATGCAGTGTGGATGATATCGTGTCTGTGGTGGCCATCACGGCTGTGCAGGCGCTTCAATAATCAATAAAATAAAATGGGGGACACTATAAAGTACAGCCTTTATAGTGATAAATAGGAGGTTACATGATGAATATTCTTGTTATTAATGCTGGCAGCTCGTCTTTGAAATATCAGCTCTTTGAAATCAGCAAAGAAGAGGTTCTGGCAAAGGGGCTTGTGGAGCGTATCGGTATTGAGGGTTCAATACTTACACATACCGCGAAGGGAAAAGAAAAGCTTGAGGTCAAAGAACCGATGTGCGATCATAAGCAGGCCATGGGGCACGTGCTTCGTGCGCTCACGGACAAGGAATACGGTATTATTTCTGATATGAGTGAGATCAACGCCGTGGGACACCGCGTTTTGCATGCGGCGGAGAAGTTTTCGGACAGCGTCATCATTAATGATGAGGTTATTGCGGCAATAAAGGAATGCATCAAATTCGGCCCGCTGCACAATCCCGCCAACCTGATGGGCATTGAAGCGTGCATGGCCACAATGCCGGACACACCGATGGTCGCAGTATTTGATACGGCTTTCCATCAGACAATGCCAAAAAAGGCGTATCTTTATGGTTTGTCATACGAGGCTTATAAAGAATACGGTATTCGCAGGTACGGTTTTCATGGTACGTCGCATAAATATGTGTCGCAGCGTCTGCCTAAGCTCTTAGGCAAGGACAAAAAGGATCTGAAAATTATCACCTGCCACCTCGGCAACGGCTCGAGCCTTGCGGCGGTAGACGGCGGCAAATGCGTCGAAACATCGATGGGTTTAACGCCGCTTGCGGGTGTGGTGATGGGTACGCGCTGTGGTGACATTGATCCCGCAATCGTGCCGCATCTGATGAAAGAGATGAATCTAAACTCCGAGCAAATGTCCGAATACATGAACAAAAAGTGCGGTGTTCTGGGCATTTCGGGTGTATCGAGCGATTTTAGAGACCTTGCCAAAGCGTCAGCCGAGGGAAATGAGCGCGCGACGATTGCTATAGAGATGTTCTGTTACGGCGTCAAGAAATACATCGGCTCGTACGCGGCGGCCATGGGCGGCGTCGATGCGATTGTGTTTACAGCGGGCATCGGCGAGAACGACTTCGTTGTGCGCTCAAAGTGTGTCGAGGGGCTTGAATATATGGGCGTCAAGCTGGACAGCGAACTCAACCAGTTCCGCGGCAAAGAAATGCGCTTATCCGCCGCCGATTCCAGTGTGGAAGTCTGGTGCGTGCCCACCAATGAGGAGCTCATGATTGCCATCGATACATTTGAGCTTTGTAAATAGTAGACAAACGGTTTTCAGCCGTGTATAATGTGCATAATTGAAGAGGACATCCGCTTAAAACATGCTGGGCTTTAAGGGACTTTCCGACGTGACTGCAATCGGAAAGAGGCCGGATTGAGACGGATAACAGCCTCTTTGCATCGCGAATAACGCTAAAGCGCCCAAGGATGAACTTGGGAATAAAGGGTGGTACCGCGGGTGAATGCTCGTCCCTGTCTTTCTTATAAGACGGGGACTTTTTATTTTTTAGGAAGCATTGGTTAACTCTGTGCGCCGTACTGACGGCTGATTTTGCTCTCTGCTGTGTCGCAAAACCTCGAAATAGCGCTGCTATTCCATCGGTTATGCTCCTTGCAGATCACAAAATCTTCTCGTCAAATCGGCACACCTCATTTAACCAGTACTTCCTTGGAAACCTTGTATTTGCTGCGGGTAGCGATGGACTCAGAATGACACCTGATAGCAGAAAAGGGAGAACCAACGTCATTCTGTAAGAGCATATCGATTGAAGAATCTGTTCTTGCGGTCAAGTGGTAAAGCCATAAAGACCGCGGACGGAAGATTGGAAACACAAATTTGAGAGGTGGAGAATGCTGACAAAAGCGCCGAAAGGCACGAAAGACGTTTTGCCTGCGCAGAGCAGCAAATGGCATTATGTTGAATCGGTGATACGAGACATTTGCGCGCGTTTCGGATACCGCGAGATACGCACGCCCGTGTTTGAGCATACCGAGCTGTTTTTGCGCGGTGTGGGAGACACGACAGACATCGTGCAAAAGGAGATGTACACGTTTGACGACAAGG
The DNA here is from genome assembly GCA_023391105.1 of Bacillota bacterium. Classification (GTDB taxonomy): domain Bacteria; phylum Bacillota; class Clostridia; order Christensenellales; family SZUA-584; genus SZUA-584. The sequence goes on from JAEWBO010000039.1 coordinate 41,977, forward strand.
GCGGACGCAGCTTAACGCTTAAGCCCGAGGGCACGGCAGGTGTGGTGAGAAGCTTTGTGGAAAACAGCCTCTTTTCAGGCGCGCAGCCCACAAAGATGTATTATCTGAGCACGCCGGTTTTCCGGTACGAACGCCCGCAGGCGGGGCGCTTAAGGGAGCATCATCAGTTCGGTGTCGAGGTTTTCGGTTCGCAGGGGCCATCCATCGACGCAGAGGTGATCACAGTGGCGCTGTCGCTGTTCCATACACTGGGCATCAACGGTCTTGCGCTAAATATCAACAGCATCGGCTGCAAAGAGTGCCGTCCGGCATATAACGCCGCGCTTCGCGAATACTTAAAGCAAAGGGAAGATTCGCTTTGCCGCAACTGCCGCGAGCGCATGGTCACCAATCCTTTGCGCACGCTGGACTGCAAAGAGGAAACGTGCCGTGACATTGTGCGTGAAGCCCCTGTGATGCTGGATTGCCTGTGTGACGAATGCGCCGCACACTTCGAGGGCCTCAAAAAGAGGCTGGAAGCGGCGGGCATCGGGTACAGCGTCAATCCGTTTATCGTGCGCGGTCTCGACTATTACTCGAAGACGGTTTTTGAAATCATATCCACGGATATCGGCGCCCAAGGCACCGTGTGCGGCGGCGGACGCTACGACGGGCTCGTGGAGGAGCTTGGCGGTCCGTCTATGCCGGGCATCGGCTTTGGCCTTGGCATCGAACGTCTGCTGCTCGTGCTGGAGTCACTGGGCATCGCGCTGCCCGAGCCGGGTCTGTGCGACGCGTACGTCTGCACGCTGGGCGATGCGGCAGAAGTGGAGGGCTTCTGCGTGACAAAGCGTTTGCGCGAGGCGGGAATAAAGGCCGAGTGTGACCATATGGGCAGAAGCTTAAAGGCACAGCTCAAATATGCGGCCAAGCTGGGTGCGCGCTTCACGGTCATCATCGGTGACGACGAATTGAGCAAGGGCATTGCCGTTGTTCGGGATATGCAATTAAGCGAGGAAAAAACGGTTCCCTTAGCGGAGCTGAATCAAATGATAAAGGCAGGAATACGATGAGCGAATTTTTGCAGGGGTGGAAAAGGACTGATTACTGCACCAAATTTTCGGTGGACGATGTGGGAAAAGACGTGACGCTGATGGGGTGGGTGCAAACGCGCCGTGATTTTGGCGCGCTGATATTTGTGGACTTGCGCGACAGAACGGGGCTCATGCAGGTTGTGTTTGATGAATCGGTGCTTGAGGGTGATTTTTCGCGCGTGAGCAGCCTTCGGAGCGAGTTTGTTATCGCCGTGAAGGGCGCTATCGTGCGCCGCGACGAGGAAACGATCAACGAAAAGCTTCCGACTGGTCTTATAGAAGTGAAGGCTCGCGAGCTCAAAATACTGAGCCGCGCACAAACACCGCCTTTCGAAATTGAGGATGACACGGCAGTGCGTGAAGAACTGCGTTTAAAATACCGTTTTCTTGATTTGCGCCGTGCAACGATGCAAAAAAATATGCTGATACGCAGCAAAATTTCGGCTGCCGCTCGCGAGTATTTGATCAGCAACGGCTTCCTTGATATTGAGACGCCCATGCTAACCAAGAGCACTCCCGAGGGCGCGCGCGATTATCTGGTGCCTTCTCGCATCCATCAGGGCAGCTTTTATGCGCTGCCGCAGTCGCCGCAAACACTGAAGCAGATACTAATGATATCCGGCTTCGATCGGTATTTCCAGATCGTCAAGTGCTTCCGCGACGAGGATTTACGGGCAGATCGTCAGCCTGAATTCACTCAGATCGACCTTGAGATGTCGTTTGTAGATGTCGACGACGTGATCACCATGAACGAAGGTCTCATCGCCCATGTTTTCAAGCAGACGATGGGTATCGACATAAAGCTGCCGTTAAAACGGCTGCCTTACAAGGAAGCGATGGATCGCTATGGCTCGGACAAGCCGGATACGCGCTTTGACTTAGAGCTCATCAATGTGAGCGATATCGTGGCCAACAGCGGTTTTCAGGTGTTCTCGTCCGTCGTCAAGAACGGCGGCAGTGTACGCGCCATCAATGCCAAGGGCTGCGTGGACAAGTTCGCCCGCCGCGAGATTGACGCGCTTGTGGATTTTGTCAAGATATACGGCGCCAAGGGCATGGCATGGATATCCATGAAGGAAGATGGCATGCAGTCGCCCATCACCAAGTTCTTCACTGAGGAAGAAATGGACGCGCTGCTCAAACGTTTGGGAGCAGAGACCGGCGACATTATCTTCTTCGTGGGCGACAAGGACAAAGTCGTGTATGATTCGCTGGGCAATCTGCGTCTTAAGCTTGCCGAAAAGCTCGAACTCATCGACGAGAGCGTGTTTGATCTGCTCTGGGTCGTGGATTTCCCGCTGTTCGAATACAGCGAGGAGGATAAGCGCTATATGGCGATGCATCATCCGTTTACCTCACCGAAGGACGAGGACGTGGACAGGCTCGAAAGCGATCCGGGCAGCGTGTATGCCAAGGCTTACGATATCGTGCTCAACGGCAACGAGATCGGCGGCGGCAGCATCCGTATTCATACCACGGAGCTGCAGGAGCGTATGCTTAAGGCGCTCGGCCATTCCAAGGAGGATGCGTGGGAGAATTTCGGGTTCCTGCTCGAAGCGCTGAAATTCGGCGCACCGCCGCACGGCGGCCTTGCGTTTGGCCTCGATAGGCTTGCAATGCTGTTGCTTGGATGTACGTCCATCCGCGACGTTATCGCATTCCCCAAGGTGCAGAACGCATCGTGCCTGATGACCAACGCGCCTGCGCGTGTGGAAGCAAAGCAGCTAAGAGAGCTGGGTATTAAGGTGACAGAATAACAAAATGGACAGCTTAACGGAATACGGACAGGTTGTGGATATAAAAGGCGACGTTGCGCATGTGAAGTTCATGCGCACGTCAGCTTGCGGCAAGTGTCATGCTTGCGGCATGCTCTCCACACAAAATGAGATTGTGGTTCAGGTCAAGAACGAATATGATGCGGTCGTGGGCGACAAGGTGGCCGTGAGCATACGCATGAAAAAAGCGATGGGGGCATCGGTGCTTGCCTATGTGTTCCCGCTGATTATGCTGATTTTTGGTGTGTTTTTAGGCTGGCTGCTCACGGACGTGTGGCATGTGTTCCAAAACGCCGATACCACGATGGCGTTGTGTGGCATAATTTTTGCTGTGCTGTCGTTTTTTCTGTTAAAAATGGCCGCGCCGTTATATAATAAGTCGGTAGGCAATGTTTACCGTATGCTGGACAAAAAATAACCAGCGAGATGCCTGAAAACGAAAGATAAAAAGGAGTCATTATGTCTGATAAATCTATAACGATTACCAATGCTGAATTTGAACAAACTGTGATGGGTGCAACGCGTCCTGTGCTGATAGACTTCTGGGCCGAATGGTGCAACCCGTGCCGCATGCTGAGCCCCACGGTCGATCAGATCGCGGAAGATTATAAAGACCGCGTAATTGTCGGCAAGGTGAATATCGATGAAGAGCCGGAGCTTGCAAATCGGTTTGGTGTGATGAGCATTCCCACGCTGATCGTATTTAACGATGGAAATGTGGCAGCCAAAACAGTTGGTGTGGTGCCTAAAACAAAAATCGCGAAGATGCTGGACGATGTGCTGGGCGGTGAATAACCGCACAGCCTCCGTATCCGCACAAACCACAGCTATAAAAAAAGATAGTCAATTATTCGACAGTTTGATATAATGAATTGTTAAGTTAAGTGGGGGATGTTATGGAACCATTAAGAGTATCCACCAAGTCGCAGCCCAAATCCGTTGCGGGTGCTGTTGCGGCTATGATAAATGAGCATCAGCGTGCCGAGATACTGGCCGTTGGTGCAGGCGCTGTCAATCAGGCTATTAAGGCGATTGCCATTACACGCGGGTTTATGGCGCCGCGCGGCATTGAAATTGTCGTGATTCCCGCTTTTGCCAATATAGAGATAGACGGCATATTAAGGACATCGATCAAGCTGATCGTCGAGGTTCGCTAGACGAATGCGAGATTCGGCAGATTATGCCGATTTTTTTTTACAGGACAATCAAAAAGCATAAATTTTGGGATGATAGCGCTAATGAGCGTCCATGATACATCAGGGCATATTCTTAATTCGAAAATGACAAAAGAGGTTGCTTTATTTGTTTTTAAAATGCATTGAAATGACGGGGTTCAAGTCTTTCCCGGAAAAAACACAAATGCATATGAACGGGTCAATCATCGGTGTTGTGGGGCCTAACGGCAGCGGCAAGAGCAATGTTTCCGATGCTGTCAGATGGGTGCTCGGCGAACAGAGCCCGCGTATGCTGCGAGGCGGTATGATGCAGGATGTGATTTTTGCGGGCACGCAGACACGCAAGCCGCGTTCATACTGCGAGGTGACGCTCGTGTTCGACAACACGGATGCGCGGCTGGGCACCGATTATACCGACATTGAGATATCGCGCAAGCTTTACCGGAGCGGCGAGAGCGAGTATGCCATCAACAACACAAAATGCCGCCTGAAAGATATTCTGGAGCTGTTTCGTGATACAGGTATCGGCAAGGAAGGTTACTCGATCATTGGACAAGGTCGTATCGACGAAATATTGAGCGAAAAGTCGACCGATCGCCGCCGCGTATTCGAGGAAGCCGCCGGTATCATGAAATACCGTGTGCGCAAAGAAGAGGCGGAACGCAAGCTGGACAGAACGCGCCAGAACCTCGTGCGCGTGGAAGATATTTTGCGCGAGCAGTCGTTTATGATCGAGCCGCTTAAGAAACAGGCGGACGACGCGACGGTATTCCTGGAGCTTGGCAAACGGCTCAAAACGCTGGATGTCAACCTGTTTCTGCGCAACTACGATAAACAAACGGAAAAGATTGTGCGGCTGGAAGCCGCAAAGATAGAGCTGGAAGAAGAGCGTGCCGAAAAGGAAAAGCTGCTTAACGATCTGACTGCGGTGCTTGCGAGTCAGCAGGAAGAAGCACGCCGCGCTGAAGAACAGGGCGGAGAGCTTGCGCAGCAGATCAGCGTCAGCATGGCTGAGCTCGAACGCGTGGAGGGTGAGATCAGGCTCTGCGAAGAGCGTATCGCCAACATCGATAAAGACAGCGAGCGTGTACGGAGCGAAATTGCCGAGGCTGAAAAAAAGATAGCGGATCTGTCGCTTAATGAACAGACAAATATTAGCCGCATCAAGCAGATTGAAAGCGAGCTTGAGCGATATAAGCAAATCGCCGGCGACACCTGCAAAGAGCTCGAAGCGCTCACCACCGCCGTGGAAGACCGCGTCCGTGTGATCGAGACGGTGCAGAGCGAAAAGGTTCAGAGCATTGAGAAGATGGCCGACGTGCGCAGCGCCGTATCTGCTTTGGAAGAAAAGGGCAGCAATTTGCAGCAGCGGCTCGCGGAAATCGAGACGCAAATAGCGGCGTTGACGGAAGAAAAAACGAAATCCGAGCAGGCGCTCGTTGCGCTGGACGAAGGGCTGCATAAGCTTTCGCAAAAGTCCGGCGATATTCGCCGCCGGTTTAATGAAGCGGTACAAAAGGAACGCGCTGCGTCCACATATTTTGCAGAGACGCAGCAGGCGCTTGAGGCCGCGAGGCGTGAGTATGCATCCAGCGCGGCGTCCGCGAGGTTCCTTGGCGAAATGAAGGCCAGCTTCGAAGGGTATGCCGAGAGCGTGAAAAACCTCATGCTCGCGGGCAAGTCCAATAAGGAGCTTGGCAGCCGCATCATCGGCACCGTGGCAGACGTCATGTCTGTACCGACCAAATATGAAGCGGCTGTGGAGACCTGCCTTGGCGCGGCATTGCAGAACATCATCGTCAATGATGAGTACGATGCGAAGCAGCTGATCGCTTATCTTCGCCAGCAGAGTCTGGGGCGTGTCACATTTCTGCCGCTTCAGGCACTGCGTCCGCGCTCATTATCGGATGAAGAACGCGCCAAAATAAAAGAAAACGGTGTTTTCGGCATCGCAAGCGAGCTGGTGTCGTGTCACACAGCGCAAAAAGCCATCGACTTTCTGCTGGGACGTACCGTGATTGTCAACGACAACGATACGGCAATTCGCGTGATGAGAAGCTGCAATCAAGCTTTCCGCGTGGTGACGCTCGAGGGTGATGTGTTCAATCCGGGCGGCTCTATTACGGGCGGCAGCGTGCGTCGCGAAAGAAGCGGGCTGGTATCGAGAGACCGCCGCGAGGAAGAATTAAAACAGCGTGCGGCCAAGCTGGCCGAGCAGGTCTCGGAGCTGGAAAATGCACTCGAAGCACGCAAAGCCGAGCGTGACGGCCTGCAGGAGGAAATAGACAAGCTGCGCACCGCGCTGCATGATAACGAGATCGAGGCGGCCACGAGCCGCGAAAAGCGTGAAGCCTTGGTGGCAGCCGCTCAGGACGCTCAGCGCCGCAGCGAAGCCATGCAAAAAGAACGTGGCGAGCTTATGCAAAGTCACAGAGAGATCAGTGAAGAGATTGAGCGGTTTGCCACGCTGCAAAGCGATATCAAACAGTCCAGTGAGACGCGCAGCGAGGATTATAAACGGCTGGAAGATGAATATAATAAGAATGCGGCTCAAATTGAGCTGTTAAAGCAGCGCCAGCATGACGCCGAACTTAAGAGCGCCGAGCTGTTCCGTGAAAACACCTCGCTCGTGAACGATAATCTGCGCCTTGGTATGGAACGACAGGAGACCGAGCGCATGCATTCAGCGCGCAAGATGACGCTGGAGCTCAATGCTGAGAGCGAGGAGAACCTAAGGCAAATTAATGCCCAGCTAGAGGAAAAACAGGCAGAGAAGAAAAACGCGCTGGATGACTTAAAACAGAGACAAAGCGAAATGACGCAAGGACGAAGCGCGTCATTGCAGGCGCTTGCCGATCTTGAAGCGCTTATCGACAAGACACGAAGAGAGATTATTGAAGCTTCCGAGAAGGCCATGCGCACCGCGTTTAACATTGAAAAGACGCAGGGCGAAATGGAAGCCGCACAGAACAGGCTATGGGACACACATCAGCTCACTTATGCGAACGCGCTGAATGAACGTGAGGATATCGATCTTTCGGGTGCGCAGGCCGAAGCGGAAGAGATTCGTGAAAAGCTGCGCGAGCTCGGAAGCGTGAATCCGGGTGCGATAGACGAGTATGCGGCGCTAAATGAACGTATGACATCGCTCACGACACAGAAGGATGACCTGGAGAAGGCCGAAGCCGATATGCACAAGCTTATTGCTTCTCTGGTTACCGAGATGCGGCGTACCTTTCGTGACAGCTTCGATCTTATCAACAAATACTTTGGACAGACGTTTAAAGAGCTTTTCGACGGCGGACGCGCCGAACTGATGCTTGAAGAGGGCGAGGATATCATGGAATGCGGTATCGAGATCGTCGCCGAACCGCCGGGTAAAAAGCTGCAAAAGATCACACTGCTGTCGGGCGGAGAAAAGGCCCTTACGGCTATCAGTCTGCTGTTTGCGCTACTGAAGATCAATCCGTCGCCCGTGTGCATACTCGACGAGATCGACGCGGCGCTGGACGAAGCCAATGTGAGAAAGTTCGCGGAATATCTGGAGAAATATGCACAAACCATGCAGTTCATCGTGATTTCCCACAGAAAACCCACGATGGCGGTCTGCAATAGTCTTTATGGACTTGCGATGGAAGAAAAGGGTGTATCGAGATTGCTTTCTGTCCGGCTGGACAAGGAGAATGAATGAGCGTATTTGATAAGATAAAAGGCGGTCTGAAAAAGACGCGCGACAGTATATCGTCCAAGGTGGGCAGCGTGCTTGCCGCGTTTAAACAAATCGACGACGATTTCTATGATGAGCTGGAAGAAACGCTGATACTCTGCGATATCGGCGTGAATGCCGTGGAAGATATCATGACGAAGCTGCGCCAAAAGGTCAAGGAAAAGTCGGTCACGGACACAGCAGCTGTGAAGCCGCTGCTCGTGGACATCATCACCGAGATGCTGACGTTTGACAATGAACAAATAGACGGCGCGGGCGCAATTCTAATCGTAGGCGTCAACGGGGTCGGCAAAACGACGGCGATCGGAAAAATGGCGCATCAGTTTATTTCTCAGGGCAAGAGCGTGTTGCTTGCGGCGGCGGATACGTTCCGCGCGGCGGCGGCGGAACAGCTCAGTATGTGGGGCGAGCGCTCAGGCGCGCGCGTCGTGAAATACGGCGAGGGAGCCGATCCGGCCGCGGTGGTCTATGATGCCATTGATTCAGCGAAGCACCGCAATGTCGATCTCGTGATTGTGGATACGGCGGGACGGTTGCACAACAAGAAGAACCTGATGAACGAGCTGTCCAAGATCAATCGCGTCATTGATAAATCCTATGACGCGGCACATAAGCGCACCTATCTTGTGCTGGACGCCACGACGGGGCAGAACGCGATATCTCAGGCGAAGGAATTTGCGCAGGTCACCGACTTATCGGGGCTGATTTTGACCAAGATAGACGGCACGGCCAAGGGCGGCATCGTCTGTGCGATTTGCAGCGACATGCAGCTGCCCGTGGTGTATTTGGGCGTGGGCGAGGGCATGGAAGATTTGCAGCCGTTTGATCCGCGTGCATTCGCGCAGAGCCTGATCGACTAAGAGATGATGATCTGAGGCGTCGGTATACGACGCTTTTTTTCATTAAATCTGTCGTCCCTGAGGCCTACAGCGACGATGGTATCATGAGCGAAGTGAGTAAAACGGCTGCCGACAACCTGAAGGCCCTAATGGGCAAATAGTCATGGTTTATGAAGAGGACGAAAGCAGCAGGCTTCTCGTCCTTTTATCATATTTGAAGCTTTGTTAGGAGCTTTCTACCGATAAATTTATGTATATGACACCGATAATGGCGGGTGACATTCGTCTGTAAAATGAAAATATAAATCAGAATCGTTTGCCATATGGTAACAAAGACTTCATATTTTGTTAATATAATATCCTATGTTTTGTTAAATAACGGGACTATACTCTTCTATGGTTTTAAGAAACATTTTAAGGAGGATTTACAGATGAAGAAGCTAAAGAGTATGGGACTTGTTTTACTGGTCGTGATGTTGGTTGCCGCGTTTGCGGCCTGCGGCAGTGATGATGCAAAGACCTCAGAGACTCCGTCGTCCATAAACAGCGAGGAAGTCTCCGAAAGCCCGGCAGTGGCGGAGAGCGAAGAACCGGCGGTAAGCCCGGAGGAAAATGCAGAGCCGTCAGATGAGGTATCCGAAAGCCCAGCTGCAGCCGAAACCCCGGACGTAGAGGCAAGCGCGGAAGTGCCTGATGCTGACCCAGCTGCAAGCCCGACCGAAAGTGCTGAGTAAGAAGCAATAACATCAACGAAAAGCGGTCTTTATGGCCGCTTTTCTCGTTTAGGTGTAAATATGCCAAAGCAGATAGCGGTTTTATGCTATATTGTATCTGCTTATCCAGAAGATTTCCGCTTGACAACGCTGAACAAATCATTATAATAACACTGTAAAGTATTTAAGCTTTACAGTCGTTTTTGCGGGTGGTGCGGTTATGGAAAAGGATTTTGATACAGTGCTGCTGCTGGATTCATACGCGGGTTTGTTAACACAGAAACAGCAGCGTTTGTGCGACATGTATTACAATCAGGACTATTCTTTGGCCGAAATCGCTGAAATTGAGGACACCACGCGGCAGGCTGTGAGAGACGGCATTGCCAAGGCGCGGCAGAAGCTGCTTTGTCTCGAGCAGTGCATCAGGCTGAGCAGTCGCCGCGAAAAGACGATGGACGCGTTAAGCCGTGCCCGCACGATGTGCGAAGAGCGGAGCGAATTAAGACAACTGATCGACGAGATATCCGATATATGGGAGAGTTCAGATGGCATTTGAAGGACTTGCGGAAAAATTACAGCATGTGTTTTCGAAGCTGACCAACCGCGGTAAATTAACCGAGGTAGAGGTTAAGGCGGCATTGCGCGAGGTAAAGCTCGTGCTGCTCGAAGCCGACGTCAATTTCAAGGTGGTAAAGAGCTTCTTAAACCGCGTGACCGAGCGCGCCATTGGCGAAGAGGTGTTAAAAAGCTTAACGCCCGGCCAGCAAGTCATCAAAATCGTTCGCGAGGAGCTGGTGAATGAGCTCGGTGAAAAACATGTCGGTGTGAATTTCGCGTCCAACCCGCCCACCATTGTCATGATGTGCGGTTTGCAGGGCGCGGGCAAAACCACGATGTGCGGCAAGCTCGCGAAGCTATGGAAAAAAGACGGCCGCAATGTGATGCTTGCGGCGCTCGATATCTACCGTCCGGCGGCGATACGTCAGCTGGAAGTGGTGGCAGAAAAGGCAGGCGCGGCGTTCTTCTCACAGGGGACGCAGGACCCTGTGAAAACAGCACAGCAGGCCGTAGCCGAAGCCAAAAAGAAGCTGGTCGATGTGCTGATACTTGACACGGCAGGTCGTCTGCACATTGATGAAGAGATGATGGACGAGGTTAAGCGCATCGCAGCGGCGGTAAATCCGCATGAAAAGCTGCTCGTGGTAGACGCGATGACGGGGCAGGATGCTGTCAACGCGGCATCGGCGTTTAACGAAAGCCTTGAGCTTAACGGTGTGGTATTAACAAAGCTGGATGGCGACACACGCGGCGGTGCGGCGATATCCGTTAAGTCCGTGACGGGCAAGCCCATCAAGTTCGCAGGCGTCGGTGAAAAGCTTGAGGACGTGGAGGTATTTCATCCCGACCGTATGGCGGGGCGCATACTTGGTATGGGCGATGTGCTCACGCTGATCGAGAAGGCTGAACAGAATTTTCAGGCTGATAAGGCGGCGGAGCTTGAAAAGAAGCTGAAAAAAGCCGAGTTTACACTTGAGGACTTTTTGGAGCAGATGGATCAGCTTAAGAACATGGGAAACTTGGGTGATATGCTCTCGATGCTGCCGGGCGGCAGCAAGCTTGGAAACGTGCAGCTGGACGACAAGCAGATGGCGCGCACCGGAGCGATTATCAAATCCATGACGCCCGAGGAGCGGCGCAAGCCAAATATCATTGGCGGCAGTCGTAAGAAACGCATTGCCGCAGGCAGCGGCACCAAGGTGCAGGATGTCAACAGACTGCTTACACAATTTGAGCAGATGACAAAGCTCATGAAGAGCATGACAGGCAAACGAGGAAGAAAGGGGCTCAAAAACTTTGGATTTTAGACCATAAGTCGCAGCCAAAGTGTTTATAAAAGCCCGTTCTGATACACATTAAATTTTTGGAGGAAATTATGGCGGTAAAAATCAGACTGAAGAGAATCGGTGCGAAGAAGAAGCCTTTCTACAGAATCGTTGTCGCGGATGCGCGTGCTCCCCGTGATGGTCGTTTTGTGGAAGAGATCGGCAACTATGATCCGATGACCAAAAAGCTCGTGGTTGACGGCGACAAGGCCGTGGATTGGATTAAAAACGGTGCGCAGCCTACCGAAACAGTCAGGTCGCTTCTCAAGAAAAACGGCGTCTTGAAATAGGTGATGAATATGCTTGAGCTGGTTAAATACGTAGCCGAGTCGTTGGTTGACAACCCGTCTGAGGTAAAGGTCAAGCAAGTCGAGGGCGACAAAACCATTGTGCTCGAACTCAGCGTGGCTCGTGTGGATATGGGCAAGGTGATCGGCAAACAGGGCCGCATTGCCAAGGCCATCCGCACTGTGGTCAAGGCGGCTTCTGCAAAGTCACGTAAAAAATACGTAGTCGAGATTGTGGAGCATGATTGAAATTGCACGCGTTCTAAAGCCGCACGGTATTCGGGGAGACTTAAAGGTCAGGCTGTTTTCGGAAAACCTGGACGCCTTTGCCGAGCGCGGCTTTGCCTATATCAAAAAGGACAGCGACTATCAGCGCACCGCTTATACGGCGGTGCGTATTGACGCGCCCTTCGTTTATGTACACTTTGACGGTGTGGACTCAAGAAATGACGCGGAAATGCTGACAGGCGCCACGCTTTATCTGCGCAGGGATGACTTTGACGCACCTGACGAGGGAGAGCACTACGTGATCGACCTCATCGGCCTGAAGCTCGTTGATGACGAAGGCAATGAGCTAGGATCCCTCAAAGAGATATTACAGCATGGCGCGGCAGACGTTTATGTGGTGGGCGGCAAAAGGAGCTTCATGTTTCCTGCGCTTAAGCGCGTGATACTCAATATTGATGTGGGAAAGGGTTTGATATGCGTGAGCGCTGCGGCGCTGGCCGAGGTGGCCGTCTATGACGACATATAACATATTGACGCTGTTCCCAGAGATGTTCGAGTCGGTCTGCGCGGCCAGCATATGGGCGCGCGCTATCAAAGCGGGGCATATCGCGGTCAATACGGTAAACATTCGTGACTGGGCGACGGACAAGCACAATCGGGCTGACGACTATCCTTTGGGGGGCGGCGTGGGCATGGTGATGAAGCCTGAGCCTGTGGACGCATGCTTCAAGGAAGTAATAAGCGGCTGTGAAGCCCCTTCTATCAACATCTATATGTCGCCCTGCGGCAAAACACTGTCGCATTCGCTTGTCACGGAGCTGGCTCAATACCAAAGCCTCAATATCCTCTGCGGCCATTACGAAGGTGTGGACGCGCGTGTGTTGCGGCGTCACATCGATCTTGAGGTGTCCATTGGGGATTATGTATTAACAGGTGGCGAGCTTGCGGCCATGGTGCTCATCGATGCGTGCATCCGTCACGTAGACGGCGTGCTGGGCAATGGTGAGTCGGCGGTGGGAGAATCGTTTGCTAATGCGCTGCTCGAATATCCGCAGTATACGCGCCCTGCCGTTTACGACGGCGAAGCGGTGCCCGAGGTACTGCTGTCCGGCCATCACGCCAATGTGGACGCATACAGGCGGCGCATGTCGCTAAAAGAAACGGCTTTTCGGCGCCCAGACCTGCTTTCCAAGGCGCGGCTCACACAAAAGGATATCGACATCATCACAAGCCAAGACGACGAGTAGCCCGCGCAAGCGGGTTTTTTAAATACGGGATAGATGAGAGCCGAGTTCCCGTAATCAATGAGACAACGATGTGATGCTGATCGCATTTATTGTATATGCTGCAAACAAAAGCACCATTCGTATAAGCAAATACCTGTCATTAATAAATGAAGCCGTTTGTACTGACAACAATATAGAAATAGAGTCACTAAAAGAGCATTGATTCAATCGGTGCTCTTTTTTTACGTTTTTTTCAACCAATCATCCACATATACATAATTAATGTTTCTTATACAGGATGGTTGCGGATGAAAAGAAGCTTTGTTAAGAATACCTTCATTCTAACGCTGACCTCGCAGCTATTGAGGATTATCGGCATATTTCTTATGGCCTACATGTCGGGAAAAATCGGTGAGGAGGGTGTCGGGCTCTACCAGCTCATTATGTCCATTTATATGCTGGCGGCTACGCTCGCGTCTTCGGGTATCGGCATTGCGGTGTCCCGGCTCACTGCGGAAGCTGTGGGCAAAAGCGGCGGCAGGTCAACATCCAACGTGCTGCGAAGGGCTGTTGCGCTAAGCCTGCTGCTGGGCGCGTTGTTCGGCATCATCCTCTTCTTGTTATCCGATGCCATCGGTGCCAAATGGCTGGGTGACGCACGTACGGTCTTGTCTGTGAAAGCGCTCGCGCCGGGGCTGCCATTCATGGCGTTAACGTCATGTTTGCAGGGCTATTTCTATGGCATGAGAAAGGTGTTAAAGCCCGCGGGGCAGATGATGTTTGAGCAGTTGTTGCGCATCATGCTCATCATGCTGATATTGGAGGCGTTTTTGCCCAAGGGCCTTGAGTATGCGTGTTTCGCGATCATTCTTTCCTGCATGATATCCGAAGCACTGTCTTGCTGCTTCGGCTTTATCCTTTATATGATCGACAAGCGTCAAAGCGGCCTTGCGGTGGTTAACGAAAAAGACATGACAAAAAAGATTGTTCATATATCGCTGCCCATCGCCATCAGCTCATACATTCGCATGGGGTTGAGAACGGCGGAGAACACAATGATTCCCGCGGGTCTTCGAAAGTTCGGCGCAAGCAGCAAGGAAGCCCTCTCGCAGTTCGGGCAGATTGGCATGGTGATGCCGATTATATTCTTTCCATGCGGTATACTCGCGGCGGTCGGCACGCTGCTGATCCCTGAGGTGTCCGAAGCGCATGCCATCAAGAACCTGAAAAGAGTGCAGTACATATTCGCCAATGTGTTTCAAAACACAATTATATTGGCGGTATTGTTTTGCGGTATATTCGTGGCATTTGCCACGGATTTTGGGCTTCTTATCTATCAAAGCACAGATATCGCGCGTTTGCTGATGGCGCTTGCGCCGTTGGTGCCGCTTATATACCTTGATTTTATTGTCGACTCCATGCTCAATGGGCTCAATCAGCAGTTTCAGACGCTCAAAATCAATATTCTAGATTCTGTGCTGCGTATCGTATTGATATTCTTTTTGGTGCCCAAATTCGGTTTAACCGCGTATATCGTGATACTGTACGTGAGCGCATTTTTAAACGGTACACTAAGCATTCGGCGTTTGCTGATTGCGAGCCAGACGCGGATACGCTTCGCGGACTGGATAATAAAGCCGTTGCTCAGTGTCGCTGCATCCGCCGTCTTCGTCAGGCTGTTATTCCAATTCATTATGGGCGGCAGCGCTATAACCGCCTGGAATTTGACACTCAAAATCACACTGACGATCGCTGTCTACATTCTGCTCTTATTCGTCACGCAATGTCTCGACAGAGATGATGTGAGATGGTTCAAACACATGATAAAAGGGATGAGAAGATAGGGGGCATATACAACGGTATTTGCAGCTGTGTTCACGCCTGATAGTCTTGAGAGTATATGGTGCTTTGTGGTACAATTTAAAAAACGGTTTGCGAGGCCGTAATGTCAATAAGAGAAGTATGTATATCATCTGTGTTTCAGGCCGATGCCGATGAAATATGGGATAAGCTGCAGCAACTCAGCACCCTGCAATATATTGCGGCGCCGTTTGCGACGTTTGCGCCGCTTGAAGAAGCGGAATTGGTCTGGCGCGAGGGCCAGACCTCATCGTTTAAGTTTAAATTGTTTGGGCTCGTGTCCTTTGGCACACACACGATTAACGTTCTGGAATTTGATAAGCCCACACTGACCGTTTATACGAACGAAGCTAATAAATGGGTGCCAGTGTGGAACCATAAGATATGGCTTGAACGGATCGATGACAAAGCTGTGAAATATACCGATGAAGTGCAGCTCGATGCTGGCTGGAAAACGATTTTCGTTTATTGGTGGAGTCAGATATTTTACAGGCATCGGCAGAAAAAATGGAGGAAGCTTTTAAGAGCGTATAATACGAAATGAGAAATCAATTGCTTAATACGCTTGCAGCGCTGCCGAAAGACGCATAATAAAAGGAGATGGCTATGGCAAAATTTATAATCGTTGTGATGGACAGCGTGGGTGCGGGAGAAATGCCCGATGCCGCGCGCTTCGGAGACGAAGGATCGGACACGCTCGGGCACATCATTGAAGCGTATCCCGATATCATACTTGATAACCTGTCAAGGCTCGGTTTGTGCAAAATAAAGAATCTGAAGTGTGACGGCCCTGTCATGGGCACCTATGGCAAGGCGGCAGAGCTGTTCGCGGGCAAAGATACCACGGGCGGTCATTTTGAGATCAGCGGTCTCATTATGGACAAGCCGTTTCCCACATTTACTGACGGCTTTCCCAAAGACTTTATGGAACAGTTTGAGAAAGCCATCGGCCGCGGTACGCTGGGCAACTATGCCGCTTCGGGCACAGAAATCATCAAGCAGCTGGGTGCGGAGCATGTGAAGACGGGTAAAATCATTGTATATACATCGGCAGACAGCGTGTTTCAGATTGCGGCGCATGAGGAAGTCGTGCCGCTGAGTGAGTTGTACGCGATATGTGAAACGGCAAGAAGCATGCTGGTGGGAGATCTGGGTGTGGGCCGCGTGATTGCGCGCCCGTTTATTGGGGAGGAAGGGCATTTTGAGCGCACCAAGAACCGCCGCGATTTTTCGTTTGAGCCCCCGGGCGAGACGATACTCACCGCAGTGAAAAGCGCGGGGCTGGAGGTTGTGGGCATCGGCAAAATCGAAGATATATTCGCGGGTGTCGGTCTCACGCAGAGAAACCATACGCGCGACAACGATTCGGGCATCACCGCCACCGTAGATGCGATCAAAGCTGATTTTGACGGACTGGTGTTCACCAACCTTGTGGACTTTGATATGCTTTACGGCCATAGAAATAACGTGCAGGGCTACAAAGAAGCGCTGGAAGCACTGGATGCGCGGGTGCCGGAGATAATGGACGCGCTGCGACCGGAAGACATTGTCGTTTTTACAGCGGATCACGGCTGCGACCCGACCACGGCCAGCACCGACCATTCGCGAGAATACATACCGATACTCGCTTTCGGCAACACGGTGAAGGCGGGAACGGATATCGGCGTGCGCTCGACCTTTGCGGATATCGCCGCGACGGCAGCAGAGTTTTTTGCCCTCAAAGATTGGCATGTGGGCACATCGTTTTTAAAAGAAATGACAGGAGGACTCAAGAAATGACGACACAAAGAATATATTTTGCGTGTGAAAAGCTAAGAGAACATACGGATCAGCGCCCCGAGCTTTGCGTGGTGCTGGGCAGCGGCCTTGGCGCTTATGCGGACACACTGGAAGATGCGCAGGCAGTCGATTATGCGGCGATACCCACCTTCCCGGTATCCACCGTGCAAGGGCACGCGGGCCGTTTGGTTTTCGGTAAGAAGCATGGCGTCAGCGTCGTTTGCATGCAGGGACGTTTCCACTGCTATGAGGGATATACGGCTGCGGAGACGGTGATACCGCTGCGCGCGCTCATCAGGCTTGGCATCAAAAAGCTGCTGATCACCAACGCGGCAGGAGGCGTGAACACGGGCTTTAAGCCGGGCGACATCATGATCATAGAGGATCATATCAACTTCACGTTCTTAAATCCGCTCACAGGGCCCAACATGGACGATTTTGGCCCGCGCTTTCCCGATATGTCCTACGCCTATGACAATCAGCTGATACAGGCGCTCAAGGATTCGGCAGCAAGCCACGGCATCGATATCAAGACAGGCGTTTATGCGATGATGTCAGGCCCGTCATATGAGTCTCCCGCTGAAATCAGGGCGTTGCGTACGCTGGGCGCGGATGCCGTCGGCATGTCATCTGTGCCGGAAATTATTGCGGCGGCGCACGCGGGTGTGAAATCGGCGGCGCTTTCCTGCATCACCAATATGGCGGCAGGCATACTCGATCAGCCGCTTAACCACGAAGAAGTCATGGAAACGGGACGCATCGCGGCAAGCCGCATTCAAACGGTGATTAATGGATTTATTGAACGTTTAGCGACCGACAAGTAAACAATGGGTTTCTCGTTATTTGGTTTACTAATAACGGCTATCATACTGCTGCCTAATCTGCTCATGATATTTTTGCCGCCAAAAGAGATACCAAGCAAAGCAAAAGATGCAGGCGTCTTTTTCACAATCTTCGAGCGGATAGGACAAGTGGCATGTTTCTTATTGCCTGTTATTTTAAAAGATTATATGGAATCCGCCGATTTAGGCATTTGGTTTATTATCGCGGCTATATGCGTGGCCTTTTATTATGGCCTTTGGATAAGGTATGCGCTCAAGCGTAATTTTGCGCTGCTGTTTGCGCCGCTTGCGTTTATACCCATTCCGATGGCTGTCTTTCCGGTTTCGGCCTTTGTTTTCATATCCGTATGGATACACTCAATTTGGCTGGGTATAGCGGCTGTTGTTCTGGCGGCGGGTCATTTTGCGAACAGCTGGGTGTCATATAAAAGCCTCACGGCATAACGCTGAACAATCGTTATTCAAATATTGTGGGTCTGCCGTATGCGTTCCAGCCCGTGTTGACCATCACACCGCCGCTGACAATATTGTCGTATATGCGCTTGTCAATGGTGCGCTTATTCACAACGCCCACGAAACCGCTGACGGCTTCGTAGATGTAACCATGACGCCCCACGATGCCCATGTGCGAGACGTGTCCGTCGTCCGACATGTAGAATACGATATCGCCGGGTAATAGCTCATCCTTGGTGATGGGGGTGCAGTATTCATAATATGTGTCGTTTGCGGTTCGGTCGATGGGTCTATCGTAAAGGCTCAATTCATTCACCGCATACCACCAAAGGCCGCTGCAATCCCATGAATAATCTTCGGGAAACTGCAGGCCTTTTTCTTCAGCCTTTTCAGCGATTGCTTGAAAATATTCAAGCCGCCCGTTGTCAAAATACTCGGGATATTTGCGGTTCATGATATCTATAAAATCATCGGTAACTGGCGTTCCTTGACCGCCGATGATATATTGGCCGCCCACGCAGGTATCGAGCAAATCAAGCAGTGCGGCCACGTCGCCCTTGGGCTCGGGCTCGTTTGCGTACTTTTCTTCATAATAAGCGCGCTGAGCCTCGGATTCTTCCGCTGTGAGCGGCTGACATGCGGCCGTTAACACCACGGCGATGACAAGCCATATACAAACTGCCATTTTTATCTTCATTTTCATGTGACAAATTATATATACTTTTACGACCTATATCAAGAGTTTTCGTTACTGATTGAGACAAACACAGATCAAACAGTCAAAAGAATATATGCCAAGTCTTCGGGAAAAACTAATTTCAAAAGCAAAAAAGGGGATATTCGGTTATGAAAAGGATATTGGTTATCGCGCTTGCGATCGTATTGGTATTCGCGTTTACCGCTACGGCATATGCGGAAGGTTTTACGGCGCAGGCCAAGGGATATATACTCATCGACGCCAATTCAGGCCATGTGCTGGCCGAACAGAACGCGGACGAGCAGCTGCCGTGTGCCAGCGTGGCCAAGGTGATGTCGCTGCTGTTATTCATGGAAGCGGAGGATTCGGGGCGATTGTCGCTTGGCGATAATGTGACCGTGAGCGACCATGCTGCCTCAATGGGCGGCACGCAGGTGTTTTTGGACGTAAACACCACACACTCAGTGGAAGACATGCTTAAAGCCGCGATTGTATGCAGCGCCAACGACGCAACTGTGGCGCTGGCGGAAAAGATGGCGGGCAGTGAGGATGCGTTTGTGGAGATGATGAACAAAAAAGCGGGTGTGATGGGCATCAAGTCAACGTTTGTCAATGCAACGGGTCTTGGAGATGAGCAGAAGATCAGTGCGCGCGATGCGGCAGCAATCTGTCAGCAGCTGGTGAAATATGACCTGTTCTATAAATGGAGCGGCATATGGATAGAAAACTACGTGCACCCGGACGCGCGTGAAACGGAAATGGTAAATCAGAACCGGCTGGTGCGCTATTATGAGGGCTGTGACGGCATCGCTACGGGGTCGTCAGGCGCAGCCGGATATTGCATCGCGGCGACTGTGAAGCGCAGCGGCGGGCGATTCATTTATGTGGCTCTCGGCGCACCCAACAGCTCCACGCGCTTTGATGAAGCAAAAGGGGCTTTTGACTTTGCGTTTGCGGGCTTTACCGCCAAAACCATTGTATCCGAAGGTCAAAAGCTGGGCAGTGATCTGGCTATCGTCGGCGGCACAGCGCCGTTTATCGATGTGTACGCAGCGCAGGGCTTTTCCACCCTGATTGAAAAAGGCAAGGAAGGGACACTCGAAAAGGAGCTTGTGCTGCTCGAAAACATCACCGCGCCTATCGAGGAAGGACAGGTGGTCGGCTATTTGCGCATACTGCTTGACGGGTCGGAGATCGGCCGCGTGGACGTGATCGCCAAACAAGACGTCGCGGAAAGAAACTTCGGCAACGCCTTTAAGCGCATATTGATGTGGTGGCTGTTTGCATAACATTGACACGCATAGCGCTCTACTGTAGAATGTCTGCGGACGGAGGTTGCTATGCATATACTGATTGTGAACGATGACGGCATTCATGCCAAGGGATTGCGGACACTCGCCGCAAGGCTAAGCCGGGACCATGATGTGACGGTGGTTGCTCCCGAATCACAAAGAAGCGCAACGTCGCATTCGATTACCATATTTCGGCCCCTTCGCGTGACAAAAACGCAGCCTGCGGGGCTAGAGGCCATACCCTGTTATGTGGTAGATGGCCAGCCTGTAGACTGTACAAAGATCGGCATTGCGCATATCATGGACGGCAAGGTCGATCTTGTTGTTTCCGGCATCAACCATGGGGCAAACTTAGGATCGGATATCATTTATTCCGGCACTGTCGCTGCCGCGCTGGATGCGGTGATCATGGGATATAAAGCGCTGGCCGTGTCTTGTGCGTCCGAATTTGCGGAGCATTTTGATACCGCGGCAGAGCTTGCTGCACGCCTTATTGATGGCGGGCTTTTCGATGAAGACGCAAATGATGTGCTCTACAATCTCAACGTACCGAATGTGCCTTTGTCAGAGATAAAGGGTGTGAGAGCGGCAGTTCAGGGGCGAACGGCTTACGACGACGCGGTGGAGCTTCGTGACGATCCGCGAGGCAAAGAATACATTTGGGTGACAGGCACGTTGAGGGAACACGCTGTCGATGAGGAAACGGACGTGACGACTGTGCGAAACGGGTACGCGTCGCTAACCCCAATTAAGTTTGATTTGACCGCGAGGGACAAAGTGGAAACACTGACATGCAAGATAGATAAAATAAAATTGCATTTTTAATGGAATATGATACAATATATCGTGTAATTGAAGGTTGGGGGAGTAAATATAATGCAAGGCAACGATATCATCAAAGTCATAAAAGAGCGCCAAAGCGCTATGAGCAAAGGACATCGTGCAATTGCGAACTATATCATCGAGCACTATGACACCGCCGCTTTTATCACCGCGTCCCGCCTTGGCGAGACAGTGGGTGTCAGCGAATCCACTGTGGTGCGTTTTGCGTGCGCCCTTGGATACGACGGATATCCGGAGCTGCAAAAGAAGCTCCAGGAGATGATTCGCACCAAGCTCACCAACGTGCAACGTATGGGTCTTGGATCCGACATGTCCGAAGAGGAGCTTGTGCGCTGGGCTGTGCGCAACGATATCACGAGTCTTCGGCATGTGCGCGAGGTGCTGGATTACGACATGATGCAAAAAGCCGCGGATATGATACTGGCAGCCAAGCGCGTCTATATATTGGGTCTTCGCTCGAGTGCACCCTTGGCGCTTTTTTTCTGGTATTATCTCAACTATATTTTAAGCGAAACGAGCCTTGTGTCATCCAGCATAGGCGGGGACATTTTCGGCCAGATGATGCATGCGGGCAAGGGCGACCTCGTTGTGGCCATCAGCTTTCCGCGCTATTCGTCGCGCACGATGGACGGAGTGAGCTTTGCAAAAAAGAACGGCGCCGCCATACTTGGCATCACAGACAACGAGCTTTCGCCGCTCGCGAATGTCGCGGACGCTAATATTTTTGTGAATTCGGATATGAATCTGTTTATTGACTCGTTGGTGACGCCCATCAGCGTGGTGAATGCGCTGGTGCTGCTCATCGGAATGCGCAAGAAGGACGGCTTGAAGCAAAACTTTGAGATGCTTGAGGATCTCTGGCGGCAATTTGATGTATACATGCGCAAGGACGAAATTTGATGACGACAGAGCGGACGCGTAAGGTATGTGTGATTGGCGGCGGGCCTGCGGGAATGCTGGCGGCCTATGCGGCAGCGGGGCGCGGTCACGATGTCACGCTGTATGAGAAAAACGAAAAGCTTGGCAAAAAGCTATATATTACCGGAAAAGGGCGCTGTAACATAACCAATGCGGCGCCGATAGAAGACTTTTTTGGCAGCGTCGTGCATAACGGCGCCTTTTTATACAGTGCGTTTTATACATTTGACAATACACAGCTCATTGAGATGCTCGAAAGTTTCGGGCTCGCCGTCAAGACAGAGCGGGGAGGCCGTGTGTTTCCCGTTTCCGACAAATCCAGCGATGTGCTAAAAACGCTTGATAAGGCTCTTGCCAGCGCGGGCGTGAAGGTGAAGCTGAAAACGACCGTCTCGGACATTCTCCTCAAAGACGGGCGTGTGCAGGGCATCCTATGCGGCAAAGAGAAGCTTCTCTTTGATAGGGTGATCATCGCGACAGGCGGGGTCTCCTATCCCGTTACGGGTTCGACGGGCGATGGTTTTGTATTCGCGAAGCGCGCGGGGCACAAGGTTGAAACACCTTATCCGTCGCTTGTGGGGCTGGATACGGCGGAGGATGTCAGCGAATACGCGGGCATCACCTTGAAGAATATCGGGTTCATACTGAGGAAGGGAAAAAAGCAGGTGTATCGTGAGCAGGGCGAGCTGCTCATCACGCATACAGGGATTTCCGGGCCGCTTGTGCTGTCGGCAAGCGCTTATATGGATGGCGACGAAGGCTATACCGCCATCATCGATATGAAGCCCGCCTTAGATGAAAAGACGCTGGATAATCGTCTGCTTCGTGACTTATCTGAAAAGGTGAACAAGGACTTTGGCAATGTGCTCGGCGGCCTTGTGCCTGCAAAGCTTGCGCCGCTGATCGCGGCGGCTTGTGGCATCGATTTAAACAAGAAGGCACATTCCATCACGCGCGAAGAACGCGGCTTGTTGTGCAAGTCGCTCAAAAGCCTTTCGCTGTGCGTGAAAGGCCGAAGGCCCATTAAAGAAGCCGTGATCACACGCGGGGGCGTGGATGTGCGCAGCATAGACCCGTCAACGATGCAGAGTCGCCATTGCGAGGGACTTTATTTTGCGGGCGAAGTGGTCGATGTGGATGCGCTGACCGGCGGGTATAATCTGCAAATCGCCTTTTCTACAGGCTATTTGGCCGGATTAAGCTGTTGACAGCTGTCATTGTTTATGGTATGATTCGTTTGCTTAAAAGCAGAAACAACCCGTTTCTCACCTGTCGGCATCGGCCAGATATGGTAAGCAGTCTATTTTGAGATTGAACGGGTGCACTGCATCCGTTTTTTTAATGGAACTTTAAGCGTTGGCTTAAGAGTGAGAAGAGCCAAAGGTTTTTCTACGAACATGCTTAGTGTTTGCAAATATTATTGGAGGTGTTTACAATCGCAAACGAACATCAGATTAACGAGCAGATAAGAGATAAGAGTCTCCGCGTGATTTCTGACGAAGGAGAACAGCTGGGAATCATGTCTGCGCGTGAGGCGATGAACATTGCAGAAGAAAAAGGTCTGGATCTCGTCAAGATTTCTCCCAATGCCCAACCGCCGGTTTGCAAGATAATGGACTATGGGAAATTTAGATTCGAGCAGTCTAAAAAGCAAAAAGAGGCGAAGAAAAACCAAAAGATCATCACGATCAAGGAAATGCGCCTGTCTACCAACATCGACAAGCATGATCTTGAAGTGAAGGCAAAGAACGTAAGCAAGTTTCTAAAGGAAGGCGATAAGGTTAAAATATCGCTGCGCTTTAGAGGAAGGCAAATGACACATACGGATTTGGGGCGCGAAGTGATGGAGCTGTTTTTCACCATGGTAGAAGACGATGCCGTGATGGAGAGGGGCGCCAAGATGGAAGGCCGTAGTATGTTCATGATATTAGCACCAAAGAACTAAGGAGGACGATGCAAAAATGCCAAAAATTAAAACGCACAGAGGCGCGGCAAAACGTTTTTCGCTGACAAAAAGCGGCAAGGTAAAGCGCGCGAAAGCTTACAAGAGCCACATTCTGAATAAGAAAAGCTCCAAGAGAAAAAGGAACTTGCGTCAGGGTACTTATATTGTGGCGGCAGAGGAAAAGAACATCAAACAGCTTATTCCTTATAAATAGTTAAGGCAGGAGGAGACGATAAATGGCAAGAGTAAAAGGGGCGGTCAACGCCCGTAAAAAACATAAGAAAGTTTTAAAGCTTGCGAAAGGATACTTCGGCGCGAAGTCCAAGCAGTTCAGAGC
>JAEWBO010000042.1 GCA_023391105.1 Bacillota bacterium
GAACGCCCATCTGATAGTTGTCACCAGCGACATAGTAGTCAGGCTCTAAGGAACCCAGCGTACGGTCGAAGTTGATCAGTGTGATGCCGGCATCCATGATCTTCTGCGCAGAGGCTTCAAGCGTATCATTGTGCGGGAACAGCACGATGACTTCGCAGCCAAGCTGTATCAGTTCGTCTATCTGGTTTGCCTGATCGTTTTCACTGTCGGCAGAAATCAGGCGATAGTTCAGGCCAAGTCTGTCAGCTGTGGTCTGAGCAGCCCATTGCACCGCAGCAACCCAGCCAGTGGGAGCTGTGGGAACGGAAATACCAACCAACGGCTTATCGTCCGTAGCAGCGGGGGATTCATCAGCAGGAGCCTGTGATTCGGCAACTGGTTCTGATGTGGTGGGCTCTTCGGATGCAGACGGCTTTGGAGCGCTGCAGGCCACCAGGCCGAGAGCGAGAACCAAGCACAGTGCAATCATAAGAATCTTCTTCATGTGTCTTTTTCCTCCTAATTTTTCTTATTCTCAACGGCTTTTTAACCGATAGAGACACTTTTAGTGATTGCTCCGACGATGATAAAATTTATCAAGACTGGAGCAATGGACTCCGACTGGACATACACTTTCAATTCTATTCAATTGATATGTTTGTCCGTGTCCGTCATAGCATTGAACACTTTATTTAAGAAATTGTAACCGTCTTTAGCCAGCTTGTCGGGGCTTTGCGCCAATGGGCGCCAAAGCGAAACAGCTTTCGCAATCTCCTTAATCTCCGGCGTGAAGCTTTCGATGACAACGGGGCCGGTGTAATCCGCATCCTTAAGTGCTTCGCGTATAGACGGCCAGTCAAAATGATCTTCGCCGGGCGTTCCACGGTCATTGGCACAGGAATGAAAGTCGAATATCTTGCCCTTTGCCATGCGAATAGCGGCCGGTAAAGACTTTTCTTCTACATTCATATGGAAGGTATCCAGCAGAAAACCCACGTTGTCATATCCCACTAGCTGCAAAAACTCAAGACCCTGCTCCACAGTGTTCATAAAATCTGTTTCAAACCGATTAAGCGGTTCGAGAGCAAGCGTGACGTTTCTTTTTGCGGCATATTCCGCGAGTATCTTTATGTTTTCTGCGGCCAGCTTTGTCTGACGCTGCTTTTCATCAGGCGTACAAAGACGCGTTCTGCCGACGGCAGCATACATCGGGCCTGCCACATAAGGGGAACCCACGGTTTTTGCCATATCAATCAGCGTCTTGACATAAGCGATACCGTTTTCACGGTATTCAGACACGTCGCTGCTGATATCACGAGTTTCACCAAAAGCACCGCAAATATTCACACTGATGCCGACGCGCGATGCTTCCTCGCATACTTTTTCAATATCGATAGCCGAAGGATCTTCAACAGCAATTTCATATACGTCAAACCCAAAGCTTTTGGCATGGGCCAGCTGATCGAGGCGATCGGT
This sequence comes from Bacillota bacterium, assembly GCA_023391105.1. Taxonomy (GTDB): domain Bacteria; phylum Bacillota; class Clostridia; order Christensenellales; family SZUA-584; genus SZUA-584. The sequence continues at coordinate 1,456 of JAEWBO010000042.1, forward strand.
TGAAAAAGGGGAAACCCAAATATAAGAACTCGCTCCAATCTTGGTCATAACTCACTCCTGTTCGCTTCATAAGCCGTGCATGAATCGCGCACGACCAGTTGAGATTCCAGCATCACACCTTGGCAGGGGCAAGGCTCGCAGCGCATAAGACGGCAAAGCAGCTCTGCGGCACGCTGGCCGATTTCATAGCAAGGCTGAGCCATTGTGGTGATATGAGGGCGGAACATGGTCGCATGGGCCACGTCGTCAAAACCCACCACCGAAACGTCACTGGGCACTTTCAGCCCCATATTTTGCGCCCCATTGATGGCGCCAAGCGCCAGCATATCAGAGATGCAGAATATAGCCGTCGGCCTGTCGCTTTGAAGTAACAGGCTTTGTGCGGCTGCAAGGCCGCTGGAGAAGCTGTAATCGAAGCTGCCATAACGCACCAGAGCGTCATCGGGCTGAAGCCCGGCTGCAATCAATGCATCCCGATATCCGGCAAGGCGCAAGCGCGTCGAGGGATAGTTGTTGATGCTGCTGACGGTAGCAATTCGCCGATGTCCCAGAGAGAGCAGATACTCGACAACCTGATAGGCGCTGCGGTAATTATCAATAGCTACGTGCGCCACACTGGTATCCGGGTAGTACTCCGAGCATTGGACGATGGGGTATTTGGCTGCATAGTATTCGATGTCGTCTCTGCTCATACCCGTTGCCAGCATTATGGCTCCGTCTGCTCTTTTTTTAGCCAGCATATCGAGGAAGTCGCGCTCCTGATCGCTATCGCCGCCGGTGGTGCATATCATGAAGCTGTAGCCCAGGCGACGAGCGGAGAAGCCGATTCCGGTCAATATCTGACTATAATATGGATTTGTGATGTTCGGTGCCAGAATCAACATGACCCGGCTCTCGCTTTTGCGGAAGTTGCGCGCGAGAATGTTTGGTTCGTAGGAAAGCTTTTGTATGGCTTCCTCAACCCGTCGCATGGTTTCTTGCGATACATTTCCTTTATGATTGATGACCCGAGAAACTGTGGCCACGGATACTCCCGCTTCCAACGCCACATCTGCAATTGAAACCATGGTTGTTACCTCAATGTCAAACTTGTAATCGTTTACAGTAAACGATTACATTCATATTAAACAATTTACCCTGTCACTCACTGCTTATGACTATATCAATTTAACTTTCGTTTGTCAATATAAAATGCGAAAAAATGATAAGAAAGCATGATAAATGACAACAAACGAAAGCAGCGCTGGGCAAAAAGCCAGCGCTGCGTGGTTTTCAAAAAGAAAATGAATATTTCTCGTTTTACAGCTCCGTGACGTCCCAACCAAACACCCGGGCAAGCTGAAGCAGCTGGGGCTTCACATCTCCGGAAATGATGAGGGAGTGGTGCGAGCAAAGCGCATCCATCACCTTATGGCCGTCATTGTAGCGAATCAGAGCACCGTTGCGGCAATCTGAACCCGGATACTGCACGTAAGATTCGATTTCTGCCTTGATCACAGAGAGCTTTTTAAAGCCGGGATAAATCTTGGCCAGTGTCACAGGGCCTTCAGGCATACGTGCGTCTATCATGACCGCATTATCATTGACGATGCCAAGCACCTTGGGCCGTAATGTCCACTGCGAGCAGAACGAACGCGGTACAAGACCGAAATAGCCGCAGTGTACGCCAAGCGCATGGTTATCCGGATCCTCAATGTCCGGGAAATGATCAATTTTTTCATGCGCCAGCGCCGCCATTCCAACGAGGAAGGGATAGAGGTTGGTCATCATGATGGGTTTGTCGATCGCACGGTGGATGATATATGTGGACAGCAGCGTCAGCGTATCGCCTTCGCACGCCCAAATGATATTATCTCTTTCAAACAGCATGTTCCAAGCGAGACACGGTGTGGTGTCGCAATGGAAGGATTCATTGAGGCAGTTGGAGCCCACGCCAGCCACATCACCGATTTCATCGATCACGGCCTTAACGGCTATATAAACCTTAACGGCTTTGAGGAAGTTGGTCTCACATACGCCTTCCTGATTGATATCCCAGTCTGCGCTGACCTTTCTGGCCTCATCGTCGCTGATGGCGCGCGCCTGCTCGCAGACCTCTTTCCAGCTGCGGTAAATAAGCTGACAGCCAAAGGTCTGCTCCATCTTCTCGGTGCTTTCCTTTTCCCACCAGTAAAAACGCTTGAATATGTTGGCCTGCATGCCTTCACCGGGGCTGTCCTGAAACATGAGAAATTTTGCGCCCTCTTTGAGACTGCGCTTGACGCCAAGCGATCTCAGTACGGTTTTGCCCATCTCGATGCTGTAGGGCGAAAAGACATTGCAGCCTAAGTCTCTTAAGTATGTGACAATCTCCCAGTCCCACATCTCCACAGTACCAAAGCGCGACGTTATAACCACCATGGGCAATCCATAACCCGTCAATTCGGTATTATGCCGAAAAGCGGCGTATATAAGCTGGGGAAACAGAATGGCATCAGCTTCGGGAAGCGGGTCTCCCACCTGAACAGGCGGCAAGAATTCTGCCACATCGCCGTAAAACTCATTTAAGCGTTTCATCTGCTCCTGAAATTCCCCGCGCTCTCTGTCATTCGCTTCTTCAAAAAAAAGGGGTACCAAACGAACTTTCATGGATATTACCTCCAAAACGTATAATAATGTTTAATAAATAGACTTGCCGTGAAGCACGGCGGTGAGAGACAGGGTTTGAAAAATAGTGAGTGATTTTCAAACAACGGATTGACCGTTATTTGTATTCTAGCATAAGCCAGGCAACATTTCAACAAGCTTAGAAGGCGGGCGTATACTTTTATTTTGTTGACGGTACCGGCGCATCTGCAATACAATGCAAATAACTCTTCACTCACCTACTATTTTAATATGCAAAATGAGGAGGACTCTCATGAAAAGACCCGTTACAATTTGCTCCGGTCAGTTCGGTGATATGCCGTTGGAACAGCTATGCGAGCTGATGAGCGGCATCGGCTATGAAGGTATCGAGATATCCACGGCTTCTCATATGGACGTTAATAAAGTGATGTCGGATGATTCCTATGCAAAATGGTTTTTAGACACACTCGAAAAATACGGCCTTAAGGTTTGGGCACTCGGTTCACATTTAACTGGCCAGTGCGTGGGCGATAACTGGGACCCGCGGCTGGATAACTTTGCACCCAATGAGCTGTCTCATAAGCCCGAAGCAATAAGAGCTTGGGCTATAGAAGAAATGAAAACCACGGCTCGAGCTGCAAGAAAGCTTGGTATTGATATCGTTACAGGGTTCCTTGGTTCACCCATATGGAGCTACTGGTACTCATATCCTCAAACAACGCCCGAGATGGTGGAGGAGGGCTTTGCCAAGATCAAAGAGCTCTGGGAACCGATTTTCGATGTGTTTGATGAATGCGGCGTGCAGCTTGCGTTGGAGGTGCATCCCGCAGAGATCGCGTTTGATTACTACAGCACGAAAAAGCTTTTTGAAACGTTTGACAACAGACCGACGCTGGGGATTAACTTTGACCCCTCGCATTTTGTCTGGCAGGGTATGAATCCCGCAGTTTTCTTAAAGGATTTCTCTGACCGCATTTATCATGTTCATATGAAAGATGTCAAGATGAATCTCGATGGACGCGCAGGCATACTCGGCTCGCATCTTCAGTTTGGTGACACGCGACGAGCCTGGAACTTCGTGTCTCTCGGTCACGGCGATGTGGATTTCGACGGCATCATTCGTGAACTTAATCAGATAGGCTATCATGGCCCGCTTTCCGTAGAATGGGAAGACAGCGGCATGGAACGCGTTTTCGGTGCCACCGAGGCCTATGAATATACAAAGAGAATAAACTTTGAACCGTCCAATGTGGCGTTCGACGCGGCATTGAAAAAAGACTAAGCAGAGAAAAATAAAGATGGGGCTTCGAATCGGCTCATCATTTTTTGGAAAGCACTTCGTTTCAGTACGGGTGCTTTTGCTTACGCTCAGCAGTGTTTGCGAAAAGGCAAAAAAAACGTTACCATGAGGGTGGGTGGAAAATATTCCATGACGTATAGAGCGGGGTGTAGCGGGGTGCTATGAATAAGTGCCCTCACGCTTTTGTTTTGCACCAAGAAAAAAACCATAGCTATATAATTAAAGATCCGAAAAGAGTGAACACGTGTGCGGGCACGCTTTTTAAATTATTTTTGCTTTGAATGCAGGAATATAGCTTACGATAGCGAATAATATAGCCATAGACAAAGTGCCCGGGCACGTAAATGAGGTTTGAATGAAAGTTACGATCAGGGAAATTGCCGAAATTGCCAATGTTTCCAGAGGAACGGTTGACAAAGTTTTGAATAACAGACCCGGTGTCAGTGATGCTGTCAGAGAGAGGGTCAAAAAGGTGGCGGACGCGCTCAACTACCAGCCAAACATCATTGGCAAAGCACTGGCAAGGCAGCATGATCCCAAGAAAATCGGCATCATTGTGGCGCCCGACTACAATCCCTTTGTGAAAGACATAAAGCTGGGCATCGATACCGCGCGCAGTGAAATTTCGGACTACGGGTTCGAAGTGGATGTGCGGGTACTCAATACGCTTGAAGCACAAGAACAGCTCAACATCCTGGACAACTTTGTCGAGAATGGCATTGATGCGATTGCCATGTTTTCAATAGACAACGAGGATATCAGAAAAAAAGTCAATGAAATCGTGGCGATGGGCAAGCCTATTGTCACCTACAACACGGATATTCATGATTCCAATCGCTTATGCTATGTGGGACAAGATCATTTCAACGGCGGTGTTGTCGCTGCGGATCTGATGACAAAAGTGCTGGGCAGCAATGCGGATGTGCTGATCATCACAAGCCTTGTGGATCTGGAATGTCATAGGGAGAGAATCGCCGGCTTTAAAGCAGGTCTAAAGCAGTTTGACTCGCGTATCAATGTTGTTGAAATCATGGAGAACGAGGATAAAAGCCAGATGGCCTTTGCATTTACACTAAAAAAGCTGGAGCAGTGTCCGAACATGCAAGGCGTATATATCACAGGCGGCGGTGTCAGCGGTGTGGGCGAAGCGCTCAAAATGCTTGGCAAAGAAAAAGAAATCCGAGTGATCTGCCATGACCTTGTGGAATCCACAGCGTCACTTGTCAGGGAAGGGGTGGTCGATTTCACGATCGGGCAGGATCCTTTCTTTCAAGGCTATCAGCCTGTAAAAATTTTGTTTGACTATCTGATTGCGGGACGTACGCCCGGTGAGGAGTTTGTGAGAACGCGGATCGATATCAGAAGCCGCAGTACGATATAATTTTTTGCTTTTTACGTGCCCGTGCACGCGGTAAAGCTTGGTCATAATAAGTGTATACTTCTGCGACTCAAAGCGCAGCTTTATGCAAATAAATAGATAAAAGAAGGAGGAAAGTGTAATGAGCAAAATGATGAGAGCACAGGTTATTGAAGAGCCTGGCAAGATGGTGCTGAAAAATGTCGCTGTACCCAACATCAGTGACGATGAGGTGCTAATTAAAGTCAAAATGTGCGGTATCTGCGGAACCGATTGGAAGATATTTATGGGTGAATATGCCGCGGAACACCTGCCGATGATTTCAGGCCATGAATTCTGGGGCGAGATTGAAGAGGTTGGCAGCAATGTGAAGGATTTAAGCGTTGGTGATCGTGTGTCTGTGGACATTTGCATGCCATGCGGCACGTGTTATTTCTGCCGCCGCGATGAAGGCCTTCTCTGCCAGACCTTTACCCAGCTTGGTATACACACAGATGGGGCATTTGCAGAATATGTAAAAGCACCATGGCAAAACTGCTATAAGATACCTGAAAACGTCGATGATTACTCGGCAGCCTTTATCGAGCCATTAACCGCTGTTATGCAGGCTTCGAAGAAAATGGACTGCAAAATTTCCTCGAGTGTTGTCATTATCGGCTGTGGCCTTGGCATCCTGCATGCCGCTCTGGCAAGGCTGCGCGGCGCAGCGCCGGTGATCGTGATCGGTGACAGCGACACAAAGCTGGAGATGGCCAAAAAGTTTGGCGCAGATATCACCATTAACATCAACGAGGTCAGCGATCCTGTGGCGGAAGTCAAAAGACTCACCAATGGCATTGGCGCGGACTATGTGCTCGAAGCAGTGGGCACACCCAAAACATATGAGCAGGCCTTTGAAATGGTACGCAGAGGCGGCAAGGTGGAAGCTTTCGGTGTGGTGCCAAAGGGCAAGACCGCCGCGGTTGAGCCGTATGAATTCGTATTGGGCGAGAAAAAGGTCAGCGGCTCGTGTGCAGGTATCGGCAACGACTGGGGCGATGTCATTAATCTCCTCGCTTACAACCGCATAGACCCCAAGCCTTTGTTCGATATGGTTGTGCCTCTTGAAGAGCTCGAGACGGCGCTTCATGAAGTCAAGAAAGACAAAAACATAATTAGAGTTTTTGTAAGCCCCGAAATCAAGGAACGTATTTATATTAACAAATAAAAGGAGCAGGAAGATGAGTTATAAGGAAACACTGTTAAACCCGATCAAGATCGGCACGAGGACGTGCCCGAATAGATTTTTTATTCAGGCAATGGAATGCAATGACGAGGATGAGTTGGGCAATCCGTCAGAATTGACCACGCAACGCTATGAGAATCTGGCCAAAGGTGAATCGGGTCTAATATCGCTTGAAGCGATTTCGGTGACCAGAGAAAGCCGTTCGCGTGATAATCAGATGATGATCATGCCGCAGAATGAGAAGGCACTCACCGAGTTCGTCAAAAGAGTCAAGGCTGCAAACCCGAATATTCTGTTTATATTCCAGCTGACACATTCGGGCGAGCTTTCCAACCCGGAATTTTCAAGAAGAGTGACAGTAAAGCCGCTGCACGGCTACGGCGGCGATTTACTCACTGAAGAAGAAGTCGACAAGATTATGGACGGCTTTGTGACGGCGGCCAAAATCGCGCATAACGCGGGTGCGGACGGTATCGATATGAAGCTGTGCCACGGCTATTTCGGCAGCCAGATACTGCGGCCATACAATGATAGAAAGTGGAAATACGGCGGATCGTGGGAAAATCGTTCACGTTTTGCGTTTGACTTGTATGAGCGCATTCAGAAGGAAGTCAATGATAAGAACTTCCTTATCGGTTCCAAGATCTCTGCGTGGGAAGGCTTCCCGGGCGGCTTCGGTACGGATGGCCCCGATTCACCTGTCATCGATCTCACGGAACCCATCTCGCTGCTTAAGGGTCTTGAAGAGCGCGGCGCGCAGTATTTCATACAGAGCGCGGGCAGTCCGTCTATCACAATCAGCCTCACACAGGTTGATAAGCATATCCCGTATTATGCGTACTTGCATCAGTTCTTCGCAAAAGAATTCAAAAAGCATCTCAAAGAAGAAACGGTGCTTATCGGCTCAAACTTCAGTGTATTTCGTAATGGCAAAAACCATCTGTGTGCGGTCGAACCCGAAAAGAGCTCAATGCTGCAATACGGCGCTCAGTGTATTGAACGCGGTATCGTCGATATGATCGGCCTTGGCCGTCAGTCGTTCGCCGATCCGTTTTTAGCGAAAAAGCTGCGTGAAGGCAACGAAAGCGATATTAAATACTGCACCGTCTGCGATAACTGCTTAGAACTGTTGATACAGCAGAGTAAGGTGGGCTGCTGCACATACAACAAGCGCTACACCGAAGAACTTGTGAACACGCGCAAGGAAAAGGGCAAGCTAAAGGTTGCGCATACTTAATGAATCCAAGCGACTGGGTCGTTTTTCACGCGGCCCAATCGCTGATTTTAAAGACAGCAAAAACAAAATACCAAAGAAGGAGGAAGCAAATGGAGCTTTCTGTATTCTCAGTTCTGTATAAGGATAAGCCGCTTGCGCAGGTGCTCGATCTTCTTAAGCTAAAGGGTGTCACGCATGTGGAAGTCGGTGCGGGCGGTTTCATCGGCAAAGAGCATTGCGACCCGGCCACGCTGCTGGCCGACAAGGATGCGCGCAAGCGCTTTGCCGCGCTCTTTGAAGAGCGGGACATGAAAATTACGAGCCTTAGCTGCCACGGCAATCCCGTCCACCCGCAAAAAGAACTTGCCGAATCTTATCATCACGATATCAAGGACGCGATCGATTTGGCGTCCGCGCTCGGCGTGGATCATATCGTGACGTTCTCAGGATGTCCGGGAGACTGTGAGGATTCCAAGTATCCCAACTGGCCCGTATCGCCCTTCCCGGAGGATTTTCAGACCGTGTTCGAGTGGCAGTGGGAGAAAAAGTTGATTCCCTATTGGAAGCAGATGGGCGCTTATGCCGAGGACAAGGGCGTGAAGGTCGCGATGGAGCTGCACGGCGGCTACTCCGTGCACACGCCGTTCACCGCAATCAAAATGCGCAAGGAAACGGGCTGCAAGGCGCTGGGCGCGAACCTCGATCCAAGCCATATGTGGTGGCAGGGCATCGATCCATCTCAGGCGGCACGCTATTTGAATCAGGAAGACTGCCTGTATCACTTCCACGCGAAGGATGCCATGATCGATCCCAATTACGTATCGTATTACGGCGTGACGGATATGCAGAGCTTTGGCGTGGCTTATGGGCGCGGCTGGCAGTTCCGAACGGTGGGGTATGGCCACGGTTTGAAGGAATGGGCGGACATATTCAGCACACTGCGCGCCACGGGTTACGATGGCGTGATCAGCATTGAGCACGAGGATTCCTATATGTCTATCGAAGAGGGTCTCGACAAAGCCATTGCAAATTTAAAACAGGTGATGATATTCCAGCCTGCATCTGCACCCAAGGCGTTTGACATTGACAAACGCTTTGCATAAGAAAGACTCAAATACGAATAAAAGAAAGACTCAAATACGAATAAAAGAAAGAGGAACGCATTATGAAGTTTGGCACATTATATGCATATTGGACATCGGATTGGCACGGCGAATACAAGCGTTTCGCACAGAAGGTGAAAGACGCGGGCTTTGATATTCTTGAAATATCCGCAGGGGAACTGCTCACCATGTCCGACAACGACATTAAGGAATTAAAATTGGTCGCGGCAGACCTTGGCATTTCGATCACCTCGAACATCGGGCCGCCAAAGGATAAGGATGTGGCATCCAAAGATCCGGCGGTCAGGGAAGCGGGTATCAAGTTCTTGTCGGATATCATGACACAGATGGATAAGCTGGATTCGCGCGCGCTGGTGGGCGTGATCTATACCTATTGGCCGAGCCAATTTGACGACCTTGACAAGCAAGGTCTATGGGATCGCGGCGTGCAGAGCGTCAAAAAGCTCGCCAAAGTGGCGGGAGACCTTGGCATCGACTATTGTCTCGAGGTGGTCAACCGTTTTGAGACAACCGTGCTCAACACCTGTGAAGAAGCATTGCAATTCATTGCCGATGTCGGCATGGACAGCGTGAAGATGCTGCTGGATACCTTCCACATGAACATCGAGGAAGACAACATTCCCAATGCCATTCGTCTCGCGGGCGATAAGCTTGGACATTTGCACGTTGGCGAAGGCAACAGAAATCTGCCCGGACAAGGCTCGCTGCCCTGGAACGAAATCGGTCAGGCGCTGCGTGACATCAATTACACCAAAGGCGTCGTCATGGAGCCGTTTGTCAAAGCGGGCGGTAAGGTCGGCGAAGACATCAAGGTGTGGCGCGACATCAGCAAAGGTGCGGATGAAGCCGCAATGGATAAAAACATTAAGGAATCTCTTGAGTTCCTGAAAAAAGCATTTTTGGGATAAGTGGATTCATCAGTGGATCCAAAAGATGAAGGAGAGAAAACAATGTGTGAAATTTGGACGATGGGGGAAATACTCGTCGAGATCATGCGACCCAAGGCCGGCATGGAGCTTTTTGAAGCGGGCGAATTTGTCGGTCCGTTTCCGAGCGGTGCACCCGCTATATTTATTGATACGGTGGCACGCATGGGGCATACATGCGGCATATTCGGCGGTGTAGGCAAAGACGATTTCGGAAAGAACGTGCTAGATCGGCTCAAAAAAGATGGTGTGAATGTAGACTATGTATTTGAAGACGACACATGCTCCACAGCGGTGGCATTTGTGACGTACTTCGAAGACGGCTCGCGAAAGTTCATCTATCACATCGGCAATACGCCCGCTGTTCATCCCAAAGAATTCGATATCAAGGACATAGACAGCCCCAAGTTTTTTCACATCATGGGTTGCTCTTTGATGGCGGATGATGCGTTTAAGCAAAAAATCATCGACACTGCCATGGTTTTTGCGCAAAGCGGCGCCAAAATCTCGTTCGACCCGAATATTCGACCCGAGCTGCTGGGCGGCCGGACGGTGGACGAGGTGCTGGGCAATGTGCTGGCAAATTGCTCCGTGATCATGCCGGGCATCGAAGAGCTCAAAATGCTCACAGGTGAGGAAACGATCGAAGGCGGCGTCAAAAAGCTTTTCGAATATGAGAAGATGGAAGTGGTCGCGCTTAAGAAGGGCAGCAAGGGCAGCACACTGTACAGCCGCAACGAAACGGTAAACTGTCCGCTGTTTCGTGTGGAGCAGGTGGATCCTACAGGCGCGGGAGATTGCTACGATGCGGCGCTGCTTTGCGGGCTCATCGAAGGCAATTCGCTGCATGTGGCCGGAAACATGGCTTCTGCGGCGGGCGCGCTCAATGTGATGAAGCTTGGCCCCATGGAGGGCGATATCAATATCAATAATGTCAGGAAGTTGATCAATGAGCAAAGGAACTGATTATTTACGTGAAATCGTGGGCAGAACAGGACAATACGCTGGTATTGCGTCGCTGTGCAGCTCCAATGAACTGGTGTTAAAAGCGGCGCTCGAATTTGCGCGCGATAACGACACATTTGTTCTGATCGAGTCGACAGCGAATCAGGTGAACCAGTACGGCGGTTATACGGGATTGAAGCCAGCCGATTTTCGCAGCGAGGTGCTAAGCCTCGCTGAAGCGATCGGCCTGCCGGAGGAAAAGGTCATATTCGGAGGCGATCATTTGGGGCCGGTGGTGTTTAAAGACAAGCCGGAAGAGGAGGCCATGCGTGAAGCGGAAGGCCTTATCGAATCGTATGTGAAGGCGGGTTATGAGAAAATCCATATCGACACCAGCATGCGGCTTGCAAGCGACCCGACCGACTGCCCCTTGAGCGATGAGGTGATCGCGCGGCGCGGCGCGCGGCTCTGCAAGGTCGCGGAGCAAGCTTTTGCGGACACCTTCGGCAAATCCAGCGAACTCATCTATGTGGTGGGCAGTGAGGTGCCCGTTCCGGGCGGCACGCAGTCTGCCCATGAGGGATTGACGGTCACATCACCTGGGGCCTTTGAAGACACGTACCAAGCGTTTTACAGTGCGTTTGGCAGCGCCGGATTGGCTGACGCCTTTGAGAGAGTGGCCGCAGTGGTGGTGCAGCCGGGTGTGGAGTTCGGTGACGATTTAGTGGATGAGTACGACCGAGAGAAAGCTAAAATGCTTACAGCCAAGCTCAAGGCGTTCGGTAATATCGTCTTCGAGGGACATTCCACAGACTATCAGACACAAAGTGCGCTCAAGGAAATGGTGGAAGACGGCATCTGCATACTAAAAGTGGGGCCTGAGCTGACGTTCGCGCTGCGTGAAGGGTTATTCGCTCTGCAGTTTGTAGAGAATGAGCTTGGCGGCAAGGCGGACTTTATCGGTACGCTGGAGCGTTTGATGCTTGAGCAGCCAGAGTATTGGAAAAAATACTTTACCGGTACGGAAGAGCAGATCGCGCTCAAAAGAAAATTCAGCTATTCTGATCGCTGGCGCTATTACGCAAGCCAAGCTGCGATTAAGGATCAGATCAAGCTGTTGTTTGACAGCCTTGACAAAAAGCAGATTCCGTTAACACTTTTGAGCGAGTTTATGCCCGCGCAGTATATTAAAGTGCGCGAGGGGCAGCTTGAAAACCGCTGCGAAGAGCTCGTCAAAGACAAAGTGAAGGATATAATATCGAAGTATCATCAGGCTGTGAAGAGATAGAAACATATAGAGAGCCAGACAGTGGCCGAAATAATAGGGAGAAATGAGGCTTTGCCGCTTGGCACGGCTTCATTTTTTACGTCCCCGAAAAGCAGCGCTGTTTGGGGTGGTTCACGATTCAGTCAGCCTGCTGCCATTCCAAAAAGCGCTCCACAGTATGGGCACATACTTTTCAATATCCGCATCAAGGTTTAATAAGCGCCAGTCAAGCGCGCTCTGCATGAAAAAATAATATGCGGTGACAAACTGAGATGCTTTTTCAACTTCGATATGAAGATTTTTCGAGGACATAAATTGATTTAAAATATTGTGTATGTGTTGTTCAAAGCTGCCGACGATATTGCGCAGAGGCTTCGCAATATCATCATCAATTTCACTGACGGCCATAATCATCGTTCTTTTCCAAAATAGCAAACCTTCATAACTGGTATGCTTCAAAATTTCTTTGACAATCTGATACAATAAGGTTTCAATAGATTCGTCATTTGAGCCTTTGAACCTATTCTGTACGGCAGTTATGTATTGATCAAACTGTTCTTTTATAACCATAAGAAAAAGCTCTCTTTTGCTTTTGATATAAAAGTAAAGCGAGGCTTTATTGAGGTTAACAAGATCGGCTATCTCCTGCATAGAGGTTGCTGCGTATCCTTTTGTGGCAAACAGATGGAGGGCAGCATACTTTATATCATCCATTTTATTCATGTAAATAACCTCCAATGAATTAAATAACATTATAAAGAATTTTATATATACCTACAAGATTTTATTTATTAATAGAATTTATGTCGAGAAAGAATATGCGCATAATAGAAAAATGTACAATTAAAAAATAATTAATCAATAATATAACTATAAGTACCAAAAACAATCTGTCCAAATCTTGTTAAGCTTAAACAGGTGCATATCGATAAGTTAATAGAACATGCGCCCGGTATAGTGAAGCTTAAACAAATAAAATGAGAAAATAATTTTTAAAATATAACGGAGGTCTAGTATGAAAAAAAGGTCAGCAAAGCAGAAAGTAAAATCTTTGAAGATGAAATTAATGCTCTCATTCATGGTATTGGTAACAATCATTATGACGGCACTGGGCGCGATTACTATTTCGGGTCTGAGCGAAAGCGTTGGTCAGCTAAACGATGATCTGACAGCGCAGATCGTTTCGGCAAGAGCAGCTGAGTTTGGCATGTATATGCATGACTTGGAGAATGAGGCCAAAATATGGTCGGAGCGCAATGTGCTGACATCAGGTGATCTTGAAGAGATCAAGAGCGACCTTATAATGAGGCAGCAAAGCCTAAGAACAGATTTAGAGATGATGTTTTATGCGGATAAAACAGGCGCGGCGGTCACATCTCTTGACACAGAAATTAACGTTGCAGACAGAGCATATTTTGATGAAATCATAAGCGGTAGCAAGGAAAATACGGTCAGCAATCCTGTGGAGTCAAAAGCCACAGGCAAAACCGTTTTTGTCATAGCGGATGCTGTCAAAAACAGCAAGGGGGAGACAGTCGGCGTATTCGGAACCACAGTTACACTTGACATGTTCAATGATATTATAAAAGAAATCAAGATCGGCGAAAAAGGACGCCCATGGATCATTGACAACACCGGTTTGATGATCGCGCATCCTGACGAAAAAGAAAGAATGGTACTATCTATACAGAATTCTGTCGAAAATGGCTATAAAGGGTTGGATAAAATCGGAGAAAAAATGCTGGCCGGTGAGGAAGGTATCGGCCAATATGTGGATTCAACAGGAGAGAAAATTTTCGCCACATATGCGCCGATTCCCAATACGCCCGGATGGGCGATTGCTTACTCTATGACCGAGACAGATATGATGGGGCCGGTTAACAGCATGGTAATGCTAATTATCATTATTGTGGCAGTCAGCTTACTCGTCGTGGGCATCGTCACCTACTTTTTATCACGCGGTATCGTGAAGCCGGTTAAGGCAGCGGCAGATTTGGCGAAAGCATTGGCGTCTGGCGAACTGGAGAAAACCGTCAAGATTCAGTCAAATGATGAGGTAGGGCAGCTCGCAAAAATACTCGATAATGAAGTGCGCACGGCGTTTAAAGACATCGAACAGGCTCGCATCGTCACCGAAAAACAGGCAGCTTATCAAGCTGGCGAAGTCGGTAAGCTGCTTGTGAACCTGCAGCGTCTTGCGCATGGCGAACTGTTCTGCGATATCGTTGTGGACAAGGCCGATCAGGACACTGAAGCTTTGTATCAGCTGTTTAGTGAGATCGCATCGAATCTGTCCGGTGGCGTCAATGCGATTAAAGACTATATCAATGAAATTTCCGATGTTCTGGGTGAAATGGCAAACGGCAATATGAGTGTGAGCATTTCCTCTGATTACAAAGGCGATTTTATTACGCTTAAACAATCCATCAATATGATAGCCGAATCCTTAAACAGCACACTGACGGAGATTAACAGCGCAGCCGTTCAGGTGGCTTCAGGTACAATACAGGTCTCTTCAGGAAGTCAAACCATTTCACAGGGCGCGACAGAACAGGCCAGTTCGATTGAAGAGCTGTCGGCATCTATCACACAAATTGCAGCACAGACCAAACAGAATGCGGTTAATGCCAACAAAGCCAATGAGCTTGCGATGAGCGCTCAGGCCGAAGCGACAGATGGTAACGATCGCATGGAAGAGATGCAAGTGGCAATGTCTCAGATCAATGAGTCCTCTCAAAGCATTTCCAAGATCATCAAGGTGATTGATGACATTGCGTTCCAGACCAACATACTGGCACTAAATGCCGCTGTGGAGGCAGCCAGAGCGGGCATTCATGGCAAAGGCTTTGCCGTGGTAGCGGAAGAGGTAAGAAACCTCGCGGCCAGAAGCGCAAGCGCGGCGAAAGAGACGACAGAGCTCATCGAAGGCTCTATCAAGAAGGTAGAGGTGGGTACGAGGATTGCAGACCAGACAGCGACAGCTCTGTCCGGTATCGTTTCGAGCGTGGAAAAAGCGGCGGGGCTCGTTGCGCTGATTGCAGCGGCATCCAACGAGCAGGCCACAGGCATAGCGCAGGTAGACCGCGGTATCGAGCAGATGTCGCAGGTGGTTCAGACAAATTCCGCCACGGCGCAGGAAACGGCGGCGGCCAGTGAAGAACTGTCCAGTCAGGCCGACCTGCTAAAATCTATGGTGAATCAGTTCACTTTGCTGGAAGCAGAGATCAAGGATCCAGAA
Source organism: Bacillota bacterium (assembly GCA_023391105.1). Taxonomy (GTDB): domain Bacteria; phylum Bacillota; class Clostridia; order Christensenellales; family SZUA-584; genus SZUA-584. Next base: position 16,661 of record JAEWBO010000042.1, read on the forward strand.
GCATCCAAAACGACACCCGCTTTGAAGCAAGAAATAAGCGCGATGGAAATCAGTTTAAGCGATAATGACTACGGCAAATACTGATCCTCTATCACTATTTTTTATCGAAAGAACCTGCCTTGATGGTGGGTTCTTTTAATGTGTTTGCTTTTGTGATGCAATGATATTTTACCGATTTATAATTATTTTGCGTGAAAGATGCAAACTTATCGAGTGAGGATCTTTGGATTAGAGATGATAACAAGAAAATAACAAAACTTTTTATTAAGAAGTGTCTAAAAATATCGATATTAATTATGTTCGGCGATTTATTATTATACAACTGGAGTAATGACTTTGAAAAATCAAAAAGTACTGCTGTTTGTTACACAGCTCAGTCGTATTCTTACCATCATGTAATTACAACCCGTCAATCACGAAACACCTGCCTTTCTCTTTTTTTTAGTCAAGCTTGGTTAGAAGATAGTGCATTTATAGAGCCGAATGGTAGTCAGATTTTACGTTAAAGATATTTAAAGGAATGGCATTGGCGCTAGGTATCTCCCAGTATTAGTATTAGCATTTAAACAATTACAACAAATGGAGAAATAGAAATGAAAAAAGTAACGAGTTTTGAAAAGTCAACAAAGAAAAGTTTGAAAACCACCATGATATTCAGAATTTCTGTAATGATTATCATCGTTTGCTTGGGACTTGCAGCAATAGCTTCTACTTCTGCCTATTCAGCGCTTAAAAGCAATATAGACGAATCTATGCAAAAGATAGTAGTCCAAGCTTCGAGAACAGTCTCAGAGCGAAGTGAAATATTCAAGAAAAGTCTATCCTCATTGGCTTCAAATCAAATTTTTGAAAATATGGCTGTTAACAAAGATGCCATCATATCACTGCTTAATGAGCAAACAGAAGCAAATGGACATTTAACTATGTTTGCGGCAGATAAAGACGGACAAACATATGCAAACCAAGACATGGGCAATGTCGCGGACCAGGATTATTTTAAAGAGGCTATGAAAGGGCAACAGGTTATTTCCGATCCTGTTATAAATGATGGCGATAAAACGATGCGGATTTTTATTGCGGTTCCTGTTGTTAACAGTTCGGGGCAGATGGTTGGTGCTCTGGTTGCCGTAAGAGACGGTAGAGAAATAAGCGAAATGATATCTGATGTTACATATGCGAAGTCGGGCAAAGCGTTTATGCTCAACAAAAAGGGTGTAACAATCGCACACAGCAATCAAGATCTTGTGATAAGCAAAGATAACGATTTCGAAAATATAAAGAGTGATGCTAAGCTTGCTCAGCTAGTCGCATTAGAAACAAAAATGGTAGCCGGAGAAACCGGAGTCGGACAGTATGACTATAATGGAATCGTTAAATATATGGCTTACTGTCCTGTAGATGGAACAAACTGGTTCATTGCATTAACTGCCCCGCAAACTGAAGTTTTTGAATCAGTGACAGAGCTTGCGTATTATATATTGATAGCAGGCGTGTTATTCATTGCACTGAGTGTTTTAGTAGCTAATTACCTTGCCACAAGCATTATTATGCCAATAAAACGGACGGTGCAGTTTGCCATGCAGCTGGCACAGGGTGAAACGGATGCGCACATAGAAATTAAGTCCAATAACGAAGTCGGTCAACTGGCAGATACCCTTAACAAAGATGTTCGCGAGGCATTTATTAAGATTAATAAAGCACGGGAAATTGCCATTAAGCAAAATGATTATCGAGACGAACACGCTAAAAGACTTGTTGTTAACCTGGAAAGGCTTGCAAAAGGCGAGTTATATTGTGATATGGAAGTTGAGATGGGGGACCAAGATGTAGCTGAATTATGCAATTTGTTCAACAGCTTCAAAGAAAGCCTATTCACCACCACACATACCATAAAAGCGTATATAGAGGATATTGCGGAGATGCTCGCAAAAATATCCGATGGTGACTTGACAGTAAAAATTGAATCGCAATACAAAGGGGATTTCATTGCACTTAAGGATTCAATAAATGGTATTGTTTCAACTTTCAGAGAGACTATGACGGAAATAGATTCTGCCGCAAAGCAGGTATCTGCGGGTACGGCACAGGTTTCGTCGGGCAGTCAGACCATTTCTCAGGGCGCAACAGAGCAGGCCAGCTCGATTGAAGAGCTGTCAGCATCTATCACACAAATTGCCGCACAGACAAAACAGAATGCGGTTAATGCCAATAAAGCCAATGAGCTTGCGATGAGTGCTCAAACCGAAGCGACAGACGGCAACGATCACATGGAAGAGATGCAGGCGGCAATGTCTCAGATCAATGAATCCTCTCAGAATATCTCCAAGATCATCAAGGTAATTGATGACATTGCGTTCCAGACCAACATACTGGCGCTTAATGCCGCAGTGGAGGCAGCCAGAGCGGGCATTCATGGCAAAGGCTTTGCCGTGGTGGCTGAAGAAGTAAGAAACCTTGCGGCCAGAAGCGCAAGTGCAGCGAAAGAGACGACGGAGCTCATCGAAGGCTCTATAAAGAAGGTAGAGGCGGGCACAAGGATTGCAGACCAGACAGCAGCGGCTCTGTCCAATATTGTTTCGAGCGTGGGAAAAGCGGCGGAGCTCGTCGCGCAGATTGCGTCGGCATCCAACGAGCAGGCCACAGGCATAACGCAGGTAGACCGCGGTATTGAGCAACTCTCTCAGGTGGTGCAGACAAATTCCGCGACCGCACAGGAAGCGGCGGCGGCCAGTGAAGAGCTGTCCAGTCAGGCCGATCTGTTAAAATCGATGGTGGGTCAATTCACTTTGCAGGAAGCAGAGGTCAAAAGGTCGGAAGCGGCACCTGCTTTGAAGCAAAGAAACAGCGCGATGGAAATCAGTTTAAGCGATAATGACTACGGCAAATACTGATCCTCTATCACAATTTTTTATCGAAAGAACCTGCCTTGATGGTGGGTTCTTTTTTGCACATAGAGGGTAAAAAAGCATAGCTCGCGAATCGGCTATCAAGAATCCACAATCACGCCGCCATTCACATGCAGCACCTGACCCGACACATAGCTTGACGCATCGGACGCCAGATATACATATGTGGGTGCAAGCTGCGCAGGCTGAGCCGCATATTGAACGGGCACATCCGAGCCGAATTCCGCGACCTTCTGCGGTGAAAAGCTGGAGGTGATAAGCGGTGTCCAAACGGGCCCCGGCGCCACGGCGTTCACGCGAATGCCGTTTTTAAGCAGCGATATCGACAATGAACGCGTGAATGAGACGATTGCACCCTTGGCAGACGAATAATCGAGCAAATCGGCGCTGCCCTTATAAGCTGTAATAGACGCAGTATTGATAATCGTGCTGCCCGCCTCGAGATGGGGGAGCGTTGCCTTGGTCATAAAAAAGTAAGAAAATACGTTGGTGCGAAAGGTTTCGTCCAGTTGCTCTGCGGAGATATCCGCGATGCTGTTTTGTGGATATTGCACAGCGATATTATTGACGAGCACATCAATTTTGTCAAACGCCTTCACTGTTTCATCGGCCACCTGCTGCGCCGAAGCTTCCTGACGCAGGTCGGCGCAGACTGCGACGCATTTGCGGCCATAACCCTCTACGGCTGCTTTGGTTTCTTCTGCGTCCTTGTTGGCCTTTAGATAAGCGATCACAATATCTGCGCCTTCCTTGGCAAAAGCCACCGCGACAGCGCGCCCGATACCGCTGTCCCCGCCTGTGATGATCGCGGTTTTATTCGTCAGCAGCCCGCATCCTTTTTTGTTGGGGTCGTCATAGACGGGCTTCGGGTTCATTTCCCACTCCTTGCCCGGCGGAGCCTGATGTTGTTCAGGAAAGTTCTTTTTAGTCATTGTTCCATTCTCCCTTAAATAATAGTATTTTCTCAGCCTTTGTTCTTTGCTATTCGTTTATGCAAAAAGATTTATATAACTGAAAATGTTAAAAATATACTAGTGTATGACACGATATTCAATAACGATTTGACGCAGCCCAACGCCGATGGCAGCGGCGGAGATTTTATCTTCCGTATGGCGACGATCGATTATGGTTATTACAACCCAAATGAAGTATCGAACAGCTTTGGCAGCGGGACGTCTATCCTAATACATGAAGATACGGTTATCGACGATCCGGTGGTGCTTAAACGGCTCAAGCTGACACCCGCAGAGGCAAAACAGCAGGTTGAAGAGATGCTGGAAACAGCCGGGATCACCGATATGCAGATTTGCGGGATGTATCTTGTGGACAACGGCGATATCGGACTGAATGGCGATGAAAAAAGGGATGCGCAAAACAACGCATACACCATCAACTTGTGCCGATATGTGGATAACGTGCCTTGCGGCTATTCACAATGGTTTACGGATGCAGGAGATACCGTGGCGACTTACATCGGCAGCTGGTACTATGAGAAATTTGATATCACGGTCAATGACGACGGCATCATTGATCTGTCGTGGTCGTCGCCGCTGGAAATTGGCGATACAGTTGTGGCGCACGCCGCTTTGCTGCCGTTCAAGAAAATTGCTCAGAGATTTGAGCAGCAGATTAAGAATTCGTACGCGTTTCAGGATGACAGCGACAGCATTGAGGTGAAGGTTTATCGGGTATCGCTGGAACTGATGCGCATTTCGGAACAGGATTCCGTTGAAAAGGGCCTGCTGGTGCCGGTCTGGAACTTTTACGCCACAGAATCGAAAGAGGTGGAAACTTGTATGGAGGCAATCGGTTATGATTACCCGTGGGCAGTTATGTCCATTAACGCGGTAGACGGAAGCATCATCAGCGACACTGAAGGCTTTTAATAGAAAAAACGTTCTCATCGTGAGACTGATGCAAATTACCGATAACAACAAGCAATTCATCATCGAGGATATTGACAAGCGGCAAATCGCATTCGGAATGAAGCAGAAAAGCGAATAAGCGCGAGATGCGGCAGAATTGGGGGCAGTTGCTAGCTGCTTCTTTTCATGTTTGCCCGAAAATGGTATGATAAGTCATAACTCCAAACGAAGGACAAAAGCATGGATCAAAAGGTACTGAATAAACTCGAATTCGATAAAATACGTGAGAAACTGGCCGCGGGAGCGCTTTCGGACAGCGGCAAGGAAGCGGCGCTTAGTTTGCAGCCGCAGACCACCGTGGCTGCCACAAGAAATCTGCTTAGTGAAACGCTGGAAGCGGAAAGCGTGCTGATGCGTGCGGCCTCTTCGCCCATGAGCGGCTTTTCGAATATCACGTCTGAGCTGGCGCGTCTCAAAGCGGGAGCGGATATTGGGTGCAGGGAGCTGCTAAGGGTTCTCGGCGTTTTCAAAGCGGCAAGGCGCGCAAGAAACGGCCTTAAGGAAAGCGGTGCGGACAAGCTCTGGGACATGGCGCAGCAGCTGGAATATGATGAAAAGCTGATAAAGACCTTGGATGACGCGATAGAGAACGAAACAACCCTCTCGGACAGCGCGTCTGCAGAGCTTGCTTCCATACGGCGCCGCATGATCAGGGAAAACGATGGCATTCGTGAAAAATTAATCGCCATCACACGCTCAACAAAATACAAGGAGTATCTGCAGGACGCGATCGTGACGACACGCGGCGGACGTTATGTGGTGCCCGTCAAGCAGGAATACAAACGGAACATCAGCGGCCTGGTTCACGATCAGTCGGCCAGCGGACAGACGTTTTTCATAGAGCCGATGGAGGTTGTGGAGGCAAATAACCGCTTGCGTGAGCTAGAGCTGGCCGAAGAAGCGGAGATCGAACGTATCCTTCACGTGTTCAGTGAACAGCTGCGTGAATATGTGGACGCGCTCAAACTGGATCTGGAGATACTGACCGCCCTCGACCTCTTGTTTGCGAAGGCGCATCTTGCGTATACCATGAAGGCATCGCCGCCCAGTATCAGCGAGGACGGCACGCTCGTGATCAAAAATGGCCGCCATCCGCTGATCGACCCCAAAAAGGTGGTGCCTGTATCTCTCGCGATTGACAACGGCTACAGCGGCCTTATTATCACGGGACCCAATACGGGCGGAAAGACGGTGACGCTCAAGCTCACGGGACTGCTGTGTCTTATGGCGCAGTGCGGCATGTTTGTGCCTGCGGACGGCGGCACGGTGCTGCCTGTTTTCAGCTCAGTGTTTGCGGACATCGGCGACGAGCAAAGCATTGAACAGAGCCTCAGCACATTTTCCTCGCACATGGCCAACATCACGCGCATCGTAAGCAAGGCCGGACGTCATTCGCTGGTGCTTCTCGATGAGCTGGGCGCGGGTACAGACCCCGCCGAAGGCGCGGCGCTTGCGATGGCGATACTTGAAACGCTCGAACAGAAGGGCAGCACAGTACTCGCGACAACGCATTACAGCGAGATCAAGGCGTTTGCGACAGCGAGCGTGTATTATCAAAACGCGTGCATGGCGTTCAGCTTAAAGACGTTAAGTCCCACGTATCAGCTCATCATGGGAGTGCCGGGCGTATCCAACGCATTCGAGATATCCAAAAAGCTTGGGCTGGATGACGCGATTATATCGCGCGCCAGAGAACATATGTCGGAAGAGACAATCAAATTTGAGCAGCTTATCGGTGAGGCGGCACGCCAGAAGGAGATCGCCGAGCGCAAGGAGCAGCAGGCCGAGATGAACCGTCGCACGGCGCAGTCCATCCGTGACAAAAGCGACACCGAGCTTATAAAAGCAAAGGAAAAAGCCAAAAGCGTTGTGGACCGGGCGCACGAGCAAGCGATGGAGATACTGCGCGATGCACGCGATGAGGCCGAACGCGTGATTGCCGAGCTCAAACAGGCGAAATCCGTGAGGCAGGAGGAGATCAACGCGTCGCGCAAGGCGCTGTCCGACAAGATCGGCGAGGCGGCGACGCATCTTCGCACCAAGCCCGAAAAGAAAAGCGGGACGCGCCCCGAGGATATCGCCGTGGGCGATACGGTTCAGCTTTTGAGCCATAATGTAAGCGCGACGGTGCTCAAAGTGCCCAAGGATGGCAGTGTTTACGTACAAGCCGGTGCGCTCAAGCTGACTGTGCCGTTAAGCGACGTAGCGCCCGTGAAGGATGAGAAAAAGATCAAGTCCATTGGCGGATTCAAACGCAGCGGGCAAGCACCCGGCATGTCGGTGGATTTACGGGGAATGACGCTCGACGAAGCCGTGATGGAGACGGATATATACTTGGACGAAGCTTTTCTGGCCGGGCAGACCGAGGTGCTGCTGATTCATGGCAAGGGCACCGGCGTGCTCCGAAGCGGACTTCGTCAATACTTAAAAAGCCACGCGCATGTCAAGAGCTTTCGTGCCGGTCAGTACGGCGAGGGCGAGGACGGTGTGACCGTAGTGACACTCAAATAAAGGAGCACAGAATGGATGTTGCAAGCGCGTGTCTTGTGGGGCATAAATGCCGTTATAACGGCGAGGCAAGTGAAGACTTAAGGATCAAAAAAATGTATGAGAAGGGATTGGTCATGCCTGTCTGTCCCGAGCTGCTCGCGAAACTGCCTGTGCCGCGCGCCGCATCCGAGATCGTAGACGGTGACGGAGAGGATGTACTGGCCGGCCGTGCACGCGTGATGGCGCAGGATGGCGCAGACATAACGCGGGAGTTTGTGAAGGGTGCGCAAATGACGCTGGAAATCGCGAAGAAATGTGGCGCGAAGCGCGCGTATCTGAAGGCCAAGAGTCCTTCATGCGGCTGTGGACATATTTATGACGGTACGTTCACCGGACAACTGTGCCAAGGTGATGGCGTGACAAGTGCGGTCCTTAAAAAACACGGCATAGAAGTGATCGAAATATGAAACATTTATGAATAATCGGTGAAATATGAACAAGCTATATTGGTTCATGCCGAGCAATTGGTCTATAATAGTAAAATAATATGCTTAAAAATATCCTTTATTTATATAAACGGGTGAGGTGAAAGTAATGTCGAAGGACATATTGGTCGTTGACGATGATAAGAATATCTGCGAAGTCATTAAGCTCTATCTGCAAAAGGAAGACTTTAGGGTCACACTGGCTTACGACGGACAAGCGGGCATCGAAGCGTTTGAGCGCAATACACCCGCGCTGGTTGTGCTGGATATCATGATGCCACGCAAGGATGGCTGGGAGGTATTAAAGCAGATCCGCAAATCCAGCTCGGTGCCTGTGATTATGCTCACCGCCAAGGGTGAGACGTTTGATAAGGTTTTGGGCTTAGAGCTGGGCGCAGACGACTACATCGTAAAGCCGTTTGATCCCAAGGAGTTTATCGCGCGCGTCAAGGCGGTCACACGCCGCGCAGGTATGCAGGAGGAAGAAAACAAACAGATCAGCTATGAAGGGCTGAACATCGATATTTCCAACTACACCGTTACCTACAAAGGCGAGATCGTGGAAATGCCGCCCAAGGAAATTGAGCTGCTGTACTTCCTCGCGTCACATCCCAATAAGGTATACACGCGTGAGCAGCTACTGCAGCAGGTTTGGGACTTTGAGTTCTTTGGCGATTCGCGTACGGTAGATGTCCATATCAAACGGCTTCGCAAAAAGCTTTACGATCAGGGAGAACACTGGGAGATCAAAACGGTCTGGGGCGTGGGCTACAAGTTTGAGGTTCGGTAAATGTCAAAGTCGCTTTTTACCCGAATGCTTGTCGTTTATCTGCTGATTATTTTGATTGCGTTCACATTGCTGGGCGGGATATTTTTTGAAACGCTGAAGAATCAGTTCCTTAATTCGCAGATGCAAACGATGATGGATAATGCAGAAATCATCAACGACTGGAATACGCTAAGGTTCTACGTCGAAATGTCAGGCGAGGATTTTCAAGCGCGGCTGATGCAAAAGGCCATTAGTGATAAGACTGTCATCTGGCTGATTACCCCTGACGGAGGTGTCTATAGCATCGCCGATCCTGAGGAAAAAAGTGATATCGATAAATTGTATTCCGCGGCCAATACGTTTGATTTTCTTTCGGACACCTTGCAAGGCAAAAAAGTGACGCGGATATCCAACGTCCACAATTCGTTTAAAGACACGGTTATGACTGTGGCTATACCCTTAAAAGTAGACAACACCATTCAAGGCGCGATCGTGGTACATAAAGAGGTGCAATCCGTCAACATGGGTATCAACGCGATATTCCACCAGGTTTTTATGCCGCTGTTGATTTCCGTGGCATTTGCTGCGATACTCGTTTTCATTCTGTCGAGGTACATCGTGCGGCCGATAAGAGATATATCTTATGCGGCAGGGGAGTTGTCCCGCGGCAATCTCGATTGGCGAGTGACGCCGAGAACCAAGGATGAGATCGGTGAGCTTGCCGAATCGTTCAACAGGATGGCGGAGGAGCTCAAGTTGCAGGACGGTTTGCGCAACACGTTTATCGCAAACGTGTCGCACGAACTGCGCACGCCCCTCGCATCCGTGCAGGGCTTCATCCAGGGCATGCTGGATCGGGCGATCGAGGAAAATGATCGCGACAAATACCTGGAAATCGTGCTGGGTGAAACAAAGCGCATGAACACGCTGATATCCGATCTGCTGAACCTTGCGAAGATCGAATCCGGCAAGTTTCCGATCGAATACAGTGAATTCGATATCAATGAGCTGATCCGTCGCTGCATATTAACATTCGAGCAGCGCATCGAAGAAAAACAGATCGAGGTTAATATCCGGCTTGCCGATAACAAGCTGTTTGTATGGGCGGACGAGGATCGCATTTCGCAGGTCATCACCAATCTTGTGGACAATGCCGTCAAGTTTACCCCTTCGGGCGGTGAACTGAAGGTTTGGACGCATGCGGCGGATAACAAGGTGTATGTGAGCATAGCGGATACGGGCGAAGGCATACCTGTGGAAGATCAGCCGTACGTTTTCGAGCGCTTTTTCAAGGTGGACAAATCCCACAGCCAAAGCACGCCGGGCACCGGTATCGGTCTTTCCATCGTCAAGCGTATTATTTCGCAGCATGGAGAGAAAATAACGCTGCAATCGGTGCCGGGCAAAGGGACAACGTTTACATTTTCCCTAACGCGTACGTTTGAGGGTTCATCGCAAAGCCCTCAAGGAAAGTAACGCTTTGTTTACCTCTTGTTTGCATTTTGTTAAAAATAGGTGTATATAATGTCATACATACAGCAATAATGTTCCTAAAGAAGGAGGTTTTCATATGGACGATGAATTGAGACACCAAGACAGTGGAGACGAAAACAGACCCGAGCGTGCAGAGGAAGGACAACAATACAGAGCGGAGCAGCAGGCTTCACCAGCCGCCGGATATGGGTTTTACGAACAGCAGAACCAAAATTGGGGACAGGCATGGCAGCAGCCGCCTTTTAGCGGCGGAGCTGTTCCGCATAAGCCCAAAAAATCAAAGGGTGCGCTCATCGCACTTCTTATTGTGGTTTGTCTGCTCGGCGGCGTGGCCGCGGGCACTTTTCTCGTAGCGCCGGGAATCGGCAACCTTCAAAATTCGCTGCCGAACGGTCTTGCTATGCTGCCGGACAATAACCCAGCAGCCACACAGCCTGCAGTCAGCGACGATCAGACGGCGGAAGTGCCCGAAATCGGCGGCGCTGCTCCGAACATCGAAGCAACTACGAGCCCCATCGTGCAGATTGCCAAGGAAGTCGGGCCGTCTGTTGTGGGTGTGGCGGTCAGCGTGAATCAGCCGATGCTGGGACAGCAGGGACCAACTGAACAGCAAAGCGGATACGGCACAGGTGTTATCATCACGCAGGACGGTTATATCGTGACAAATAACCACGTGGTAGAGGGAAGTGATTCCGTCAATATCACGCTTTACAACGACGAAACCTTATACCCGGCCACTGTCGTGGGTGTGGATGCCACGACAGACCTTGCCGTGCTCAAGATCGAAGCGACAGGGCTTATCCCTGCGGCGCTTGGTGATTCGGGTGCGCTTGAAGTGGGTGAAACGGTGGTCGCCATCGGCAATCCCTTGGGCGCTTCGCTTGCGGGCAGTGTGACTTCGGGCATTGTGAGCGCGCTCAACCGTAACATTAGTACCGAAGGATTCAGCCAGGAATATATACAAACGGACGCAGCAATCAATCCCGGCAACAGCGGCGGTGCGCTGGTCAACATGAAGGGGCAAGTTATCGGCATAAACACTTTGAAGACTTACCTTGCCGGATATGACGACTATGGCGTACCTATCGGTACAGAGGGCATCGGCTTTGCGATACCGATCAATACCGCGAAGCCTATTATTGAGCAGCTTATTGCAACGGGCAGCATTCAGCGCCCCGGCATAGGTATAACGTGTCTTGTGGATATGACCAACCAATATAATGCAGCAGGGGCGCCTGCAGGTGTCACGGTGGTGAATGTAACGAAGGACGGCCCTGCCGCAAAGGCGGGTCTTGAAGCTTATGATATCATCACTGTCATAGACGGAATTGCGGCGGATTCGGTGGAAACACTGACAACGGCCATTCAGAAACACAACGTCGGTGATAAGATTGAGCTTACCGTGTGGCGCAATGGACAGGAATATAAGGCTGTTGTGACGGTAGGAGACTTAAACAATATGAGCTGACAACCTATAATTGACCTAAGAAAGAAGCAGGTCGGCGGATGTTCTCGCTGATCTGCTTCTCTTTTCTCAAGAGAAATTACCTTGAGAATCGAACCGGGGTGCCAAAATAAATCTTGTTTCGCGCGCTAAAGCTCTGAGTCTTTCATTGGACGGTATTGATTCTCAGCTTTGTTTTCGTGACCAACGGTATCGTTCATCTTTTTTTGAACCTTGGTACGCGCTTTTCTAATCTTCATTATGTATCACCTCCGCAGATATATTGCCCCGAATTCAGTCATAATATTACATAAACCGGAGTGAAACGCGATTCCTCGCCTTAGATGGAAGCATGCTCGTTTTTACAACCGTTTTTACTAGAAAAACAACCATTTTGTTATGAAAAAGATTATGTTATGATAATTAACATTCCGCATACTCAAATGACAAGTAGGAATTGTGAGAGAAATGATGAGCGAATTTTCAAGCTATGGTCTGGTTGGGGAGGATATCACCCATTCGTTTTCACCATCTATATACAACACTATTTTTGATACGCTGAAAATCGAGGCTGTCTATTTTCCGTTTCCCGTTCCTAAAGACAGGTTTTTGTCCGCGCTCCCCATACTGCGCATGGAGTTTGCAGGCTTCAACACCACTGCGCCCTTTCGCCGGGAAATTATGCTGCATCTGGATAGAACAGATGAAACGGCACGAAAGGCAGGCACAGCCAACACAATTGTTGTCAAAGATGAGAAGCTGATTGGTTATAACACTGAAACTGAGAGTTTCAGGCGCAGCCTGATCGGTTTTATAGGTGACCTTCACGACAAAGATATCCTGCTGGTGGGCGCGGGCGGTGTGGCCAGAGCAGTGGCCGGTGTGCTGCTGGATAAAGGCGCGTTTCTCACTTTGGTTTCGCGTAACGAGGATCATGCCGTGGCGCTCAAAGAGAGTCTGCAGGAGAAATATCACAAAAACAGGATCAAGACGGTTAAAGGCCTTTCGGAGCCGGACGAGTTCTACGCCGTATTCAATACGGCCAAGGTGGATATTGGAGGCAAAGCCTCAGATATTTACATCCACCCGCACACATACCAAAGCTTTAAATTTGCTTATGATACGTCTTATGTGCCCACGGAATTCTTGAAAAAGGCGAAAAGCTACGGCGCAAAAACAAAAAACGGTCTGGACATGCTTTTCTATCAGGCCGTCATCTCGGTCAATCTTTGGATGGGGCAGGAGATGGAGCCAAAAGCAATTGAGGAAGCCCACCGCAGGGTGATTGAACAGTTTTAAAGTCATATCTGTTTATAAGTCAATGTGGCTGAAAGGTTGCAGCCATGACGGAATCCGGTTAATCGCCGAGGACGATCTGTATACTATTTCCGTCAGATTTAAAAAGCACATCGCCCGAGTTATCGGTGCGCAGCGTCTCAATACTGTATCGGCCGAGTAAATCCAGTGTTTCATCATGCGGATGGCCGTATTTGTTATCCTTGCCGCAGCTGATCACCGCATAATCTGGCGAAACGGCTTTCAGAAATGTTTCGGATGTGCCGGTATATGATCCGTGATGAGCCACTTTTAGCACGTCGGCGTCGATATTGTATCCGGCGCCGAGCACCTGATCTTCCGCCCATTCTTCGGCGTCGCCCGTAAACAAAAATTCGGTATCCAGATAATCCAGAAAAAGCATCACGCTTTCGTTGTTCGCGTCCTTATTCGCGTCTTGAGCAGGGGATACGATGGTGCATGCCGCTTCGCCCAGATCAAACGTTACACCTGCAAAAGCTTCAACAATCGGAATTTTACGAGCATCAATGGTGTCTCTTAAGTTTTGATATGTTTTGGAATCGCTTTGCATGTCGGGTAAATAAATGCAGCCGATTTCATAGTCGTTAATAATTTGAGCCATGCCGCCGATATGATCAGCATGGGGGTGTGTGGCGACAAGTATGTCAATCTGTGAGATGCCGCGCTCATCAAGCTCCTCTTTGATTGCCTTGGCATCCTTTGCTTCTCCCGCGTCGATCAGCATCGTTTCGTCCGCGCCGAAGGCGACAAGTATGCTGTCTCCCTGATCCGCATCGATGACCATGACATGAAGCTCTTCCTTTAAAACGGCGGCTGGTGTGGGCGCGGGATGCTCCGAACCGGCCGGTACACCGTTAATGACAGCCACATAAAGCGCAATACAGAGTGTGACGGCCAAACTCAATACAAGTAAGATTCGATTAAGCCTTCTTGATGCATTTTTTCTCGTGCTGTGTGATCGGCCTTGTTTCATACCTGTCTCCTTGTTTTCTTAGGGAGTGCTTCCCGTATTCGATATGATTCTAGCGCCTGAAAAACTTATCTGTCAACATTGCTGAGTATAGGTTTGTATATTCTTTCATCAATCTTCGCAAAAAGAGAATATCAAAGAAAAATATCACGCATAATTGATGTTGTACTGCCTTACTAAATGGGGTATAATTTTTTAGCTAGATTTTTTAACAAGGTTGAAATGCCTTGAAAAATGTTGAAGGAGTTGTATAAATGTCAAAACAGTATGTGTATCTTTTTAGCGAAGGAAATGCGTCAATGAAGAACCTTCTTGGGGGCAAAGGCGCCAACCTGGCAGAGATGACGGGTCTCGGGCTGCCGGTGCCGCAGGGTTTCACGGTTTCGACAGAAGCGTGCACGCGCTACTACGAAGACTGTAAAATGATCGCGGACGATATCGTCAAGCAGATTTTTGACGGCATGGTTAAAATGGAGGAGATCAACAAAAAGAAATTTGGTGATCCCGAAAATCCGCTTCTCGTATCCGTCCGTTCGGGCGCGAGAGCATCGATGCCCGGTATGATGGACACAATTTTGAACCTCGGCCTTAATGACGTGGCAGTGGAAGGCCTCGCAAAGCTCACGCAGAACGAGCGTTTTGCCTACGACAGCTACAGACGCTTCATCCAGATGTTCTCGGATGTTGTGATGTGCATCCCCAAGGCCAAATTCGAAGAAATTTTGGACGATGTTAAGGAAGAGAACGGTGCGAAGAGCGACACGGACTTAACGGCAGAAAACCTAAAGACTGTTGTACAAAGATACAAGGCGCTGTATCTCGTCGAGATGGGAACTGAATTCCCGCAGGAACCCAAGGTTCAGCTAATGGAATCCATTAAAGCTGTTTTCCGTTCTTGGGACAACCCCCGTGCTATCGTATATCGCCGCATGAACGACATCCCGGGCGACTGGGGCACAGCCGTTAACGTTCAGGCCATGGTTTTCGGCAACATGGGCAACGATTCGGGAACGGGCGTGGCATTTACACGCAATCCTTCAACAGGTGAAAAGAAGCTGTATGGTGAGTTCCTTATGAACGCGCAGGGCGAAGACGTGGTGGCCGGTATCCGCACACCCAAAGAGATATCCGAGCTCGCCGGCACAATGCCCGAAGTATACAATCAGTTTGTGGCCATCGCGCAGAAGCTGGAAGATCACTATCGCGATATGCAGGATATGGAGTTCACCATCGAAAAGGGTACGCTTTATATGCTCCAAACGAGAAACGGCAAGCGTACCGCTGCTGCGGCGCTGAAAATCGCTGTTGATCTTGTGGCGGAAGGCAAGCTGTCAAAAGAAGAAGCACTGCTCAAAGTAGAGCCCAAGCAGCTTGATGCGCTGCTGCATCCCACGTTTGATCCAAAGGCTATCAAGAGCGCCAAGTCGATCGCAAAGGGCCTTGCGGCTTCGCCGGGTGCGGCCTGCGGCAAGATCTACTTCACGGCTGAGGAAGCCAAGGAAGCTGCGGATGCGGGCGAAGACGTTATTCTCGTTCGCCTTGAGACCTCTCCCGAGGACATCGAGGGTATGTACGCTTCCAAGGGTATTCTGACAGCCAGAGGCGGCATGACGTCTCACGCGGCAGTTGTCGCGAGAGGAATGGGCACCTGCTGTGTGTCCGGCTGCGGCGATATCATGATTGTGGAAAGTGCCAAGACGATGCGCGTAGAGGGCAAGGTGTATCAAGAAGGCGATTACATTTCGCTCGACGGTTCCACCGGGCTGGTTTACGGCGAAAAGGTCGCGACACTCGAAGCTGAGCTGACCGGCGATTTTGGTACCATCATGGAATGGGCCGACGAGGTGAGAACACTTAAGGTGAGAACCAACGCGGATACACCCAAGGATGCAATACAAGCGATGCGTTTCGGTGCGGAAGGCATCGGCCTTTGCCGCACAGAGCACATGTTCTTCGACGAAGACAGAATTCCCGCTGTGCGCGAGATGATCGTCTCCAAGACTGTGGATCAGCGTGTGCGTGCGCTTAACAAACTGCTGCCTATGCAGAAAAAGGACTTCAAGGGTATTTACGAAGCAATGGGCGAGCTGCCAGTTACCATCCGTCTGCTGGATCCGCCGCTTCATGAATTCCTGCCCTCTGAGGAAGATGATATCAAGAAACTCGCCAAGGAAATGATCATCCCTGTGGAAGAGCTCATGCTCACGATTTCCAACCTGCACGAGTTCAACCCGATGCTGGGTCACAGAGGCTGCCGTTTGGCCGTCACATATCCTGAAATTGCCGAGATGCAGGCACGCGCCATCATGGAAGCGGCTATCGAGGTAGCGCAGGAGAAGGGCGTCAGCATCAAACCTGAGATCATGATTCCGCTCATCGGCGAGATCAAAGAGCTTAAATACGTCAAAGACGTTGTTGTGCAAACATGCGAAGAAGTCATTTGCGAAAAAGGCGTGAAGATCGATTACATGGTGGGAACCATGATCGAAGTGCCGCGCGCGGCGCTCACTGCTGATGAAATCGCGGAGGAAGCAGAATTCTTCTCGTTCGGAACCAACGACCTGACACAGATGACGTTCGGTTTCTCGCGTGACGATGCGGGCAAGTTCCTCGACGACTACTACAATAAGAAGATATACGAATCCGATCCGTTCGCGAAGGTGGATCAGAAGGGCGTCGGCAAGCTCATGAAGATGGCAGCCGAGCTCGGCAGAAAGGTGCGCCCGAATATCAAGCTCGGTATTTGCGGCGAGCACGGCGGCGAGCCCAGCTCGGTCAAGTTCTGCCATGATATCGGCTTGCAGTATGTATCCTGCTCACCGTTCCGTGTGCCGATCGCAAGGCTGGCGGCGGCTCACGCGGCGATACTTGCGAAGCAGGCATAACAAATCACCAAAAGCTTATTAGGACGGGGCGCATGCTCCGTCCTTGTTTTTTGTGAACAGACTGCAAACAATAGGGGGAAATGCATTCGCATTCCGAAAATTCGTACGCTTTGGGCAGGACTTTTTCAATATTTGTTTAAATAATATGTATGGATATGAACGATCTGCGTTTTCGCGAAATCAGCGAGAAAAATGAATTGGAGCGGCTGTCGCCCTATGCGGCCAAAGCGGCGTTTTCCAGGGGGCGTGAGCATTCCTTGGAACCGTGCCCGCTGCGCACGGCTTTTCAGCGCGATCGTGACAGAATCATCCATTGCAAATCATTCCGGCGTTTGAAGCATAAGACGCAGGTGTTTCTTTCGCCCGAGGGCGACCATTACCGCACGCGCCTCACGCATACGCTGGAGGTATCGCAAATTGCACGGACAATTTCACGCAGCCTCGCGCTTAACGAGGACTTGACGGAAGCCATCGCGCTGGGCCATGATCTTGGGCACACGCCTTTCGGTCATGCGGGAGAACGCGTGCTGCAAAAGCTCACAAAACATTTTGAGCATAATGAACAGAGCCTGCGCGTGGTGGAACTGCTGGAGAACGGCACAGGACTCAATTTGACATACGAGGTCAGAGACGGTATACTCAACCACCGCAAATCCAGTACACCCGAAACGTTGGAAGGCATGGTTGTCAACTTCGCTGACAGAATCGCCTATATAAACCATGATATCGACGACGCATTGCGCGCGGGCGTGATAGACAAGATACCCGAGGAATGCGCCGCTGGGCTGGGGCACACACATGGTGAGCGCATCAACACGATGATTACGGATATTGTGTTCAGCAGCGCGGGAAAGCCGCACATATCCATGTCGGACGGCAACGCCGCACTCACCGAAAAGCTGCGGCAGTTCATGTTTGACCGTGTTTACCTTGGTTCAGTTGCGAAAAAAGAAGAGACGAAGGCCGAGGGCATGCTGGAGATGCTTTTTGAGCTGTTCATGAAAAAGCCCGATATGATGGGCGAGGACGCGGCGCGGCGCGTGGAAGCGTATGGTCTGCAAACCACAGTTACCGATTATATCGCGGGGATGACCGATAGGTACGCGGTGGCACTGTTCAGGGAAATCTATATTCCGAAAGGCTGGTACAAGTATTAGTGGCAAGATTCAGCGATGTCTGGCTGTCTGAGCTTTACACGAAAAGCGACATCGTGGATGTCATATCCGAATATACGACGCTGACCGAACGCGGCGGCAGATACTGGGGGCTGTGTCCGTTTCATCATGAGAAGACACCGTCTTTTTCCGTAAACCGCGAAAAGCAGCTTTATTACTGTTTTGGCTGCAAACAAGGCGGCAACGTAGCGAATTTCATCATGAAAGTCGAGAACCTCACGTTCGGTGAATCGGTGGAGCAGCTGGCTCGCCGCTGCGGGCTGCCCATGCCGCAGATGATCGACGATAAGCAGTACCGTGAGGTCAAAGAGAAAAAGCTTAAGATTGCCGCGATGCACAAGCTTGCGGCACGGTTTTACCACGATACGCTGATGTCGCCGGAAGGAAAAACGGCTCTCGGCTATTTAAAAAAGCGAGGCATCGGTGAAGATGCAGTCAAGCGCTTTGGCCTTGGCTATTCGCCGGACAGATGGGACAGCGTGGCATCTCTGCTTGCCGAAAACGGTTATTCGTCCGCGCTGATTAATGAAAGCGGCCTTGTGACAGCAAAGAACGACAAGGTGTTTGACACGTTCCGTAACCGCGTCATGTATCCTATTATTAACGTGTTTGGTGATGTGATCGCTTTTGGCGGGCGTGTGCTGGACGATTCAACGCCCAAGTACTTAAACACGAAGGAAACCACACTTTTTAACAAACGCCGCAACCTCTACGGGATCGATCTGCTGCGGCGGCAGCAAAGCATTAAAAGTGCGGTGATTGTGGAAGGGTATATGGACGTGGTGTCCATGTATGCCCATGGCGTCAAGTCCGTGGTGGCATCGCTGGGCACAGCGCTTACCAAGGAACAGGCTGTACTAATCAAACGCTACACAAACGATGTATTCATTGCATATGACGGCGACGAGGCTGGAGAAATCGCCACGCAAAAAGCAATGGATATACTCGAAGCGGAAGGTCTTAGCGTACGCGTGATTCGCTTCGACGAAGGGCTCGATCCGGACGACTTTATCCGCAAATTCGGGCTTACAGGCTTTGCAAGAAAGGTGAAGACAGCTCCCTCAGCCATCGGCTACAGGCTGGAGATAAAAAAACGCGAGTATATGCTGGACACCGAGGATGGAAGGGAGGGTTATGCCATTGAAGCCGCGAAGATCATATCGCGTATCGACAGTCCGATCAAGCGCGAAAGATATGCAGAGACCATTGCAGAGCAGTCCGGATACAGCGCGGCCTCGATTTTGGGCCAAATGCATAAGAAGAATTCAAATGAGAATACTAATGCCAATTATAGGTATAATAAGACTGAAAAAACCGTCACAGATGGTTCGCAAAGCGCATTTTTGTCCTGCGCAATGGAGGATATCAGATATTTTGCAGACGTTGCGGATAGTATCAGTGCGGAAGAGTTCGTGCTAAAAACGCATAAAAATATATTTTCAGCATTATATGATAGCGTAAAAAGAGGAATTCAGCCTACAAATGCCGAACTATTATCGCAGCTTGAGGACGAAGAGGATCGAAACGAAGCCGTAAGGCTTATGGGGATAAAGACTGCGGCCGACGATCCGCCTGTATTTCTTAAGGATTGTGTCACAAGAATGCGCATTGAAAGGCGTGAAAGGGAGAGGGAAGCGCTCAAGGAAGCGCTGCGCGGCGCATCGATCGACGAACAGCGCAAACTGCTTGCAAAGATCGGTGAGATAGACAAAGAATTGAACCAAATAAGGTTTGAGTGAATAGGGTGATTTTATTTTGAACAAGAAAATGACGGCGAAGCCAAAGGTGACGGAGAAACCTGCCGTTAAGAGCGAACCGTCTATGGCTGCCCCGCAGACGGGCAAGCCGGAAGCAAAACAGAATACGGCCGTCAATGACGATCGGCCTGTAAAAAAGAATAAGACAGAAGCGGAAGTGACGCTGTCCAAAGAGAACCTGGCCAAACTGCAGGCGCTGAGCGTCATATCTCAGACGGACAAAGAGGAAAAGCTTAAGGACATCATCGAATCGGGCAAAAAGAAAGGCGTATTAACTTACAAGGAAATCAATGATGCGCTGGACGGCGCCGAAATTGACGCCGAAAACCTCGATAAGCTCTTGGGCGCGCTCGAACAGATGAAGATCGACGTCATTGACGCTGAGATTGAGAAGGATATTTCGGACGAAGAAGAGGATATCGATTCAGATATCGATCTTTCGGTGCCCGAAGGCATCAGCATTGACGACCCTGTCAGGATGTACTTAAAAGAGATCGGCAAGGTGAGCCTGTTGTCTGCGGACGAAGAGGTGGATCTTGCCAAACGCATGGCTCTGGGAGAGGACGAAGCCAAGCGCAAGCTTGCCGAAGCAAATCTGCGCCTTGTGGTCAGCATTGCCAAACGCTATGTGGGGCGAGGCATGCTGTTCCTCGATCTGATTCAGGAAGGCAACCTCGGGCTGATCAAGGCTGTAGAGAAATTTGATTATACCAAGGGATATAAGTTTTCGACCTATGCCACATGGTGGATACGTCAGGCAATCACGCGCGCGATTGCGGATCAGGCACGAACCATTCGTATTCCGGTGCATATGGTGGAAACCATCAATAAGCTGATCCGGGTATCGCGGCAGCTGCTTCAGCAATACGGGCGCGACCCGCTGCCCGAAGAAGTAGCGCGCGAAATGGATATCAGCGAAGATAAGGTCAGAGAGATCATCAAGATCGCTCAAGAGCCTGTGTCTCTCGAAACGCCGATTGGTGAGGAGGAAGACAGCCACCTTGGCGACTTCATCCCCGATGACGATGCGCCTGCACCCGCGGAGGCCGCTGCGTTTACGTTGCTCAAAGAGCAGCTTATGGATGTGCTGGATACGCTGACACCGCGTGAGGAAAAGGTGCTGCGTCTGCGCTTTGGTCTGGACGACGGACGCGCGCGCACGCTTGAAGAGGTCGGCAAGGAATTCATGGTCACAAGAGAGCGCATCCGCCAGATAGAAGCCAAGGCGCTAAGAAAGCTGCGCCATCCAAGCCGCAGCAAAAAATTAAGAGACTTCCTGGACTAACGCTAAGTCCACATAATGTAAAATTCGAGGCAGCCTTGGGCTGCCTCTGTTGTGCATAAAGGGGGAAAGCAATGCTGTCATTCAGGCTTAAGGCTATCGTGTCTTTGGTGCCCGAATCGGAAACTGTGGCGGATATCGGCTGTGATCACGGAAAAGTGGCTGTCTGGCTGCTGAAAAACGACAGAGCCAAATACGCGGTGTGCGGAGATATAAGCGGCCGTTCTCTCGAAAAAGCGAGAAAGCTTGTGGCGTCTAAAGGCCTCAAGGAAGCCGTGTCGCTGCGCGAAGGCAGCGGCTTCGATGTCGTGGATAAGAGCGAGGCTCAAACGGCAGTGGTTGCCGGCATGGGCGGAGAGCTCATCACGTCAATACTCGAACAGGGAAGAGACAAGCTGCCCGACACACTCGTGCTATCGTGCAACAAGGGCTCCGGCGTTTTAAGAAAGTGGCTTAGCGAAAACGGGTTTTCTATTGAGGAAGAAGACCTTGTGCTGGAGAACAGACATTATTATCCGGTGATCCGAGCGAAGCGCGGTGAAAGCAAAGCGCTAAATGAGCTGGAGCTGGAATTTGGCCCCGTGCTTCTTGAAAGGAAGCCAAAGCTGCTCAAATATTATGTGAACCATCGTATCGACCTGACGAAGGCGATCCGCGCCAAGCTTCAAAAAACAAAGGCAGCGAGAAAAGAAGAGCTGCTGGGTGAAATCGACGAGAGGCTCAAAACGTATGCCGAGGTACTAAAATGCCTTTAGCCATGGACGAATTTGTCCGCATTGTGGAAAATATCGCGCCGCGGGAGCTCGCTTACGACTGGGACAACTCCGGGCTGCTGCTGCGCTGCGGTGATACGGTCAGCAACGTGCTTATCGCGCTGGACGCAACGCTTACTGTCGCGGAGGAGGCGGAGCGAAATGGATGCGATTTGATACTTGTGCACCATCCGCTGATCTTTTCGCCCGTGAAAGCCCTGAGCTGTCACAAACCGCAGGATGCAGTGCTTATGAAGCTGATTCGCTCTAAGATATCGCTTTACGCCGCGCATACCACGTTTGATCGCGCGGACGGGGGCATCAACGACGTGCTTGCCGGCATTCTTGGCTTAAAGGATACCAAGGTGATACCGGGCGCGGGTGAGTCGCTGATGCGCATCGGTGATTTGCCGCAAACACTTGAGAAGGACGCTTTATTGGCCCGTGTGAAGTCTGCGCTCAGCGTGAAATCTCTGCGCGTGTCTCAAACAGCGTGCCTAAATATTTCACGTGTGGCTGTGGTGGGCGGCAGCGGCGGCGATTTTATTGCCGCAGCGAAAGAGCAAGGCGCTCAAGCGCTGGTGACGGGGGAGGCAAAGCACCATCACTTTATTGAAGCGGCGGCTTATGGCATATTGCTTATCGAGGCGGGGCATTATGATACGGAATGTGCGTTCGCCGATGCGATATATATAAGTTTACAATCGCGTTTAAATGAGGTACAATTAGATTTAGGTCTTAAAAAGGCTGAGAATGAAAAAGCACCATACGCATTCGATTAAATGAATGCGCCTAATAGGGAGGATCATATATTTGGATAAGCTGGCATTACTATATGAGTACCAGCAGGCAGATGCCGAGCTTGAGGCTTATGAGAAACAACTGAAGAGTACACCGACAAGAAAGCAGCTGATTAAACTGCAGAACTATCTGAAAAAGCAGCAGGCTGTGCTTCGTGATATGGAAAACAAGGCACTGGTCGAGCAGAACGCGCTTTCTGAGATAGATTCGCAGTATGACCGCATGATTGAGCTTTTGAACAAAAAGCATAAAAACATTGGCGAATACGAGAAGATGGATCCGGCTGAGCTCGATTATAACGTTGTGCGTGACCTCGTTCATGAATATGAGGTGACATATGACAATGTCGTTAAGCAAAAGATCAAGGCGCTCGCCGTGCAGAAAAAAGCGGAAGACACACAGTCGCGTCTTAAGGATATTCTTGTTCATGTTAGCAAAGCACAGGGGGATTTTGCCGCACTGAAAAAGCAGCATGAGGAAGAGCTGCGTGCGGGTGGAGATACACTGGATAAGCTGAGAAAGGCCGCCGAGCTGGCAGCCTCTAAGGTGGAGCCAGCGTTGCTTGAACGCTACAACCGCATCAAACAAAACAAACCCATGCCGGTCACCTTCTTAAAGGATGGCCGCTGCACAGGCTGCAACATGGAGCTCCCTTCAAGGGATCTCGCGAAATTGAAGAAGGAAGGCGCAATTGTCGAATGTGAGAATTGCGGTCGCATACTTTATCTGATATAATAGATATTGAGCAAGCCGAACGGTTGCCCGTCACGAAGAGTGATGGGAGGAAAGTCCGAGCTCCGCAGGGCAGGACGCCGGGTAACTCCCGGTGGAGGCGACTCTAAGGAAAGTGCAACAGAGATATACCGCCAGATTTTATCTGGCAAGGGTGGAAAGGTGAGGTAAGAGCTCACCAGAGCCTTGGCGACTTGGCTGCTATGTAAACCCCGTCCGGTGCAAGATTGATAGTGGGCATTCAAGCGGTTGCCCGCCGCGCCCCATGTAATCGCTGGAGCCTGCTGGCAACTGCAGGCGTAGATAGATGACCGTTCTCGACAGAACTCGGCTTACAGGCTTGTCTCAACAACTTAAATTTTAAAAGAAGTTCTTTTTTTAAAGGGCTTCTTTTTTTGTGCGCTGTTTGCCGTCAAACCAAAGCTTTTTAAATCGCATAAGTGAATTTATCGCATGCCGCAAGACAATAATAGATTAAGAATCTTATGCAACGGAGGATCTATGCTGAGCAAATACGGCAATCACATACTTGACGACTTTACGCTCTCACGGCAGGAACTTCTCAAAGTTGCCGCTGACTTATCACTCAAAGATAAAGTCTACACAAGAAAGCTTGATGAAAAGCATTTGAATTTATCCGAGGAGCGCCGTCAGATAGAAAGCGCTTATTTGGCTGCGCGCCAGCGAAAGTATAAAGGCATGGAATTGCCGCCGCTTTCGGAGTGGTTCTATGACAACCGATTTTTGTTTATGGAGCAGATCAAACAGCTGGGTACGGATAAAAAAAACTTCCGACTACCGCATTTTCGGTCTGGCCGTTATGCGCATACGCCTCGCAGTCTTGCGTTGGCGACGTTGCTCTTGGGGCATAGCGCGCTTGATGTGTCGGTAAACAGTATACAGGAATTTTTAGAAGTTTATCAGAAGGAAGCTGAGCTTGATTCGGGAGAGCTCTGGGCGTTTGTCGACATGCTAAAAGTCGCGCTGCTGCGCGCTGTGGCTGTGCTCGCCCGCGAGAGTGTGAAAACGATCGGGATGTGGAACCGTGCGGAAAAATTCTGCGCGCTTGTCGAAAAGGATATGATGGCGGAGCCATCCAGCCTCAATCAATACAAAGGCGTGCTTGCGAATCAGGACTTTCTCGAGCATTCGATGGTGATACTGAGGGATAGTCCGCATGCCGCGTCTGTGATGGCGCGTATTAATGATGCGCTCTCGCTCCGGGGCCAGAAAGCGCAGCGGCTCATTAAAAAGGCGCACGCGACACAGGCGCATAACATACTTTTCATCTCCAACGCCATAGCATCGCTTCGCATGCTGGCGAAGGTTAATTTTGAGCCTGTATTTGAAAGCATATCCGCTGTTCACAAATACTTAAGCGAAGATGCCGATTATATGGGAATGGATTTTCGTTCTCGCGAGTACTACCGCACAGGCATTTCGATAATTGCCACGGCACTGCGCGTGCCCGAACCGGCCGTGGCCAAGGCGGCCGCGGAGCTCGCCGCGCAGACAGATACACATGTGGGTGAATTCATTGTCGGCTCAAAAAAAAGCGAGCTATACGCAAGATTCGGCAGATTGCCGATCAAGGTGCGCTTTTTGGAATTCTGCCGAAGACACATGCTGCTGCTTTACGCGGGAGGTGCGGCCATTTCGACGCTTGTGAGCGCGGGGCTGCTGGCGCTTCCGTTGTTTTTAAAGTATCCGCCCGTTTACGGCATCATCGGATTTATTATCAGCCTGATTCCCATATACACTGTTGCAATCGCGGTCAGCAACCGTTTGTTTACGTTGATTAATAAACCGGCGCTGATCCCCAAAATGGCGCTCAAGGAGGGCATACCGAACGATTGCGCCACGATGGTAGTGATTCCCGCGCTTGTCACAAGCGAGGAAGACGGACAGGAGCTGCTCGGTAAAATGGAGGTGTACTGGGCGGCGAATCAGCAGAACAACCTGTATTTCACACTGCTCAGCGATTTCAAGGAGGATAAGAATGAAATTGCCGTACATGATGAGCGTGTTATCGAAAGCATGCAGCGCATCGTCAGTCGCCTTAATGAACAATACGGCAAGACGCTTTTTTTCTATGCGCAGCGCAAACGTACGCTGATCAAGGAAAGCGGACGGTACGGCGGCTATGAGCGCAAGCGCGGCGCGTTGATGGATTTTTGCACGATGCTGAATGGCGACGCATCCGCGTTTACCCATGTGACCAAGGGCTTGCCCACAAGCATCAAATATATCATTACGTTGGATTCTGACACTGAGCTAGGGCGTGACGCCGCTGTCAGAATGGTGGGTGCAATGGAGCATCCATTGAATCATCCCGTGATCGATGAAGACACGAATACAGTCAAAACGGGCTTTGGCATCATGCAGCCGCGCATCGGCGTGGATGTGGTGAGTGCCGCGAAGACGCGGTTTTCACTTGTGTTTTCCGGCAAAGGCGGGTTGGATACGTACGCAAGCGCTGCTTCGGACGTTTATCAGGACGGCTTTGGTACAGGCATATTCACGGGCAAGGGCATATTCAACAAGGATGTCTATATGCGCGTGCTAAGAGATGCTTTTCCCGACAACAGCATACTCAGCCACGACCTGCTGGAGGGCAGTTATCTGCGCTGTGCACTGCTGACAGACGTGGTGCTGATGGATGGATGTCCCGCGCGGTATTCCGCGTGGGCGAGCCGCCAGCACCGATGGGTGCGCGGAGACTGGCAGCTGCTGCCGTGGCTGCGGACAATGGTGCCGACCAAGACAGGTAAAACCAGAAATCCGCTGTCAAAGCTCGCAAGATACCAGATTTTCGATAACATGCGGCGCAGCTTATCGGTGCCGCTTAGCTTTGTGGTTATATTGCTGTCGCAAACCGCTTTTTACAGCTCTGCGCTGTTCTGGTTTATTTCGGGCATACTGCCGCTGTTTATCGACAGCATACTCGATTTCTTAATGCGAATGCTGACGCTCGTCAAAAACGCGGGCAAGGGCTCTACGTTCAAGGATGTCTGGTACGAAACCAAAACCATGTTTGAGCAGGCGTTCTATAAATTCGCGTTTCTGCCGTATGAAACCTACCTCATGCTGGACGCGATGATTCGCAGCCTTATCCGCCTTGTGACAAGGCGGCATCTGTTGGAGTGGGTCACGGCGGCCGAGGGCGATAGAAAAGCAAAAATGGGCGTGACATATTACTGGAAGAGCATGGCCGCGGCACCGCTTTTGGCTGCGGCTTTGTACGCACTGTCCATCATGACGACACACTCCTTTTCGCTGATCGCGTTTTTGGTATCGGGCGTCTGGTTCTTCGCGCCCGCCATAGCCCTCGCGATCAGCCGGCCGCGCCATACAAAGATTTACGCGCTGGATGTGAATCAGAAAGCATATCTGGAGGATGTTGCGCTTAAAACGTGGCGGTTTTTTGAGCGCTTCTCCGAGGAGGATGAATACAACTGGCCGCCCGACAACTATCAGCAAAGCCCGTCTAAGGGTTTGGCAAAAAGGACATCGCCGACCAATGTGGCCTATGGAATGGGCGCCGCCATATGCGCTTATTACTTCGGATTTGTCACGCTCGCTGAAGCGGTAAGAAGGCTTGAAAGAATTGTGGCGGGCATCGAAAAGGCGGAGAAGTGGCAGGGGCATCTGTACAACTGGTATGATATCGTGACACTGGAGCCCCTGGAGCCGCGGTATGTATCTTCGGTGGACAGCGGCAATTTAATCTGTTATCTGGTTGTGGCGGATGAAGCCCTCAAAGACATGCTTGCATCGTCCTTCGCGTCTCATATGCATCAAGGTTTACTGACAGTCTCGCGTGAGTCCGGACGCGAGCTTGCCTTCAATATCGATAACGACATCTTCAACGCGGTGAATGCGCTTGATTTTATTGGGGAGGGGCAAGGCGAGATATTTTTGTTAAAGCAACGTATTGAAGCGTTTTTCTCGCGTTTCGCGTCATGGGCGGGTGTGCTTAACGCTTTTCCCTCAAAGATGTTACACGAGTATATCGAGCTGACACGTTCCATGCGGAACAAGCTGCGGCGTGTATCCGTCATCGGATACGCGGAGGTTTTCCACAGCGTGTTGGAACCGCTGTCCGACATCCTCGAAAAGGCCAAGCTGCACGAACACAAAGATGTACTCGAGTGGGTCACACGCATGGAGACAGCGCTCGGAGAAAGCTATGTGGCATGCAGAAGGCTCACGCAGCGCATGAGCCGTTTGCGCCGCAGAATTGCCATGCTTATTGACACAACAGACTTTGCACATCTTTACGATGCGGAGAAGGGGCTTTTTTCCATCGGCTATGATGTGCGAAACGGGATGCTCAGCGACTCTCATTACGATCTGCTGGCGTCTGAGGCGCGGCAGACAAGCTTTATCGCAATTGCAAAAGGGGATGTGCCCGAAAAGCACTGGTTCAGGCTCTCGCGGCCGCTGACCATCGCGGGAGAAAGCCGAGTGCTGCTCTCTTGGAGCGGCACGATGTTTGAGTATCTGATGCCGCTCATCATTATGAAAAGCTACGACAATACGCTGCTCGGAGAAACGTATAAGTCGGTGGTGGATATGCAGCAGGATTACGGCGAACAGCGACGCACACCTTGGGGCGTGTCCGAATCGGGATATTACGCTTTTGACATGCACATGAACTATCAGTACAAGGCATTCGGTGTGCCGGGCATTGGGCTCAAATCCGGCCTTGTGTGCGAAGCCGTGATTACGCCTTACGCCACGGTGCTGGCGCTGGGGGTGAATCCGCGCGCAGCGCTCGCCAATATGGCGCGGCTCGAAAAGCTGGGCGCGTATGGACGTTACGGCTTCTATGAAGCGGTCGACTACACGACATCGCGTATGCACAAGGGGAGAAAAAAGCACATCATTAAGAGCTACATGGCGCATCATCAGGGCATGATACTCTCGTCGATACTCAACTGCCTGCAGGATGGGCGCATGCAAACGCTTTTTCACAGCGCCACCTGTGTGAAAGCCACGGAGATGCTGCTCAAAGAAAAGGTGCCACCGCGAAGCGTGACACTGAGCCTTGGCGATAAGCCGGATGAGACGCAGGTGTATGCGGAAGAAATCCATGCAGCGCGGACTTACAAGTCACTCTCCCAGTATCCCGAGGCGCATTTTTTATCCAACGGCAGCTACACCGTGATGCTCACGCAGTATGGCACCGGGTATTCGATGTGCCAGGGCCGCATGATCAGCCGGTGGGAGAGCGACGTGCTGCGACGCGCGCCGGGCATTCATATCTACATAAAGAATGTGGACACCGGTTCGGTCTGGTCGGCGGCATTTTTGCCTACCTGCCTGCAGGCAGATCAGGAACACGTCCAGTTTGAGCCGCACAAGGCATCTTTTTACCGTCAGGTCGGCGGTATTGAAACAACGATGGAGGTCTGCGTGTCGCCCGAATGCGATATGGAGATCAGAAATCTTGAAATCAGAAACAACACAGACAAGGTGTTGAACCTTTCGGTGCTCTGTGTCTATTCGCCCGCTCTGTCTCCCGACAAGGATTTTGAGGCGCATCCTGCATTTGCTGAGCTGTTCATCGATACCATTGAAGACATGGACAGCCGCACGGTTTATGCGCGCCGTCGCGGCAAACCCATTTGCAGCGCGATGAAAGCGTGCTTCCAAGGGGATATCGAGTTCATGACAGACAGAACGTATATATTCGGGCGCCGCAATGTATTCGGCGTTCCCGCGTGTATGGCTGAGCAGCCCTGCGAGCACGACATTTTGCGCGCTGTGGGGATTCGCGGACATAAGAGCATACCGACGGGCGAATCGGCTTCCTTTGCGTTTGCCATTGCGATGGCAGAAAGCGAACGTCGCGTCACGGAATGCCTCGCGGATATCACGGGTGAAGAGGATATTAAGCGTGTTCTCCATCTGGCGTGGACGCACGCGCAGGTTGAGATGCGATTCTTAAAGCTCAAAAACATGCAAGCCAATCTGTTCCAGCAGATTGCTTCGCGCACGGTGATTCGCGTACCGTCGGTTTGTCCGATGGACGAACAGGCCGGAGGGCTGTCGTCGCTCTGGAAATTCGGCATATCGGGTGATCTGCCGATCATCTGTCTGTTTGCGAGCAGCTTAGATTATATTGACACCGTTAAAACGGTGGTCAAAGCAGTGGAATATTTGAGCCTGAAGCGCATCCCCGGGGAGCTCGTGATACTCTATAGCCATACCGGCGCTTATATCGATTTGCTGCGAGACAAGATTAAAGAATATGAACAAGCTGCCGCGGGACGGCACCAAAACCGCGTCTATGCTCTTAATTCTGGAGAAATGGAAATTGCAGATAAGTCAGCCATTGTCACAGCAGCCTGTCTTGTGCTTTATGATAATGCGCCGCTGTCTGAGCAGCTAAAGCTGCCCGCTTTGACGCGCCCGTATTGGGTGTTTGAAAAGGCTGTGGAGGAACGGTTTCGCAGCCGCCCGGTCAAGATGCTTAAAGCGTTTGACAACTCGCAGGGCGGCTTTATCCGCAATGGCACGGAATACTGCATCGACGTGCAGGGCAAACCGCCGTTGCCTTGGAGCAATTTGCTGGCCGGGCGGACGCTGGGCAGCCTGATCAGCGCGGGCGGAGGCGGCTATACATGGGCGGGAAATGCGCGCATGCTGCGGCTCACGCCCTTTCGCAACGATGCGCTCACCGACGTGCCCGGGGAAGGCGTGCTCGTCAGAAACGACCGCACGGGCAAGGCGTTCAGCGTTTCACCGGATATGTATGCCGAGGGCCGATACCGCGTGATCCATGGCTTTGGCTATACGATATTCGAGCGCTACGGCGGCATAGAGACGCGCATGACGTATTTTGTGGACGAAGACCTGCCCGTGAAGGCAGGGCTTTTGAGTCTTGCTAACACCACAAATCGGGGAGAAACACTTTCCGTTTACTGTTATGCCGAGCCTGTGCTGGCCGCAACGGAATTCGGCGGCATCCGCGCGCGCTTCAAGGGCGACCGCCTTGAAGCGTCATCGCCGTTTTCTTCGGCAGACAGAGCCATGTTTATTGCGATGCCCGGCCAAAATGTCAATTACACGGCTTCGGCGCGGGAGTTTTTCGGGGTACCGGGGCATAACGTATGGCCCGAAACGCTCAAAGCGCAGGTGTTGTCCGATAGCGATGGCTGCGGTGCTTCGCTGCTCGCCCTGCAAGCACATGTGACGCTAGGGCCGGGCGAAAGCCAGATGCTGCCGATACTTATGGGTTACGGCGATGAACCGGTTATCGCGCATGTTCTGGACACGTACGGCACTGTAGAAAAGGTAAAAAGCGGGCTGGAAGCCACCAAAACGCACTGGGTAAGCCTTGTGGGCGATATTAAGGTCACGTCGCCCAATAAATCGTTCGACATGATCACCAATGGCTGGCTACTGTATCAGACATACACATCGCGGCTTTGGGGGCGCACGGGCTACTACCAGTCGGGCGGCGCTTTTGGGTTCCGCGATCAGCTTCAGGACGTGCTGGCCATCATGTATACCGATCCGACTGCGGCGCGGGCACATATCATCATATGCGCACAGCGGCAGTTTATTGAAGGAGATGTATTGCACTGGTGGCACGAACCCGCAAGCGGTGTGCGCACATACATTACCGACGACAAGTTGTTTTTGCCTTATGTTGCCTGTGAATATGAGCGTATCACGGGCGATATGAGCCTGTTTGATGAAAGTGCGCCGTATCTTGTAAGCAAGCCGATACCCGAGGGCCGCCACGATCTTTATGAAGCGTTTCCACTCAGTGACACAAGCGAAAGCATTTTTATGCATTGTGCGCGCGCCATCGATTCGGCACTCAAGTTCGGCGAACACGGTTTGCCGCTTATGGGCGGGGGGGACTGGAACGACGGCATGGACAAGGTGGGTATCGGCGGCAGGGGAGAGAGCGTCTGGCTCGCGTTTTTCCTTGTGGAGGTGCTGAGGCAGTTTGCCGAGCTGTGCCGCATGCGCGGCGAGATTGTGCTTGCGGAGCGCTATGAGCAAACGAGGCAGGAACTTATGATGAACATTGAGCGCAACGCATGGGACGGCGAATGGTATATGCGCGCGTTCTTTGATGACGGTACGCCGCTTGGCAGCAGCTCCTCGCCAGAATGCCGCATTGATATCATATCGCAGGCATGGGCAGTGCTTGCGGGCGCGGTACGTGCGCGTCGCGCGTTTGCCGCCGCGGAGGAGCATTTGGTGATGCGCGAGGAGGGTATTATCCGTTTGCTCGCTCCGGCTTTTGACAAATGGGACAAGGATCCCGGGTATATCAAATCGTATCTGCCGGGCGTGAGGGAAAATGGCGGTCAATACACGCACGCGGCGGTCTGGTTCGTGATTGCGGCGGCCAAGCTGCGGCAAAAGGACGACGCGATGGCGCTTTTCCAGATGCTCAATCCGATCAACCATACACGCACGCCTGCGGGCGTGGCCAAATACAAAGGCGAGCCGTACGTAATGGCCGCGGACGTTTACTACACAGACGGTTACCGGGGACGCGCGGGCTGGACGTGGTATACGGGCAGCGCGGGCTGGATGTATCAGGCCGCCATCGTTTATTTGCTTGGTATGCGCATTGAACGCGGCATGCTTTCCGTCTATCCGTGCGTCCCCGATGATTTTGGCCGTTACACGATTGAATACAAGAAGAACGATGCGCTTTATATCATCACAGTTGATGTGACGCCCGGATATCAGGGCAGCGCGTGGCTGCGCATCGACGGCGGACCGGAAGCCAAAAACCTCCCGCTCGATAAGAAAGACGGCGTTCATCGAATTGACGCTTGTTGGAAGACTTGATCTGATGGTATACTTCATGTATGAATAATGATTTTTTGCCAATGTCTCTCGAGGAATCAAACGGCCAGCCGTTTGATTATATTGTCGTGACTCCTGACGCATATGTGGATCACCCGTCGTTCGCGGCAGCCATTATCGGTCGCTATGTGCAAAGCCTCGGCTTTCACGTGGGCATTATCGCCCAGCCTGACTGGCGAAGTGATGCGGATTTTAACAAGCTCGGCACGCCGAAATACGCCTTTTTATTGAGCGGCGGCAACATGGACGGTATCGTCAATATGTATACCGCAGCCAAGCGGCTGCGCGGTGAGGACGCTTATTCGCCGGGCGGCAAAACAGGGCTGCGCCCGCCGCGTCCCACGATCGCTTACACAGCAAGACTGAAGCAGTCTCATAAAGATACGCCGGTGATCATCGGTGGTGTAGAGGCGACGCAAAGGCGTTTTGCGCATTACGACTACTACGAAGATAAGGTTCGGCGATCATATCTTGTGGATTCCAAAGCGGATATGCTCGTTTACGGTATGGGAGAGCGTCCGCTTGCAGAAGTTTGCACACGGCTGAAAAACGGCGAAATGATATCCGATTTGACTGGTATTCGGGGTACATGCATACTACGCCATTCGCTTGATGGCATCAGCAACCATATCGAACTGCCGTCGTTTGAGCGCGTCGCAGCAGATAAGAAGGCGTTTGCGGCAGCGTTCAAACTGATTTATAAAAATGCCGTTCCCGATGGCAAGACGCTGGTTCAGGCACACGGCGATCGCCAGCTCATTCAATTTCCGCCCTCATTGCCGTTATCCACGCCCGAGATGGACGAGATATACAGTTTGCCATTTCAGAAGCGTGCACACCCGTCATATATAGAGCCGATCCCCGCGCTCGCTGAGGTGCAGTTCGGCATCACTGCGCTGCGCGGTTGTCCCGGCATGTGCGCGTTTTGTTCCATCTCCGCCCATCAGGGCAAGAGCATCCAGAAACGCTCCAAGAAATCGATCGTGGAGGAAACACGACGCATCACACAGATGAGCGAATTTAAGGGCAACATTTCGGATGTGGGCGGGCCCACGGCAAACTTTTATGACGCCATTTGCACCGCGAAGAACTCGAAAAGCTGCACGCGTGCGTGCCTGTCGCCCAAAATCTGCCCGAACCTTAAGATCAGCCACAAGGGCATTTCCGAGGTGCTCGAGGCCGTCGAGCACGTGCCGGGCGTGAAACGCGTGTTTATCCGCTCCGGACTGCGGTATGATTACATCATGGCAGACAAGGACGGCCGTTTCTTTGAACGGCTTGTGAAAAAACACGTGAGCGGTCAGCTTAAGGTGGCGCCCGAGCATGTATGCCAAGATGTGCTTATGCTTATGAACAAGCCTCATTACGGCGTGTACGAGCGCTTTGCACATCGTTTCGCCGGAGCGACCAAACGTGCTGGCAAGCCGCAGTTTTTGCTGCCGTATTATATTTCTTCGCATCCGGGCAGCACACTTTCTGACGCCATAGAGCTTGCCACAACCATAAAAAAACAGGGCTTTGTACCGGATCAGGTGCAGGATTTCTATCCGACGCCCGGCACGCTATCCACATGCATGTATTACACGGGACTTGATCCGCTCACAGGAAAAAGCGTCTATGTGGCCGATACGCAAAAGGAAAAAGCGATGCAGCGCGCGCTGCTCGCGTTTGACAAAAAACGCAACTGGCCGCTGATACGGCAGGCGCTTATCGATGCGGGGCGTGAGGATTTGATCGGGTACGGTAAGGACTGCCTCGTGCCGCCCGAAACAGGCAGGCCAAGCCAACGCGGATCTAACGGCAATGGGCGTGCCGCAAAAGGCAGCGGTGATGCCGCAAAGAGCAGCGGCAATGCTGCAAAAGGCAGCGGCAATGCTGTAAAAGGCAGTGGTCATGCTGCAAAAGGCAACCGCACTGCAAAAGGCGGCCGTTACTCTGCAGAAGACAGGCAAAGATGATAGCATCTTATATGCAGTAAGCGTCACTGAATATTTACAGCTTGACAGTTCGCTTTAAAAAAAGAGCTTTTTCGCCTAGGATTTTATTATTTTTCATAATGTGGTATAATCAATGTCGGTATTATTTATTTGTACATAGATATAAGAAGGAGACATGTATATGAAACGTATACTGATCGTTGATGATGAACCGAGCCTTATCAAGGGCTTAAGGTTTAATCTCGAGCAGCAAGACGGCTACACGGTGAATGAGGCGCTTGACGGCGAGCAGGCGCTGGAAATGTTTCAGGCGGGTCAATATGATTTGGTGCTGCTCGATCTTATGCTTCCCAAAATCGACGGCATGGAGGTTTGCCAGCGCATTCGCAGCATGTCCAACGTACCCATCATTATGCTGACGGCCAAGGATGACGACATGGATAAGATTATGGGGCTGGAGTTTGGGGCAGATGACTACATGACAAAGCCCTTCAACATGCTGGAGTTAAAGGCACGCATCAAGACCATCTTCCGGCGTGTGGAAGGCACCGAAAAAACGCGCGAGCCGCAGGTTATCCGTTCGCGAAATATGACGGTGAATCTGGAAAACAGAAGTGTGGAAATCGACGGGCAGGATGTCGCGCTCACGGCTAAGGAATTTGACTTGCTGCAGCTTTTCATTACCAACAAAGGCAAGGTGTACGACAGAGAAAAACTGCTCGAGCTCATATGGAAATACGAGTATCTTGGCGATCTTCGCACAGTGGATGTGCATATCCGCCGACTGCGCGAAAAAATCGAGCATAATCCGGCCAAGCCCGAGTTTATACTGACCAAGTGGGGAGTGGGGTACTATTTCTCGGATAAATAGACTGCTGTATTCCATACGGTGGCGTTTTGTTTTTATCTATCTCATTGTGACTGCCGTCGCTTTTGCGGCGGTCACTTTTGTCATATCCTATCTTGCTGAGGACTACCTGGTTAGCATACGCGTGCGTGACCAGCTAAAAAACACAAACAACATCGCTGTGAGCATGGCTCCGTACTTGAAAAGCGCCAATGCAAAGAAGATGTATGAGCTGGCGGAGCAAAGCTCCAAGGAATTTGGCGGACGCTTTTTGGTGCTCAACAAATCAGGCATCGTGCAGATAGATAGCTTTTCGTTGTTTAACGGACAAAAGCTGGATCACAAAGAGATTTCTGATGTGCTGTTAGGCCCTCTCGATACGTCGTATGGCTTTCATAAAATAGACGATGGGACAGGGGAACCGTCTTATGCGGTTTATTATACTTCGGCCATCGTATCGGAGTCCGAGACGATCGGCGCGGTGCTGTATTCGGCGGAAATCCAGGACGTGGTCGATTTAACACAGGAGTTTATCAACATTGTCTTTTTGATCGTGGCAGGGGCCAGCCTTCTCGTGCTGATCATCAGCGTGATCTTTTCAGGCTATATCACGCGGCCCATCAACGAGCTTAAATCCGTCGCGCTATCCATATCGCGCGGTAATTTGCACCAGCGCATCAAGGTGTCGGGGCGCAATGAAATGGCCGCGCTTGCCGACACGTTTAATACCATGAGCGAGAAGCTTGAGAACATGGACAGAAAGCGCAGCGAGTTTGTGAGCAACGCCTCGCATGAATTGAAAACACCCTTAAGCTCCATGAAGATACTTATTGAATCGCTGCTTTATCAGGATGGCGTGGACGAGAAAATATACAAGGAGTTCTTAGGAGATATCAACAACGAGATCGATCGCTTGGCAGATGTGATCTCCGGCCTTCTGACGCTGGCCAAAACGGACAGCGAGACAGAGGCGCTTAAAATCGAAAAAATACTTCTCAGCGAGCTTGTCAATAAAACGGTGAATTCATTAAAGCCCATTGCCCACGAAAAAGACATCACGCTGACATACACTGTCAACAATGATCTTGAAGTCAACTGTGATGCAGTAAAGGTGATGCAGGCTGTGATGAACCTTATAGATAACGCCATTAAATATACAGAAAAGGGCGGCCATGTGTGGGTCACGCTGCAAAAGTCGGGTGCAAACGCTGCAATCAGCATCAAGGATGACGGCAGCGGCATTCCCCAAAGCGACTTGCCGCATCTTTTCGATCGTTTTTACCGTGTTGATAAGGCGCGCGCAAGAGGTACCGGCGGAAGCGGCCTTGGGCTGCATATTGCGCGCACGATTGCGCTGCTGCACGGCGGCAGCATAGAGGTGCAAAGCGAGGAAGGCGTGGGCAGCGTGTTCACGCTGTATTTGCCGATCAAGGGATAGGAGTAAAAACACATGTCTAGGATGAAGATTGTCGCGTTTTTTTTGGTACTGATCATGGCCTTATCCGGATGCGCGGCTATGAATAATGAAGAGCCCAAAAAAAATACGCCGGATATCAATCCGAAAGCAGAGTCAGCCAATAAGGATACGTCCAAGGTGACGCTCTACTATTCATATAAAGGACAGCAGCTGCTTGCGGGTGAGACGCGTTCGATAGACGTGCCAGTGAGCGAGAAGCTTGAAAAAGCCGTTATCAGAGCACTCATCGACGGGCCTTCTGCCGACCGCAGCCAGCTTGTTGGGTTGTTCTGGGATGATGTAGAGCTTGTAGATGTGAAGGACAATGAAGATATACTTTTTGTAACGCTCAGCGAAGAATTTATTACCACTCAGCCGGAGACGCCTGTGCTGGGAGAGGGAACGGTGGCGGACCGCAAAAAGCTTGCGATTTATTCCATTGTCAATACGATTACCGAGATGGGTAAATACTCAAGCGTGCAGTTTTATGTGGAGAGCAGCGGCGGCACTATGCGTATCACGAAAAGTGACGCAGGGTTTGGAGACAGCCAGGAGCCGCTTGATCGGCAGAGCTGGGAGAATGAATACATTCTCACACCCGAAAACACGCTGAAAGAAGCGCTGGATTCCTACAACAAAAAGGATTGGACGGAGCTATACGATTACACCGCTTATATGAACCCTGACGGCACAGTAAAGCCGGACAGCGATGTGTTTACCGCGGCGCTTGGGGAAACCGGCAATGCATTGGATTCATATAATCCGATAGGTGTGAATGTAGCCAACGACGGGCAATCTGCCGTGGTCATACTTGACTATACAATAAAGACGCGAAACGGTGATATTGACAGGACGAAAATCCCTGTTGTCCTTGTCAGGGAAGAGGAAATATGGAAACTCTCTTATTCTTCAGTGATCAACGTGCTGATTAATGTGGGGTAAAGCAATGAAACGACTCATCCTTGCCGTATTGGTCATCTGTTTATTGTTTACAGGATGCGGCGTGATACATGACACAAAAGGAGCCGGTGATGATGTGCCAACAACCGAGCTTGATTTAAGCAGTCTTGACGCAGAGGGCAGCACCAAAAAGGCGGCAATCTATTTTCTCAACAGCGCAAACGGAATGCTGACCGCTGACCCACGCTTTATCACGGTCGAGCAAAATACAAACCCTGCCGAAGCGGCGATCAAAGCCTTGCTCGGCGGGCCGATCAATGAAAGCCTCAAAAGTGTGGCTCCTGAAGGCATGAGACTGGATTTTATTGAGTACTCCAATGGCGTGGGCAACATCTATCTCAAGTACGACGGGACTCCCATGGAGCAAAGTGATAAATATACCATGGAGCTGGCCATTGCCAATACCGTTTCCGACCTGCTTGGCGCAACCGCTGTCAACATCTTTTATAACGGCTTACGCGAGGGCTTTCAGGGCTATCCGTCCGCTCCACTCAAAAAGCAGACGGTAACCGTCGAGGAAGCATTTAACGGCGCAAAGGCCAAGTATTTACCATCTGAGCTCACGGAAAATCAAAATAACGCCATTCCGACACAAACACCTCAGGCTGACAGCGAAACAACTGAGGACGTTCCAAAAACAAATACAATTTCCACGGTACTGTATTTTGTGTCTGCCAGCGGTGATTATATTTTGCCGGAAGTGAGGGACATTACATACGCCACCACGGGCACCGGTATTGATAAAATTGCAATCAGCAGCGCGTACGTGGAGACGATCATCAACGAACTTAAAGTGGATCCATTGAATACAGTGACGATGGAAAGTCCGATTGAATCAGATGCCTTTCTAATTCGAGAACCGGAGCTGATAGAAAACGCAGACGGCACATTAAATGTGGCGTTAGCTTTTGATAAGCCTCCGACGGGTATAGCATCCGCAGTGTCTAAGAAGCTTGCATATGCAGCGATGGTTTACACGATCACCGGGTTTATTCCGAATATAAAAGCTGTCTATATCTATGTGGACAACGCGCTTGTATATCAATTGAACGACAATACCGATGCCACGCGCAGGAGCGACTTTATTGGATATATCGGCAGCAGTGCCCCGCTATTCTTGCAGTACGCAGATTCCGGCCTTTTAATCGAAGTATCGCGGAGCATGGAACAAGGAAAGATTTGGAGCGCGCTTGAACGCGTACGCGCAATTGTGCGAGGCCCGCAGGAAGGCGACATTGGCAACGTCAATCCGGTTATATACTCAGACATGACGGAGGACGGCGTATTATCCGTTGACGTGTATGGCGACACGGCCTTTGTCAACTTGTCCGCAGATTTTAAAAAAGCGTGTGAGGAGCTCTCCCCCAAAGACGAGATGCTGCTTGTTTATGCCATCGTCAACACAGCGACAGCGATGGATGGTATCAATAAGGTTCAGTTTCTGGTGGAGGGAGCACAGACGGACACGCTTGCTGGCCATCTGTGCATCTCCGACCCGTTCCTTAGAAATTTCGGCATTATCAAAAACGGCAGTTAAAATCTATATGTCAATTTCCACTTTGTATTCTTCAAGCCACATGTTGAGCTGAAGCAGGAAGGCGAAAAGCTGCGGTCCTGTCATGAGCTGCCCGAACCACGGTGTCACAAGGCTTAACGAATCGAGCATTTCTTCCACTGCTGCTCTGTCGACAAGCGCATGTATAGGTGCTTGCGGGTCGGCGAGCGTGGCCTTGAGCGCTGTTGAAACCATCCTTGTGTATTCGGGATTGTGCGTCTTGGGATATGGGCTTTTCTTTCGATTGTAAATGCTCTCGGGCAGCAGATCCTTCACAGCGAGGCGGAGTATGCCCTTTTCCATACCGCCTAAGTTCTTGATGCTCCATGGAATGTTCCACGCGTATTCGGCAATTCGGTGGTCACAGAACGGCACACGCACCTCAAGACCGCACGCCATGCTCATTCTGTCCTTACGCTCCAGCAGAT
The DNA here is from genome assembly GCA_023391105.1 of Bacillota bacterium. Lineage (GTDB taxonomy): Bacteria > Bacillota > Clostridia > Christensenellales > SZUA-584 > SZUA-584. Next base: position 55,872 of record JAEWBO010000042.1, read on the forward strand.
TCGCCATAAACCATTTTATATTCAAATAGAACATCTGACGGCGGCGGCGCTCCAGCGGCGATTCATCTCCCAGCAGCGGTGTTTCTTCAATGGTATCGAAGTATCGGCTTTTTGCGTAGCCTTCAATATTCAGCCCTGCGAGCCCGCGGGACATCACGTTGCGACGAAGATCAAGGGAATTGGCCCATGGGAACATATCGAGATTTAGCAGCTCCTCACGGTAAAACCACGGGTAGCCGCCAAATATTTCATCTGCACATTCCCCGGAAAGCGCCACTGTGGCGTGTTTTTTTATTTCCCGGCAAAACAGCAGCAAGCTTGAATCGACATCTGCCATGCCCGGCAAGTCGCGGGCGATCATCGCGCCGCGCAAAGCGTCCACCAGCTGATCTGAATCAAAAAAGCAGGGCTGATGCTCGCTGCCGATGTGTCGACGCATGATATCGATATAATCACTGTCGGGGCTGGGCTGGAACACGCTGCGTGCAAAAAACTTGTCGTTATCCGTATAATCGATAGAGAAGGTACAGAGCGTATCACCTTTTTCCGCAGCCGCTTGCGCTGCGATGGCAGACAGCGTGCTCGAATCAATACCGCCTGAAAGGAATGTGCAGACAGGCACATCCGCGACCAGCTGGCGTTTTGCGGAGTCGATAATAAGATGGCGCAGCTTATCGGTGGTTTCGTGCAGACTGTCGGTGTGTTCAGCGCTCACGAAGTCCCAGTATTTATGCACATAGGTGCCGAGCGGTGAATAAATCATACACTCACCGGGGCGCAGTTCGTCAATACCTTTAAACAGCGTTTTGCCTGCGGTGCGTGCGGGAGCCAGAGCAAAAAGCTCAAGCAGTCCGTTTTCAGCTAATATGGGGGATATGTATGGATGAGCCAGCAACGATTTGATCTCAGAACCAAAAAGCAACGCATGAGATGTACGTGCGATAAACAACGGTTTGACACCCATTCTGTCCCGCGCGAGGTAGACGCGTTGTTTTTTCTCGTCCCAGATAGCAAATGCAAAAATGCCGTTGAAGCGCTCCACGCATGAAGGACCCCACTCCACATAAGAAAGCAAAAGAACCTCGGTGTCCGAGTGCGAGAAAAAGCTGTGCCCTTTGTGGATCAGCTCGCGCCTTAATTCCGGCGTGTTGTAAAGCTCACCATTGTAGACGATGGTATATGTATTGGTACCGATGCTGCGCGTCATTGGCTGGCTGCCGCCCGCAGGGTCCACAACCGTTAGACGACGATGGCCCAGCGCCACCTGATGCGTCATAAACGTGCCCGCGGAATCGGGGCCTCGGTGCGTGACGGTATCCAGCATGGCTGCCAGTGTTTTGCTCTCCTTGAGCATGTCATTTTCAAAGTCCACAATACCTACGATTCCACACATAAGTTCATAGCCCCCGTCAAAAGTCATTGATATGGAAACACCGGATTATTGCTAATAAAGAAACGTCTTTGTGCCCTCGCCATGATCAGTGTTTCTCTTAACAGTATATGAACACCGTCTCTGTGCGTGAATGACAGCATCCAAACAGGCTGTTGCATAGGCATCCAAAATGCATTAGAATAAATGGAAAAGATATGGTGAAAGAGGAGACATTCGTGACGAAAAAAACTCCTACCAGAACGCTTGTTATTTCAGGTATACTTGCCGCACTCATTTTTGTTTTTACATTTCTAATTCGTGTGCCTGTCAACAGTACCGGCGCGTATATGAACATTGGTGACAGCGTCATCTACTGCGCAGGAATGCTGGTGGGCGCACCGTGGGCGGCGGCCGCGTCGGGCATAGGCAGCATGCTGGCAGACATACTGTTGGGCGGCGGTATCTATATTCCCGCGACGCTTGTCATTAAAGCGTTAATGGGCCTTGTGTGTGCGCTGCTGATGAAGAACGGGGGATTGCCGAAGTTTATATTGGCGTGCGTCCTGGGCGGCGCGGTCATGACGGTGGGATATGGCTTGTTTGAATGGGTCATGTTCGGCTGGGCATATGCAGCGGGCACTTTGGTGTTTAATCTGATACAATGGGCGGCGGGCGTCGCTGTGGCGGTGGCGCTATATTATCCGGTAAAAAGAACAAAAGGACTGTTATCATGAAACTGACATGTATCGGACGGTACGGGCCGTATCCGCGCGCAGGCGGAAGCTGCTCGTGCTATCTTCTTCAATATCAAGAAAAGAATATCGTGATCGATATGGGCTGTGGTTCATTGACTAAGCTGCTGGGGTTGCTGCGCGTGGCGGATATTGATGCGTTGGTGCTCTCGCATCTGCACGCGGATCACATGGGCGACGTATTGACACTGCGCTACGCGCTCGACGCGTCAAAGAAAATGGGACAAAGGCAGGCGCCGCTTTCCGTCTATTTGCCGGGACAGCCGGAAATTGAATCCGGACTAATCAGCGGACACGGCATGATAGACGCGCATATCATATCGGACGGCATGAGCGCCAATATCTGCGGCATTGATGTGACATTCTCGCTGATGCCGCACGCGGTGCCAAGCTACGCGATGAAATTCTGCGCGGATGGCAAAACCTTTGTCTATTCGGGAGACACCAAGGAAAACGACAAGCTTGCCCCATTCGCTTCCGGCGCTGATATGCTGCTTATGGAAGCGGCATATCTCTCCCGCGACAAAACGCCCGGTGCGCCGCATGTGAATGCCATTGAAGCGGGCCGTATTGCGCTTAACGGACAGGTGAAACGCATGCTTGTCACGCACATTTTCCCAGAATACAACGAGTATGACATTTTGAATGAGGTGAGGGAAAGCTTCCCGTCAGCAGAGCTGATTGAGGAATCAAAGATGTACGAGGTTTAGCCGTGGGGAGCGCGATGCAGCCAAGCCGCGTTTTTAATAAAAGGCCTCTTGTTTTTCTCGCTCTTTGCTTTGCGTCCGGCATATTGTCAGGGCGGTATATTCATCTCGCAGCGATATATATGACTGCCGCCGCGGTGCTTGCCGCTGCGGCTCTTTGTTTGCATTTGCTGTCAAGAAACAGATGGGGCAGGTTAACGCTTGCACTGGTTTGTGCCGCGTTTGCATTATTTGGCGCGTTTCTCTCGTCTTCCGCTGTCGATGTCAAGTATCTCTCGGGCGGCACGCGGACGGTGACTGGGCATATTTACAGCACGCCGACTGTGAACGACTACGGCAGCGTGGTTTGCCTGTTGGATGACGCGCAGCTTGACGGTCAGGACTGCGGCAGCATCAAGCTCTATGCGCCTTCGTTTACGGCGCTCAAGTGCGGCGATGAGATAATAACCATCGCCGAGGTGGAGATACCGGGCGGCGTACGCAATCCAGGCGGTTTTGACGAGCGGCTTTATCTTCTTTCCGAGGGTATACACTATAAAGCATATGCGGATGTCGTGACGGTCAAAGGAACGCGGGCATCATTTGCGACGGCACTGGCCGATATCCGCGCTTCTATAGGTGATATCATCGATACGGTATTTGCCGTCGATACTGCGCCCATCGCCAAGGGCATGCTGCTCGGAGACAAGCAATCGCTGGATGAAGATACCTATGGCGCGTTCAAGGACACCGGCATGGCGCATGTGCTTGCTGTGTCGGGTCTGCACGCCGCCATACTCATTGCAATGGTCTACGGCTTTTTCCGCCTGATTCGCCTTGGACGAACGCCAATACTCATCGCGACGCTGTCGTTTATCGCCGCCTATGCGTTTGTCACGGGACTTACGCCGTCAATAGTGCGCGCCTCCGTGATGGCGGTCGTGATGCTGCTCGGCAAGCATTTCGGACGTCAGACGGACACGCTTTCGAGTCTTGCGTTCGCATTTATCGTTTCTTTGATTATCAACCCGCTCGATTTGTTCATGGCAGGCTTTCAGCTTTCTTTCAGCGCGGTTTTCGGTCTGCTGACACTCGGCACACAGCTCAAGAAGCTGATCGTGAAAGCGCTGCCATCGCGTTTGTCCGACATGATATCCGCGTCTGTGGGCGCCACGGCAGGCACGACGCCTGTGCTCGCCGCTTCGTTTAATCGCTTGTCGGTACTTAGCATTGTGATCAACATTGTGGTGCTGCCGCTGGCATCCCTTGCGATCGTGCTCATATTTATCACGACACTATTGGGTCTGCTGATCGGACAAACGGCGGCTTATATCGCGTTTGCCGCTGATGCTGTGATACGGCTTATGCTAGCTGTTATCAACGCGCTTGCTGTGCTTCCTTTCGCGGCGATGAACATCGCTTCGCCGCCGTGGTATGTGACGCTCGGCATTTTTACGCTGCTTTTCATCGTATCAAAATACCTGCTGGTCAGCACGCGGCTGAAAGCCCTGCTAAGCGCTGCGCTGACGGCTACGATGCTGCTGGCGCTGCTGCTTTCACAGCCTGAGGGAATGACGCTGACATTTCTGGATGTGGGACAGGGCGATGCCGCATTTGTGCGCACGGCACAGGGCGGTGAGTATTATATTGATGGAGGTCCGCCAAAGAGCGCGGAAGAATTCGTGAGCTTTACAGTGCGAAACGGCATTACGCCAGATGCCGCGTTTGTGTCGCACGCGGACGACGATCATTTTTCGGGACTGATGGCTCTTTATGAACAGGGAATGCTGCGCAAGGTGTATTGTTCAGCGCAGGAATTCGGCACAGTGTCTGCCGCGATGCCTCAAGCCGAGGTCGTGCCGCTTTCTGCGGGAGACACGGTTCTGCTGGACGATGAAACAAGAGCCGTGGTATTATACCCGTACAGTGATTCGGCGGCAGAAAACAAAAACGATCTTTCGCTGGTGCTTTTGATCGAGTATAAGGGTCAAAACGCGCTGCTGACGGGCGACATATCAGGCGGCATCGAGACGGCTCTCTTTACGAGGCTTTCCAAGGTGGACATATACAAGGCCGCGCATCATGGGTCACCGTACTCGTCGTACCGGCTGCCGCTCAGTGTGCTGAATCCTAAGTACAGCGTCGTCAGCGTGGGAGAGAACAGCTTCGGGCATCCGCACGCGTGGGCGCTTCATAATCTTGAGGATTACAGCGATGCCGTTTATACGACTTTGCAGGATCATGCGGTTATGTTTGACTTGGACGATACAATTACAGTGAAGACATATGGTGGGTAGATGAAAAACTTATACATTTTTGCGGGCGAAGGTTATATGGTGCGAGACAGCCTGAAAAAGCTAAAACTTGCGCTTAATATTCCGAACGACATGCTCAACATCACAGAATACAAAACAATGCCCAAGGCGGATGAGCTTATAGCGGCATGCGCCGAATATCCGTTCATGGCGGACAATCGCCTGCTGGCCGTGCTGGATTGCACTGTTCTCACGACGACAGGAAGTGCCGAGGAGGCCAAAAAGCTCACGGCCTATCTTGACAAGATGCCCGATTCGACTGTGCTTGTGCTTTGCACCGACGGCACAGCGGACAAACGCCGTTCACTGTATAAGCGCGTCAAGGAGCTGGGCGAAGTGCATGAATTCACCGCGCCCACAGCCGCTGTGTGTGCAAGCTTCGTGGTACAGCAAGCCAAAGCCCAAGGTGCGAAAATATCGGCAAGAACGGCAGAGGAACTCGTCGCGCTGGCAGGATGCGATTACTATACGCTGGAGAACGAAACGGCAAAGCTCGCGGTTTACTGCAATTTTAAGGAAATCACATCCGCGCATGTGAAGGCGTGTGCGTCGCGTTCGCTCGAATTCAATGTGTTTGAAATTCACCGTTTTTTTGTTCAAAGAAAAGCGGATGAAGCGCGGAACCTGCTGGCAGAGATACTTGAATCTGAACGGCCCGAAGGGCTGATTGGTCTTTTTGCGCGCAAGGTAAGGGATATGTACAAAACAAAAACGATGCTGGATGCGGGCTTTGGTCTGGACAGAATTGCACAACAGCTGAAAGCCAAAAGTTTTGCGGTGCAGATGCTCGCAAAAGAATGTGCAAGGTTTTCTGCCGCGCAGCTTCGAGAGGGGCTTAAATTGCTTGCCGATCTGGATTACGGCATCAAATCAGGCCAGATGGATTCAGACCTTGCTTTGAGCGCCACACTGCTACGCGTTTACGGTTTTTGAACGATATTTAAAAGCTATGCTTATTAAATACCCGACAACACAAAAAAGCCCATAAGGCCAAGCCTTAGGGCTTTGCGTTTCTAAGTAAGTGGCGCTTTAAGCTGTCAAAGAAGAGAACGCCTTGGTAATCTGCGCTTTCTTGCGATTCACAGCGTTTTTATGAAGCGTACCCTTAAGAGCCGCTTTATCCAGCGCACCTGTGAATTCTTTATAAAGCTCAGAAGCCGCATCCTTATTACCAGCCTCGACAGCCGCAGCAAATTTCTTTGCAATTGTCTTAAGCTCGGATTTGATGATGCGATTCCTTAAATTGGCCTTCGCTTCAACTCTCATGCGTCTTTCCGCCGATTTGATGTTAGGCAAGTGTCAAAACCTCCATTTGTATGATACTCGTTTTGATAACGAATCGTATTTTAACATAAGCAATCTCGTTTTGCAACTGAATTATCAGCAGATACCAAAGTTTTTGCCTGTTTGCACTGGTTTTCTTTTAAGTTTTTGATAGCAGTGGAAAAACGAATATGGTAGAATACAAGCAGTAACAATAGGAGGAAACATATGTATTGCAAAAAATGCGGTAAGGAATATCCGAAAACAAAAAAAGTCTGCGGCGACTGCGGCATGGCGCTGGTAAATGGTATGGCGCCAAACTCAAGGGAACAGAAGTTCAATAAAGTGCCAATTATCATTTTTGGCGTCATCGTTGTGATTCTTGTTGCTGTCTTTTTGATTATCGGCCTCGGCTAAGATTTATAGAAGATGTGACGAGCAGTTTTCACTGCTCGATCATGACATCTTTATCAAATTCGCTCATATTATCTGGTATATTTATAAAATCATAAAGGAGCTATGCCATGTTTTGTACGAAATGCGGCCAAAGCAATCCGGAAGATGCGGCCTTTTGCTCTGCCTGCGGTAACGCATTATCATTGGCACCTCAGCCAGAGATGGCGCAGCAAATAGCGGCACAGCCACAGCCAACTATGCCTCTTTACCAGACGCCTGCTGCTCCGCAGAACCAGCAAGGTTATTATTACGGTGCTGTACAGCAGCCTTATCCGCCGCAGGGTGCCTATATGCCGCCAAAGAAGAAAAACCGCACGGGTCTTGTTGTTGGGCTCACAATTGGCGGCGTGTTGCTGATCGCAGCAGTGGCCATGCTGTTGTTTGTATGGCCCGGCTTTCTCGTGCAAAGTGCAGCAGTCAACGGATTCTGGTATAGCGAGGACCGCACAGAAGCACTGGAGTTTAAAAGCAACGGAAGCATACGTGTTTATACCATCGATGATAAGTTCAAAGGTGATTACACTTATGACCGCACGCAAGGCATAGGGGTCATTTCAGTGGATGATGCGGAGTATCGGTTTGCTGTCGTTGAGGACGGTGTTTATGTAGAAAGCATGGGCAACTACAAACAAGCCGGAACCGACTTTGATGTCAAACATTTTATCAACGAAAAGTAAGGAGCTTTTTATGTTTTGTACAAAATGTGGTCATAAGCTGGAAGAAGGAGCGGTTTTCTGCACCCAATGCGGCAACAGGCTAGAGAGTGCACCTTCGCAGCCTGCGCAGCCCGCAGCGCAGATTTATCAAGGACCCGCACCTCAACTGCAGAAAAAGAACCGCACAGGGCTTATCGTTGGGCTGAGCGTGGGCGGCGCAGTGCTTATTATCGCGATCATACTTCTGGTGGTTTTGCTGCCCCGCGGAGGAAGCGTTGAACTCGCAGGTGTATGGTATGAAGAAACCGGATATGGCGGAACAATCGAATTTCGGGCAGACGGCACGTTTGATATGCAGGTGGCGGGCATGACAATGCCCGGCACATATACGTTCGATAAAAATAAGAGCACAGGAAAGCTATCTATCAATTATCTGGGGGAAAGTGAACAAGAACCTTTTAAGCTGGATGGCGACAGGCTCAATATCGGCGGTAGCTGGTTTACAAGAAACTATGTGGAGCAGTTCGATTATAACGACATGTTGGGTGATTTTGGCGATATGCTCGATGACTTTAATATGGATGGTTTCAATTAACAGAATGCTGAATGCATGCACGCCTCGATATTATCCCGGCCATCTGTCTGGGTAGTAACGGGGCGTTTGTTTTTAAATAAAGGTTCATGATATTTATTATTGAGACGATGGCTTTGTCTCGGGAAAAATATTTTGGTTTTCAGGGGAACAAATGGCGTATTTATTTCGTCAGATTGAACATGTGGTTAAAGCATGGGGTGAGTCTGTTGTTTTTTGAGGACAGGCGTGGTACAATCAGTCTATTATTTTTTACATGAAGAGTCTGTTTTATCAAGCAAGGAGTATGAGCATTGAGAGCTATTAGGAATATTATCGTCATCATCATCGCGGCAGCTTTATGCGTCGGGATTGTAATATTTGTGTTAAACGAACAGGGAAACGGCCAGGCGAATGGCGGCACTGACGCTCCCGTTACCTCGGGCGCTGTTGTGATCAATGAGTTTATGGCATCCAACGGCGGTTGCCTAATTGATGACAAGGGCGATAACAGCGATTGGATTGAAGTTTACAATCCAAGCAGCGAGGCTGTGAATCTTTCAGGCTTAGGGCTTTCCGACGATAAGTCGTCTGTCAAATGGGCGTTCCCCAATGTGACGGTGGAAGCGGGTGGCTATTTGGTGGTGTTTGCATCCGGCAGTTCAAAGAATGATCCCAATGGCGTTCTGCATGCTGGTTTTAAGCTGAGCGCGGATGGCGGCGGCGTTTACTTGATGGATTCTGCGGGGAAGATCATTGACGAAATTGAATACGAGGATCAGGTAAAGAACGTTTCGGCGGGCAGACAGGCGGACGACATAACGGTTTGGACCACATTTAACAGTCCGACACCGGGCTACGCTAACAACGAGGCGGGAGCAGAAGCTTTTCAGGCAAGCCGTTACGCGACAGATTCCACATTGCTGATTACTGAGGTGATGGCGTCCAACAACACGACGCTGACGGACAACAACGGCTTATACAGCGACTATATCGAAATATATAATGCGGGTGCTGAGCCGGTGAACCTGGCAGGCTTCGGTCTGTCAGACGATCCGCAAAACGTGCTGGACTGGAAATTCCCAGATGTGACAATACAGCCGGGGGCTTACCTCGTCGTGTTTGCTTCGGGTGCAGGCGTCAACGCCACAGACCTTGAAAAAGGGGCTATGCATACAGGCTTTGGCATATCCTCTTATGAAGAAGTGATCACGCTGGCATCGCCGACGGGGCTGATACTCGATCAGGTTACAGTATCTGAATCGCAGGCGGATACAGCTTATGCCCGTGTGCCCAGCGAAGGCGGCGCTTATGCGGCCGAATGGGCGGCAACGAGCAAGCCGTCGCCAGGATATCCCAATACGGACGACGGGAATCAGCAGTTCCTTGCGGCCAACCCTCTGGCGCTCGGAGACATCATGATCAGTGAAGTGATGACATCGAATTCGCAGTATCTCGCCGAGGACAACGGCGAGACTTACGATTGGATCGAGCTATACAACCGTGGCAGTCAAGCGATCAACCTGCAGGGCTATGGGCTGACGGATAATACGGGCAATCCGGCTAAGTTTCGTTTGCCGGATAAGACGCTGGCGCCGGGGGAGTATTACACGGTGCTCGCATCCGGGCTGGCCAGCGATGAAAGCCTAAAAAAAAACTATGTACATACCAACTTTAAACTGAGCGCAGGCGGAGAAGTCCTGGCGCTTTTTAACACTGACGGAGCTTTGCAAGATAAGCTTAATATCGATACACTGCCGCGCGGCATATCTATCGGCAGAATGACCCAGCAGGACGGCGTTTTCTATTTCACCGAACCCACACCCGGAGCGGCAAACGCAAACCCGAGCAGCGGCTTTGTGGCCAAGCCCATACCGGATGTGTCGGCGGGCAGCTACCCGTCCGCCCAAACGGTGACGCTTTCAACCACCACACAGGACGCTGCCATCTATTACACGACGGACGGAACAGTGCCCACGACAAGCTCCACGCCCTACACAGGCTCCATCACAATGACCGAGACAGGCATGATCCGCGCGCGCGCCTTCAAGAACGGGTTTCTCGACAGCGAAACGCACACCGCGACTTATATCATTGGCGCATCACATTCGCTGCCTGTGATTTCGCTGGTGGCAAACCCCGATGATCTGTTCAATACGCAAACAGGTATTTATATGCTTGGGCCTAATGCTCAGCTGATTGAAGGGCATACCGAGCACTATGAAGTCGCCAACTATCTTGAAGAGGGCAGAGAGTCTGAGCGTCCCGCGTCCTTCGAGGTGTTCGATGAAAGCGGCCAAAGGGTATTTGAACAGGATGTCGCCATTCGTATACAAGGCGGCTTCAGCCGCGACAATCAGCAAAAATCCTTTGCTGTGATGGCACGCAGTGAATACGGAAAAGGTTCAATGGCCTATCCGTTCTTTGAGAACCTGCCCTTCACCGAGTACAAGTCGCTTGTACTTCGAGGCGGCGGGCAGGACGCGCTGTATGCCAAGATCAAGGAAGCCGTGATACTGGAGAATATGAACAGGCAGAAGCTCAACTGTCTGACGCAGCAATATAAGACCTATGTGGTCTATCTCAACGGCGAATACTGGGGTGTTTACTTCCTTGAAGAAAAACGAAATGAGAGTTTCATTGCCCAGCATGAAGGTGTGGCAGACTCTAAGGCTATCAATGTGCTTTCCGGCTCAGGCTTAAACTACGTCTTAAACGGAACGAACAGCGGGTATAAAGAACTGTACGAGTTTATCACCACGCACGATATGTCGATAAAAGAGAATCACGAGTACCTTGCTGAGCGGCTGGATACCGACAGTTATATAGATCTTATGACTAATCAGATATTTCTGGCAAACTCGGATTATTACAACCTGCAGTTTTATCAGGTGCCGGGCGGTAAATGGAAGCAGATATTCTATGATATGTGTTGGTCGTTCAATAAGCCGGATCACCCGACACTGGCGGCACGTATGAAGCCGGAAACAGGCGGTTCCACAATGTTTAACGCGCTTCTTGCTTATGACCCGTGGAAAAAAGCCTTCCTCGAACGCTTTGCATGGACGATGGAAAACCTCTATACCACGGATAACCTCATCAGTGCAATCGACGAGGTGGCCGCTTCGGTGGCGGCGGAGATGCCAGCGGAGCGCGCAAAGTTCACCGACTTTAAAAGGGATTGGGAAAAAGAGGTGGAATCAATGCGCATATTTGCCAAGGAACGCCCGTATAACGTGCTGTCTCAGATAAAGAGCGTGCTTGGCATATCGAGTTCAAAGCTCCGCGGGTATTTTAGCTTCACTGATGAGCAGATGAAAACAGGATTTAATCTGTCGGATGAGCAAATGCAGAGTCTCTTTGGTTAGGCACAAGAGAAAATAAGAGAAGAAGCTGTAAAGTTACTTTATATGGAAATAAGCGTGTAAAATTGTTGTCTTTTGCAAATAAGCGTGATACAATCATTCGAGATAATTTTACATTTGCTTAACAAAGCTTTGCGAGGAGCATTTTTTTGCGCCTTAAGCCAAAGCCAGTGGCATCTAACGTATTGATACGGCCTGCTGAATGCGGCAATAAGCATAGAAAAGTGCAAAGCCCTGAGGAACACGACTCTTAAAGGGGAAGTATGGCAAGAAGAGACGATGAGATATTCAGAAAACTGAAGAAAGAAACACCGCTAGCCAAGCGTAAGGATATTCAGCCCTTATCCACCCGCGATTTTGACCAGCGGAGAAGCGAATTGTCATTAGACAGACCAAAGGCAAGCGTAAAGCGCGTGACACCAAAGCCAAGCGAGCTCAGCGTATTTACTTCTGAGCCCAAGCGTGCAGGCAGCCCAAAGCAGGGCAACAAACGCGGTGCCGCACTGGCCAGCCGATATAACAGCACACGGCAAAAGGAAGACCCTCGGTCTGAACTCAATATGTTCGGCAAAGAAGAAACCAAAGCCGCAAAACCAAAGGCTCAGACACGCAGCCAGTCACCCGCTATCAAGGAAGCCAGACGAAGCAAAGCTGCCAATGTGAAATCAGCGCAGCCGGAAAATCTTAGTATCTTCACAGAGCAGACGGGAACAAGGCGAGAACCTCAGACGCTTCGTGCAGACCGTGGCTATCGTCCCGCAGAGCCTATGGTGCGCGTTGACCAGCATGATTTTGATTATATGCAAGAGCAGGCGCCGAGCGGCAAGCTGGCTTTCCGGCATGAGCTGAAATTCTACATCAATTATCATGATTATATACTGCTAAAAAACACGATCAAAGTGCTGCTCAATACCGACCGCTATGCGAACGATGACGGTCATTATCATATCCGCAGCCTGTACTTTGACGACGTGTATGAGACAGCGCTCAAGGATAAGGTGGCGGGGACCGATGAACGCTGCAAATATCGGATTCGGATTTATAATTACAGCGACAGCGTCATTAAATTTGAAAAGAAGATCAAGCGCGGTCAGTTTATTTCCAAGGTCAGCATTGGGCTCTCGCGAGATGAGTGCGACAGTCTCATAGCGGGAGAATACGATTTTCTGGCGGAGAGGCCGGAGCCGCTGGCATCCGAAATCTATGTGCAGATGAAAAATAACGGGCTTAAGCCGCGCGTGATTGTGGACTATTGGCGAGAAGCATTTGTGTCGCCGTTTGAAAACGTCCGCGTGACATTCGATAAAGACATCAAGGGCGGGCTATGGCTCTCGGATATCTTCAACTCGCAGACGCCTACGATGCCTGTGCTGGAGCAAGGCATGATGGTGCTTGAGGTGAAGTTTAACCGTTATATGCCCGAGTTTATCAAGACCATATTAAATAACGTGAACGCGGCGCAAAGAAGCGCGATATCAAAATACGTATTATGCAGAAAGTTTGATTAGGAGGATTAATAAGTATGGGTGCTCAAGATGCGATTAAAAATAAATTTTTGGAGGGTTTTCAACTGGCAGGTGAGCTCACGCTAACCAGTGTGCTTGTAACAGTGGTTCTCGCGTTTGTGCTTGGTTTGTTTGTCTTTTTTATCTATAGGTTGACCTTTACCGGTGTTATATACGTCAAGAGCTTCGGCACGTCACTGATAATGCTGACGATGGTGACTGCCATGGTCATTATGCCGATTTCAAATAATATTATGTTGTCCCTTGGTATGGTCGGCGCGCTGTCCATTGTGCGTTTCAGAACAGCGGTCAAAGACCCGCTGGACACCATATTCATGTTCTGGGCAATTGCGTGCGGCATTACAATCGGAGCACGGTTTTATACCATCGCGCTTGTCGCTTCAGCCGCCATCGGCGTCTTCCTTCTGGTTTGGAATCTGTTCAAGTCCAAAAAGAACTTCCCGTTCATGTTTGTCATCCGTTTTGATGAAGGATGCAAAAAAGAGGTACAGGCTGTGCTGCGCAAGCTGCCTGCCGGTAAATTGAAATCCAAGATCGTGTCGGAAGGCATGATTGAACTGACAATCGAGATGAACATCAAGGAGAGCGAAGTGGGTATGATCGATGCGTTTTCCTCTATACCCGGTGTGCACAACGCATCCTTGATCAGCTATAAGGGCGACGTGGTTTCATAAACCGATATATCGCTTAATGAACCGCCCATTTTGGGCGGTTTTGTTTTACGGGGTCTCCAAAAGCGGCGCTTTCAGGGGTGTTCAATAGGAGGGATAAAATCCATGTGGGTCTCAAACGTTCTTGCCGGGGGATTACTGCTTGTCGTCGGCATCATAATCCGGGTCTTCAATTTAAGCGGACTTATCGCGGGGTACAACACGGCTTCGCCCAAGGAGAAAGCCAAGTATAACGAAAAGGCGTTAACGCGTTTTGTGGGCTGGATGCTGATTGTATCCGGCGGCATATTGTTGATTGCCGGTGTTTTCATCGTGCTGAATGTGGCATCCGGTTTCATGATGGCGGCTTCGTGGGTGCTGTTGTTTGTCATTATTATATTCGGACTGTTCTATATCAATTTAAGCCCACGCTTTAAAGCAAATAACAAACGAATTGAAAATGAATAATGGAGACAAAACGACACTTCCGTCATGCTGAGCGTAGCGAAGTATCCCATGGTGATATGCTTTGCCGACTTCTGTCATGCTGAGCGTCGCGAAGTATCCCATGTGATACACTCTGCTGATACGGGAAAAGGGAATTAAATAGGTTAAAAATGTAAATAGACTTCTACGGAGACCATACGGCCTCGTTCAGGCTGTCGATAAGCCCCATATGGTCATTCCGAGCCTGTCGACTACGGTAGTGGACTGGAATCCCATGAAAAGTGCTTTGCAGAAGGGGATTCCAATCCACTTCGTAGTTAATCGCTAACGCTCAATCGGAATGACATAAGAAACTTTTTTGGCACTTTCCAACGGAGACCAGACGGTTCCATTCATTTGTTTTTGTGGCTACTGTAGCTGAGCGGTATAGTTAAACTCCTCGGTTTGACTGATGATGATTTTTTGCGTATATGCTTCATCTTTGCCGTTGTACGCTGTAATGGTCATTTCGCAGCGGGGGAGGGCAGCGCCTTGCGCATCCAGCGGCGACCAATAAATCGTGCTTCCGGAGGTGCAGACATACGTTTTGCCTCTTTCCCGTACGGTATAGTCGGGTGGTTCCCAAGTGATGATGGTACCGGCGTCCACATCAATACGAATACCATCTGCGTTGATGTCAGCGCTGCCTTCGGGCACTGAGACAACGAAGGGGAGCCCGGGGACATCGCTTTGAAGCGCAGAGTATTTGTTGAGCGCGATGGAAATGCCGGGCTGCAAAATCGTCTCTTTCCATTCGGCCGCATAAGCGGTGATGGCCAACATGCCCGATTTATTTGTGTGAGCAGCGGGAGCATCGGCAGCTGCGGATGCGTCGGATTCTGAAGCAAGCTCAGCTTCAGCAGCGGGATCAACAGCCTCTATCAGCGCAGGCAGAGCCAAACCCAGCGCACACATCAGCACGGCGGCCAAGACGCCTAGAATCAAACGCTTGCGGATGCTCATTGGTGCTTTGTCATCGTCGCCGAACAAAGACAGCTCCTTTTCGTTCACGTTTTGATTACTGCATTTATCCTCGGTCGTTTCCGTTAAGTCTTCCTTTTTCATAGTTCATTCTCCTTAATGTTGATTTTAAGCATCTGGCTTGCGCGCTGCAAGTATATTTTAACAACGGCATATTAATGTGCAGCTTTGCTGCGGTTTCGCGCACGCGATATCAGCAGATTTTCGTTCTTATCTCCTTCTGCATGTAAAACGTTTATCCTGCCTGGATGGCTGCAAAATAAAGATTTTTGCATGACAAAGCGAATATGCAAATACACATTCGCGCAAACAAATATTCTCCACCACATGTTGTACAGCTCGATAACAACGACTACAATTTTAATTTTTTTCTTGAATCAATATGCAGATTCAAGAAGGAATTATTGATTTCATAACGAATAGTCTTATCAAGTGGGGAAAAGTGGGTGACTATGGTGAAGAATGCTCGCTAAGTGGTGAAATGTAGTAACCAAGCCCAACCCTCCACAAACAAAGCAGCAAAGATCTTCCCGATCTTGATAAGCTGCCGGGGGAGAGACAGTGAAAGGGTCGCTGATTGGCACATATGTCCATAGCGTCGATGAAAAAGGCCGGCTCGCAGTGCCTTCCAAACTCAGAGTCGAGCTTGGCGATCCGTTTTACATCACCTGTCTTAACACAGAATGCCTCAGTGCCTATTCTGAGGAGGAATGGTGCAAGTTCGCTGATAAGCTCAATGCCATTCCGCAGACGGATGCCAAAGCGCAGCGCTATGTGCGCATGATTTTCTCCAGCGCATGCAAATGCGAGCCCGACAAGCAAGGACGCGTGTTGCTGCCGCAGCTGCTACGCGACAAAGTGGGTATCGACAAGGAAATTGTGATGATCGGCGCATCATACCGCGCAGAGATATGGGCCAAAGAGAAATGGCAGGCGTTTATGGAAATGCCCGAGGATGAGGGCGACGCCATGGCAGGGCTTGCGGCTTACGGGGTGTAAGCATGGCGCATACGACGGTGCTGCTTGAGGAAACGGTTAACGCGCTTAACCTTCGTCCCGGCATGACAGTGGTAGACGGCACGCTGGGCGGCGGCGGACACTCGCTTGAGATACTCAAGCAAATCACACCGGGCGGGCGGTTGATCGGTATCGACAAGGATACATACGCGCTGGATAAGGCAAAGCAGCGCCTTGGCGATTATGCGGACGAAACAGTTTTCGTCCACGATGATTTCAGGAATATCAAAGACATACTCAGTATGCTTGATATAGATGGAATAGACGGAGCGGTGCTGGACCTTGGGGTCTCATCGTTCCAGCTTGACCAATGTAACAGGGGGTTTTCATATCATTTAGATTCGAGGCTTGACATGCGCATGAACATAACAGATAAAACATGCGCGGCGGATATCGTAAACAGCTATTCGCAGCAGGACCTTGGACGAATACTTCGGGATTACGGTGAGGAAAGATGGGCTGCAAGGATCGCTTCGTTTATTGTGAGGGAACGCAGTGAGAAGCCCATTGAAACCACCAGCCATCTCGTTGAGGTCATTAAAAAGGCGGTTCCGAGCGGAGCGCGCAAAGATGGGCCTCATCCCGCGCGTCGGACATTTCAGGCGCTTCGGATAGAGGTGAACGGAGAACTAGATGCGGTCAAAAACGCACTTCTCCATTTTGCGCAGGCCCTAAGGCCGGGCGCTCGGATCGCCGTGATAACCTTTCACTCCCTGGAAGACCGGATTGTCAAACAGGAATTCAAACGCTTTGAAAATCCGTGCGAGTGCCCAAGTGAGTTTCCTGTATGCGTTTGCGGCAAGAAACCGATGGGCAAGGTTGTGACGAGAAAGCCGATACTGCCGTCTGAGCAGGAGGTGGAGCAGAACAACCGGTCAAGAAGCGCAAAGCTTCGCGTGTTTGAGGCGCGCGGTTAAGGGAGCAAGCATCATGCAAGCAGCACAAAGAAAATTCGATTATGATGAGTCAGCTTACTCTGCAAGAAAAAGAGTTGTCAAGATGCAGGGTAATGTCGCATATATTAATACCGATCCTGTAAGACCTGTGAGAAAAGCTCAGCCGAGCACACAGGCACAACCGGCCAGGAAGACGCAGGCAAAGCCCGCCGCGAAGCCGCGCAGTAATGCAAGAGCGGCTGCTAAAGCGGCAGCAATGAAGCGTGAACGGGCTGCGTCAAGAAGAAGCCTTGCATCCACACTGTTTGTCATCTTTGTTGCTTTCTGTGCGTTGTCTTTCATGATATCGCGTTATGCCGCCCTTTGTTCAATCGGCGTGCAGAACAGCACGATTAAAGAAAACATCGCAATGATAGAGGGCGAGATCGACAAGCTTCAGCTGGACATGGAGCTGCGCGACATTGGATATATTCAAAATATCGCGCAGAATGAGCTTCACATGAACTATCCGAAACAGGATCAAAAGATTACGATTAATATGAGCGGCTGATGACCAGAAAAACAAATAAAAAGAGAATCGTGAAAAAGGAGGGCGCGAAAACCGCGCAAACCTCCTTGAAATCCAAAAAGAGACTGCTGTTTTTAATGACAGTGGTCGTTGTGCTGTTTTTTGCGCTTGCTGTCAAGATGGGTATCATTATATTCGTGCAGGGAGACATGCTGCGCGATAAAGCACTCATCCAGCAGACACGCGATCTGGTGGTCAGCGCCAAGCGCGGTAACATTTTGGACCGCAACGGCAACGTGCTGGCACAAAGCGCCAATGCGGAAACCGTTGTGCTGCGCCCCGCCGAAGTAAAGAAGGGCAATGTAGACGCCATTTCGCAAAAGCTCGCCGAAATGCTCGGCATGGACGTCGAGGAAGTCAAAAAAAAGGCCGCGGCGAACAAATCGGAGGTGTGGCTCAAACGGCAGGTGGATAACGATGTCGCAGACCAACTCAGAGAGCTTAACCTTCCCGGTGTGTATTTCACAATAGATGTGAAGCGGTATTACCCGAACGGCGCATTTTTGACACAGACACTCGGCTTTACATCGGTAGACGGTAACGGTATTGAAGGTATGGAAGCCTATTTGAATAAATACCTGTCCGGACAGAATGGCAAGATTGTTTCTGAGGCGGATAATAAGGGGCGGGAAATACCGCTCGGTGAAAAGCAGTACATTGCGCCTGTAGACGGATACAACGTCGTTTTAACAATCGACGAGGTTATACAAAGCTTCCTGGAAAAGTCTCTTGAAGAGGCACTGTTGCAGCAAAACGCAATCGGCGCGTGGGGCATCGTGATGGATCCCAATACGGGACACATACTCGCGGTGAGCAATGCTCCCGACTATGACCTCAACAATCCGCCGCGTGACGACATCGAGATGCTCACGGAGCTGACGCGCAACAAGGTCATCACAGACGTCTATGAGCCGGGCTCGACATTCAAGGCTGTCACATGCGCAGCCGCGCTCGACAGCGGCGCCATTACCACGGAAAGTACGTTCCATTGCGGCGGTACATACGCGGTTGATGGCCAGCCGATCAAGTGCTGGCGCTTTCCCCGGTCTCACGGAAGCCAAAGTCTGTATCAGGCTGTGCAGAATTCATGCAACTCGGCATTCATGCAGATGGGGCTCGCGATGGAAACCCCGGTATTTTACGATTATATCTATAAGTTTGGCTTCGGCCAGCAAACGGGCATCACATTCCCGGCCGACCAGGGCGGTATCGTCATGGGGGAAAAATATGTGCGAAACAGTGACCTCGCCCGCATAGCGTTCGGGCAATCTATAGCCGTAACACCATTGCAA
>JAEWBO010000032.1 GCA_023391105.1 Bacillota bacterium
CACAGGTTCAAATCCTGTCCCCGCAACCACTTTAAAAAAGCAACCCGATTGGATGATTTCAGTCGGGTTGCCTATATGGCGGCGTGGCTCAGCTGGCTAGAGCATTCGGTTCATACCCGGAGGGTCACTGGTTCGACTCCAGTCGCCGCTACCACAGAACAAACTCGAGTAATCGGGTTTGTTTTTTTGTTGCTTACGTATTGCTGATATGCGGTTTTCAAGGTTCATAGGGGATAGGATAAGACCATAATTACATAAATTGAGGACTTCGGGTTAACAACTCTAACATTGGCTGGAAGATTGGAATAACCTCTTGGTGATGGAAATTATTGAAATAATTTGTCGACGGTGATATACTAACTAATAAACTGGATGAGCTTTAATGTAAAATGAATAAGTTCATGGTCGATATGAGGGGGTTAATTTATATGAAAATGCAAAACCCTTTATCAGAAGATGTATTGTTAAATTTAATCAGGGTAGATTCAAATTTAAAAGTTATGACTCGTGAGGGATCGACAATAGAATTCAAGGAATCTTACTACCATGGGAATAGAAACTGTTATACAAAGACTATGGCGGCATTTGCTAACAACAGGGGAGGATATATAATTTTTGGTATCAAAGATAGGCCAAGAGAACTGTTAGGACTTGATGAAAAGAGGCTTACTCAATTTGAGGAAATGAAAATTGAGGAATTCACTCAAAGCCTTAATGATTATTTTTCTCCAGAGATTGAGTGGGATGTAGCCACATTTAGAATTGCAGGGCTCAATGTAGGTCTCATATATGTTTTTGAAATTCAAAATAAACCCTGCATCTGTAAAAAGAGCTTTGATGCATCAAATAAGAAGTATTCGATAAAAGAAGGAGATATTTATTATCGATATAGGGGACGATCTGAAAGAATTCACTACCCCGAACTCATATATTTGCTAAATACTCAGAGAGAGAATGAAGCAAAGGCATGGATGAATCATTTGGAAAAGATTCTACATGCGGGGCCTACAAATATTGCAACCATTGATTTGAACAACATGGATTTAGATATAACTTCCGGTAAAGGATTCGTTCTTGATAAGTCATTAGCAAAAGAGTTACTAGCAAATATCAAATTGATTAGGCAGGGGGAGTTTACCGAAATAGGAGGAAAACCCACCTTAAGATTAATTGGCAACCTAACTCTTGCAGAAGAAATAGAAGTTCCTGATGTTGATATTAATATCGCTTATCCGTTCATATTAAAGGATGTTGCCAAACAATTAGGAATAGAACCTATGACCGCAAAAGCAATGATTTGGAAATATGGCTTAAGTGGACAAAAGAGGTTTAATCTAGAGATTCAAGCCTCTCCTAAAAACAAATATCCTAATCAGAAATATTCCCAGTATGCCATAGACTACCTCCATGATATTTTAGCGAATAATTCTGATCCCGATTATCAAAGTAATATGCGCAGAGAGTATGCCAATAGATAAAAGAGAAGGGACATGATAACTTGACATTTTAGCAACTCTATTATCATCAATGCTCTAATTTTGATACTGGATAAACAGGATGAGTTATAACCTCACGGAACGATATAAGTAGAAAGGATTTAGAGAAAGTGGCTAAATCTAAATGGCAAGGCCAAGAGATAGTTTTGGGTCTTCCTAATACACCTGAATAACAGTGTATTATTCCAATACATGGAGAAAAGCAGACAGATATCCAATCCATAATAATATGCGCATATCGAAATGCTGTAAAATTGTTGGATAATGCTGAAAAAGTCAGTGGAGATTCACGAGTGATATTATGCTCGCTTTCGTGTGAACTCTTTTTGAAAAGCATTATTTTAAAGACTCAGAATAGAAATGTTCGAGGCCATGATATTCATGAACTATATTTTGCTTTAAGAGAAGAAGAACAAGACTTTTTACTTGATGCTTTCATAGAAGAGAATCTTAAAAGCAACAGCCAAACTACTGATACTGATATTGATGCGGCAGTAGATAAATTTAATAATTTATTAATGGTAGATGCCTGCCTCTTTGAGACAATTCGGTATAAACACGAATATTGTATTATTATCTATCATGAACAGTTTATTTACAGTCTAGCTCATAACTTAAAGGTATTGGGGGAAAACCTTGGACTAAGAGTTATTATTTAATGGAATATAGCCTATGTTTTCATAATCTCTGCTCCAAGCCTAAATCCAGCCTCTATCATGTCCGCATTGCCTATGCCATCCATGCTCACACGGAGGCTGAGAACGTCCTTCAAGAGTTCCTGCTTTTTGTCCAGCGTGGCATTGAGACGGCTCAGCTTTGATTCCAGTTCTCTTCGCAAACGTAGGTATTCAGGATCGTCGGGATATTGTAATTCTGCATAGAAAAGTTCTCCCTTGTAAATCTGCTGGATGATAAACCATTGATGTTTAATTGCATCATTTTTGTCGTTGCTTTTGAGTGTTAAATCGCAAGGCGTTGAAGCAAATACAATGATGCGATATAATAACATAAATATAACAGCAATAAACAGTATTATCCCTCTATAACAACATCCCGCATCCAAAATATCAGGAGGACAAATCAATGGCGTTTAAATATGAATCGCGTTTGAAAAAGCTTCAAGAGTACATGAAGGCAGCGAACCTTGACGCGTTTGTGATTTCCACTCAGGATTCAATATATTATTTCTCCGGCGCGTCATACCAGCCGATTGAGCGTCCTTTTCTCATCGTTGTGAGACCTGAAGGCGCTTTTGATCTGATTGTGCCTTATCTGGAATATGAGCATATGAAAAAGGTGAAGGGCTATGGCCGTATCAGTCATTATTTCGAATATCCTTCGGTCGAAGGGCAGAATTGGTACGACCTGTTGGGTGACATGCTTGGTACGAATTGGCGGGTTGGCATAGAGCCGGATTTGGCTGTGTCAAAACAGGCCATGCTGAATGTTAAAGAAACCGTTGTGTCGGATGCAATATTCCGTATGCGCATGGTCAAGGAACCCGAAGAGATTGAGGCCATAAAGAACGCGGCGGCATGGACGGACCTCGGCATGAATAAGCTGCATTCGAGCATATATCGCGGCTGCTCCGTTATAGAAACGGTGATGCCGGCCAAGCAGCTGCAGACCGGCGTCATCAAAACAGGCGTGTATGATTATCTCAACTGCAGCTTTCTTACAGCCGGATGGCCTGCTCCTAAAAGCGCGCAGCCGCACAGTGTGCCCGATTTTCACGCAACAATGAGCGATGGCCCCATCGTGCTGATGAGCTACAACCGCGTGAACGGCTATGCCGCCGAATGCGAACGCACCGTTTTTCTGGGCGAACCCAGCGAAACAGACCGGAAGCTGTTTGGCATCATGATGGAAGCCCGTCAAATTGCGTATTCCATGATCAGGCCGGGCGTTGCATGCTCGGATATTGATGCTGCCACGCAGGAGCTGTTCAAAAGCAAAGGCTTCGGCGATAAAATCATCCACCGCACAGGCCATGGCATTGGCCTTGGCAATCACGAGCAGCCGTGGATTTCCAAAGGGAGCAAGGACGTGCTGGAGGAAAATATGGTCATCAGTGTGGAACCGGCGATTTATTTTGACGATATCGGCGGCTTCCGCCATTCGGATACAGTGCTTGTCACGAAGAACGGCTATGAGATACTCACGAAATACCCATCCGACTTAGAATCAATGGTTGTGCGAGACAAGCGCGTCATGAAGAAGCTAAAGGGTGCGATAACGCGCAAGGCGATTAACTACTGACGCGATTTCAAAGGCGGCTTAGGCATGGCTGCTAAATAGCCATGTTGTCAAATACGAACGGAAATGCTTTTGCTGTTCTGTTAGCAAAATCAACATCGTAGCCTGTTCCATCCTTGTAGAAAAAGCCCTGGCCGAGTTCAACGCGAATGTAGCACATGTTTTCATCCTGCTCGTTGTTGTGCTTGAAATACCATGGCTCAAACACCCGTATCAGCTTTTCCCGAAGCTCACTGTTTCCCGGATTCAAGGGATGGCCGATATTGCGCGCTGTGCCGCTGAATCGGTAAAGCTCGCAGCACAGTGACACATTTTCATTAGACGCAATCTCTTGGGCTTTTTGCGACTTCGAGTATGTGACAATATAAAAGGCGCCGTCATCATAAAACGTGTCTACCACTCTGACAGACGGCACATTGTCCTTGACCGTCGCCAAAGCAAACTGGCAGTCTTTCGCAAAAAGCTCTTCCATAACCTGCAAACTGTCTTCCCAATTGCTCATATGATCTCCTTACATGTTGAGAAATAATACCAATATACAATAACACGCGCATTGCATTTTGACAAACTGTCTTTGCATGTTTAAGGGTATTATTTGAAATATAAGGATGTTTCTGATATAGTGACCGTACAAAATGTGTGAGGTCATTTCTATGCAGCAAGTTCATGATATGAGCAAAATTGCGCCCCTGTTTGAAGGCTGGAACGAGACGATTATATGGTCGTGCCTGCAAGGGTTTCACGGCAGCGCGTGGGCGGACAACCTAACCGCGCCGCGGTCTGCGCAGATTGTCGCGGGGGATTTTTGCGCTCTTGCGGGTGAGCCCAATTTGGCGCTTGCCGCTCATATACCCGCCGGCTTCTCGTCGGATTCTATACTGATGATACCGCGCGATGAGGCTTGGGCGCGCGCGATCGAGCAGGCGCATGGGCCTCACTGTGAGCGCATACTTCGTTACGCGATCAAGAAAGAACCGGACGTGTTCGACAGGGACAAGCTGCAAGGCTTCATAGACAGCATACCGCCGCAGTTCAGCCTGCGCATGATCGACGAAGCGCTGTATCATAAAGCGCTCTCTGAGCCGTGGTCGAGAGACCTTTGCTCTCAGTTTCCCATATTCGAGGACTACAAAGCACGCGGCATCGGCGTGGTGGCGCTGGACGCAGACACGCTCGTGGCGGGCGCGTCCTCCTACACCGCCTACGACAAGGGCATCGAAATCGAGGTGGACACGCGAAGCGATTACCGCCGCCAAGGGCTGGCGACCGCGTGCGCAGCAAAGCTGATTCTTGCCTGCCTAGACCGCGGCCTATACCCCAGCTGGGACGCGCATGATCTGCGCTCGGTGGCGCTTGCGGAAAAGCTCGGATACCATCTGGATCATGAGTACGTCACGTATATTGTGGAGACCGGAACAGGGGGCTGAAAAGCCCCTTTAGCTTGTTGCGAGATGGCTCCCTCAGATGAGGGGGCTGTCGCCGATAGGCGACTGGGGGAGGGTAACGGCATAATTCCGGCCGCTCCCTTTGTCAATGGCCGAATTTCATTACGGCGCCCTTGCCACATCTCTCGATGACTACCCCGAAGGGGTCGGGAGGCTTAATCGATAGCCGGTAAGGGCTTAAAAGCCCTCAATTTGTCATTCCGAGCTTGTCGAGAAGGTGTATTTTTTGTGTCATAGAAGGGTATAAATTGCAATATTGTGTAGGATTTGATATAGTTGAGATATTGGCAGTATGTTTATAATTGAAGGTTAAAGATTGAAGTGCTTTATTGATAAAGTGCTTTTGAAGAAAGTATAGAATAATGGGGACAGGTGAGCAAATAACGATGATATGGCGTATAAATGATTGCGGCGGAGCAATGCTCTACACTATTGTCTCAAATTCAAAATGCTTACCAAAGCATTACCATGGATCGAACCTTCAATAAATATTCTTCACTTGGAAAGCACGTATTCATTCCTTGTGGGAAATTATGAATGTTCAATTATATCTATGGGTTCTCTTCTTGAACATGTTTTACGCTTGGCTATCATCAATAAGGATGAATGTGGCCCACATAGGCCGGAGTCAATGACGCAAATCGATAAGTATGGGGGTTTAACAGAGGTAATCAAGGAGGCATCAGGAAAAGCCATTTTCAATGGCTGTGATGAAGCATGGTGGAGTGCAGTTTCGTCGACTATTCGGAATAAAAGTGCACATTATTTATTACCTACCCTTTTACGAAGATGTGCTGTTAATTCTAAGTTGGATGGATACATCAGAGAATACGAAATGCCCGGGAATAACGATCAATCATATTACGAACGTTACATAACGGATTGGGGTTCTTTCTATCATAAAGCTGGTCGACACCTGGCGAAAGGTTTTCTTTTAGATGCTACAGAACAAATAAGAATTGTAATTGGAAATGCAAATTGGTCGGGTGATACATCGTGGTGGATTTCTCAAAAAGGTGAGTATGATGAATTCTTTAATTATAAATGGACTATAGAGAACATTAAGAATAGCTTTGCTGGTGCATGTAGAAAAATAGGTGGATGAATTTTGAAGGTGTATCATGAATAAAATTATTGACAGAATTTTGGACGATGCAGGAGATGCGAATTTGCTTGATAAGCTGTTGGCTCTTCCGAAATCAGACCTCAATACTCTTTTGCTCGAAGTCTATAAATTACAAGCGGAAAAGCTCACTCCAAACGGATTGCTCAAAGCTTATCAATCAAACCGTTTTGCTATTCCAAGCGAAACAGATCCGATAGCTTATCATCAGATGGAAACTGTCCTGTTAAAAATTGCTGACAATATGGGGATTAGCGGTATCCTGCTTTCTCCGTCCGCTCTGTTTGGAAGCTGTTCGGTTTTCGGCTGTGTTGACCAGAATAATGTGATAAGTGCGATAAGGGGTACGGAAACTTTGTCAGACCCCACCAATATGTTGGCCGTCATTATTTCCGACAGGTTGAAAACCGAAGTAATAACAAAAACGCAAACGGTCCATTACTGCACGACGGCAAGAGTAGCCAGAGCACAAGCCTTTTCCGGCAAGGGGTTATTTTCTCACTTTGGAATCTTCTGTATGGTGTCATCTGGAATGGATAGTGGTTCCTATTCCTGTGAAAAAGAACTTCTTGCAAAACAACTTGCCTATTACAAAAGGTTGTTCAGCGATAAATACGGGGCTAAGCTATCCTTGACTCTGAGAAAGAGGGGTGGTTATACAGACGGTGACGGCTTTTTTAAAAGAATGACGGAGCTTATACAGAGCGAGTTGCCAGAAGTGCCGTTGTTTTTCGATTTAGAGCATGAAGGTAACAATTATTATAAAGGCATTAACTATAAACTGTATGTGGAAAAGGATAATGAGAAAGTTGAAATTGGAGACGGCGGTTTCGTTGATTGGACAGCAAAGATGATAAGCAACAATAAAGCACGTTGTCTCATAAGCGGGGTAGGCATGGATAGAATGCTTCTGCTTTAAAAGTAAGTAAGTACGGACTCAGTTCTTCAGATTATGAGCATACCCGAGCAGGATATTAAAATAGCCTCAACCTTCAGTTATCCATATACCCTTGACAACAAGTTATTCTCCCAGAACAAATGTAGTCCCGCTCATCGGGTGGCGGTGGTTAAGGACTAAATCTGTTCTTCCTTCGTAATAATGATAGTGCTTGTAATGTGCCGCATCGACGTATGTTGGCCCATATGTTGTCACGGAATACGGATGATAGTGAGCGGCATCTGTTGTGGTGTTGCCGGAAATCGTGTGCGTATGCCCCGGCAAGTTTAATGCAGCACTCGACATTCCCGAGAAAAGGTGAAGATGACCGTCGACATAGACGGTTACTCCTTTAAACATATGCATATGTTGTTCTATAACCAAAACAATCAACTCCTGATTCATTATATGTATGTATCTGCACGTTGTTCCGGATCAATTATTGAACTGAATATGGAGAAAGCAAAAACCTGGGGAATAGACGCTTACAAAAATGAACTTAACTTAACACTAATACTGCAAAAGAAATCACAAGTGAAGTAATCGGCTTTCAAAATATAAGATCTGCAACTTCTAGTTTATCTTTCAGGTTTTGAGCATAACTGATAGTTAGTCCAGCTAAGACTCTAACCTTCAGTTATCCATATACCCTCCACGTCCTACTATCCAACCCTCTTGTGGAGGTTTTTTTGTTTAATTAACAGTTTTTACGGGTATGTTCATTTGACGTAAACTTAATGCTTAAAGAGGTGACATATGAAAAAATTCTTCACACAAAAGCTGGTGACGCCGGCGATGGCCCTGTTGCTGGTGCTTATCGCCATCGGCGTGACGATCAGCGCAGTCAGTTGGGCAGGAGCGGCGCAGCCCCCAGCGTCGTCCGCCGAGCTTTACACGCAAGCCATAAAGGATGCCCTGACGATAGAGTCGGATGAAATCCGTCCCGTTGTGACCATTACGCCCCAAAGCGACATGGCGACGGTGAACGACGACGGCGACGTGCTGCTGATCACGTGGCACAAATATCCCGAGAGCTATATACCGGGTGAGGATGCGGCGTTGTCATACGGGGAGGTCTGGTGCTTTACCGACAAGGAGATTGCCCGGTGGTATGATAACCATAATACCGGTGTGGCAGACTGGGAGCTAAGGTTTGAACAGCTGCTTGGCCTGCCAGAGGAAAAGGAGTATACGCATTTTACAGGCATGTGGGTGCCGATGGATGCTGTCAAACGCCCCGCGTACACGTATGATATCGCGCAGCCTGTGACCGAGACGCGCTTTGACGACAACGCCGACTCAGAATATGTATCGTGGTTTGACGCAAACATCATCTATTCGTATTTTGACAGCGCTTATCCTTGGACGCGCCTGGGATATACCTATGACTGGTCGGGCGCTGAATACGGCCTGAGCGAATTTATCGTCGAAAAAGACACGGTGGCGCATGTGGCCTTTACATACACCACGGATGAATTTATCGACTGGCTTGAAACGCAGTAAAACGTATTGTTTATGAAGCGCCATGTCGAACCAAAAGAAGAATGGTGATTGCAATAAGGCGTATATCTGTATATAATCATTCATCATCAGCATCTTTTCCTGTTTCTATACCAAACAGGGGAAGATGTTTTTTTTGGGAGTGACATGTGAAAACAAAAGTATTCTACACAGAACTGGCATATGTATTTGGCATTGTGGCGCTGGCGTTGGGTGCCGCGCTCATGGTAAAGGCCGATTTCGGCGTCTCTATGGTGGTGGCACCGGCCTATCTGGTCTTTTTGAAGCTGTCTCAGGTTTGGGGCTTTGTGACCTTTGGCATGGCGGAGTATACCTTTCAGGCATTTCTTCTTATTATTATGGTGCTGGTGCTGCGGCAATTCAAGGTGTCATTTTTGTTCTCGTTTGTGACAGCGGTGATATACGGCTTCGTGCTGGACGGCAGCATGGTGCTGGTCTCGCTGATCGCAGCCGACGCCGTGGCGTGGCGGCTGATATTCTTTGTTGCTGGAATGCTCATGTGTTCGACCGGCGTCGCACTCATATTCAAAACATATATTGCCCCCGAGGTCTATGAGCTGTTTGTCAAAAAGATGTCTGCCAAGACGCATATGAGCATCAGCCGATTCAAAACCATCTACGACTGCGTGAGCTGTCTAATCGCGATCGCGCTGTCTTTTGCGTTCTTCGAATGGTTTCACTTTGAGGGTGTCAAGTGGGGCACTGTCGTCTGTGCGCTGGTCAACGGTAGGCTGATCGGCTTTTTGGGCAGCCGCATGGACAAGCGTTTTGTATTTTCGGACAGACTTCCTTTAAGAAAGTATTTTGAATAGTTGAAAACGGCTTGACAAGTAAACTTGGCAATGCTATATTGTAATTGCCAAGTTTACTTGGAAATATGCAAATAATACTTTGAAATATGGAGGCTATATGTTAAAGGAAGAAATTTTGGAAAGAAGCAGAAACGAGAAAGCGGATGAGGGAATGCAAAACGCAGAGAACCAAGGCCGCAAAATTGGTTTTATTGCTTTTGGAATCATATTTGTGGCTCTTGCATTGTTCAACCTGTTTATGTCCAAGACCGACACGCTTTATGCGATTCTTGCGCTGTTTTGGGTGTTCAGTGCTTCCGAAGCATACGCCAAATATCGTTTTACAAAGAAAAAGGTCTATCTCGTGACAGCCATAGCGGGCGGTCTTGCGTCGCTCGCATTACTTGCGAATCATGTTTTGATCACTCTGAAATAGCAAAGATATGAATGATAAGCTTATATTAAAAAACCGGCTGAAAGTCGCAAGAGCGGAAAAGGGGCTGTCGCAAAGTGATCTGGCGCAAATGGTGGGTGTGTCACGCAATACGATCAGCTCCATTGAAATAGGTACGTTTAATCCCACGGCACGGCTGGCTCTGATACTCTGCATTGCGCTGGATAAAAAGTTTGAAGACCTGTTCTATTTTGAGTAGGTCTCAGACTGCTAAAAAAGATACTTATGTCATTCCGATGGAGCGTAAGCGTCTGACTACGAAACGGATTGGAATCCCACCGCTCATTCAGTTTACTGTCATCCCGAGCTTGTCGAGGGATCCCACGGCTTATGCTGACAGCCTTTAATTATTTTCTTATCATGGGACTCCAGTCCACACCGAAGTCGACAAGCTCGGAATGGCAAAATGGGTCTCGACACACTGAGACCTGTTTTATTTTGAATAAGTGTTATTCTGTTTTGTTCCACGCCTGATTAATGATGTCGATATAACTTCTTGTATTCTGCGTATCTGGAAAGCCGTCATGCCAGGTGAGCATATCGCCCTCGTCTGGCCTGTATTGCGCCTTTATTATGAGCTCCGGCCGGTATTCAAAGTGCAGAAAATCAAAGTGCGCCCATTTACCGCCCCATATAAAGCCGTGGCTCTCAAACAGCGCCACCAGTGAGGTCGGGTATTCATCGAGACGGCCTTGTCCTTGCTCTCTGTTCGCCCACTGCCAGTAGTCGCAGCTGTCGCGTTTCAAATCAATGGCGATAGCAAACGCGTGCGGGCTTAGCTGCCCTGTCCCCGCGATAACGCGGTAGTTGTAGGTGCCGCTTAAAGGATAGACAAAGCCGTAAACCTCCGGCTCGCTCTTGATCAGCCCCGAGACGCCTGAAAATACCGCCGCGAGCGCGTCCGACGCGCCGTTGTTCTTGTTGAACGGATAACTGCCCGCGCCCAGATTCACGCTTTCAAGGCTGCCTTCAATGTCGCGCTGAGAGCCGCCGTATACCGCGTGCAAAAACGGATAACAGCGGATGCGCCCGGGGTCGCAGTTTTCGTCCATCAGCGTGTCGATGCTGTGCAGCGGATAGTCAAGCTCCATCATGTCCTGTATGTCCGCGTTGCCGAGCTTCTCACCAAAATTCTTGATCTTCAGATCGTCATACACGATTTCCGCGCCCGATTCCATCACCACATACACGCGTTGCTCGTCTTTCTCTATGCCCTTGATATGATCCGGATACGCCATCATCAGCGCGAGCAAGTCGCGCTTGGCAGTCGTTTCGTATTGCTGGCTTGATGAGCTTGCCATAGCGTAAAAGCTTAAGGCGTTGTCCTGATAATAGCTGCGGGCGGCAAACACGAGCACGAACAGCGAGGCCACCGCGTAAAATGCTTTATATTTGTTCAAAGTCACGTCACCTCACCTTTGTCGTTCAGCGGACAGAATGCCGCTTTTTTATCCAGACATACGCCACACCGCCGAAGAACAGCATGCCGCCGTAGCCCACGGCGGGGTAAAGGTATTTCACCATGTTGGAGAAACCCAGCTGCGCCACCGCAAACGCGAGCACCGTCGCCGCCGCAGCGAACAGCCAGCGCGGCAGCCGGTAAGAGATCCGCTGCACCAGCCCAAACAGATTGCCCACAGCCGTGGTATATACCTCCGCGAATAGCACCACAGCAAACAGTGTTCTCACGGCGAAGGAGATATCGTTCGCGATCTCGATCATGGGCACTTCCTTTCTGGATACGTCGTTGATATTGGTCACCATGCCAAGGAATATAGCGGCCATGCTGATAACGAGTCCCAAAGCGCCGAGCAGCGCGCCCCAGAACAGCTTTTTTTTACTCGTAGTGGCAGCGCCCATAGTCGTAAGAATGCCGATGGATATCATAATGTTGTACGATGCGTAGTTGACGGCAGATAACAGCCAGTGGGGTGTCGCGCCGCCGAGTGTCCCCGCCGTGTCGATCTCCGCTTGCGTGATGGGGTTTTTGAGCATGCTTGTGATTGATATATACAGTACAGAGAATATGAGGAACGGGACCACGAAGCTGATCGCGTTGATCACACCCTGCGTTCCTGTCACCACTGTCACCAGCGCCGCTGCTGCCATCGCGGCCACGCCCCAAATCGGCGCTGCGCCGAACTGCTCGCTTATTATCGCGCCCGCGCCTGCCAGCATCGCGGCGAGCCCGCCGAACATGAAGACGGTGATCACGATGTCGATGAGAGTACCCAGCAGATCGCCGTTGGTGTGCCGCACGATGTCCAAGTGAGACCGTGCGTTTAGGTTCCGCCCCAGCATCAAAATCGAGTATCCGATGAAGAAAAACAACAGCGACGATATCAGCATGCCCCAGAGCCCATTGAGTCCGTATGAGCTGAAGAACTGGAGCACCTCTTGTCCCGAGGCAAAGCCGGCACCCACTACCGTGCCGATATAGGCCGAGGCAATTTGAAACATGCTCAGTGATTTCTGCGTTTTCATAGGCACCCCCGTCATTCCATACATATGAGGCGAATGGGGGAATGATAACCGGCTGTATACCCGGGCAGGCGATATATGGTATAATTACCTATCACCATTACGGAGATATATTTATGCAGGTGCGTAAAGCCGCTGTGGACGATGCGGCGGATATCAGCAGAATCTATGCGCAAAGCTGGAAAACGGCGTACAAGGGCGTGGTGCCGCAAGCCTTTCTTGATGACCTCAAGGAAGACAACTGGGTGCCAATGTTCCGACGGTCTCTGGAGGACGGCTCGATTTGCGCGTTGATGATATGTGATGGAGAAGAAGCCGTGGGCTGTGCGGCCTTCGGGCGCTCGCGTGACGAAAAGCTGCCTGGTTGGGGCGAGATCGTATCGATATATCTTCTTCCTGATTATTTCGGCAGGGGGTATGGCGAGGCGCTGCTCAAAGGCGCTGTGGATGTGCTGAAGCAGCAGGGTTATCGCCATATCTATCTATGGGTGCTGCGCGAGAATGACCGCGCGCGGCGTTTTTATGAGAAGCACGGCTTCGTGTGCACCGGCGACGAATGCACAATCGATATCATGGGACAGCCGCTCGTGGATTTGCGCTATGGCCTATCAATATTTTGATTCTTTTCTTCCGCGATTTATCTTTTCGAATATATGATATAATATCGATGTAAGGATAGTATTGGAAGTGAGGGCGAAAGCCCCGAGTGAAAGGAGTGAAAATGATGTCAAACAGTATCAGCGATGATTTGAAAGAAGTGCTGCTCGCAGGAATCGGCGCAATGGCGGTGACTGTGGAAAAATCGCAGCAGGTCATCGAAAAGCTCATCAAAAAAGGAGAGCTCACCGTGGAACAGGGCAAGGTGCTCAATGAGGAACTGAAGCACAAGGCCAAGGACAAGATGAAGGATACCATTTCAAGCAGCAAGCTCTGCGTGGAAGCGGTCATCGACAACTTAGGTAAAATGAGCGAAGAGGAGATTGCCGCATTAAAAGCCAAGCTTGCCGACTTAGAAAAGAAGCCGGATGACGAAAATTAACGCCACGGCTGCGGCACGTTTTAAAGACATATTAAAGGTTCTGCGGCGCCACGATCTGATTCGCGGGCTAACCCCCAAAAAGCTGCGGCACATACTTGAGGATTTGGGGCCGACGTTTATTAAGCTGGGCCAAATTATGTCCATGCGGCCGGATATGATACCTTCGGAATACTGCGACGAGCTGATTAAGCTGCGCACCGAGGTGAAGCCCATGCCGTTTGAGGACGTGTGGCGCGTGCTTGAAAGCGAATACGGTGAGCCGCCTCAGAGCTATTTTGCGTCTGTCGAAGAAGAACCCTACGGTTCCGCTTCTATCGCGCAGGTGCACAAAGCGAAGCTCAAAGGCGGCAAAGATGCCGTCATCAAGGTGCAGCGGCCGGGCATCTACGAAAAGATGGCTCAGGACGTGAAGCTGCTGCGCAAGGCGGCGGGCATATTCCGCATTGTGGGGCATACGGGCAATGTGATCGACTTCAATGCGGTGCTGGGCGAGCTGTGGATGGTGGCGCAGCAGGAGATGGACTTTATGCTGGAGGCGGCGCACATCCGCGAATTCGCGGAGTATAACGCGGATGTCGCTTACATCGCATTTCCGAATGTGGAAGCCGAGCTGACCACGCACAAGGTGCTCGTGATGGAGCTCATCGAGGGCATACAGATCGATGACGCGCAAGCGCTCAAAGAGAATGGGTACGACGCGCAGGAGATCAGCGAAAAGCTCGCGGCGAACTTCGTCAAGCAGGTGGTAGACGACGGTTTTTTCCATGCCGACCCGCACCCGGGAAATATCCGCGTCCGTAACGGCAAAATCGTCTGGATCGATCTTGGCATGGTGGGTCGCTTATCACCGCGCCACAGGCGGCTGTTTAAGGACGCCATCATGGCGGCGGTGGAAAACGACGTTTACAAGCTCAAAGACACATTGCTGATGCTCGGACATTGCCGGGGGGAGATCGACCACAACCGGCTGTATTCGGATGTCGGCGATATGCTGGGCAAATATGGCTCGCAGGATCTTGGCAGTCTGGATGCAGGGCAGTTTATCACGGATTTTTTGCGCCTCGCGCAAACGCACAACATTGCGCTGCCGTCCGGCGTGGCGATGCTGGCGCGCGGAATCATGACGATCGAGGGTGTGCTAAGCAAAATCAATCCGGATACGAATTTTCTGCAGATCGTCGGCGGACACCTGTCGGGCAGCATTTTTGAAGAGGTGGATGTTAAGCGCGAGCTGAGGCACGCGGGGCGTGCGCTATTTACGTTTGGCAAGCGCGCCGCGGATATTCCGGGGCAGATGTCCGACATACTCAAAATGGCGTCCAAGGGGCAGACGAAGCTAAACTTAGAGTTTGTGGGCTCCGAAAATATGTTGTCGCGTTTCGACCGCATTGTGAACCGCATTATCGTGTGCATACTCAATGCGGCGGTGGTCGTCGGTTCCAGCATACTTTGCACCACCAACATGGCACCCAAGCTGCTGGGCATCCCGCTGCTCGGTGTGCTTGGCTACGGCGCGTCCTTCATCATGACCGTATGGCTGATTGTGCGTATACTCAAGAACAGACCAAAGTAACAAATAGCATGATAAAAGTTATATAGAGCAGTTTACAGCTAACTGTCACTCCGAGCTTGTCGAGGATCAAATCAACACATCTCATGCTGAACATGTCGACTATGAAATGGACTAGTATCCCGTGATAAGTGTACAAAATATGGCCGTGAGCATAAAGCTGTGGGATTCCTCGTCTGCGGACTCGGAATGACAAGAAAATGTCATGCTGAGCTTGTCGAAGCATCCCATGATAACTGCGCAAATATGGCTATGAGCATAAGTCGTGGGATCCCTCGGCAAGCTCGGGATGACAGTAAGCGACGGATTGTTCAAATCAACGCATGTCATGCTGAACATGTCGACTAAGAAATGGACTAGCATCCCATGATAACTGCGCAAATATGGCTATGAGCATTAAGCCGTGGGATCCCTCGGCAAGCTCGGGATGACAAGCGGCTGTTGGTTCGCTAGATTGGTTGTATAATCAGCCAGAGGATAGAATCATGTATTATGTCTATATGCTGACAAACAAATACAACAAGGTTCTTTATACTGGTGTAACGAATGATTTACAAAGAAGATTGTTCGAGCATAGGGGCGACAACAAAGGGAGTTTCTCTCAACAATACAACACTCATAAGCTGGTCTATTATGAAACAACTTCCGATGTCAAAGCAGCAATTGCCAGAGAGAAGCAACTTAAGGGTTGGAGACGAGATAAGAAAGATGCATTGATAAACAGCATGAACCCTCTATGGCGAGACCTGTCTGAAGACTCGAAGGAATAAGCGGACTGCTTGCTCGAATTAACGTATGTCACTCCGAGCTTGTCGAGAATCGTATCAACGCATGTCATGCTGAGCTTGTCGACTATGAAATGGACTAGCATCCCATAGTAAGAACGCAATCGATACACAGAGCATAAAACGGTGGGATTCCTCGTCATCGGACTCGGAATGACTTGAAAATGTCATGCTGAGCTTGTCCGCTATGAAATGGACTAGCATCCCGTGATAACTGCGCAAATGTGGCCGTGAGCATTAAGCCGTGGGATTCCTCGTCTGCGGACTCGGAATGACGAGCGACTTTTCCCTCATAAAAAAGGAGCCGCGTCATACGGCTCCTTCCAAAACACTTTTAATCAATCAATATTCTTGATGTCACCTCTTGCAGCCAGCTCACCCACGATCTTATCATAAAACGCCTTGTCGATCTTGAATTTGAAGCGGTATACAAAGTATCCCGCAACGATGCAAATAAGCGGCAATATGAACATCGCGAGCTTCATGATGAGCAACCCCTCGCTCGTGACATCCGCTGCGGATTCTGCGCTGTTGATGCCCGAAATGATCAGCGTGGCAGTCACGATGCCCGTCGCGATGGCGCCGCCGATCTTGTTGATAAGCGGCTGTATAGAGAGCGTCACAGCCTGATTGCGCTTGCCAGACTTCCACTGTCCGTACTCGATGGTATCCGCGAGGAACATAAGCATCAGCAGCTGTATGAACGCTTCGCCGATGAATATCAGCACGCCCGCAATGCCGATGGGCAGCATGTTCATCGGAGAGAAGAAGAACAGCACATAGCCCACGAGCACGAGAATGGTCGCGAAGAAATAGAGCTGCTTGCGCGTAAAACGCTTGCTGAAAAGCGGAAACACCATGAGCGCGCCCAGCTGAGACACGCCGAGCACCGCTGCGAATATTGAATACATGTCCTCGTTGCCGAAGGCGTATTTAAAGTAGTAGGCGCCAAAGCTCGTGGTCGTCATGTAGCCGATTAAGAACAGCGCCATCGAAATGGTGGTGAAAAGCAGCTGGTCGTTCTTGAATATCGCCTTGACCATGCCCTTTATTGTCGTCTTTTCTTCCTCTTTAAAGCTGGAACGGTGCTCCTTGACGCCCAACAGCGTGAAAAGCTGGAACCCCACCATCAGCAGCGCGATCACCAGCGCAAAGATGAACCAGGCCTGTTCCATACTGCCCAGCGCATCCCCCATGGCATTGGTGATGGGCAGTATGCCCACCACAACAACGAAAAGGCCGATGTTGGCGCAGATTCTCGCGAATGCGCCGATCTTCTCGCGTTCCTTCTGATCCAATGACAGCGAGGGCATCATCGACCAGTAGGCGATGTCGTTTAAGCCGTAGGTGATGTCCCAGCTCAGGTAGAAAATCGTGAAGAAAATGATATATCCAACCGGAGAGAGCCCAAGGTCTGTGAACAGCAGCACCATAAATATGGCGCTTGTGAGCGCGCCGACCAATATCCACGGTTTGAACTTGCCCCAGCGCGACTTGGTATTGTCCACGATCAGACCCATGATGGGGTCATTAAGCGCATCGAAAATTCGCATGAATGTGAGTATACCGCCTGTCCACGCGAGCATCTGATCCGAAAGATTGAGTATCTCGGTTAAAAACCAGATCAAATACATGCTGATCACGGAATAAAACATGTCGCGTCCGATCGTGCCGAGACCGAAGAAATATTTATTGCGCTTGTTGGTCATATTCGTTCCTCCGTTTGTTTAATAGAAAACACATCGAGTTTTATCTGTTGTTGGATGTGTTCGTGTTGTAAGTCACGTCACAGTACTCGTCGAATATCTCCTGCGTCACGCCGTGTACCTCAATCATTTTGGTGTAAAACTCGCCGCTGCGCTTAACGGTGCGCTGCTGCGTCTTAAAATCCACATGCACAATACCAAATCGCGCGGTATAGCCTTCCGCCCATTCAAAGTTGTCCGCAAAACACCAGTGGTAATATCTCTCGATGGGCAGGCCGCTTTCGCAGAGTGCCTTTAAGTGATCAAAGAGGTAACGGCAGCGGAATGTGTCCTTTTCGTCGCAGGTGCCGTTTTCTGTGATGTATATGGGCAGCTCGGCGAGCTTATATAGCGCGTGCGCATTTTGCACGATGCCTTCGGGGTAGATCTCCCAGCCAAGGTCATTCACGGGCACATCGTCCATGAAGCCGGTGCCAAAGCCGGATACGGCAGTGCGGCTGTAGTAGTTGATCGCGTGGAAATCGCAGAACGGGCCATCGCCTGCGTTTTTAATGCGCTTTAACGGAAAACAGCCCTTTCCGGTCAAGTATGTTTTGGATATGGACGACTGGAACAGCCGCTCCATGACGGGCGTGCACATGCGGTGCCAGAGCTTCTTCGGGTTTTTCGGTGCGAACACGCGCATATGGTGCGCGTAGCTCACCTTGGTGTCGTCAAAGCCCATTTCTTTGCGCTGTTTGTGGATCAGAGTATATGCTTTGACGTGGCATTCGGCCATGTGATTGTGAACGCGGAGCGTGAGACGTATAGACTTTTTGCCGGGCGGCCATATACCGAAGAAATAGCCGCTGGTTGCATATACATTCGGCTCGTTGATCGTAATGTATTCGCTGACGAGGTCACCGAACGCGCGCACCACCTTTTTGACAAAACGCAGATAAATAGCGACGCATTTTTTGTTCTTGAACGCGCCCATCTTTTCAAACCACAGAGGATTGGTGAAATGATGAATGGTGAGCAGGGGAGTGATCCCCAGCCTTTTTAACATCAGCAGTTCTTTACGGTAATGAATGAATTCAGCCTCGTCAAAAACACCGTTTTTGGGTTCCAGCCGCGCCCACTCGATGCCGAGGCGGTAATGGCGGATGCCCATGTCGTGCATGAGCTGTGAATCCTGTTCAAAAAGCTCATAATGCATGGTGGCGATGGAAGGGTCAGCGTTGTCTTTGATATAGCCCTTTTTAAACCAGTCGTACCAGCTGTTTTGCTTGTTGCCGCCCTCAATCTGCGTGGCGGCCGACGCCACCCCGAGCTGCATTCCTTCCAAAAGCCTAAAAGACGTCATGGTGTTATCTCCTCATCATGCAACTGATAGATACTTCAGGACAATCACATCATATACATATGTCAATCTTGTATCTGTTATTTGGCTTGATAAACATAACTAAACTTTCGACAAAAGCCGCCGGATTCCTTGTTTTGGTTTTGTTTGGGATTAAACAAAAAGGGAGCAGCGCAATTCGCTTTCTCCCTTATCAGCTCGTATAACCTAACTCAACTTGCCGTGTTCAATGATGCCTATGATGCCTTCTTCGGTATCCGCCGCATCATAATCGCCGACCAGCTGGCCTTCGAAGTGATAGACGACACCGTTTTGCTCATTGATCTCAAGACGCGTCATCAGGGCATCTTCGCCATGGGCCTTGATATATTTTGCAAATGTGCGGATACGTAGCTTGTCAAGCATATTGCCTTCGCACGGGAATTCCTCGCATTCCCAGCAGCCGCTAAGGCTTTTTTCCTTGCAGCATTTAAAGTTTATGCACCAATCCTTGCCCGTGCAGCCCTCGTTGCGGCAGCCCGGACAGCTCACATCGGCGCAGATGCAGCACGCAAGGCCGCAATAGGCCATTCCCTTGTCAGCATTCATTTGTTACGCCCCCACTAAAAAATACAAGTCTTACCTGACGATTATACTATCATAGAGACAACAGATCAACTCTATCCATTCACATTAATCGACATAGAAAAGGCGGCATTTGAAGACAATGCCGCCGAAAATTATATCTATTAGGAAGCCTTCGTTGTGCTTGCTAATTCGCACTGGCCGCTTTGGGTTGTTTTATCAAATTGCCTGACTTCATGCGAGACAAGCTCACCTTGGTATTGTGTTTTCAGCAGGATCGGTGTCAACAGACTGGTCGCGATCACGACAATGATGACGGGCGCCAAAAGGTCAGCGCTCATAAGCCCCGCAGACACGCCTTTGTCAGCCACGATCAGCGCCACCTCGCCGCGAGCAATCATGCCGGTTCCCACCCGCAAGGCATCTTTGCTTGAAAAGCCGCACATTTTCGCGCCGAGACCGCAGCCGGCCAATTTCGTTATAACCGCTGCTGCCAACAGTGCTGAAGCGAACAATATCATATGCAGATCAATGTGCCCCACTGTCGCTTTAATGCCGATGCTTGCGAAAAATATCGGAGAGAGCAGCAAATATGAGGTGACATCGACCTTTTCTGTCACGTATTCTGAAAGCGTCGAATTGCTAAGAGAAATGTTCGAGATGATAATGCCCGCCATATAAGCGCCTGTGATGTCGGCCACGCCAAAAAGCTTCTCCGCGCCGTAGGCCATCACCAGACAGAAAACTAGGCTGTAGATCGGCATGCGCCGTCTTCTGCGCCCGTGCCGCTGACAGAGCTTTTTAAACAAAAAGTTTGCTCCGAAACCGACAACGCCCGCGGAAACGAAGAACAGAAGAATCTTTAGCAGCACCTCAATCACACTCACGGATGCGTCGCCAAAGCTGATCAGCATGGTCAATATGATAATACCCAGAATATCGTCGATAATGGCCGCGCCCAGAATGGCCGTACCGGTTTTCGTTTTGAGCTTGCCCATCTCGCGAAGCGCCTCAACAGTGATGCTCACGGAAGTGGCTGTCAGAATCACGCCGATAAAAATGTTTTTGAACAATTCAACCTGCGTCATGCTTCCCATGTTCTGATAATAGATACCGGCAACCAAAAAACCGGCCCCGAGCGGAAGCAGAATTCCCATCATCGCGATGATGAAAGATGCTTTGCCTGTGCTTTTGAGCTGCTTAATGTCCGTTTCCATGCCGGCTGTGAACATAATCACGATAACGCCAAGCTCTGCCATTTTGTCTATGAATTCGGATTCGTGAACAAGGTTTAAGAGTGTGGGACCAAGCACCAACCCTGCGATGAGGGCACCGACAACCTGAGGCAGGTGCAGCTTTTTTGCAAGCACACCAAATAGCTTTGTTGCCAACAAAATGATGGCAAGATCCATAAAAAAATCGTAGGATAACATCTTGTGTTCCTCGCTTATAAAATTATTAAATTTAATAAGGATTTAAACCTTGCGGCCTAAACCCTTGAATACACATTTTCACCGGAATTTCTCACAAGACCTTAAAAACTTGTCAGTTAAGCTATATCTTCCGCTGCAATCTCAGTCTAGTATAACACCATTGTTAGCCGCCTGTTATAAAACGCACGATGCCTATTATAGTACTCATAATAATGCCTGTCAAATTTTATTTTTACTAGGTATACAAAGACTTTTGCGGACTTTTGCAAATATGTTCAACATGTTTTCAGTTAACAATATATCCGTATATTATGTTTGCTGTTAACATACGAGTGGTATATAATATGATAAAAATGTACTGGTTTAGGGTGCCATTGTGCATTGTGAAATCAAGAAGCGCCGCATATAATTGATTTGATTTTTTCAAACGGATATATTTTATAAAGGAGAAAGAGCTTATGAAATACGTTGCCGGTATTGACGTGGGTACTTCTGGAGTCAAATGCATCATTGTTGGGGAGGACGGCCATGTGGCGG
Organism: Bacillota bacterium; assembly: GCA_023391105.1. Taxonomy (GTDB): domain Bacteria; phylum Bacillota; class Clostridia; order Christensenellales; family SZUA-584; genus SZUA-584. The sequence goes on from JAEWBO010000032.1 coordinate 21,481, forward strand.
CATCTCAAGTGCGCAGCTATCCATTGAGCACTCCAAAGCCCGGATGGTCGGAGCAAAACCCGGCGGACTGGTGGGAGGGCACCTGTGATGCGATGAAGGCGGCAGTGGAGCAAAGCGGCGTTCGCAGCACGGATATCTTGGGCGTGTCTTATTCCGGACAGATGCACGGACTTGTCGCACTCGATCAAAACGACAATGTCATTCGTCCCGCCATACTCTGGAACGACCAGCGCACCGAAAAGGAATGCGAAGAGATTATTGCGGGGGCAGGCGGCCTCGAGGGCTTGCTTTCTTACACAAACAATACGATGCTGACTGGATACACGGGCGGCAAAATCGTCTGGCTCAAAAAAAATGAACCGGAAAACTACGCAAAGATGCGGCATTTCATGATGCCCAAGGATTATATCCGTTTTCTCATGACGGGGCGCAAATGCACCGACGTGTCCGACGCGTCGGGCACAGGGCTTTTCGATGTCGAGAAGCGCGTTTTTAACGATGCGCTGATCAGCCTTTTGGGGCTTGATAAAACAGTGTTTCCCGAGACGTTTGAATCCGACGAGGTTGCCGGATACGTCACGAAGCAGGCCGCAGCGCTCACAGGCCTGCCCGAAGGGCTGCCTGCCTATGCGGGCGGCGGTGATGCCGTCATTCAGACCACAGGCATGGGCATTGTAAAGGAAGGTACCATCGGCTTTATTATCGGTACATCCGGTGTTGTATCCATGGCGCTGGACGGCTTCGGCAAAAATGCGGGCGGCAAAGTGCAGTTCTTCTGCAACAATGACAAAAACAAATGGCAGGCGTTCGGCTGCCAGCTTTCGTCGGGCGGTTCCATGGAATGGTTTAAGAACACGTTCCACGAAAACGACTCGTTTAAGCTCATCGACGCGGGGGCGCAAGAAAGCCCTGCGGGCGCAAACGGTGTGATATTCCTGCCGTACCTGACAGGCGAACGCTCGCCGCATGCAGATCCGTATGCGAGAGGCGTGTTCTATGGTCTGTCCATAACCACAAATAGGGGCGATATGGCACGCGCGGTGATGGAGGGCGTGACTTTCGGCCTTCGTGAAATCTATGAATTAATTCTCTCGGCAAAGCCCGGTATGAAGCCTGCGGACGTCGTGTCGTCCGGCGGCGCAGCTAAGAGTGCCGTGTGGCGGCAGATACAGGCGGATATCATGGGCTTGCCCGTGAAAACGCTGATCGGCGCGGCCGAAGGCGGTGCGTATGGCGCAGCCGTGGTTGCGGGCGTGGGCGCAGGTATATGGCGCAGCATTGAGCACGCCGCGGAAATGCTCACTGTGGAAACGGTGACACAGCCGATTCCGGAAAATGTCGATACATACAACAAACTCCTAAAGACCTATTCGGGACTGTATCAAGACCTGAAAGATAGGTTCAGGCAATCTTTTTAAGCTAGCGTCTAAAGTTCTCATATTTCTCGTAAGCGGCCTCGTCCTTTTGGATGGGGCTGCTTGCATTTTAAAAATACAACGGGCAGGTCATACGACCTGCCCTGCTGTCAGTCACCTGGACTAAAGAACGCAGCTCTGAATTCCAGGTTTCTTTCGAAGAAGTCAAGCTCATGTTGATAGAACATTTACTTCACCACCTCATACGATTAGTATGGATAGCTTTTGCAGGGATATGCACCTGCTTAATAAAAAAACAAAAATGGTGATCGAAATTCTAAAAAACAGCGCAGAAACGGCGATTTATTCCATCATTTGTTGCTTTGAAGCTGTAGAAAAGATTGGCGCTAAGAGATTGTTTGTATTCGTGGGTCGCTGAGAGCGTTCCTTTTACAGAAAAACCGGCGGCAGCTTCGCTGACGCCGGTTTTAGATTGCGGCTGTTTATGGTTTTGTCACTACTCCACATAATTCTGCGTATACTGGATGCCGTCCACATCAAGGATACCCTGATGCAAATATATGTCGACTGTCATGGGTTCATCCGCAAATGAGAGGGTCATCGTTCCCGAATCGGTCGTCACATCGAAGACGTACGTGCCGATCATCTGCATGTCGTAGGCATTCATAAGCACGCTGCCGTCATCGTAGAAGTTGATTGAACTTGCCTCACCTGTGGTTTCATACCACATGCCCACGATGCCTGTTGCCGGTGCGGCATAGTCACGTGTGTAGGCCGAATCTTCAATGAACAGCGTGCCATCCTGCACGTAAAAGCTGGTGCCGGCGTCGATTGTGTCCAAATAGAGTTCTCCTTCGCCGGATATGGGATCGTATGTGTAGGTGCCCGTATAATACTGATAATACATATCCATGCCGACAGAGCCGTCGTCATAGAAAGTCACAGAGCCGGCCACTCCAGACGTTTCATACCATGTGCCGGTTACTGTGGCTTCAAAATCTTTCGGGCCCATTTGCTGCACAACTTCCTGCGTGTATTGGATACCGTCAATTTCAATCACGCCGCCCGAAAGCGTCATAGTTGATGTCTCGCCTGAGATATCTGAAAAGAACGTGCCGGTACCTGCGGCGGCGTCAAATGTGAATGTGGCTGTGAGCGGCTGCCCGAACATGATCACCTCTGCCGTACCGTCCTTGTAGAATTCGATCGTGCCGTAAGTGCCCGATGTGTCATACCACATGCCCGCGATCGGCAGCGCAAATTCACTGACAAAAGCATTAATATCAATATCGCTGTCTGCCCGGGTGTAAGAACCCGTATCTTGAACAGTGATCAGATCATAGTCGGCGATAAAGGTAAAGTCTTTATTGTTAACGGTAAAAACGCCTTCACCCTTTTCAAGGTCATAATCATATGCCCCATCAAAGTCGCCGTAGCCCGAGTAAACGGACACCTTGCCGTCCTTAAACTCAAGCACTTCGCCGATTTCTTTGCTGCTCCAAAGGCCCTCCATGGCTTTTAGTACCAGCTCTTCCGCATCGCTGTCGTCCTTGAGCTTCACGAACGTGGCTTCATCGTCCCCGTCCGCTGACTCCAGAACAAGCGTGTCTTTACTGACAGTGAATGAATATTCGTCTCCGTTGGCATCAAGCGTACCGGCAGCCTTGCCTTTGTCGTATGTGTAGTCCCCTTCGAATGAACCTGCGAGGCTGAATCCAATCACCGTGTTGTCATCAGAGAATATAAGCACGCGGTTAACCTCCTCGTAATACCACTGACCGGTTACAGGCGTGCCGCCCATGAAAAGCAGCACCAGAACGACGGCAGCGGCTATGAGAACCACACCGCCCGCAACGAGGCCGATAATGAGACCGGTATTTTTCTTCTTTGGCGCGGCCTGATAGGGCGGCTGGGTATAGGGCGGCTGCGTATAGGGCGGCTGCGTATAGGGATAAGGTTGCTGTGCCTGACCCAATGGCGGCTGCGGGGCGTATGGCGGCTGCGGGGCATACGGCGTCTGCGGCGGCGCATAAGCTTCCTGCGGTGGTTGCTGATACTGAGGCTGCGGCTCAGACTGAAGCGGCTGCTCAGGTGGAGGCGGCTGTGACGGAGCGGAAGGCATGGCGGGTTGCGGAGCAGTCTCTACCGGTGCTTGCAGCGGCGTGCCGCATTGTCTGCAAAAGCGCGAGCCTTCGGGGTTCTGGTAACCGCACTGCGTACAATTCATATTTTCCTCCTAATAATTACAACGATATGAGACAATATATGATGTCTGCATTATATCATATGCAATTGGAATTAGATATCAGATATATGAAGTTATATACAGGTGTTTACTGGCTAAAAATGAATTGAGCGGAAGTGAGCGCATGTTTGAGGTACGCTCTTTCAAAATGATACAGCGAGGTGTTTATGGCAAAGAAGAAGACGCATGTGAGCGGTGCACAGCTTAAGGACGAAGGCATATACACGGTACAATCTGAGGGCGGGTGGCAAATGGATTTAGGTGCGGTCAAACGGCGCATAGATGCGTATTTAAAAGAAGCGGCGGAAACGGGCAAATACAGTATATCGGGGCTTTGCATCGCGTTGGATATTCCGCGCAGCCTGCTGGGGCTGTGGCGCGAGGGCTATGTGTGCGAAGCAGATGCGGCAAGCGCGGCAGTGCTGCCCAATGAGACATTGAGCCGCTGTATTGAGATGGCGCTGCTGCATATCCAGCGGTATTGGGAGGAGGCCGATAAACCCTCTTCGATGAACGTGAAGCAGCTGGAAGCCACGGGCGCGCTCGGAGAAAGTGTGCCTGCCTGCGCGGTGCCGCCGTTTGATTTGGGGCATTTAAGAAAATATGCCCAATAACTACCGGTTGAATAATCGGTAATTCTTGGGGTAAAATAATAGAAATTTCTTAATCAAGGAGGAAGTCGAGAAATGAAAGCAGTTATCGACCGTGACGGATGCATATCCTGCGAACTGTGTACGGATACATGCCCTGAGGTGTTCAGAATGGCTGAGGACGGACTCGCCGAAGCCTATGTGGATGAGATACCCAAAGAGGCTGAGGATGCGGCGAATGAGGCAGCGGAGGGTTGTCCGACAAGCGTCATCAGTATTGAAAAATAGCAGAAAGGAAGTGTCTTGCGCCAAACGGTTTGCGTTGGGCGCTTTTTTTATGAGAAGAGACGAGAGTGTGGAGACTGTGCTTGTCAGGGCGTTTGGCAAACCGACGCCAAAACAGGCCGAGTTTTTGCAGGTAAAAACGCGTTTTGTGGGGTATGGCGGGGCCAGAGGCGGCGGCAAGTCCCACGCGATACGTGCCAAAGCGACGTATCTTGCGTTTGAATATCCGGGCATACAAATGCTCATCGTGAGGCGCTCTTTTCCTGAGCTTCATGAGAATCATACCAAACGGCTGCTCGCCGTGTATGCGCGGCTGCCCAAGTATTTAAGGCCGAAGTACAGCGACAGTGATAAGGTATTCACGTTTCCTTGGGGGTCGCGTATCAAGCTGGGCTATTGCAATACCGAAGACGATGTGCTCCAGTATCAGGGGCAGGAATGCGATGTGCTTTTCCTCGATGAAGCCACGCAGCTCACCGAGTATCAATTCGGCTGGCTGTGCGCCTGCGTGCGCGGCACGGGCGCGTATCCCAAACGCACCTATGTGACCTGCAATCCGGGCGGCGCGGGGCATGCGTGGGTCAAGCGGCTTTTCATCGACCGAGATTTCCAGCGTGGGGAGGACGCACGCGACTACACGTTCATCCAAGCACGTGTGTGGGATAACGCACCGCTTTTTACCGCCGATGAGGGGTATAAACGAACACTGGCTGAGCTGCGCAAGCAAAAGGACGGTAAAAGCCTTGCTGAAAAGCGTGAACTCGCCAAGCATAGCGCGAGCTATGTGCGTCAGCTGGAAAGCCTTGAACCCTCGTTGCGACGGGCGTGGCTGGAGGGAGACTGGAATGTGTTTGCGGGGCAATATTTCACGGAGTACAGCGCGGACACACATGTGTGCCCACCGTTTGCGATACCCGATGGCTGGCGCAGAAGCGTCGCGCTGGATTATGGTCTTGATATGCTGGCCGCGCTTTGGTTTGCGGTGAGCCCTGTGGGTCGTGTCTATTGCTACCGCAGCATTGAGCTGCCGGATTTAACGGTTTCACAGGCCGCCGCGGCGATACTTGCGGCGCAAAGTGAAACGGTGGAGGAATATATCGCGCCGCCCGACCTTTGGAACAGACGGCAGGACACAGGGCGCAGTGCCGCCGAGATTTTCGCGGCAAGCGGCGTACCGCTCGTCAAGGCGGGCAACAGCCGCATCGACGGCTGGCTCAATGTGAAGGAATATCTGCGGTGCGACAGGGGTGAGCCTCGGATGATGTTCTTCTCGTCATGCCTCCCACTGCTCAAATGCCTTCCGTTGCTGCGCCACGATACCGCAAGGCCGGGTGATGCGGCAACGCAGCCGCACAACCTGACACACAGCCCGGACGCATTGCGCTATTGGTGCTCGCGGCGGCAATTAAGCCCGGTTCCCGATATACCGGATGCGGCAAATCCGTTTGGACAAAGCGCGCATAGGGCAGATGTCGTGGAGGACTATCTGCTGGGCGGGTTTAACCGATAAATGCGGCGCATATATAATGATGTCGGGGGAATGGATAGGCGGAATGATGATCCGTTTGTTTCTATGACTCATATCATGATATAATCAAAAATATTCCTTTTAGGATCGGGAGCGTGCTTATGGAAACGAATGCACTTAAAATGCTGAACTTGTTTGCGGATAACACGCAAATTATTAAGACTGAATTCACATGGCAAAACACCATGATGAAGCGCTTGGCCGCTTTGCTTTACACATCCGAAGGGAAAGACATCAATCCATCCGCCATACGGGAATGCTACAATCTTATCAAAAAGTCAACGGGATTGTTTTCAACCTTTCGAGGCAATTCGATTATGACTGTGGCCACGCTGCTTTCGCTCCGCGACAATCCGGCCGCGCTGCTCGACAACACACTTGCGGTTTACGAAAGAATGAAGCGGGCAGGCTACCACGCTTCCGATTATCTTGTTGTCGCCGCTTATCAAATTGCGGCCAATACATCGCAAGAGCATTATGAAGACAAAATACAAAGAGCGAAGGCATTTTATGACGGTATGAAAAAAGACCATTGGCTCCTCACGGGACAGGACGACTATATTTTCTCGGTTATGCTGGGGCTATCGGACATTGAGGTGGAAACGGGTGTGCGAAGAATGGAGACGCTATATCAAACCCTGCGACCGGAATTTCATACGGGAACGGGCGTGCAGGCGTTGGCACAGGTGCTGGTGCTTGGAGACGATATGTCCGGTATACAAAAACGAATCTTGTTTTTACGAGACAGTTTGCGCAGCCGGAGTTTGAAGCTGGACAGACAATATACGCTTTCTTCTCTCGGTGTGCTGGCGCTGCTCCCAATGGAAGTGGAATCCGTTGTGGCGCAGATTGAGGAAACCATGCTATTGCTGCGCGGGAAGAAGGGCTTTGGCGCTTGGTCTGTCGCCAAGCAGGAATTGCTGCTGCTATCCGCGGGTCTTGTGACGCTTTCATCAGTCGATCAGATCAAAAAGGACGTGCTGGAAACTGTGCTGACCACCAGTATGACGAATATCGTAATCGCCCAGCAGACGGCAATTACCGTCGCAGCCGCATCGTCGGCTTCCGCAGCTGCGGCCTCTTCCACATAAGCCCGCTGAGCAAACGGATTTGAAATGAAATCAAAAGGGACGAATAACCGTCCCTTCAACATGTCGATAAGCTCATCATTTTGTCATTCCGACTATGATAGTCAATTGGAATCCTAGGGTTATATGCTCGAAGCCACGATTATCATTTTGTCATGGGATGCTAGTCCATTTCATAGTCGACAAGCTCAGCATGACATGATTGGACTTTAAGCAATCATGCGTAACGACATACCCCATTCGGATTCGCGGTAACTGTCAATGAAACCACTTCTTAGCCTTCGCGTATCAGCAGCTCTCGCCTTAGCCTTCGTATCTTGCGCGTGATCTGTATCACCCAAGATGCAAACGCCCCGCCAAGTACAATCAGCAATCCTCCCAATATGACATTTACAAGATGAAAAGATGGTATAGTTCCCACCAATACATTCATAATTCCTATGCTGGTTTCTAATATGGCGAACCCGAGCCACCATCCGCGCACCCTTTTGTTGTGAGCGATCTGCGACGGAATATCCGAGTGCAGCGTAAACGGCCCGTCGGCCGCCTTCTTGCGAAAATATACCCACCGCATATATGATGAGACGAATTCTGCGCCTGTCTCTTCGACGAACCTTATATAATTAACCCCCGCCGGATTGTGAGGGGCGTAGTCAAGCAGTTCGATCCGGTAAATATACTCACCCGGCGGCGTTTCTTCAAATACATAGCGGCACCACGAATAGTCCACCAAAGCAAGGCCTTTGGCGCTCAACTTGTTGAGCCACTTTTCTTCCTTTTCCCAGTTCCAATAAGGCTTGTGAATGATATGTTTCATTGTTCTGCTCCTCCTGTGATCTGTCTCCCGTTTCGAATCAGCTCCTCAAGCCGTTCCAGCTCCGAAAAGACCATCGCTTTGCCGGTATCGGTGATGATATATTCCTTTTTTCTTTCCTCACCCGCATTTTCACAGGGGCGTATCCAACCCTTTTCAACCAAAGTGCTGATGGCACCGTATAGTGTGCCCGCACCCATAGACACGCGTCCGCGGCTTAACGTCTTCACGTTTTGCATAATACCGTAACCATGCATCGGCTCAAAAAGCGATAAGAGTATATAGTAGACGGCCTCTGTGAGCGCGCCCAAGCTTTCTGCCATGAGACAACCTCCTTTTTTATTACAGTGCGCGATGTAGCGTAAGACGTTATATCGCCTAACGATATAAATTATATCGGGAGCTGATACAGTTGTCAATAAGGTGTTGACATATTTTTTTGACGGTGAGAAGATAAAATTACATAGCAATACAGGTCAAGAAATTAATCTCATTATTTTATATTCTATGGACGGAGGGAAGGTCATTGGAGCATTGGCAAAAGGTTCTGGCGGTGCAGCACATGCAGGACTATATTACCTCGCATATTGCACAGCCGATTACGCTGGTTGAGCTCGCAAAATCGGCCGGATACTCGCCATGGCATTCGGCGCGGATTTTCAAAGAGCTGACGGGAAGGCCGCCGTTTGATTATATCCGTGCGATACGTCTGTCCAAAGCGGCTGCCAGGCTGCACGACGGCGGCGTTCGCGTTGTGGATGTGGCCTTTGACTTTGTGTTCGATTCGCATGAGGGATTCACACGCGCATTCTCCAAGGAGTTTGGGATGTCCCCGCGTACGTACACGAAGCAAAAGCCGCCGATCAAGCTCTTTATGCCGACAAAAGCCCGTGATTATTACCTCAAATTGCAAAGAGGAGAAGAAAAAATGACCAAAAATGCTAACACAGTTTTTGTACAGGTGGTTAACCGGCCCGAGAGAAAGCTTATACTCAAAAGAGGCAAAAAAGCCGCGCACTATTTTGAGTATTGTGAAGAGGTGGGCTGTGAGATCTGGGAGATCCTTTCGGGCATCAAAGACGCGCTTTACGAGCCGATCGGTATGTGGATGCCTGAAAGCTTGAAGCCTGCCGGTACATCCGAGTACGCGCAGGGAGTGGAGGTGCCGAAGGATTTTAAGGGAAGTGTGCCTGAGGGGTTTGAAATCATCACGCTGCCCGCGTGCCAGATGATGGTGTTTCAGGGGCCGCCGTATGACGATGAGAAATTCGAGGATGCGATCGGTGAGCTTTGGCAGATCATGAAGACGTATGACCCGTCGCTCTACGGTTTTCAGTGGGCAGATGAAGACGCACCGCGCGTTCAGCTGGCGCCGATGGGTTATCGAGGCTATATTGAAGCACGTCCCGTCCGTCCTGTCTGAGATGGCAGCATAATGAAATAACAACGAAGAGCGTTAAGAACCGTGGACTCGTTCACGGTTCTTTGCTTTATATTGCGGAGTCCCCGAAAAGGCATATCTGAAATGGAACGCGGCAACGTTGCATAACTCTAATCCGCTAATCTCCCGTTTATATGGTGCTAACAAAAAATATCCGTCTGGAATATTATATAACATTCTATCAGGAGGTTTTGTTTTTATGCCAATGCCCAATATGTACATTCAGGACTCATTTGAGCTCAACCTGTTTTACTTAAGAATAATGAAGGAGCATGCCTTGTTCATGCAGCTTGGGTTCACGCCCAAAAACAAGGCGCTTGCAAACGAGGCGGAGAACCTGCGAAAGCGCTTTAACGAGTTGCTTAGACAAACAATTCGAATGTCGAAGGGTTATGTCACAGAAGTTGTGATGACGTCCGGAGAGCTTTTCACCCGCTTTACGGAAGAAGCGGAACGCCAGACTCAATTCTTTACCGGTGTTCCGATAGATATTTCGCTCACGAGAGCAGAGTATGACATCGGGGGAGGCGCTATGCCTCCGGCATCAATGAAGCCGGAAGTGGACCGGCTTAATCAAAACGCATTAAGCTTGACACGGGAGTTGCTGAGGTTTAAACGGCGCGTTTTTGAAGATGTGGCTGCATGCCGCTTATTCACATCCATTTATCCATTACAGTTAGAACATATCATCCATGAAAACGAAGATTATCTTCAGATGCTTGAAACCTTGATGTCGGGCGATATGGATCTGGGCCCCGTCGAGTTAGCTGATGCCCAGGAATTCTGGAACAATATCATGAAGGAACATGCTGAGTTTATTGAGGGGCTGCTCGATCCGACGGAGATGGAATTAAAAAAACTGGCGGATGCTTTTGCCGATCAATTCGAAAGCCTTGCACAACAAGCGGCTGCAGCCAAACGGATGCTTCAGATGCTTCCTGCGGTGACGGCTGAAAGTCGAGCTGCTACGCAAAACATAAGAAACTATAAAGCTCAGGCCACAAACGGCATATTGTCGTGTTCGATAAGGTCAATCATTATGCCGCTGCTGAGCGATCATGTTCTGAGAGAAGCAAGCTTCTATTTGCGAATCCTCAATGAAAACATACGTTAATTGAAAAAATCCGCACAGGCTGCGGATTTTTCGTTGTACCGGCGGCTTTTCATTTGTTCTGTGGTTATTGTGCGGTCTGACCGGGCTGCTGTCCGGTTTGAGCACCGGGCTGCTGCCCGGATTGTCCGCCGGATTGCATACTCCCGATGATTTGTGGAATCTGGTTTATAATCTGACTGACATTGCCTGCTGCATTAATAGGGGCAAACATGACATTATCCTTGTCTATGACGATAACCGCGTCCGTACAAAGCTTTGCACCCAGACCTAACGCACCGCCGCCCATCGAGCCGGAGGAAGCGGCGTTGGTTTGTTTGGCCTTAGATTGTGTATCCCCTCCGCCATAGCCAAGGGTGATAGACATAACTGGCAAAAAGGTCTTATCGCCCTGAGAAACGGGCTTGCCAATGAGGCTGTCGTTTTGCGTAAAATTCTCCATGTTTGTGAAAAGCGTATCGACTTGTTGAGTTAAGTTTTCCATTATTTACTCTCCTTTTTTTATTCTACTACGATAACGAACATAGTTTTTTATAGTATCTCCTAGATTTAAGTATCCTAACGCTTCAATACGCAGGTAATTATTGCTGGCAAAAAAGTCAGGATACTGGTTGACATACGCGGGGACGGGCAGCGCGTTTGCTATACCCAGCATGCCTGAAAAAACGCCGGTTGAAAACGGGTTGCTGAATCCATAGTAGGTATTGATGATAAGGTTCCTGACATTAACGCTCTTTAGCAAATCAACCTTTGGATGCGTATCTTTGTTGCTTATAAGCGGTTTTTTGTAAAGCCTGTTTTTAAAAAGATATATGTACAGATAGGGCAGGTTGTTTTCAGATTCAATGTGCATCTTAAACAATGGATAAAGGCAATAAGCATCTGCTGATATGCCATTTTCGTTGAAGTCTACCAAAACTTTTATCTTAAGATTTTGTGCTATGATAGCTGCGATGACGAGCAATATCAATATAACAAGAACAATAACCATGTGATATTTACCTTTTTTTATTATAGTTTGCACCACAAATTCGGCTTTTATGAATTGGTAAATATGATTATGAAAGGAAATAATACGTTCAACAGAAAAATGACAGCTGTATTAAACAGTTGCCTTGAAACAATAGTTTTCGATACCAATCACCTTTTACTGTTTTACCGTTTTGAACTGCAGCAGTTTTTTTACATCCTCAAGGGCTGTATCATCAAAGACGGGTATCATCAGCCATTTGGTGTTGTTAAAGAGCTGCGTCTTGTCATACAGCACGTTCATGCTATCTGAAAAGACAGGGCGAATAAGATCGTATCTATCCATATCATTTGAAGAGACAACGATTAATGCGGTGAAGCTTTCAGGTTCGGGATAAAGCGTGCAAAGTGCCTTGCCACTCTTTTTGTATTTTACGTTCCATCCCGGTTTGGCGCTGCATTTGCTGTATGTGATTTGCGGCCTTGCGCCAAATACGTCTTGAATATGTGCGACCAATTCCAGCCATCTGTCATGAGAATCTCCCTTAATCGATTCAGCCATTGCCTGCATATCGGGGGTATTGGACTGATCCTGTATGATATCCATGCGCATCGCTCCTTTATATTATCACTATATTCTACCATTTTAGCGATTATAAGTCCATCTATAATAATAGCTATGTGGTATACTTATCCTTTAAATTGGCAAAAAAGAAATACATGATCCAACAGAGTGGTGCGGCTTTGCAATATTGAACATATACAAATCACGTAAGAATATGACAATTGGAAACATATTTATGTATTTGCACTCGATTGACATGAGGGTATTTCTCACATATAATGGGGGCTGATAAGGCAGGAAGGAACCCTCCTTGAAATATGTTTTGCAGGGTTAGTGAAAAATGCTGAATTATTTGATTATAACAGCCGTGTCGCTTGTGCTTTCATTGGGACTGACACCGCTGATGATAGTGGCATCACGTAAATGGAACATACTTGACATACCCAATGGCAGAAAGGCCCATAAAGAGCCCATTCCATTGATGGGTGGAATCGCCATCTATCTGTCAACAATTGTGGCCACTGTGCTCTATATCTTATTATTTGAAGAAAGCCCGCTGCAGCTCAATATTATCATTGCGTTTCTGATTGGTATCTCCGGCGTGACAATGATGGGTCTGATAGATGATATCTTATCCTTAAGCGCCAGAAGGCGGCTGATCGTGCTTTTTATTCTGGCGCTGATTGTGCTTATTGGCTGCCTGCAATTCTACTTTCCCAAAACACTGCTGGAAGACCCTTTGCTGGCCATCGCGACATCCGCTGTCGTTGTTGTCTGGATCGTCGCCATTACCAACGCGACCAATTTCACCGACGGGCTTGACGGGCTCGCCAGCTGCCTTGCGTTGGTTTCAGCCTTTGCGTTTGCGGTTATCTTTTACCTTCAAGGCCGTGACCAGCTTGCCCTGCCCACCTCGCTGGCGTTATGCGGTGCGATTATAGGATTCTTGACATATAATTTTCATCCTGCCAAAATATTTATGGGCGATGCGGGCAGCATGTTTATCGGTTTTATGCTGGGTATATTATCAATCATGAGCATGTCACAAAAGACAATCATCGTTTTTGTTGTGCCTGTTTTTCTTATGATTGTGCCCATCGCGGATATGTGCATGTCGGTGCTCAGGCGCTTATTGCTTCATAAGCCTGTCATGGAGCCCGATAAAATGCATTTTCACCATATTCTCATAAACCGGTTAAAAAACCATCGGGTGGCCGTTCTCGTACTTATGGCTGTTCAAATGGTATTTGCCGGCATTGGCATTTTGATTTATTTCTATGAGCTTCACATACTTGGCTGGATATTGCTTGCGGTTCTTGCCATTGCGGCCGTCATATATACAATGGTGAAGGTGAGACGAATAAAAAAAGAGACACAAGCAAACGCATAATCGACGAGCAATACATAAGCATTCGCCCGTTTTTAGAATATTTCAGAATATAAATCACAGGCTCAGAACACAAACCATGTTTTGAGCTTTTCTGTATATTAGGAAGACCATGAGCAAATAAAAATGCCCCGCGAAAGCGGGGCATAATGTTTAAGCAATCATGCTTTAATTTCCCTGATTGAAAACGCGATGTTGTTTGCATGATCGGCTACGCGCTCCAATGTTGCGACCATATTCGTAAATACGACACCCACTTGAGGGTCACAGGATTTGTCCTGAAGTCTTTCAATGTGTTTGTTCATATACAGTCTTTTCATATCATCCACTTCCTGTTCAAGCTTGTCCACTAGAGGGAGCATTGATTCATCACGAAGCCGGAAAGTTTCCAGACTGATACGAAGCGCTTCCTTCGTTTTATCCGCCATTATTTTGAGGTCTTCTTGTGCGTCGGGTGATAGACTGGCTCGGCGTTCAGTAAGCGATAAAGAGAATTCTGCGATGTTTTCCGCAAGGTCGCCGATACGCTCCAAATCAATCACGACATGATGCAGACTGCCCATGATAACCAAATCATGCTCCGAAAGCTCCATACCGCGGAATTCAATAAGATAGTGTGTGATATGATGCGTTAAGTAATCGATTGTTTTTTCCACGTCCAGCACACGATTGACCCGCTGCTCGTCGCGGTTGAAAAAGGCATCCAAAGAGCGCCGGAAATTATCGGACGAGATTTCCCCCAAGCGTGCCAATTCCTTTAATGTCTGACTCAGCGCGATTGACGGTGTCTGAGCGATACGCTCGTCCAGGTAAATTAGTTTTTTCTCAACACGGTCGGGTTCATGCTTCTCAGGGATGATTCGCGTGATGAGCTTCACCATCAGTTTGGCAAACGGGAAGAGCAATATGGTCACTGTCACATTGAACAATGTGTGGAAGTTTGCAATCTGGCGCGAGACGTTGCCGGGAGAGAACGAAGCCACCCATGTAATGATAGCAGGAAATACCGCAATAACGCCGAGGTAGATCAAACTTCCCAAAATGTTGAACATCAGATGAATGCCGGCGGTACGCTTGGAATTGGCGCTTGTGCCAATTGCGGCAAGTATCGCAGTCACGCATGTGCCGATATTTTGTCCGAGAATGACATAAACCGCAGAATCAAAGCCGATCAGCCCAATCGCCGCAAGTGCTTGTAAAATACCAACCGAAGCGGATGAGCTTTGAATGATGGCCGTAAAAACTGCACCGAACAGCACGCCGACCACAGGGCTTTTAAAACTGACAAGAAGGTTGCGGAAGGCTTCATTATTTTGAAGTGGTTCCATCGCCTGAGACATCAGTGTAAGACCCACAAAAAGGATACCGAAGCCGAGTATAATTTCACCCACGCGCGACAAAACACGCTTTTTGATAAAGACGGTAAAGAGCATGCCGATGAAAATGAAGAAGGGGGCAATGTCAGAAAGCTTGAAAGCGATAAGCTGTGCCGTAATGGTGGTACCGATGTTGGCGCCCATAACCACGCCAGTGGCTTGAAGCAGTGTCATAAGCCCCGCATTGACGAAGCCCACGACCATAACTGTGGTTGCCGAGGAGCTTTGCACCACGGCTGTAACGCCCGCGCCCACCAAAACTGCCGCGGGTCGTTTGTTCGTAAGCACCTCAAGCACTCGCCGCATTCGGTCTCCGGCCACATTTTCCAGCCCGTCCGACATCATTTTCATGCCATATAAAAACATACCCAGGCCGCCTAACAGTAGAAATGCCGCTACGATGGTCATTTATTGTCCTCCAAAATTTGTTTCGTGGCGGCATAATGGCTCGCCCGTCCAGCTATTAATTATAGCGTAATGGTTTTTGTTTGTCACCCCGTAAAGAGACATTGTTCGCAAAAAGTCAGGACAATACAATGTTAAACAATGTAAAAAATATGTTAATTCTATCACAATAAAATGTTTATTGACATCTTTATGGTTTATATTATTCTCAGAGAGGACTAGAAAGAAATACGCAGAAAAGAATTTTCAGTCATTACCGGAACCAAAGACGCAAGAAATGCGTCAAAATAATATACAATATTAAAACTGTATATTGATAGGGGAGTATAGTGGATAACGAACAAAAAAGGATTTGGATTGCGAACCCGGAACCCACAGATTTTAAAACGAAAGCTTTTGTGGTCTGTATGATTATTATTCTTGGCATCGCGGCCTTATTGGCATGTGTTTACGGCATTATACCGGCGCTGCTTTCGGATGTGTCGGATTTCGTCGGCTAAAGATTCATTTTTAACATACTTTCTGATGGCGCAGATGTTGATTATTGCGCTTTTAATTAATAAATGGTATATGATATTAAAGAAATCAAGTATGGAAATAATAGGGGTTTTCATATGACGCTTAAAGAACTCATGACAATAGACAAAGATAAAATCCCCGAAGCGGCAAAAGCTCTGTCTTCGGACGTTTTGCCGGAGCTTGTGGCACTGCTGAATGAGAAGGACGATAAACTGAGATATCCCGCGCTGCTGCTGCTGCAAAGCCGGTCAGATTGTGCAGACGATGTGTACCCGTTCTTTAATGTGTTTGCGGACAAACTCAATAGCGATAATTCGTATCAACGGAGCATCGGGCTCATGCTGATGGCGCGAAACGCCAAATGGGATACGCTTGGCAAGCTGGATGCGGCGGTGGATAATTATCTAAATTGTGTTTACGATGAAAAGCCCATCACAGTACGCCAATGCGTTCAGGCTCTTCTGCATGTTGTGCCGTATAAGAAAAACCTGCACGATAAAATCGTGCTAGCACTCATGAACATTGATATTGCCGCGTTGCGGCCCACAATGCGCAAGCTGGTGCTGTGGGATATCCTGCAAGTGCTGCTGCAGATCAGGCAACATCATCCCGTAAACATAATTGATACGTACATCTTTGACGCCCTGTCGGGCGGCATTCTCGACGACAAGTCTAAGAAGCAGATCGAAAAAACATTATAATCAAAGCAGCTTTGCGAATCGATGAAGTGCACAGATCCTTCGCCGCGCATGTTCATCAGGATGACACAATGTGACGTCTTGGCGCACAGATTCTTGTTGCATGACTCCCTGGGATGACGAAATAGCATAAAAGCAGCGACACCTTCGGGTGTTTTTTGCTTTAAAAGAAGACAACGGAAAAACTGGAAGAAAACATTGACAAATGCTTCCTATATGATTACAATAGTAATCATAAGATGTAATGATGAGTTGCTAGATTGGAGGCGTGAGCATGAAGGAGACACTGACGTACCCCGAATGGATGGTGATGTCGGCGCTTTGGGACAGGCCGCCGCAAACATTGTCCGAGGTCATAGAGGCCATGGGGGACACGATGGATTGGAGCTATCGCACTTACGCTTCTTACCTGCGCAAGCTCTGCGATAAGGGGCTGGCAGGCTTTGAGGCAAACGGGCGTGATAAATTTTACTACGCCATTGCCGACAAACAGTCGTGTATACGCGCAGAAAGCCGCGGGCTGCTGCAAAAGGTCAGCGAAAAAAGCGCCAAAGAACTGCTCGTTTGCATGATTGAGGAGAGCGGCCTGACTCAAGATGATCATAACGAGCTTCAGGCGCTGCTTTGCCGCCTTTCAAAGGAGTGTGATAAGCCATGAGCACATTACAGACACTTCTTGAAATCACAATCTATTCCGCGGCACTTTTCGTATTGATTATACTTTTCCGAGCATTGCTGAAAAAACACATGTCGCCTGTCTTGCTTTATTCGGTCTGGTTTTTGCTGATTGCGCGGCTGCTCGTTCCGGTCACATGGGACGCGGGCTTTCACATCCTAAGCGCTCCGGTGCAAACGCAGGCTGTGGATGTGTCGGCGCTGCTTGACGAACTGAATCACAACGTAATGATCAACCAAAGCGGTGCGGCGCAAAGGCAAATGAATGATATCCCCACATCCGAAGGCGCAAAAATACAGGCTCAAAACAGCGCATCAACACCCGCGAAACCGGAATCCATACAACAAACGCCATTTTCTTGGGATACCGCATTGATTGTGCTTTGGCTTTCAGGCGCAGGCATACTTCTCTTTCTTACAGTCCTTTCGTCAATACAACTCAAACGGCGCATCAGGCGCGGCTTGGATGATGTGCCGCCAGAGTGGCGGCAGATGGCACAACAGATTGCCTGTGAGCTTCACATAAGGCGCAAAATCCGCATGGCCGTGGTAGGCGGTTTCCCGACGCCGGCGCTCAGCGCAGGGCCGAGACCCATCGTGGTGCTGCCCAAGGAGCTGAACAATGAGGAAGCCGTGCGGTTCGCGCTGCGGCACGAGCTCACGCATTTAAAGCGCGGCGATCACATCGTCTGTCTGATGATGCTGATACTGCGCGCGGTGTATTGGTTTCATCCCGTTGTGTGGGCGGTGGTTAAGCTGATGCGGCTGGATATGGAGACGGCGTGCGACAGCACGGTGACAAGGCAAATGAGCACGGGCAGCAAAACGCGCTATGCGCAGGCGGTACTGTCTATGCACCTAAAACCACAGTTGCGCTATGCGCTGGGCATGGCGCTTGGCAGCAGTAAAAAGACGGTGGAGCGGCGTATCAAAGGAATATTTATGCGCAGTAAAACGGGGCATAAGGCGCGTTTTGTGGCTTTATTGCTGGCCGCCGTGATGGTGGCTGCTTGCTTCACGACAGCATGCCAGCCCACGCCCGAAAGGCAAACGGTTGTTCAGCGCGATGAGCTTGATGAGAAGCTTACTGGAGCCACAGTGTCCGCATACGAAGCACCCGATCATTGGACAGAGACGGCGGAAAGAGACCCTTTGACAATCAATATTGATGCCGACGTGATTATGCCCGATGTGAGGGCATTTCCCGTCATAAAGGTGGAGCCGGTTCCGTTTTCTCAAGAGCGCGTGGATGAGCTTGTTCATTATTTTGCGGGCGACAGACGGCTTGTTCTGCCGCATGTAAAGACGAAGTCGGATTATGACGAGGAGATTATCCTTGCGAAACGCGGACAGGAGGTAGACGGGGGGTATGAGGTGACAGACAGTTCACTTGAGTGGGTTAAAGAACTCGAAAAAATGAGAGATGCAGCTCCCGAAGATTCCCCTATTGTCTATACCGACGCAACGCTGTCCTATGATGTCAACCAAGGAGGCGCC
Organism: Bacillota bacterium; assembly: GCA_023391105.1. Lineage (GTDB taxonomy): Bacteria > Bacillota > Clostridia > Christensenellales > SZUA-584 > SZUA-584. Next base: position 40,050 of record JAEWBO010000032.1, read on the forward strand.
CCCGATACGAGCACCTCAAAGAATTACTTGAACGTTGAAATTGAAGGGGAGAATGGCGCCAGCGAAGGCCATATACTCGCATACAATTATGTGGAAGGTGAATCGGAAGGTATACTCTTTGGTTATTACGCGGCGACTGATTACACAAGAGAATCTGATATCAAAACGATGGTTGAAGAAAATAGGCAGTTTCAGGAAGATTACGCAAATGAACCGATAATGGAAGATCCGTCACTTATTCAAAGCTTTCAAGCTGCTGAGGAGACCTACGAGAGACTCAAATTGGTGAAGATTGAGATCACATTGGAGGACGCGCAGGCACAGGCACAACAGGTGCTGCACGACTTTGGTATCGAAGGCATGTATCTTCTCTCGGCACAGCGTGCCCTGCTTGAACCCTATAGTGAGCTGACGCCGGGAGTTACCGACGAAGGAGGCTATGAGTTTGAATACGTTCGGCAAAGCGGCGGTATTCCCGGATATGGAAGGCGATCATATGGCTATTTTAATGGTGAGGAACCGCCTGAGTACAGTCCGCCATTTGAACAGGAGAATGTGAGGATACTCGTTACGCAGGAGGGTATTATGGCTTTCAGCTGGGAGGGCAGCGCACGTGTCGTAGAAACGGTAACTGAGAATACCGAGCTGCTAAAGTTTGAGGAAGTGGTTGAGCGCTTTAAGGATCGGGTGTTCTATGAGAGCGCCTTTGGTATAAAAAATGATTATTCTATGCAGGGAGCCATGATCGATGTTGACGCTGTGGAGCTGCGCGTGGGTTACATCAATGTCAAAGACAATGTGCGGCAAGCCATGCTGGTTCCCGTATGGGTATTTAAGACGACCACTTCATACATACGATCTGACGGAAAAACGCGTGGAAGAAACCATGACTCTTATATTTTTAATGCCATAGACGGTGGTTATATTAAAGAACCTCTAGATTAACGGAGGGTTATAGCAATCTTTTCAATGCCATAGACGGCGGTTATATTCACGAATCCTTCGGATGATTGCCCGTTTTATCCCAATATCCTTGACACATCACAATCTGTCGTATATGCTAAAGATATTCAGCATGCTACGGCAGATTGTTTTATTATTGGACATCCAAAAGGCAAAGCTTTTTGGGATTTGGTGGAGGGTGAAAAAATGAAAAAAAGATTGGCAGACTCGGAATGGGTCATATTAAAGGCGCTGTGGGGTCGGCCCCCGCAGACAATGAAGCAAATTATTCATACGGTACAGGAACAGCAAAGCGATATCGAGTGGAGCTACAAGACATATCATACGTATTTGCGCAACATGACGAAAAAAGAGCTGCTGCTAGCTGAGGAGCGCAACTTAAAGGATAAGCAGTATTCGCCGCTGATTTCCGAGCAGGACGCGATGGCCGCCGAAGGCGGTGAGCTGACCTTAAGGCGCGGCTTCTTTGGCTCAGTGGGGCGTTTGATGCTCGCGATGGCGGACAACGGTCAACTTACCGAGCAGGACAGGAATGAGCTTATGGCGCTTGCCAAACGGCTTGAGCGCGAAGCGGCGCAGAGAGACGATAAATAGTCTTTTTGACTGTTACGGAGGCGGGCAGACATATAAATTGATTGGAATGAGTATGTTTGCCCAGTCGGAGTACATGGCTCCAGCCTTGTTTATTTTTGTTATTGGAGCAATCAGAATATTACTTTTCTATTAAGTTTAAAAAATGCATGGCACTTTTGGGCTTTTGAAACGTCTTATGTAAAGAGCGATAAGCTTTTCGTTGTTTTATGCTTTTTTATGTTTACACAGACTGCGAAACACGCTTTATGAATGAAAATGATTTTTTTAGCTGTTCTCATTCACAGAGACCGATATTTGTGTATAATGTGTATGCTAATGTTAAAAATAGACAATAGGATTTAATTAGTGAGGGTGGTCATGATTATCGAAGCGAATGAAAACATGGAAGTGAGTAAAGGTAAGGCGAAGAAGGGCAGGCGCATTTATTTAATCGTCGCGTCAGGCGTGCTGCTCGCGGCTCTGGCTGTTGCCGCTGTGTTTGTATTCGGAACCAGCACAGACAGAGTGGAGCGCGTCCTCGATTTTAATACCGTTATGTCGGGTGTCAGCGTGAACGGCGTGGATATATCGGGCCTGACAGACGAAGAAGCAAAAACGGCAACCGATGGTCTTGATAAAGAATTGCTTAACGCTCACTCATTCTTATTTAATGTGAACGCACAGACCCATACCTACGCGCTGCAAGACTTAAGCGTTGGCACGGATTATGAAGACATTATTGCGCAGGCAATCGATTACGGACATACAGGTTCGTTTGAAGACCGCAAGACGGCTTACGATACGGCCAAGAGCGAAGGCGCGGCGTTCACCGTGAGCCTTAAGGCAGAAGAGGACAGACTGCGCACCGCGCTGGCCGACATAAAAAAAGAGCTCGATCAGGCGCCGCAGGACGCGCAAGCCGAGTTCATGCCATGCGGTTATTCGTTGAATGCCGATGGAACGCCTGTAAAATTCGAGCCTAACCTGCGGGACATGGCCGATGCGCATGCGGACGGCAAGGAAATAGAGCGCCCAGCCTTGGTGAGAATCGCTGAGGCAGATATGCCCAATAGATTGAGATATAAGTATTGGAATGATAACCACTATGAGGAAGAAAATAACATCCCTATCGACGCAAATATAGCGCGTTTCTATTACGTGCCTGAGGTGACAGGGATCGATGTGAATACCGACGCGATTTTCGATCAGGTGATGAATGCGGTAGTAAGCGGAGATTTCAGCGAAATCGAGGTACCGACAGAGGTGACGGAAGCAGCGCTCAAGCTGGATGATATCAAAAAGGATACACAGCTTATCGCGTCTTGGACATCCAGCTACAGAGGACATTCGGGTTACAACAGAAACTGGAACGTGTCCCGCATGTCAAGCTTTATCAATGCCGCGGTGATTCAGCCGGGAGAGCAATGGTCAGTAAATAAGACGGCAGGGCCGCGCAACTCGACAACAGCAAGAGAAATCGGCTGGAGGGAAGCTGCCGGACTGGAGCTTGGCGGCACAACACCGCAGGTTGGCGGCGGTGTCTGCCAGCTTGGCAGCACGACATACAATGCTGCGCTGCGCGCGAATTTGACCATTGCGAATTTCACCCACCATACAATTCCGTCGGATTATATTCCGAAAGGGTTGGATGCAACCCTCAGTACACCGACGCCGGATCTTATTCTGCAAAATGACAATACGATGCCGGTTTATCTCGTGTCCTATGTGGATCCTCAGAAAAAGACGGTCACGGTGGAGGTTTACGGCCAGCTGCCGGTTGATCCGACATATGGGGAAAACATCATTTATGATTTCAGGTCGAATAACAAAGGAACACGTTATGGTTCTCCGGGTTCCATCACGCTATATAACCAGACTCAGACTCCCGACGGCAAGTCTTTAAGCCCGACGAAACCAACGATTACATTTGCAGAGCCTCGTGCCGGTACAAAAATTGATGTTTTCAAGCACATTCTGTCTCTGGATGGCACACCGCTTTGCGATCCGATATTATATGAAAAAGCAGACTATAAGCCGATCAAGGGAAGAGTCTACTCCTACTGGCCGGAATCCGGACCGCCCGCCGCGCCGACAGAACCGACTGCTCCGGTTGATAATCCGACACCACCGACTGATCCGCCAACTGAAACACCGCCAACTGAAACACCGCCAACTGAAACACCGCAGGCCTAACTCGGGCTATATGCTCAAGTGCGGATCCAACGAAATACTAGACATTGGGTGGGTGGTTTGCCCACCCTTTTCGATTTTATATAGACGTCCTATTCCAGGCACGAGATGTTATCTTTGCCTGCATCAAAAGCTTACTGATAGGAGCTTGATTTTTATGGAGAAAAAATACCGTATAATCGCTTTGTCGGCAGCGTTTATTATCGTTGTTTTATGTCTTGTGAGCATATTGCGGGGCAATGGCGATGCCGGGCTGCCGCAGACTATTCAGACATTTGTTGCCGAACAGGCAGACGAAGCATTGTCGCTTCGTAAGTGGATGCAGACAAAAAATCTGGATGCGATTAAGCTTCTCAACAAAAGTAACAGACGCTACGGCGAAGGCGTGTCTATACAGACGGGAAAGCTATATTGTTTTTTCGAAGGAGAAGGAACGTACGAGCTTTTTACTTTGATCACATTAGAGCAAGCCAGCAACGTCATGGAAAAGCCGTTCGAGCTGACAGCTTTGGCCAAAGAATACGGCGCTTACGCATACATCCGGCATGACGGGGCTTTTGAGGTGATCTTCTCCGGTGACCCGTTCAATCGGCCGGGGGGCGTGGAAGGAACATCCGTCTATTATAGCGATTTGTCAGAGCAAGAGCTTGAAGCATTGGGCATCGAGAGAAGTGAGAGCCTCGGCGGTAACTGGTTTCTGGCGGAAAAGAAGCAAAGGCCATTTGTGATCGACACCAAATCAGACCTTTTTCGCATTATTGTGGTCTTTGCGATTTGGGGACTTATTAGCCTGATATGGTTTCTGCTGTACAAAAAGCAAGAATGCAACGCTGAAGTGATTGCGAAAAAAGCTGAATACATGGGGCTGAGACCTAAGATCTGGTGGCATATTCATGGTATTCCTCGTTCGTGGGGTAGAAACGGCCATGCTTATGAAGCGACGTTTCTCACGGAAAAAAAGGAAAAGCTGTCGATGTATATGTACGAGTCAGATTACAACGACCTTGAAGAAGGGGCGTATGGGCATCTTGAATTTAGACGTTTTAGAAAGCATTGTCGGTATACGCGCTTTACCGTGAGAGAAAAAGAAAACAAGGAGCTATGACGGGAAACGGTAGGTTTTCTCAACCTAACAAGATAATATCAGCGCTTCCATAGCAATCGCCAGACTATTTTTAAAAGCGCTTAATTTGCAAGGCACATTTTGCCGTATTTTGGCTTGTGCAAATTAATGGATAAGGATATAATGAAATATCATTTTAAGGAGTTTTAACTATGCAAAAAAGGATTGCCGCCATACATGATATCTCGGGCTTTGGGAAATGCTCTCTGACAGTGGCGCTGCCCATCATATCCGCAGCGGGCATTGAGGTCAGCGTGATTCCCACCGCCGTGCTGTCCACGCATACGGGCGGCTTCACGGGTTTTACATATCGTGACTTGACCGAGGACATTCTTCCCATCACCGACCATTGGTGCTCACTCAAATTAAAGTTTGACGCATTGTATACGGGCTTTTTGGGCTCGTTTGAGCAGCTGGATATTATGGGGCAGGTGTTTGACCGCCTGCGCACCGAGGATAACCTGATACTCGTCGATCCGGTGATGGCCGACAACGGCGCGCTTTATAAGGTGTTTCCGGATAACTTCCCGGACGGCATGAGAAGGCTCTGCGCTAAGGCGGACATCATCGTGCCGAACCTGACCGAAGCGGCGCTGCTAGTCGGACAGGAATTTAAGGAAGGTCCGTATACACGCGAATATATTGAGGAAACGCTTAAAAAGCTTGCGGCGCTCGGGCCGCGGCGTATCGTGCTTACCGGCGTCTATTTTAACGATTCGGAGCTAGGTGCGGCGTCGTACGATAGCCGCACGGGAGAGACGGAATACGCGTTTGCGCCACGTATCGAAGGGTATTACCACGGCACGGGCGACGTGTTTGCGAGCGTGCTGCTTTCAGCCGTGCTGCGCGGCTTTTCACTCGCGGAATCGGCACAGAATGCGGTGGACTTTACCGCTCAAAGCATTGAGCGCACGCGCATTGCGGGTACGGATGTGCGTTTCGGCGTGAACTTCGAGGAAGGCTTGCCGTTGCTGATGCAGCAGCTTAATAAATAGCGTTTATGGCATTTTGATTATATAGTCATCAATCTGAATCAGACACAGCGCGGACCACATTCGCGCTGTTTTTGTGTTTATTGCCTTATTGGTAATAGTGGCTGTTCTGATAATACCAGCTAATCGTTTTTTTAAGACCATCCACAAGACTGTGGGTGCTGTGCCAATCGAGCTGTTGCATCGCAAGGCGAACATCCGGTAGGGGAGACCAGAGCTCGTTTGTCCGATACGGCAGGGCGCCATAGCGAATCTCGCCAATCGGATTAATCATTGTTCGAATCTGCTCGATAAAATCGCGGAGCGGACAGGCTTTGCCGGTTCCGATATTGAAAACAGCCTTTGTGTGCGCTTCGTTCTCATATGCCGCTATCAGCGCGTCTACGACATCGCCCACATAGCAGTAGTCCCGGTGCTGGGTGCATGGTGTAAGATTAAGGGTTTCACCGCGCAGCATTGACAGTATCGCGTGACAGAATATCTTGTGCCGCGGTTCCGACTCGCCGTATACGCCAAAAGGGCGCAGCGTCACGATACCGATATCGTGCTGCGCTGCATATTGGTGCGCGATGATTGTGGCGGCGGCCTTCGTGCTCGCATACGCGTTTTCGGGGCGAAGCGGCGCATCCTCATTAACTGCGCCTTGGTGGTTGCCGTACTCCGCGCCGCTGCCGACTGTGACGATGCGTTTACAGCCGCAGGCTTGCATCGCCTTCGCCACATTGACTGTACCCGTCACGTTGACACTGACTGCCTGCGAAATATCCTGCTGTGCGAAATCGACACCGTATGCGGCAAGATGAAACAAACCATCGGGACGTGTATCGGTGAGTATGCGCAATACGGCGTTTTCGTCAGCAATATCTGCAACCACGAGACGATAATCGCCCTCACAGTCATCCAAACGCCAGAGATCACTATTGGCTTTCGCAAGTACGATGACATCCGCCTGCTTGTCGATCAGGCGGCGGACAAGATGTGAACCGATAAATCCAGCACCGCCGGTGACCAGCAGACGTTTACCCGAGCAGGACGTTTTCATGCAAAGTCTCCTGTGGCGTGTATATGCAACGCAATGAATGATCATGAAGCGCCATGTTTTGATTGGTATCGTCGTTTATCTGCCCTTTTAACAAAAATATCACCGAAAATATCATATTTAAATTCATTTCAGTCACCAAAACCAACCCTTCTACATCATTCTATGTCGCGGTTTGGTGACTCTTGCTTGGGAAGCACTGATTAATTCAGCGTGCTGCCTTGAACGGTTGATTTTGCGCTCTGTTATGTCGCTAAAACCTCGAAATAGCGCTGCTATTCCATCGGTTTTGCTCCTTGCAGAACACAAAATCATTTCGTCAAATCAGCACACCTCATTTTAATCAGTGCTCCCCTATGTACTGCGGCATTCGTTTCAAATAACGCGCCGCGTTTTAATATGCGGATTATTTTTCAAAGAAATGGGCGTTTTGACGGGCATTTAAGAGGTCTTTATACGTATCGATTCCCACCCAATAATTATCGTGTTTGTAGACGGCCAGCTCATCGATGGCCGTTAGTTTCTTAAGCAGTGTGGATTCCAATGAGCACCGTTTGTCATCGGTGAGGTAATGGAAGACAGACTTATTTAACACGAAGAATCCGGCGTTGACGATCAGATTAAGAAGCGGCTTTTCTTTAAAAGCAGTCGCCACGCCGTTTTTTACAGTCAGAATTCCATAATGGCTTCGATAATATACACCGGTGACCGTGGCGATTCTGTCCATCTGTTTATGATATTCGAGCAGCTTGTCAATGCGGATGTCGCCGATGCTGTCGCCATAAGTGGCAAAGAATGCGTTGCCCGTCACATACTTTTCTATCATTTTGATGCGGGCACCGGTTTGCGTATCAATGCCGGTATCCACAAACGTGATATTCCAGTTGTTTTTTAACTCATCGAGAAATTCGATATGGTTGTCGCCCATCGAGAGCTTATAGTCTAAGTGATTAATGTAGTATTTATTGAAATACTCGCGTATTTCATCGCCTTTATAACCAAGAGGCAATATAAAATCGCGGACACCATATTGGCTGAATAGATTCATAATGTGCCAAATGATCGGTTTTCCGTTTATATCGGATAAGGGTTTTGGAATGTCCCCTTTGTCTGTTCTCATACCTTTCCCACCACAGAGTATGACTGCTTCCATATGATGATTCCTCCATTTTGTATTGTAAACGCTTCAGACGTTTGAGGCAGATATGTGCAGCAAACGAGTCCTTTACAATATCATATGCGCCTGGCGATGATTGTTGATATATATATTAAAATATATATATAACTGTTTGTCTCTTGTTATGCACCGTCATTGAACCTAAGGACAATTTAAAGCACAGATGTCACTCTATACTACGTTTGCTTATGGTTTTTGTGACAGTTTAAATGAATGAATTAAACTTGTGCGGCAGACTAAAATCCCGCAGATATTTTGATATATATATTTTGATGAATGACGAAAAAGAGCGCAAAATCATCTTGACAAGCAATGTTAGCCGTGTTAAACTCATTTTAGTTAGATAGGGCTAACAATAGTTGCCTCAAAACGGCGCTTTTGATATAAGTTTAAATTTATTAGGGGGATTTCCGGATGATGACACTCAATCACATACCTTGCGGAAAAACTGTAAGGGTTAGAAAGCTCGACAGTCAGGGCGCACTCAAACGCAGAATCATGGATATGGGCATCACAAAAGGCGCATCCATCACTGTGAAGAAGCTGGCTCCTTTGGGCGACCCCATGGAATTAAGCGTCAGAGGGTATGAGCTTTCGATGAGAAAAGCGGATGCCGCCAATATCATTGTGGAATAATTTAAATTTTTTTACGACATCAGTTAGCATTAGCTAACATTTGGAAGGAATAGACATGACTATGAAAATAGCGCTGGTGGGCAATCCAAACAGCGGCAAAACAACGCTGTTCAATACGCTCACGGGCAGTAAACAATATGTGGGTAATTGGCCGGGTGTGACGGTTGAAAAAAAGGAAGGCCATCTCAAAAGCCGTCATCACGAAGCCATCATCGTTGATCTTCCGGGTGTTTACTCGCTTTCGCCGTATTCTCTCGAAGAGGTGATCGCGCGAGACTTTATTATCAACGAGAAGCCGGACGTGATTATCAACATCGTGGATGCGTCCAATCTTGAACGCAATCTGTATTTAACCACTCAGGTATTAGAGCTGGGCGTGCCGACGGTGATCGCGCTCAATATGATGGACGTGGTAAACAGACGCGGCGACAGGATCGACATGGCGGCGATGCAAAAAAGCCTTGGCTGTCCTGTGGCGGCTATTGCCGCTGTCAAAGAGCATGGCGTGGATAAGCTGATCACCATGGCATTATCAATCGCGCAAAAACCGCATCCGCGGACATTTTCACCCGATATGGAGTCTGCACTTTCGGCAATATCGGACGCCGTCGGGAACGAGCCTTGGTTTAGTAACTATGAGCCGCGCTGGCTGGCCGTTAAGCTTTTTGAGAACGATGAGGATCTGCTTAAAAAGATTCAGCTGTCCGATGCGGCAAAGCGCAAGATTGACAGCACTGTGACAGCCATGCAAGAAGCGATGGATGATGACGCGGAAAGCATTATCACGAATGAACGTTATGAAAGCGTGGCGGCGCTGCTTGAGGGTGTATACATAAAAAAAGCGCGCCCTGTGCTCACCGTATCAGACAGGATCGATAAGGTGCTCACCAACCGCTGGCTCGCGCTGCCGATATTCTTTTTTATCATGTGGGGCGTGTATTTCGTCTCCATACAGACCGTGGGCGACTGGACAATCGGCTGGGTGGAGGAGTTGATCGGCTGGGTATCCGGCGGCGTGGAAGCGCTGCTTGTGAATTGGGGCGCGTCCGATTGGGTGCTGAGCCTCGTGATCAACGGCATATTCGATGGTGTGGGCGCAGTACTCGTGTTTGTGCCGCAGCTCATGATCCTTTACCTGTTTATTTCGATACTTGAAGACTGCGGCTATATGGCGCGCGTCGCGTTTATCATGGACCGCATTTTCCGACGGTTCGGGCTGTCGGGCAAATCGTTCATTCCCATGCTGATCGGCACGGGCTGCAGTGTGCCTGCCGTGATGGCGTCACGCACGATTGAAAATGAGAACGACCGCAAAATGACGATCATGCTAACGCCGTTTATTCCCTGCGGTGCTAAGCTTCCGGTGTTTGCGATGTTTGTGGCGCTTGTGTTCCGGAACGCCTCATGGGTGGGCCCCTCGATGTATCTTGTCGGTATTGTGATGGTCATTCTGTCCGGCCTGATACTCAAAAGAACCAAGCTGTTTGCGGGCAACACCACGCCGTTTATGATGGAACTGCCCGAGTATAAAATGCCGCGACCCAAGGGCTTGCTCATCCATATATGGGAAAAGGGCAAATCGTTTGTGATCAAGGCCGGAACGATCATATTCCTGGCCTCTGCGGTGCTGTGGGTGCTGCAATCGTTCAGCTTTTCGTTTGAATATTTGGGGACTGATCAGATTGAACAGAGTATACTTGCGGGCATTGGGCATGTGTTGGCGCCCATATTTGTACCGCTCGGATTTGGCAACTGGATGTCTGCTGTGGCCACGGTGACAGGACTCATTGCCAAAGAGGTTGTGGTGTCCACGTTCGCCATCGCCAGTGCAAACACGGTAATCACGTTTACCGCCGTGACGGCTTACGCGTTCATGATATTCACGCTGCTGGCGGCACCATGTTTTGCGGCGATTGGCGCGATAAAGCGTGAGATGGGCGGCTGGAAATGGACATTCATCGCCATCGGCTTTCAGACGGGCCTTGCCTATGTGACGGCGATGCTTGTGAACCTCGTCGGCGGGCTTTTCTTTCCGAACGCCGAGCCAATGCAGCTGGGCGGCGACATTGAAGCAGCCGGTGAAGGCGCGCTATCAGGCGCGGCGATTCTCGATAACCCGATGATCTATATACTCGGCGCAATACTGCTCGCCGTCGCCGTCACAGGTCTCGTTTCGCTGATCAAGCGGGGCGGCGGTAAGCCGCTGTCCGGTTCAGCGGCCAAGCTATAAGGAGTGATAATATGATTGATTACATCATCGTCGGTGCTGTGCTCGCACTGCTGGCGGCTGTGGTGGTGCGTATGGTGAAGAGACGCAAGGCAGGCGGAGGCTGCGCGGGATGCAGCGGATGCGGTGCCACGCATCAGGCAGAGCCGCATACTTGCAGCGGTTGCAGCCAGCACGCCGATAAAGAATAAAATTTCTCTTATCTCCATCCGAAAGGGTGAAGATAAGAGTATCAAAAAAGTGACTTATGTCATTCCGATTGAGCGTAAGCGATTGACTACGAAGTGGATTGAAATCCTCTTCTACAAAGCGCTTTTCATGGGATTCCAGTCCGCTACCGTAGTCGACAGGCTCGGAATGACAAAACAAGGTTTATCGACAGGCTTATCTCCATCCGATAGGGTGGAGATTTTGCTATCTGGGGTTTGGCGCCTTACGGCATTGCGGGCGCTGCACCTCTTTGGAAAAAGGCAGCAGAAATTCAGGTATGCCGCTCGCATACGGCGCGATCTGATACTGCTGATAATAGACTACGAGCCCTTCGGGTACGAGATAAAAGCTGCCCGGGTTGAAATGCCGCGCCGCATTTGTATCGAAGTCCTCAAAATACATGCCGTTTCCCGTTTCCATCTGGGCGCTGATCTGCTCATTCACAGTGTTGATAACATACGCTTTGTACGTGGCGCCCGGTTTGAAAAAACGCGCCATCGTGACCCTTCGCCCGCAGCCCAAATCCCATGTGTCCGACGTGCGCGTGGTGTTGCCGTGAGCACCGCCTGTGAACTGGTATGCGTCGAAATAGAGGCTCAGCATACAGTTTTCGTTATACGCGATGGTGCAGCCAAGGTACGCTTCAAATGGGCGAAACGGGATATCTGGATTTTCCTTGGTGTTTTCTAATTCACGTATGGCCTGATGATAAAGGCTGTGCCTCAGGCGCTGGCGATAAAGATCCGCCTTGGCGCGGTAATATCGGTTGATCGTGACGGCTGCCGTTTTGAAGACGGCTGATGATACCTCGGGATATTGTATGGTATACGTCAGCACAGGCTGATTACGGTATACCATCTCCTCTTCTATGGTTTTTATGCTGACCTGCATGTAAGCACCCTCCCTTATGTGTCAATATGAAGATATTCAAAAAAAGATGTTTTCATGACGGTATTCTCATGCCTTTACAACACCGTCAAAAAGTTGTAATTTATAGGTATACATATTGTGTTTTTAAGGAGACGATTAATGAAAAAAGAGGTTTTCGGGGTATGTAAAGACGGTCGCACCGCATCGCTTTATACCATCGCCAACACAAGCGGCATGACGGCCAAGATCAGCGATTTTGGCGGCGTGATTGTATCGCTTTTTGTGCCGGATAAAGGCGGCGTGATGACAGACGTGGTGCTGGGCTTCGATACGCTTGCTGAATATGAGGTGAATCCGCCGTTTCTGGGCGCGGCGATCGGGCGCTGCGGCAACCGTATCGTACACGGTACATTTGCGTTGGACGGCGTGACCTACCGCCTGGCATGCAACGACGGCGTGAACCATCTTCACGGCGGCCCCGAAGGCTTTGATAAAAAGCTCTGGAACGCGGTGCAGACCGCGGAAAACAGCCTTTCGCTTACGCTATTCAGCCCGGACGGCGATCAGGGCTATCCCGGCAATCTCATCGCCTGCGTGATGTATACGATCACGGATGACAACGCACTGGTGCTGCATTATCGCGGCTTGAGCGATAAAAAGACGATATTCAACATGACGAATCATTCGTATTTTAATCTTGCGGGACAGGACAGCGACTCAATTCTTGAGCATGAGCTGATGATCAACGCGGACAAAATCGCCACGGTGGATGAAAACGTGAGCGCCACGGGCGAGATGATCGACGTCACGGGCACCCCGTTTGATTTCCGCAAGCCAAAAAGGATTGGTCAGGACATTGGGACGGATAACGACCAGATCAAATACGTGGGCGGCTACGACCACCATTTCGATCTCAACAAGAACGGCGCTCCCGGGGCGATGGCTTTCTGTGAACAGACGGGCATTGGCATGACGATGATAACAGACTGCGACGGCGTGCAGCTCTACTCGGGAAATTTCTTGACGGACGGGCTGCCGTTAAAAGGCGGCAAAAAGGCAGCAAAGCGCCGCGCGTTCTGTCTTGAGGCGCAGTTTGTGCCGGATGCCGTGAACAGGCCGCAGTTTGTAAGCCCTGTTATTGACGCGGGGCAATGCGCTGAATCTGAAACGCGCTATGTGTTCTCTATCGGAGAACCTTGGAACAAATAGTATAAGTGTAAAAGCTCCCGTTGACTTAAAGCTTCGGGAGCTTTTTTGTGGCTCTATGCCAATGCTTGGGGTAAAGGAAACTAAAGTCATTGTTACAACGGTTTTGATCATTAAGTAATCGGAATCCTGTTTGCATTAAATGTGAGAATAACCATTAATCTATTAATAAAAATGAGGTTTATAATAAATTGACTATTGACAACTATATCGCATGGCGATATAGTTTATAACGGAAAACGATATAGCGCATATCGTTATAACGCTTGGCGTTATAATATAGGCTAACTGAAGTGAGGCGTGTAAATGAACAATGAAATGAAAACACAAGAGGTTCTTTGTGTACAGAACCTGACAAAAACTTTTTCGATTTCAAGCAAGCAGCGCAGAATTGAGAAAACGAATGAGAAAACAAGAGTAGCAGTTAATGATCTGTCTTTTACTGCGTACAAAGGTGAGATATTCGGGCTTCTTGGCCCAAATGGAGCAGGGAAAACAACAACGCTGCGCATTATCTCAACGCTGCTTCGCCCGGATACAGGAGATGTAACGGTTAATGGTGCGAGCATTCTCAGTGACCCAACTCATATCCGAGGACAAATTGGGTTCCTGACCAGTGAGCTCAAACTGGAAAGCTGCTTTACTCCAAATTATCTTTATGATTTCTTTTCAGATCTTTATGGGGTTGAACAGTCAATCAGGAAAGAACGTCAACAAAGATTGTTTGAAAAATTCGGTATAGATAAGTTTTCAGAAGTGAAAATCGGCAATCTCTCATCGGGCATGAAGCAAAAAGTATCCCTTGTTATCTCCATTGTTCACGATCCCGATATCATCATTTTTGACGAGCCCACAAACGGCCTTGATGTCCTTACCGCGAAGGTCGTCACAGATTTTTTACTGGAGCTTAGGCAGCAGGGTAAGAGTATCATCTTATCCACACATATATTCAATCTTGCGGAAAAGCTCTGTGACCGCGTCGGAATAATCATTGAAGGCAAAATGACTCTTTGCGATGCGCTGACAAACATAACCGCATCAAAACCGCTTGAGGACATTTTCTTCGATCTATATGCAAAAACGGTGGGTGAAAAAATATGAGAAGCAATACTCTAACGATAATAAAAAAGGAATTCGCCAAATTCTTTGGTGACAAAAGGATGGTCTTTACAACACTTCTATTACCCGGCCTGATGATCTTTTTAATGTATTCGGTGATGGGCGACGCGCTTAAATCGTTTAGTTCCGTTGACGATTCATATGTCTATAAAGTTTTTGTCAGCAATTTGCCAGGCTCTATGACAGAGGATATTGCTGCTATGGATTTTGAAATAGCAGACACGAACGAAAAAGCTATTGATACTGTCAAATCGGATATAATGGACAAGAAGGCAGACCTGCTCATTGTCTTTCCCAAAGATTTTGATGCTTTAGTTCAAAATGATGACGCTGCAGACGCATCGCAAATGCCGCCAAACATTGAGATTTATTATAACTCCACATTAACTGAGTCCGCAAACGCCTATTCGCTTATGCTGGAGTATTTCGATCATTATGAATCCAAGCTGGCCAACAGGTTTGACATCAATCACACAGATAAGGCTTACAATCTGGCTTCGGATAAAGATGTGACTGGAGAGGTTTTCTCGATGATGCTGCCCATGCTGCTGATGGTTTTCATGTTCAGCGGATGTATGGGTATAGCGCCCGAATCGATTGCCGGCGAAAAAGAAAGAGGAACCATTGCGACCTTGCTTGCGACTCCCATAAAAAGAAGTGAGCTAGCAATCGGCAAAATTATCAGCTTAAGCACGCTCGCTTTGCTGAGCGGCATGTCCAGCTTTGTCGGAACAATGCTGGCGCTGCCAAAGCTGATGGGCTTTGGGACTGAGGGAATGAATGCGGCGGTGTACTCCATTGCCGATTATGCGCTGTTACTCTTGATTATTCTTTCCACAATCTTGATTTTTATTTCGTTGATCTCAGTCGTCTCTGCATTTTCAAAAACGGTTAAAGAGGCCGCCACCTCGGTTATGCCCCTCATGATCATCGTCATGCTGATTGGCATTACGGCAATGTTTGGAGATGGTGCGCCGACAAATACGGCATTGTATCTCATACCTGTATACAACAGTGTCCAGTGCATGATTGGTATCTTTTCATTTGCATACCAGCCCGTGCACATCATCGTCACGATGGCAGCCAATGCGGTTATTTCCGTTGCATTCATGTATGTTCTGACACGCATGTTTAACAGTGAAAAGGTGATGTTTTCTATATAAAAACTGACACGGATGCGACGGGATCGATATGTGGGATTGTGTTCTCCACCGGCGCGTCTTGGCAGAAGTAAACGATAGGATGTTTCAGCTCCCGACGGCATGCATTTTCGGGAGCTTTTTTAATTTCATATTCACGGCTTCGTTGGGAAATATTAAACACATCAACACATGGAGGTTTTGCCATGCATGCGATGTTTAAAGGCACCATCAGCTTCGGGCTGGTGAGCATTCCCATCAAAATGTTTGCCGCAACGGAGGAGAAGGACATTCGCTTCCGTTCGATCCATAAAAAGTGCCACACGCCCATCAAATATCAGAAGGTCTGCCCGAACTGCAACGAGGAGGTTAAGCCGGACGATATCGTCAAGGGCTTCGAATATGAGCCAGGCAAATTCGTGATCGTGTCCAACGAGGATATTGAGTCGGCCAAGGCCGAGGTGCAGGCACGCTCCATCGAGATCGTGGACTTTGTGGCACTCAGCGAGATCGACCCGATCTATTTCGATAAGACGTATTATCTCGCGCCGCAGCCCGAAATGGGCGACAAGGCGTACAGCCTACTGCGTGAAGCGATGAGCCGTTCGGGTCGCATCGCCGTGGCGAAGGTGACCATGCGCGACAAACAGACGCTTTGCGTGCTGCGTGTTTATGGCGAAGCGCTGGTGATGGAAACGATATTTTACCCTGATGAGATTCGCCCCGTAAGCGAGGTGCCGTCGCTGCCGCATGAAGCCAAGATCGACGCCAAGGAGATGGATATCGCGGAAAAGCTGATCGGCAATCTGACCACGGCGTTCGATCCGTCCAAATACACCGACGAATACCGCGAAGCGCTGCGAGACGTTATCGACGCCAAGATCAAAGGCAAACAGGTGGTCACGCAGCCCAATGCGCCCGAGACCAACGTGATCGACCTCATGGAAGCGCTCAAGAAGAGCGTGGAGCAGACCGAGAAGGCGATGAAAAAAGCGCCGCCTAAGCGCCGCGCGAAATAAATGGAGATCAAGTGCATGGAGCCCGTTGCCGTGTCAACTGTGGCGGAGGGAGATTTTATTCACCAGATCAAATGGGACGGCATACGCGGTATCTGCGTGATCGAAGACGGGGCAGTATCGGTGTTCTCTAAAAGCGGGCGCAACGCGACGGCGGCTTACCCCGAGCTCGCGGTGCTCACCCAGCAGCTTGACGCGCAGCAGGCTGTGCTGGACGGAGAGCTTGTGGTGTTCGTGGACGGCAGGCCGTCGTTTTACCACGCGCTTAAGCGCAGCCGTGTTCACGGACCCGCCGTTGTCGCGCAATACGCCGTGCGATACATCGTGTTTGACTTGCTGATGCTGGACGAACAGGATATGCGTCAAAAGCCTATTGAGCAGCGTCAGACGCTGCTCGAAGAGCGCTTCACGGACAGCGCGGTGGCGGCGCTCGCGGACAGCTTCGACGACGGCGAAGCGTTGTTTGCGCTGATGAAACAGAGGAACATGGAGGGCATCGTCTCCAAACGGCGCGGCAGCTTTTATACGGCTGGCAAAACCCATAACGACTGGTTCAAAACAAAAACGGCAAGGAAGATGCTTTGCGTCGTGATCGGCGTGCATTTCCACGCGGGGCAGGCGGCGTCGCTGATGCTGGGCATATACCGCGAGGGCGAGCTTGTGCCCGTGGGGCATGTGGGCACGGGGCTTTCGCAGGAAGACCTGCGGCGCCTTGGCGGCTACGCGCGGCGCGAAGGCAAGCCCGCGGGCAAAGATGATATTCTGTTGGAACCGCGGCTCACCTGCTGGGTGCGGTTTGCCGAATGGACGCCCGCGTTAACGCTGCGCCATCCCGTGATGCTGGGATTTGCTGACAGCGCGCCCGAGGAAGCGAAAGGAGAGGAGATCAGCCTATGAGTACCATCACCGTGCAGGGCAGCGACGTGTCCATCAGTAATCCCGATAAGGTGCTGTATCCCGACACCGGCATGACAAAGGCGGGCTACATAAACGCGCTTGTGTCTCTCGCGCCGTTTCTGCTGCCGCACACGACAGGCCAGCCGCTAACCGCGATCCGGTATCCGCATGGCGTGGGGGATGAGTTCTTCTACCAGAAGAGGCCGCCCAAGGGCACGCCCGATTGGGTCAGCGTCACCACCGACGACAGCGGCGAGGAGTTCATCAATCTTGACAGTCTTAAAACGCTGATGTGGCTGGGTAATTCGGCGGCGCTCGAATTCCATGTGCCGTTCAGCACGCCGGATGGTATGCTCACAGCACTTGTGTTCGATCTTGACCCGTCCGAGGGGCAGACGTTCGAGGAGGTCACAGACTGCGCATTGTCCGTGCATGAGACGCTCAAGGAGCTAGGTATCAGCTGTTATGCCAAAACATCCGGCGCGTCGGGCTTGCAGATATACATCCCCACGCGGCGCATGACGTTTGAGGAAGGCCGCAAAATCAACCTGTTCTTCGGCCAATATTTTCACGCCAAGCATCCCGATACAGTGACCATCGAGCGGCTTGTCAAGAACCGCGGCCGCAAGCTCTATTTCGATTATCTGCAGATGGGGCATGGCAAAAGCATCATCAGTGTGTATTCGCCGCGCGCGGTGCCGTGCGGCGCGGTGTCTATGCCGGTTACATGGGAAGAACTCGAAAAGGGCATTAAGCCATGTGACTTTACGCTTGGCAACGCGGCGCAGCGCCTTGCTAAGACAGGCGATCTGTTCGCGCCTATGCTCAGCGAGGGCAAGCCCGTTCCCGCGCTTGAAGAAATTTTGAAGAAGTAGAAAATTGCGAGGATATCATCGTAGGGGCGGGTTTCCACCGTGTGCCCTTTAGGGTACGCCCGCCCTATGTGTATTGACATCAATGCAGATAACTGGTAATCTATTGTCAAGTTGATTTTGAAACAAGGAGGCAGCAGGGGCGCATGAAGAGACAGTAATCTTAACAATGATAAAGGCCAAACGGCCTTATAGCTTTGAGGATTACTGTATGCAAATATTCATGCGGCACACGCTTGCCTTTTATTATACCCAAAAGCACTGCTTTTGGGGCAAATTGGGTGCATTTGTGCGGTAATCCTCTCTTGAAAAGGAGTGGATTTTTTTGTTACTGGAAATTAAAGATTTAGAGAAAAGCTACGGTGCGAGAACTGTTATATCATTAAAAAGGCTTGCGCTTTATCGCGGCGATAAGCTGGCTGTGGTGGGTAAAAACGGTTCGGGCAAAACCACGCTGCTAAAAATGATCACGGAGGACGAGGAACCGGACGCGGGGCGCATCACGGTGCGCGGACGCCTCGGCGTCATCGCGCAGTTTGATACGCCGGATGAAAGACACGCGCACAGCGGCGGTGAAAAGACAGCGGCGCTCATTGTCCGGGCATTTGCTGACAAACCGGAGCTATTGCTTGCCGATGAACCGACCACCAATCTTGACATGGAGGGCATTGAGCAGCTGGAAGCACAGCTTATCGCGTTTGACGGCGCGCTGATGCTTGTCTCGCACGACCGCACACTGCTGAAAAACGTCTGCACCAAGGTGCTGGAAATCGAAAACGGGGCTTGTACGCTGTACAGCTGCGGTTATGAAGAATATCTGGCGCAAAAGGCGCGGCAGCTTGCATCATGCGAAGCGCAATATGAAGCCTATACAGAGGAGAAAAGCCGCCTCAAGAAGGTGGCTGAGGACAAAGCACGCCAGTCCTCCGGCATTAAAAAGGCACCAAGTCGCATGGGCAATTCGGAAGCACGGCTGCATAAGATGGGCGGGCAGCAGCAAAAGGCCAAGCTGGATCGCGCCGCCAAGGCGGCACGCTCGCGCCTTGAACAGCTTAAACCCGTCGAGAGGCCCTGGCAGGACAAGGACATTTCGTTCGATTTGCGGGCGACGGCGATTCACAGCCCTGTGCTGGTGAGCGTCAGCGGTGTGTCCAAGCGCTACGGCGAAAAAAGCGTGCTCGAGGGTTGCAGCTTTGTGGTGCCGAACGGCAGAAAGACAGCGCTGATCGGTCCGAACGGCGCGGGGAAGACCACGCTGCTCGAACTCATTGAGGCGCGCGCCTCCGGCGTGGAGACGTGCGCGCATCTTCGCATCGGGTATTTCAAGCAGGACTTAAGCACGCTTGATTTAAGTATCAGCGTGCTGGACAACGCGATAGCAAATGCCGCGTACGATCAGCAGTTTGTGCGCACGGTGCTCGCGCGCCTGCTTTTCCGCCGGGACGAGGTGCACAAAACGGCAGCGGTACTGAGCGGCGGTGAGCGATTAAAGCTCGCGCTGGCCAAAATCATACTGTCGGGCTTTCATCTGCTCGTGCTCGATGAACCCACGAACTTCCTCGATATCGATTCGCGCAACGCGCTGGAGGCGGTGCTTCGCGCGTATCCGGGCGCGGTGCTTTTTGTCTCGCATGACAGAGAGTTTATAAAAGCCGTGGCGGATAGGATCGTTTACATCAAGGAAAAGCAGGCACATACGTTCGAAGGCGGCGTTGAGCAGCTGGAACAAGCGCGGTAAAAGGATAAGGGTATACATACCATCCAAAATGTGATAATATAAAACAAGCAATAAGGTCATTTTCAGGAGAGTATACGATATGAAGAAAGCATTGTTCATCATATTCGTGATGATTATTGTCTTCACGTTGGCGGTGCCAATATCACTGGGCGCGCCGGATCCGGAAGCGACAGCGACTCCCGAAGCGACGCCCACACCGGAGGACACGGAGGGGTCGATGCCTGACGACTCTGTGCCGCAGGATACACAGAACGCGTTTGAAATCCTCAAACCGGACAGCGCCGGTATTCCGGTGTTTAAGGTGCAAATGCGTCTTCGAGATCTTGGCTACATAAACTATCGGCCGACAGGTCTGTACTATACGATGACTCAGAATGCGGTCATTTCGTTTCAGCAGAACAACGGCCTTGATACGGACGGCCAGGTTGGTCAGATGACCTATGACAAGCTGTTTTCCTCAGACGTCGTGCGTAAACCGCTGAGCGCGTCGATACTCGTGACCTCGGGGTCTCCGCTGGTGGGAGATGCGCCCGCTCCGGGAGAGGCGGCTGACTGGTCAACCGTTGTGGATCCGGCTTTTCCCGTCGGTGCCACAGCCACGGTGAAGGACTACAATACCGGCAAAGCGTTTACCGTGCAGCGAACGGGCGGAACAGGCCACGCGGATGTTGAGGTGGTGGACGCCGCGGCCAACACAACCTTCCGTGAATGCTTCAACATTCCCGAAGGCGAAGAGCCCACGTGGGAAAAACGCGCTGTGCTGGTTGATGTGAATGGCACGGTTTATGCGGCATCACTTTTCGGGCATCCGGACGGAGAGGATACCATTGCTGAAAACGGTATGGATGGGCATGTGTGCCTGTATTTTTCGGGCAGCACATCCGATGTTCTCGGTTTTGTGGACAAGGAGCATCAGAAGATGGTGCTGACAGCCGCAGGGCTTCCGCTGAGTTATTAAGTGTTTATAAACAGAAAAATATGAGCACCTAAAAGCAAGAGGCAGTTTTGCCTCCTTGCTTTTTTACAACAAATATGAATTTAATTATTGGAGGTCAAAAATGACATTGGTGATAACGGGTCTAGTTGTCATGCTCATCGCGTTTATCGCTTTGGGATTCCGCAAAAAAAACGATGGGGGACGCCACGAGCTGCATTGGAGAGTGAACAAACGCCAGTGGATATCGGCGCTGGGTCTCATGATTATCGCGTTTTCCTTCTTTACGACGATACCTGCGAACTCGATCGGCATATTGTATTCGCCGCTTAACGGCGGCGTGCAGGACAGAACGCTGGGTGAAGGTGTTCAGGTCAAAAGCCCGATAGACGAGGTGTACATCATATCGACAGAGGTGCAGACAAAACACATCGACAACCTTATGGGACAGACAAAGGACAGCCAGTTTATGGCTATGTCAGTAGATGTGAAGTATTACGTGGATAAGGCGCGCGCTTTTGATGTGTTCAAGCGTTTTAAGACGCTAAGCAATGTGGACAACTCACTGATACTCCCCGCCACACAAAGAGCGGTTGAGCAGGCCACGACCGCTTACAATATTATTGAGGTGCTGGGTGAAAAGCGCAGTGACGTCTATAGGGTGATTGAAGCGGCGCTGTCCGAGCGGTTCTCGCAGGACGGCATCACGCTGCATTCCATCACGTTCCTCGATACCGACGGGGGCGAGGAGATCGAGCAGGCGATACGCGCTGAAGCTGTGGCCAAAAAGGCTGTAGAAACAGCCGAGCAGGTGCGTCTTGAGGCCGAGATTGACGCCGAAACGCGCATCATTCAGGCCGAAGCCGAAGCCGAGGAAAAGCGCATTCTCTCTTCCGCCATTGCGGAAAACCCCGAGATATTGGAGCTTGAATGGATAAAAAAGTGGGACGGCAAACTTCCGGCATACTTGAGCGGCGAATCAGAGGGCGTGATGATCGATCTTTCAAATCTTGATATCGATGATACCGCCGCTACGCCGAGCACCGCACCTCAACCGTAAAATCACATAAACAACGAACGGTATGGTCAAAACAGCCATACCGTTTTTATTATGAACGGAGCTTTAATGTGTGATACAATGATAAGAAATTAATAAAGGCGATTGATGCGCCAAACATTTTGCGGAATGGTGGTGAAGGAATGAAATATTGCATTGTAACTGCTGGGATAGTTTTATAAAAAATTTTCAGGAGGATTTTATGACTATTCCAGACAAAAAAATATATCCGCGTACAAATGACTTGGATACGGTCTATTTGAAGAGTGTCATCACCAAACCCAATATCATAGTTGGTGATTATTCGATGTATAATGATTTTGTTTCTGATCCCAGGCAATTTGAGAACAATAATGTTCTGTATCACTATCCTATCAATAACGATAGATTGATCATTGGCAAGTTTTGTTCCATAGCCTGCGGCGCAAAGTTCCTTTTTACAAGTGCCAATCACACGCTTAGGTCGCTATCAACATATCCATTTCCACTGTTTTTTGAAGAATGGGAATTGGATAAAAAGCAGGTTGCATCCGCTTGGGACAATAAAGGCGATATTGTGATTGGTAATGATGTTTGGATAGGATATGAAGCAATAATCTTATCAGGCGTAAATATTGGCGACGGGGCGATCATAGGAGCACGAGCGGTGGTCACAAAGGATGTGCCTGCGTATACTGTTGTTGGTGGTATCCCTGCAAAAGAAATCAAAAAGCGTTTTGATGCAGAAACAATCGATAAATTGCAGCAGATACAATGGTGGGACTGGTCTTTTGAGAAGATTCAGCAAATCTTACCCTATTTGATGAATGGGGAAGTTGATAAGCTGAACGTCTAGAAGAAGTCAGACTTTTCACAAAGCACAGAGTGACTATAAAGGTCAAAGATAAAAAGGACGGTATCCCTGTCATAGCGATACCGTCCTTTGCCTGTTCCCCAGCTTAGAATATCGTTTTATCCTTGATCTGCTGAATCACCATGTCCACAAAAGCGTCTCCGTCCATCTGGCCGATGTCGCCTTCGCCGCGCCTGCGAATCGCCAGCGTGCCATTGTCCACTTCGCTGTCGCCCGCGACCGCCATATACGGAATGCGCTCATTACGCGCCTCGCGAATCTTGTAGCCGATCTTTTCGCTGCGTGAATCCACCGTCACGCGCACACCGGCGCTTCTCAGCTTTTTCTCCCATTCGCCAAGGTATTCGAGTGAGCGGTCGGTGATGGACATCAGCCGCACCTGCTCAGGCGCAATCCAGAGCGGCATCGCGCCAGCATATTTCTCAATCAGCATCGCCAGCGTACGCTCGTAGCAGCCGATGGAGGAACGGTGTATGATGTACGGACGCTTCTTTTCGCCGTCCTTATCCACATAGGTTATATCAAAATGACCCGCGTTGGCAAAGTCGATCTGCACTGTGAACAGCGTGTCCTCCTTGCCGAATACGTTCCTGAATTGAAGATCCAGCTTAGGCCCGTAGAACGCGGCTTCGCCGTCCGCTTCCACATAGTCAAGGTCGATCTCATCAAGTATCTGCTTCATCAGCCGCTGTGTGGTTTCCCATGCCTCTGGATTGTTGATGTATTTTTCGGTGTTGCTGGGATCCCACTTGGAGAATCGGTATGTGATCTCGTCCTCAATACCGATGCATTTCATCATGTACTGAATCAGCTCGATAACGCCCTTGAATTCGTCGGCTACCTGTTCGGGGGTGCAAATAATGTGCGCGTCGGCCAACGTGAACTGGCGCACACGGATGAGCCCGTGCATTTCGCCCGAGGCTTCGTTGCGAAACAGCGTCGCGTTTTCGCTGTAACGCATGGGCAGCTCGCGATAGCTGTGCAGCTCGGAGTTGTACATCATGAACTGGAACGGGCAGTCCATGGGACGAAGCGCCATGACCTCTTCGCCTTTTTTCTCGTCGCCCAGCACAAACATCCCATCTCTGTAATGATCCCAGTGGCCTGATATCTTATACAAATCGCTTTTGGCCATCAGCGGCGTGCGCACCAGCTGATAACCGCGCTTTTCTTCTTCGTCCTCAACGAAACGGCTTAGA
The DNA here is from genome assembly GCA_023391105.1 of Bacillota bacterium. Lineage (GTDB taxonomy): Bacteria > Bacillota > Clostridia > Christensenellales > SZUA-584 > SZUA-584. The sequence continues at coordinate 64,080 of JAEWBO010000032.1, forward strand.
ACCTGTATCACTTTGGCACCCTTGGGCATAATCAGCGGCAGCCCCTGACCCACCACATCGCTGGTGGTGAAGTATTTAAGCTCGCGGCCTAATTTGTTATGGTCACGCTCGCGTGCCTCTTTGAGCATATTTAAATATGCGGCGAGCTCCTCCTGCTTTTCAAACGCCGTGCCGTATATGCGTGTGAGCATCTTGTTCTTTTCGCTGCCGCGCCAGTACGCGCCTGCGATGCTCAACAGCTTGAACGATTTCACTTTGCCCGTGGACGGCACGTGCGGCCCCGCGCAAAGATCGGTGAACTCGCCCTGCCGGTAAAAGCTCAATATCGTATCCTCGGGCAGATCGGTTATAAGCTCTTGCTTGTAAGGCTCATCCTTCATGAAGTCGAGCGCCTCGCTGCGGCTCAGCTCAAACTTTTCAAGCGGCAGGTTCTCCGCCACAATACGCGCCATCTCGTCTTCGATATTTTTGAGATCGTCCGCATCAAACGGCTTTTCCACATCGAAGTCGTAGTAATATCCGGTATCGATAGCGGGGCCGATGGCGAGCTTCACGCCCGGGAAAAGCCGCTTTACAGCCTGCGCCATAACGTGCGAGGCTGTGTGCCACAGCGCTTTTTTTCCGGCTTCATCCTCAAACGTGAGTATATCGAGACGGCAATCGCGTTCTATCACCGTATTTAAGTCGCTCACGTTGCCGTCTATCCTTGCGGCCAACGCCTTTTTTGCAAGCTTGTGTGATATGGCTTTGGCAATATCAAGCGCGCTCTGGCCGTTTTCAAATTCTCTTGATTCTCCGTTTGCAAGTGTGATTTTCATTTTTGTTTCCTCTCATCCGTTAAAATCATTTCCCAAAAGCTATGCTTTTCGGGGATTCCGTAACAAAAAAACCCATATGCACATCAGTGCACATGGGACGATTGCTAAACCGCGGTTCCACCCAGCTTCCATAGAAATATGGCTCTTTGCTTGGCCGATACGGGGGCCAGCCCATCTTATCGATCAGGTGGTTTCATCTTCTGCGGCGCACGGCACACTTTCAGCCTATGGTGTCACGTCTCTTTATTGCGCATGTGGCATGAAGATTACTTGTCCTCATCCGTTTAATCTATAGCACATTATAAGTCAGTGGTTTAAGTCTGTCAATATTTGCGCGATCAAATCAGATTTGACCGTCCGCCCGATGTGCGTTCATCGTGCTGCACCTTGTATACAATGCCTTGAGTCGTTCTCACGACGCCGATCAGTATTGAGACAATGCCTAAGAATATCACATGATCGATACCGATTAAGAACGGCAGAAGTATCAGCACAACGCCAATAAGCGCAAGCAGCGCGCTAATCCGCGCCTTTGGTTTATTGCCGCCGTCTTGCTGCGCATGGATCATACCAAACACGCCAAACACGATGAACCAGCTTGCGAGTATCACGCCGAGCAGCGCGGGGGAGTTGCGTATGACGAGCAGGAGCAAGAAAAGCACAGCGTCAAGCAGCGCATGTACCAGGAACGGAACAAAAAGCCTGTTGTCATCCTTGTATTTAATCGCTTTATAGAAATTGTATATGCTGAATACCAGCACGCCGATGCCAAGCAGAAAAGTCAGCACGCTAAGGCCGCTGACGGGCGAAACAAGCAGATAAATACCCACGGCCAGTATGATAAGTCCTGTTAAAATAATAAACCACCAGGGCATGGTTTTATCTTTATTCATCATATTCGTACAATCGCCCCTCTCTGTGTCAAACAAGCATTCTGAATTCTTTATTTATCTAGATAATACCACCAAAACCAAGACAAAAACAACAGTTCACAGAACTTTTACTAAAGTTTTTTCCAAGAAGACTGCTGAATTAGTCAGGGCTTTTCTAAAAACCCTCGCCCAGAACTTCTTTGACGTCCGCCACAATCACGAACGCGTTTTCATCGATGCTTTTGACGATACGCTTTAATTTTGTGCCCTCCGTGTGCCATCTGAGCACACACAGCAGCACCTCTTTTTGCCGGCCGCTGTAAACGCCTTTGGCGGTGAGCGCCGTGACGCCACGGCTCAGCTTTTCCATGATGACCTTGGCAATCTCTTCGTTTTTATCAGATATGATATAAAATGCTTTGGAAACAGCGAGGCCCACCGTCATCATATCGATGAGTTTGGTGGTGATATACAGCGACGCGATGGCATAAAGCGCGGCCTGCGGTTCAAATATAAATCCGGCAGCGGCGATGACGAAAAAATCAATGCCAAATACGAATGTGCCGATGCCGATGTGCTTAAACCGCGCGCTCAGCATTTTTGCGGCCATATCGGTGCCGCCTGTGCTGCCTCCCGCGCGCACCACCAGCCCCACGCCCGCGCCCACCAGCACGCCGCCGTACACGCAGCCCAAAAACATATCCTGAGTATTGGGGACGGGAATAAGCTCCGCAAGCACTGAGTACAGGATAAGTGCGTAAAGCGTGCGTAACGCAAAGCTCTTGCCGACAAATTTGTAACCGAATATGAATAAAGGAATGTTAAGCACACCAATTGAAATGCCGAGAGGAAAACGGAGCACATGATAGAGAATCGTCGCAATACCGCTGATGCCGCCCGCGGCAATTCTGTTGGGCACAAGAAAAAGGTTAAGCCCCGACACCGCGATAACGACGCCCACAGTGATCCATATATAATCCTTAACGCGCTGATCCATTGCGCCTCCCTTTGGCTGTATCCTATGCATTAAAAAAGCGGAAGAAAAATTCCTCCGCTTTAGTTTTCGTCGTTTTGTCTTGTTTTATCAAACCCCATACTAATGGAAATGGCCTCGTCAATGCGAAGCATATCCTTTTCGCTTAGCCGCCCCATTTTTTTGATCAGCCGGGTCTTGTCAATTGTCCTGATCTGTTCGAGCAGGACCACGCTTTTTTCGCTCAGCACATCCTCATCGATGACGATATGCGTCGGAAGGCGTGCTTTGCCAAGATTGGACGTAATGGCTGCCACGATCACCGTCGGACTAAACCGGTTTCCGGTGTCGTTTTGTATCACAAGCACGGGGCGTATGCCGCCCTGCTCAGATCCGGTAACGGGGTTTAAATCCGCGTAATAAACATCCCCTCGCTCTATCATATTCCACCCCGCGTATGCTGTTTTGGTTTCCCTTTATATCATATGAGCAGCGTTGGCATTGTGTTAGCGCTTGGTTATGTATAAATATTGCTCACAGCTATACTCTTTCTCGTTTTTAAAGCTTCTTCGTCTTGTTTTGGACTGAAGAATAGAATAATGACAACATAACACAGAAAGATATTAAAAAGAAACTCTTTACAGCTGCACTACTACGTGTTACTATATACCGGTAGTAAGTCATACAGAATAGAGAAGGGGTGATTGTGCTGGATAACCTAACGGAAATGCTCAAAGGGGTGCTGGAAGGCTGTGTGCTGGAGATCATTAGCAGAGGGGAAACCTACGGATACGATATAACGCGGCGTCTGAACGCCCTTGGATTCACCGACGTTGTAGATGGGACTGTTTACACAATACTGCTCCGGCTTGAAAAGAATAAGCTGGTGGAGATCACCAAGAAGCCTTCCGACATGGGGCCGCCGCGAAAGTTTTTCGCGCTTAACGACGCGGGGCGTGAAGAGCTGCAAAAGTTCTGGGCAAAATGGGAATTTGTCGCGTCGAAAATCAATCAATTGAAGGAGGAACAATTAAATGACTGAGTTTTTTGATAATTATTTCAACATTAAAAAAATGATTAAGAGCAATCGCGAATATAAGCAGCAGATGGCAAGGGTGGAGGCTTTGCCAAAAGACTATCAATACGTGTATAAGAAAATACAAAAGCATATGTGGATGTTCGCGGCGGGAGCTGGCTATGACATGCTGAAAATCCACTATGATTTGATCGAGCTATTTGAGGCGGGTGCGGCTGACGGCAAGCACGTTTTGGAGATTACTGGTGGGGACGTGGCGGCGTTCTGCGACGAGCTGCTGCGCAACGCGCGGACATATACGGAAGATTGGCGCGCGGCGCTCAACCGCGACATACAGAAAAAACTTGGAAGGGAGAAGGACTTAAAATGACAGAACCCGCCATTCAAGTGAAGGATCTAAGGAAGTCCTTTAAAAACACGCAAGTCCTCAAGGGCGTCGGCTTCGACGTGCGGCGCGGCGAGATTTTCGCGCTGCTCGGCTCAAACGGCGCGGGCAAAACAACCACGATAAAGATACTGAGTACGTTGTTAAGACCCGACGGTGGCAGCGCCACGATAAACGGCCATGACGTGATACGCAAGCCCGGCAAGGTACGAGAAAGCATCAGTCTCACAGGCCAGAATGCCGCGGTGGATAATGTGCTGACGGGCAGGGAGAACCTGCGGCTTATCGGCAAGCTGCGCCATCTTAACGATGCCTATAGAAAAGCTGACGAGCTGCTGGAAAGCTTTGACTTAATGGATGCGGCCGACCGAAGGGTTTCGATGTATTCCGGCGGTATGCGCAGACGTCTTGATCTGGCAATGGGCTTGCTGGGGACACCATCAGTCGTCTTTCTTGATGAGCCGACAACCGGGCTTGATCCGCAGAGCCGCATTGCCATGTGGCATATTATAAAAGGCCTTGGCGCTTCGGGCATCACCGTGCTGCTGACCACGCAATATCTGGAGGAGGCCGAGCAACTCGCGGATCAGATCGCGATACTCAATGAAGGGAAAATTGTCGCGAACGGAACAGCGGCGGAATTAAAAAAACTGCTGCCTGCCGGGCATATCGAGCTCAAGTTCCACACAGAAAAAGACCTGCTGCGAGCAAAAGACTTGCTTCAAGATGAGATCGCGAGCCTTGATGAGCAAAATCAGACGCTTATTGTGACGACCGACGGCAGCATCAGGCATATGTCGGGAATTTTAAGCAGGTTGGAGAACGCGGTGCAGGTGGCGGAATTTGCACAAAAACAGCCCACACTCGAGGATGTGTTCCTGACGGTTATCGGGGCGAATAATGGAAAGGAAGAAGCGATATGAATATAAAGCATCATTTCAGTGACATCATGGTGATGAGCTCGCGTGTGCTGCGCCACACATTTCGGAGTGTTGACACGTTAATTTCTGTGGTTGTCATGCCGGTCATGATTATGCTAATGTTTGTTTATGTGCTGGGCGGCGCGATGAAAACCGGCGCGATGGATTATATCAATTTTGTGGTGCCGGGCATTGTGCTGTTCACCATCGCGAGCGGCGTGGCCTATACCGCTTACCGCATAAACAACGATCTCACCGGAGGCATATTTGACCGTTTCTACTCCATGCCGATTGCCAAGACATCCATACTTGCGGGGCATGTATTCACGTCACTTGTGTTTAACGCGGTGTCAACCATACTTGTTCTGTTGGTTGCGTTTCTGGTGGGATTTCGTCCTGAGGCGGGGATTGGCGGATGGCTACCCGCGGCGGGCATCCTTGTACTCTTTATCATTGCCATGACATGGGTGTCGGTGACATTCGGGCTGCTTGCAAGCAGCGGCGAAGGATCGTATGCTTTCTCCTATCCGTTGCTTGGTCTATTGTTCATCAGTTCCGCCTTTGCACCCACAGAATCCATGCCCGGTGTTGTCCGTGCCTTTGCGCAGCACCAGCCGATGACGCCGATTATTGAAACAGTACGCGGTTTGCTGATGAACCAGCCGGTTGGAAACAGTGCTTTGACAGCCGTGTTATGGTGCGTTGGCATTTCGATCGTTTTCTATGTGCTGGCCACGCGAATCTATAAGCGCAAGCTTAAAGGAGCTAAATGAGAAGTGCCAGTGCGTTTTTGTAAAGTATTGCTTCCTTGTCTTCCAAAGGAAGGTCAAGCGCCAACATTTTTTCGATCTCGCCATCGGCGCGCATCCACGGCGAATCTGTGCCAAACAGAACGTTCTGTGCGCCATGTTTTTTTATCATGCGCGTCATGCCCTCGTTTTGCAGCGAGTAATGTGAATAAGCCGTATCGATATAAAGCGGCAAGCCCAGCAGTGTGTCTTCCACATCGCGCCAGAGCGCATGGCTGCCCATGTGTGCCGCCACAAGCTTTAAGCCCGGTACGTTCTCAATCACGCGCCTCAGCATGAGCGGTGTGCAGTGCACAGGCGCCGGAAATCCGATATCCACGCCCGCGTGCAGCATCACAGTGAGCCCCAGATCCCGCAGTGCTTCATAGAGCGGCATCATGCGCGGTTCGTCTGCAAAAAAATGCTGATAATCAGGATGCAGCTTTATACCCTTAAAGCCGTCCTCTTTAAGCTTTTTCGCGGCAGAAATAAAATTTAAGTCGTCCGGGTGCAGTGCACCGAAGAAGACCGCTCTGTCGTTTGAGCTTTCAAGCGCCCATTTATTGATTACGCTGACCTGAGAGGGTTTTGTGGCCACGGGCATCACCACGCATTGATCCACGCCGCACGCGGCCATGTGAGCCGTGAGGCCGCCGAGCGTCCCATCGTGAACAGCCGTAATATTCGTGTTCTTTTGCAGCCTGTCTATCGCCGAGGGGGCAAGCGCGTCGGCAAAACAGTGTGTGTGAAAATCAATAATCATTCCTTTACTCCATCTGTATACTGCAACCATTTTACACCATTCAGATGTGTTTTAAAAGGAACATTGTCATTAATTAAAAATAGAGCAATGACGGCTCTCGTTTTTTTAAAATATGGCTATCCAGTTTATGTAGCTGCCCGCGGCAAGTGGGCAGCTTATATCATGTCTTCTGAGAACTCCACGCGCTGGCCGAACACATCCTTTATGGTTTCGATAATGCGCGCATCAAAGAAGCGATCTTTATTATGAACAACAATGGATAGCGGCGCCATGTTCACAAGTGCGCTTAGCAGCGCATCATCTCTGTCCATGCTTTCTCCGGAATATTGGCTTTTCAAAAGACAAAGACGGTCGTCAAGCAGCATATACTGGCCGTTGCCGTCCACGCAGATGTGAACCTGACGCACACGCGGTATCCGTATCTTTACAAACAGCCGCAGAATTTCGACAAATTCTACGTATTCACGCTTCCTGATGTATTCCTCAACGCACAGGGCGAGCTCCTTTTCCCATGTCTCCAGATAGTCCTTCATGCGAAAACGCATGAAGCCTTCGAGCATAACGCTATCTGCCTCATTTTGCGCCAGCATATCATTAAGGCGCTGCTTCACATCGATTTTGCACATCGCAACTTCGTTTTTTTGCCCCGATGTACCGTACCATAGCTTTTTTAAAGCGCGCACGAGTATATCGCACTGCTCTTTTTCCGAAAGGAAAAAGTAGTCCTGCTTTAATAGCCGTACCATGTGGCGGATCTGAAGATTCTCCACAATGATATCGGCGAGTATTGTGCAAAGCATCGTGTGCTCTTTTTCCAGGCTGTGCTCACAATCGGAGAGGCATACCCTGGCAATGTGCCCTTCCGACCCGTCAATCTCATTTATGCTGACCAGGCAGCCCTGCCGCATTGCGTCGTGCGTTCTGTTGGTGATGAGCGGCGCGAGCTCCAGTCCTTGGTCTTCTATCCCAATAATAATGTTCAATCCACGTCACCCTTTTTTTTCGGTTCTATATAATTTATGCCGCGCTAAAATAAACGTTTCTCACATTAATGTTTGCTTCAAAAGAAAAATCTCTCGTTGTAATTTATGTCATTTGCATCGAAAAGGCAGGTTGTGCTATGATGGGATATATTGGTTAAACAAATCAATGTGACGGGCGCTCAGAACCGCACGATGGAATCGGGCATTGTGGCCAGTATTGTGCGCGCTTATTCGGATACATTGTGCACATTAGCGGCGGATATGGACATCCTGAAACAAACGGCGATGAGCAGTATGGTTGAACAGACGATGGGCAGGCTGGACTTTGAATCGCTCATGCAGAGCCTGCTTGGCATCGCGAAGGGGACTCCGCAGTACTGGGCGCTGGAAGCTGTGGAAAGGCTCGCCTCATACCGCGTTGGTTTGGGTGATATCCTTTTGAACATCGGCGTGTTGACCGGCATGGCGCTTGTGCTGTTTGCGATCAGTATGTTAATCTATAACAAAAAGCAAAGGGCGTGATCGTTGTGGATGAAAGAATCATTGAGACAGCCCAAAAATATCGTCAACTGGCGCTGGATATTATGACGTTTATCGCGGATAAGCCGCTGGACAGCCAATTTCCTCTCGATGTGCAGACCTCGCTGCTGCGATTATATTACGCAAAGCGGCTGGAAGCGCGGCTGGAAAAGTGCGAAGCGCTGCTCACCGACGAATCGGACCAAAACGTGTTTGACGCGCTTTCTGACGCGGCGGAAGCCATTGACGCCGTGACGCTGACTGCGTTGGCTGATATTGAACAATTCGGCAAGGACGATGATGACTTTGCGCGTATGATCGATCAGCTGTCGGTCAGTTCGGTGGCCGAAGGGCTTATCGATCAGCTCTGCAAGCTCTACAAGTGCGAGAGCATCATCAAAATGGCGTATGACTACGCGTCTGCGCACTCGTATTCGTCCACACCCGAAGAATATATTGAGAAGCACATGGATATCGACATGGAGGCGCTGCTTGAGCTAAGACAGTCACTTCTGGATGATATATCAAAAGCTTTGGGTGAGGCTTCATGACCACATACGTTGTGACGTGCTGCCTTGGAAAAGAGGAGAAGAAGTACAAAAGCTTTATCAAGGCGCTTGAAGTCATTGGCGGCGTCAAGGTGCTGCCAAACACATATATAGTGAACACCACTAACAACATTGATGAGATGCGCGTAGCTCTGTTGCCCTACATCGAGAAAACCGATAGCCTGTTTATCGGCGCAATCAATGGCGAGGTGGCTGTGAGGAACGCACTTTGCGGCAATGACATGCTGCAAAAGCTGCTCGTGGATTCAAGAAAGACGGAATAGTATGATTATTGAAGCCCTGCTGAACGGGGCTTTTTTTCATATGCATCGCCATCGTATTATAGGTCGGCATACCCCGTTCTGAGTACACGCGGTAAAGTTGCGTTGTATATTTTTCTGATACTTGTAGGGGCGCGTCTCTCTGCTTTTCAATCCTCAGTCAGCTAGTCCTTTTCAAAGGAGCCTTAACGACATCTATGAATAAAGCCTCCTTTACTAAAGGAGGTGGCGCGCGCAGCGCGACGGAGGATTGCGGTAGCACATATTACAATTACGGCAAACACATAACTTCTGCTTATCAGTTAGTATACCGTAGGAGAGTGTCTCCGTGCCTGCTCGTTTATATATCTGCTACAATAATACCGCGAAGAACGACGCGAAAACCACGGTAAGCAGCCCCGCGACCGCGATGGACAGGCTGCTCATGGCACCCTGAACCTCGCCAAGCTCTAAAGCCTTGGCGGTGCCGATGGCGTGGGACGAGACGCCGAGCGCCAAACCCATGGCTACCGGATGTGTGATGCGAAATAGCTTGAAGACACCTTCCGCGACGATGTTGCCGAATATGCCTGTGAGTATGATCACGGCCACGGTGATGGTCTCAATGCCGCCAAGCTCAGCGGACACACCGATGCCGATCGCGGTGGTGATGGACTTGGGCAGCAGCGTGACGTATTGCTCGTGCGTGAGGCCGAACAGGTATGCCAGCGCGAGAATGCTGCCAAGGCTGCTCAGTACGCCTGCGAATATGCCGAGCGCCACGGCTTTTTTGTGCTTGCGGAGCAGATGAAGCTGCTGATACAGCGGAATAGCAAGGCAGACGGTGGCCGGAGTCAGCAGATACGAAATGTATTGGCCGCCGATGTTGTAGGTATCGTAATCGATGCCGAGCAGGAGCAACACACCGATCACGAACACAACGGATATCAGCAGCGGGTTGATAAAGCTGCGCTTGAATTTCTTGCGCAAATATACACCCAGAGCGTAGCCCGTGATGCTGATGATGACGCCGAATAATGCCGAAGAGAAAATAGTCATTTGTCATCGTCCTTTCTTAAGCACAAGCTGCGCCACTTTGCCCGTGACGACCATCACGATGACGGTGACCACGAGAATCAGCACGACGATGGGCAGCAGCATGGTATTAAGAGAGTCCCAAGCCGTGAGCAGACCCACCGCCGCAGGTATGAAAAGCAGCGGCATGATCTCCAGCAAAAACGCGCCCGCTTTATCTACCTGCTCGATGCGGATCAGCCTTGTTTTGAGGCACACCAGCATCAGCACAAGGCCGTATATGCTGGCCGGTATGGGCAGCGGGATCAGCGCGCGAAGCACCTCGCCCACGAACGACACAAGAAATATGATGCACAGTTGAAAGACGAATTTCATAAAGCCACCGTTAAGTTGTTTTGCTCCATTATACACAAAAACGCAAACGCGTACATATTGACTTGTGTGTCTCGCCCGGTTGTCAGATACGAAGAGCGGGGGTATAATACGGGAGGAAAAGGATGGTTTCACATGGAAAACAAAAGCAGCTTAAAACACTTTGTATCGTATTACCGCCGCCATTGGCGGCTTTTTGTACTCGACCTCGCCTGCGCCCTGATGATCGCGGCTGTCGATCTCGCGTTCCCGCTCGTATCGCGGTACGCGATGACGACGCTGCTGCCTGCTGATATGTACCACACATTTTTTATCATCATGGGCGCGCTTGTGGCCGCCTATTTGCTCAAAGCGCTGTTTATGTACATCGTGACGTACTGGGGGCATACGCTGGGTGTGAGAATGGAAGCGGACATGCGCCACGACCTGTTCACGCATTTGCAGAAGCTTTCTTTCCGCTTTTACGACAAGAACCGTACGGGGCAGTTGATGTCTCGCGTCACGACGGATTTGTTTGACATCACTGAGCTTGCGCACCACGGCCCCGAGGATCTGCTTATATCGTTGTTTACCATCATCGGCGCATTTGTCGTGATGCTGACTATCAATGTCAAACTCGCGTTCGTGCTGATTATACTCGTACCCGTGGGCATATTGTTCACGCTGGCACAGAGAAAACGGATGATGCGTGCATCGAAGCATGTCAAGGAACGTACCGCGGGCATCAACGCGGGGCTGGAGTCTAGCATTTCGGGCGCGCGAGTGGCCAAGGCGTTTACCAATGAAGCGTTTGAAGTGGATAAGTTCATGGAGAACAACGAGAAATTCAAACGCTCCAAAGGTGAGTTTTACTCAGCAATGGCTGTATTTTTAAGCGGTGTCGAATTCTTTACGAGCCTGTTCAGCGTCGCGGTGATCGCTTTTGGCGGCTATCTCATTATGCGAGGTGAGATGGATTACGTGGGGCTCATCACGTTTTCGCTGTATGTTGCCACGTTCCTGCAGCCGATACGCAAGCTCTCCATGTTTATGGAGCAGTTCACCAGCGGCATGGCGGGCTTTCACCGCTTTCGCGAGCTGCTCAATGAACAGCCGGAGATCATTGACGCGCCGGATGCCATCACGCTCAAAGACGTGAAGGGCGATATCATGTTTGAGGACGTGAGCTTTTCGTACAACGACAAGACCAGGGTGTTAGCGCACCTCAATCTCAAGATTGACGCGGGCAAGACGCTCGCAATTGTGGGGCCGTCGGGCGGCGGCAAAACAACGATGTGTCATTTGATTCCGCGCTTTTACGAGGCCAGCGGCGGCCGCATCACCGTTGACGGGCACGACATAAAGGATGTGACGCTATTATCACTGCGCCAGAATATCGGCATCGTGTCTCAGGACGTGTTCTTGTTCGCGGGAACGATCAAAGACAACATCCGCTATGGGCGTATCGACGCCACGGACTCAGAGATCGTCGAAGCGGCGAAGCGCGCAGAGATACACGACATGGTGATGGAGATGGAGAACGGCTACGACACGCAGGTGGGCGAGCGCGGCACCCGTCTTTCGGGCGGACAGAAGCAGCGCATTTCCATCGCGCGCATATTCTTAAAGAACCCGCCGATATTGATACTCGACGAAGCGACATCTGCACTGGACAGCGTGACTGAAAAGCGCATACAAAAGGCGTTTGAGGCGCTCGCAGTGGGGCGCACGACGCTGGTCATCGCGCACCGGCTCTCCACCGTGCGCAACGCAGACGAGATCATCGTGATCGATGAGGAAGGTGTGGCGGAGCGCGGCACGCACGCGCAGCTTCTGGCTATCGGCGGTGAATACGCAAGGCTTTATAACAGCCAGTTCAAGGAATAAACAAGCCTCCTTTTCAAAGGAGCCTTCGCGGCCACACCGTGCCTATTTCAAGAGGTATTCCTGTGTACTCATGACGCTGGCAAACATACCATTGAGCGCCGCCATAAACGTGCTGTGAACGGTTTCGGCAGGGATAATGGTATCGCGGTACTTTAAATCCTTCGTTGCGCAGGCATCATCCAAAAGCGTGACTTTAAGAGCGTGATCCTTGCAGGCTCTGACGGTGGTATCAATGCACATATGGGTCATCATGCCGCACACCACGAGCTCGGTGATCGCATTGTCGCGAATGACTTCCAGCAGATTGGTGTTGTAAAAGCCGCTCGGCGTATGCTTGATGACGAGCGGCTCGTTGTTAAGAGGCGCGAGCCGTTCGTGAAGCTTCACGCCCTGCGTATCGGGTAAAAAGAACGTCGCACCTTCGTTTATGCTCACGTGCTGAACGTGAATGACGGGAGCGCTGCTCTGACGGAATTTCTTCAATACCCTTTCGGCATTTTCCAGCGCTTCTAAAGGCTTGTGAAGCTCTGCTTTTCCGCCTTCAAAATAGTCGTTCTGAATATCAATGAGTAACAACGCTTCTTTCATTTTGGCTCCTTAATAAAAAATATCAAATCTTGACTCATTATACCATGCGTGTTTAGCGCTTGTCGATTTCTATGCGCCATACGGAAACGCAGGGGAGACCTATGATCCCCGCCATTCATCTCTCTGCCTTGTATTCTGCCTGGCTTTAATGTTCGGTCTGTTCCGAAACTCCGTATTATAGAATACCGTTTAATAATAATCTCATTGACTTTTTTAAGTGATCCGAAAGTCCCTTGGTTTGCACATGCTTATTGCACCAATTAATAATGCCCATAAAAAGCACACTGTTGATCATCTCCACCTTGGTGTCAAAATCCTGAGAAATAACTGTGTTATTATCCGATGAATGGTTCACAATATCTTCGTAAATCTTGATAAAATCGAACTGGCCGGATCGATTTACCTCCCCCTGAGATTTCAATAGTTCAGACAGGAACGTTCGGAACAAGCCTTGTGATGCGTCTATGGCTTCGACGGTTAAGTCTACAAAGGCCTCTAGGTTTTGCTCAAGTGTTTTTTCTGTTTTCATCGCTTTGCCGATATTAAGACCAGAAAACATATTTTGCGCCCAGACAAAAAGCACTTCCTGCTTTGACAGATAGAAATTATAAAATGTTCCTTTGGCCACTCCGACAGATTTGGTAATCTCTAAGATGGATGCGTTTTCATAGCCTTTGCTTTGAAAAGCTGCGATTGAAGCTTCATATATCTTTTCTCTGACCTTTTCGCGGTGCTCGTCAAATAGTGACATGGTAACCTCCTTATACGATATATCCTTGTTCTTTCAAATCAATATAAACCGCCTTCATCGTCTTGTCCTTATGGTCAATCACATTCTGTAAAAAAACGCGCCTAAGAATGAGCTTGTTAAGTATTCTCTTAGCTATGTTCTGGAATGGGTACCCGTTCTTACGGATGATATCGTCTGCCAATTTATGTCCAAGTAAAAATGAGCGCCTCATTGCTTTTTGATCCGTGCAAGTTGTGCTGTGGCCAACGCTAACGGCCAAAATGCCCGACATGTAGCCACGCTTGAAAACGCCATTGGTCACCAATCCTGCCAGTTCCTTGGCAACTCTTTTTGCTCCCATCGCGCCCGCTGATGATATGGATACCACATACTTTCCGCCAAGCGAGGACGTATATGCGTTGTACATGCCAATCCGGTCTAAAAACGCTTTCATACATGCCGTGGGAGCAAGTCCGTAACTGGGGGAGCTAATGATGATGCCATCAGCAGCGAGCAATTTATCTCGGAGCAGCTGGAAGTCATCCTGTTTGGGACATTTGCCTTCAGACATGCATACAAAGCATCCTTTGCAATAATCAATCCGAAACGCAGGAAGATAAATTTCTTCTACCTCCGCATGGCCCTCAGCTGCGCCTTTTAAGGCTTGCCGAACGAGGACGGCGGTATTTCCATTGGGACGCGGGCTGCTGATGATACCGATGATCTTCATATATTTGTTCCTCCGTACAATCAATATGACCAAGGTAATGCCATGACCACGGTCATAGCATAACCCGAAGCTTGCTTTTTGTCAAAATATTAATCAGAAGGTTTGGAGTTTTGTCGTAGAGACAGGTTCACACAAATTGTATATTCCGCGCCATCTCCCGAATACCTGCACTTTTTGGCACATCAAGACGATCAAGGTGCGCCTTTAAGGCCAAACGCCAAGTGAACTCGGCGCTGTTTGTGTGGAACGCATCGGGCGGGTACTGGCGGCTTAGGTGCAGCAGCATTGCGAGCGCGTCGTCGCCCAACGTCTGAAGTACAGCGGCCATGTCGCCCTGAGTCAAACAGTGCGCTTCAAACAGATCCACCAGGTCGGCGATGGACTTAACATTCATTCGGACAAGCTCAATACGGTCAAAGGCGTGTCGGCAGTCGGCAATCTCGCTGACAAGAGCCTGAAACGTCTTGTCGTCCATGCGCGGCGCGTCGTGAAAGAAGGTGGGGACAGGAGCCGCCTTGATCGTGAGAAACACACGGGAGAGCGTTCCTGTTTCCAACGCGTTTCGGATACTTGGCACAAGCAAAGCGGATGCGTCGGACATATAACGCATTAACGCGGTGTCGAGTATGCCGAGGCTCTTGCATAGCCCATTGGCGGTATCGCGCAGCAGACGGCGCATGGGTGCGGCGGCAAGGCTGCTTATGCGCTTGCGCAATACGGTTCGGTCTTCGCGCGTGAGTGTAAGCGTATCGGGTTGGTGTTCGCAGAGAAGGGCGCCAAGTGCGTTCGTGAGCACAAGCGAAAACACATTGACAGGCGCTTCTATCGCGCCGCCAGAACGAATTAGTCCGTCGATCTCGTTCACAGGCCACCGGCGAATCAGGCTGTCTTCCAATGTAAGACGTTTTAAATATCGCGTGATAAATTCGATGCCCACAGCGTCTTCCAGCGGCAGCGCTAAGGGATAATCGATGAGCCCGGGTGAATCGTGCGCGGCGTCGTATACGTGGTATGCGGCGAAGAACTCAGCAAGCCCCGTATGAATCGTGCTCTGCCATGTATGGCTGCTTAATGGTACGCTGTTTTTCTGAAGCGCGGCGTACTGCGCTTTGGCATCAGCCAGCAGCTCGCGCAGCTGTGCCTGCCCGCGGTCGAACAACGATCTGAGCGGCATTTCTCGCAGCTCAGCCAGCGCCGCGTCTGTGCTTGGCAGACGTTTGAGCGTGTGCCCAATGCTGTACATGGCGCATTCCATGAGGCTCTGCGCGGTCTCAACGCGTACGGATGTGCTCGCGCCTGCGGTGTAACGCGTCGCGAGAAACGCCATGATCTGCATCATCTGTACGCGTAACGATCGCTGCTCCTCGAGGCTGAGCAGACCCCGGCTGGCGGCTTCGCTGAGCAGCGACGCAAAATAGTGCGTGTTGCTGAGACGCTCTTTGGGTATGGTGCCTTGTGTCTGCAGCTTACTCAACGTATTCATCGTCCTCCCCGATGCTTTCACCGAAGCGGATGCGCCTTGATATGGCGGAGAGAATATCCTCGCGAAGCAGATCAGCAGAGCCGTGGCAGGACGTATCGAAGTGCCGCCGCATCAGTGCAATGAGCTCATCGTCGTCTATCGTGTCAAGTGTCTCTGTTTTGTATTCGTAAAACGTCTCAACCAGCAAATGCAGCGTATCCAAGCAAGTATCGTCCGCGAGATACGGTGAGTCCGCAAAAGCGGTGATAATGGCGCTAAGCGCGCCGCCTGTAAACTCGATGCGCCCCGAGTCTTTGAGCGCCTGCGTGCGCACCTGGACAAGTGATTTCGCGTCCGCTTCCGTGAGCCTGATGCCGTATCGGGCGGTGATTGCGTTGCAGGCCAGAATATCGGCCACAGCTGTTTCTTCAATGACTTTAGCGGATAGTATCAGATGATTTTCGTCCATATATACCTCCTTAAAAAAGTTGTGACAGGGTATTGACAAACACCAAGTTTTGTGCTACAATTAATGTGTAATATGTAATAAATTAACTGTTAGCCATAAATTATAATATAACATTTTCCGCAATAGCGGTCAATGTTTTTTTGTTATTATCCATTAATTTTTTGAAGTAAAGTTCTATCTTGACGGCAGCGGGTATATTGACTCAATTTTCATAGGAAGCACTGATTAATTCGGCGAGCTGCCTTGACACCCCGGTGTGAAGTTCTGCGGCGAATGCGGCGCAAGATTATAACAAAAATTGAGCAGATAAAAAATACATAAGAGACTAAAAAAGCAAAACACCAAGATTTATACGAAATATTTGCTTTTATTTGATAAAAAAATCTATTTTTTTATCTTTTTTTTAAATAATGATAGCACTTTTGCCTTTCTGGAACGTCTAACTAGAAAGGGTAAAAGGAGGTTTCACCAATGAAAAGAAAAATTGTCTCAATTGTACTGTCAGTCATGCTTGTTATGGCATTTGGAAGCGTGGCCTATGCGGCCGACGTGCCAGACAGCGCCGCTCCGGCCGATGTCTTGTCAGCCGGCTCCAAGGTGTATGAGGTCGTCGAGACGGATCCGGGTCAGCTGGCCCGCATTGCTGAAAAAGAGGGCTTAGTGGCTCCTGAGGGGCAAGAGCTGGTCAGCGTGAAGACAACGTATGTGACTCTGCCGGATAATGTGTTGCTTTCGGATGGTTTTGCCAAGCAAAGCGCAGCGCCAATGGCGGCTGCCGCCAGCGTGTCTATCACAAATGTGAAATCCGCAGGAAGCAAATACTATTCGAACGATTATGACTCCTTCTGGTATTATGGGCCGTACAATCTTTCGGCAACGTTTGGACAGACGCGCAATGCCGGCTATTCGTCAACCTACTCGGTGGGCAGCAGCGCGGTTTCCTCTGCCGTCGGCTTCTCGGTCACGTCGTCGTATTACCAATCGGGATCAAAATCAGCAACTGTACCGTCAGGCCAGTCTTTGAATCTGCGTGTACATATGAATTATCAAGTGAAAACGTTTGATGTGTACAGCTCGGGAACCAAAGTCGGAACGGGTTCCGCTTGGAAGCCTTCCGGCCTCCTTTTCAAGGAATACTGGTACGCATAAGAACAATCCAATGTAAACACAAAAGAACAGAGGCATATGCTGGATCGGCATATGCCTCGTTTTTTCGCCGTTTGCACAGTCATCACATTTGTTCTTTGACATCCAGCGCACTGCTAGTGCATCACCGAGTGTGTCGAGGGATCCCATTGATATCGGTCATCCCGAGCATGTCGAGGGATCCCATGATTATTTGCGTCATCGCGAGCATGTCGAGGGATCCCATTGATTTCGGTCATCGCCAGCATGTCGAGGGATCCCATGATTGTTCGCGTCATCCCGAGCGTGTCGAGGGATCCCATTGTTTTCGGTCATCCCGAGCATGTCGAGGGATCCCATGATTATTTGCGTCATCGCGAGCATATCGAGGGATCCCATGATTGTTCGCGTCATCCCGAGCGTGTCGAGGGATCCCATTGATTTTGGTCATTTCGAGCATGTCGAGGGATCCCATGATAAGTGAACAAATGAGCCGTGGGATTCCTCGCCTACGGGCTCGTAATGACAATTAAGTAGTGTCTGGACGGGAATCCCATCGTCATTCGTGCCGCAGCGCCTCAACCGGGTCCAGCTTGGAAGCCTTGTAAGCGGGCATAAGGCCGAATATGATGCCCACAGTGGCGGAGAAAAGCACGCTTAATGTGGCAGCTGAAGCAGATACCGAAGCTTCGATGCCAAGAACGCTGCTCGCCGCCTTGGTTAAAGCGACTCCCGCAATGAGTCCGAGTAAACCGCCAAGCATTGCGTAAAATAGCGCTTCCGCAAGAAACTGCCCGAGTATATGATGCTCACCCGCGCCCAACGCTTTGCGTATGCCAATTTCGCGCGTTCGTTCTTTGATAGTGACAAGCATGATGTTCATAATGCCTATGCCGCCCACCACAAGTGCAATCGCGGCCACGGCGCTGACAACGGTTTTGAAAATATCCAGTATATTCTGAGCGTTTTGCAATTCCTTCGTCAGGTTGATAATCTTTATCGTGCCGTCACCATATTTATTAAGCAGTCTTTTCACACAATTGTCGATCACACCGTCCAGCGTGTCCGTGTTTTGAACAGATACGGATATTTCGTCCATATAATTGTTGGAAAACATGGCGTTGAATGTTGTGACGGGTATATAGCACTTGCCCGAAAAGAAAGAGGAATAGATGGACTGATCCTCTTTTTCAACGCCGATAACCGTAAACTTTTGACCATTGATGCTCACCTTTTTTTCAACCGCATCTTTGT
This sequence comes from Bacillota bacterium, assembly GCA_023391105.1. Taxonomy (GTDB): domain Bacteria; phylum Bacillota; class Clostridia; order Christensenellales; family SZUA-584; genus SZUA-584. The sequence continues at coordinate 82,576 of JAEWBO010000032.1, forward strand.
CGTCAAACAATTCTTCCTTGGCTTCCTGACTCAAAACCACCACCTGACGCGCGTATGCCACATCTTTTTCAGAGATGGCGCGTCCTTCCTGGAAGGTCATTTGCTCCATTGTGAATAGAGAAGGTGTCGTCCCCACCACATCCGATGCAATATTTGTTCTGTCTGTGGATAAAATGCTTTTCTCATAGGCGCTGGGCGCAACCTGGCTGACACCGTTCACCTCGCTGAGCATCGTGGCGTCGGTCATCGTCAGAAGGTCGTTGGGGCCGCGCACATCGTTCGGGAAGAACCAGACTCTGTTTATGCCGAATTTCTGCAGCTCCGCGTTGATCATGTCCTGACCGCCGCCGCCCACAGAAATCACGGTAATCATAGAGGCGATGCCGATCATGATGCCAAGCACGGTGAGCACCGTTCTTAATCTGTTTTTTTTGATCTGATGGGCGGCAATGCTGATGTAATCGCTGATTCTCATGAACACTCCGCCTCATTTACAATTCGTCCGTCCTTAAGCACGATAAGCTCTTTGGCACATTCCGCCACACCGCGTTCATGCGTGATCAGCACGATGGTGGCGCCTTGCTTGTTGAGACTGTACAGCAAATGCATGATATCGTCTCCCGTCCGGCTGTCGAGGTTTCCGGTGGGTTCATCGGCAAGAATAAGGCTGGGAGAATTAACGAGTGCGCGCGCGATGGCCACACGCTGACGCTGGCCGCCCGAAAGCTCGCTCGGAAGATGGTGGGCGCGGCTGGAGAGCCCCGTGAGCTCCAAAAGCTCTGCGGATTTTTTATGCCGCTCCTTGGGTGGGGTACCCGAATACACCATGGGCAGCTCGATATTTTGCCGCGCTGTTAGGGAGGGCAGCAGATAGAACGACTGAAAGATAAAGCCGATACGTCTGTTGCGAAGATAGACCTTGCTTTGCGTGTTTAGGCGTTTGATGTTTGTGCCTGCGAATATGTAATCGCCCGTTGTCTGGGTGTCGATACATCCTAAAATATTCATGAGAGTGGTTTTCCCGGAACCCGACGGTCCCATCACGGCAAGAAAACCGCCCTGATGTATTTTCAGAGATAAACCCTGCAGCGCGTGCACACGCGCCTCTCCGCGCCCGTAGATTTTAAAAAGGTTATTCACCTCTATCATAGTTGACATGCTGGCCCTCCTCAACGTTCTGTGGCGATGTGATCACGAGATCTCCGGCGCTTAAGCCGCCGATGACTTCAATGTTGGTATCATTTTCGAAGCCTGTGACGATCGCGCGTTTTTCTGCAATGTTATCTTCACCGATCACGAACACGCAGTTGTCATTCGTGAGACAGTCGAGAGGAACGCTGAGAACGTTATCCTTATGGCTCAGCACGATTTCCAGATCCACAACGGCCCCGATAATCTTGTTGAATTTACCTTCGGGTGTGATTTCGACTTTGGTCATCGTATCAAACGCAGATGCAGACCCCACTTCTGTGGCCGCGGCGCCGATGCGTGACACTGTGCCCTTGAACTTGCCGGTGTCGGTGCTGATGTTGACCTTCATACCTTCAACAATACCATCCAAATCCTTTTCATACACATACCCCGTAATGAGTGTGTTCTCAGTGTCGGCGATCACCATCGCGGGGATGCCCGGCGACAGCACTTCCCCCACATTAACATTCAGCGATACCACTGTGCCGGAAATGCGGCTTTTGCAGGTCATGCTGTTCACAAGGCTTTGCAGGCGCTCCACAGCAAGCTGCGCGAGTTCAATCTGGCTGTCCATGCTTAAATTGGCCGTGTCAATAGAAGAGATATCCGGCAAATCGTCGAGATTCTGCGCGAGAGAGGCTGATGCTTGTGAAACGGCTTCTGCCGTTTCATGGCCGAAGGCTGCGTTTAAGGAATCGTAATCGTATCCGGTAGCTTGGGAAAGCGCCAAAGCCAGCTTGGCCTTTTCTTCCGCCATCACGCCTTGGCCGCTTTGAGCCATCGTCATCTGCGCGGCAGAATCGCTGAGCGCATCGTATTGAAGCTTTGCTTCTTTAAGCTCGGCTTTGGCCTGTGCGGCATCGAGCTCAAACAGCACATCGTTTTTATCCACATGGCTGCCTTCTGAGACTTTCAGCGATGCGATAGTGCCGCCTGTCTCGCTCATGACACTGTACATCTTGGCGGGCTGCACCTCGCCCGAAAACTCAAGCATGTTAGATAAATTCGACGTTTTAACCTCGTATAGACTGACAAAGGCGATAGATTCGCCTTCATTAAAGTATAAAAACCAGCCAGCAACAATCACGGCAAGCACGCTTACCAATAGTATCACTTTTCTCATACGGACTGCCCCCTTTAAATGCGTGTTCAATCGATTTTAGTTTGGCAGTTTTGCAGCCGCGTTATTCTCAAAAAATGTGTTGCATTTTTATGCATTTTTATGTATAATTATAAACACTTCATACAAGGAGGCCAAAGTAGTGGTCAAAGTCAGCGTTATCGGTGCGACGGGATATGCAGGCGCAGAGCTTATGCGATTGCTTGTATCCCATAAAGAGGTGGAAGTCGTGCATGCTGTGTCCAAAAGCTTTGCGGGGCAGCAATTAAGCGCCATCTATCCAAGCTTTATGTCGCGCGATTTTTTACTCGAAGAGATGGATTTAGGCACAATTGCAAAAGACTCAGACATCGTTTTCACATGCCTGCCGCATGGCGCATCCGCCAGTGCAGTGCCTGCGCTTCTTGAAGGCGGCACGCGCGTGATCGATTTGTCGGGGGATTTCAGATACCGAGACGCTGATGTTTATGAAGCATGGTATAAACAGACGCATACGGCAAAAGAGCTGCTTGGCAAAAGCGTTTACGGCATGCCCGAGCTCTACCGCGATAAAATCGCCGCTACAAAGCTTGTGGGCAATCCGGGCTGCTATACAACGTGCGCCATACTGGCGCTGTATCCACTGCTTAAAAACGGCATGATCGATTCGCATGGCATCATCGTTGACGCAAAATCCGGCGTGAGCGGCGCGGGGCGCAGTGAGAAGCTCGCCAACGCTTTTTGTGAGGTTAATGAATCCGTCAAGGCGTATGGTGTGGGCACGCATCGTCATACATCAGAGATCGAACAAGAGCTGTCTTTTGCAGCGAATGAAACCGTCGTGATTTCATTCACGCCGCATCTGCTTCCCATCAAGCGCGGCATCATATCCACGATATACGCGGCGCCCAAGGCGGGGATCACAGACGCGGACATTGCGGACGTATACGCCATGTATAAAGATGAACCGTTTGTAAAAGTTTCCGGCAGCACATTGCCCGAGATCAAGCATGTGACGGGCAGCAACAACTGTGCGATCGGCTATGTGTTCGATAAACGCGCAGGGCGCCTTGTTATCGTGTCCTGCCTTGATAACCTTATCAAGGGGGCGGCGGGTCAGGCTGTGCAGAACATGAATATACTTTGCGGCATTGACGAGAGCGAAGGGCTCAATAATATAGGATGGTATTTATAGTATGGATAAATTCTTTGAAAAAGCCAATATACTCATAGAAGCGCTGCCTTATATTCGGCGGCTCTCAGGCAAGACGGTCGTCATCAAATACGGCGGCGCGGCGATGCTGTCCACAGAGCTTTCCGAAAAGATCATGGAAGACATTACGCTGCTGAAATATGTGGGCATGAACCCCATTGTGGTGCATGGCGGCGGCGGCGACATCAACAAAATGCTCAAGAAATACGAGATTGAGCCGGAGTTTCACAATGGCCTTCGTGTGACGGACACGGCCACAATGGACATCGTACAGATGGTGCTCATGGGCAAGATCAATAAGGACATCGTGTCTCACCTTGGTATCGCGGGCGCAAAGGCGATTGGCCTTTGCGGCAAGGACGCTGGGCTCATCAAGGCCGAAAAGATGCTTGCGGACGACGGCTACGATCTGGGGCATGTCGGCAAAATCACAGAGATTAACACAAAGCTATTGAATACGCTGGCGATGGATGAATACGTCCCTGTCATTGCGCCCATCGGTGTGGGTGAAAACGGCGAGAGCTACAATATCAACGCGGACACTGTGGCCGGCGACATCGCCGCCGCGCTGAGCGCGGAAAAGCTGATTTTCTTAACGGACATCGACGGTATCCGCAGTGAGCCTGACGACCCTTCCACGCTGATATACGAGATTTGCATCGACGAGATATACAAGTATATCAACAAGGGCGTGATTTCGGGCGGCATGCTGCCCAAGGTGGAGGGCTGCATCAAGGCGATCAGAAATGGCGTCAAGCGCACGCATATTCTGAACGGCACAATTCCGCATCCGATACTGCTTGAGATATTCACGGATACCGGTATCGGTACGATGGTGAGGGAGTAAGCGATGAAAGTTGAAGATATTGCGAAGCTGGATGAAAAGTACTATTGTCCCGTGTTTGGGAAACGGCTGCCCATCAGCTTTGTAAAAGGTGAAGATGTGTATCTCATCGACAATGAGGGAAAGCGTTATACCGATTTTTATTCGGGCATTGCGGTGAACTGCCTTGGCTATTCGGATGAGGGTTTAAAAAAGGCGCTTTGCGATACGGTGAACAGCCTCATGCATACCGCCAACTATTATTACATCGAGACACAGGCGAAGCTGGCGCAAAGGCTCTGCGAAGCCACGGGATATGACAACGTGTTTCTGGGCAACAGCGGCGCGGAAGCCATTGAAGGTGCGCTGAAGCTGGCGCGTAAATATCACTTCGCTGAGGGCAAGCCGCGAGCGGAATTCGTCACCATGCAAGGCAGCTTCCACGGGCGTACGTTCGCCACACTTGCCGCCACGGGTCAGAGTAAATTTCATGAGGCATTTGAGCCGCTGATGGAAAGCTTCACGCATGTGCCGCCAGGCGACATTGCCGCTTTGGAAGCGGCTGTGAGCGACAATACCGCCGCGGTGCTCATCGAGCCCATTATGGGCGAAGGCGGCATTATTCCGATGACAGGTGAATATTTTCAAGCAGTGCGTAATGTGTGCGACAAACACGGCGCACTGATGATCGCAGACGAGATACAGACGGGCATGGGCCGCACGGGCGAGCTGCTCGCGTCACCTGCGCTCGGTGCGGTGCCGGATATCGTGGTGCTGGCGAAGTCTCTGGGCGCGGGTGTGCCGATCGGCGCATTCCTCGCGCGCGGCAAGGCGGCAAAGGCGTTTGCGCCGGGGGATCACGGCTCCACCTTCGGCGGCAACTATCTGGCTTGCGCGGCGGCTTATTATGTGACCTGCAAGCTGCTGGATACCGACATATTGGATCATGTCAAGACAATGGGCGCTTACTTTAAAGGAAAGCTAACGACGCTCAAGGAAGCTTGCCCGGCTATACTTGAGGTGCGCGGTAACGGCCTCATGCTGGGGCTTGATCTGGATGCATCCGTATCCGCTGCGGAGATAAAGAAGAAGCTGCTGGACCATGGGTTTGCGACAGCGACCGCAGGAACCAACGTGCTGCGATTTTTGCCCCCATATGTGATACAAAAAAGCCATATCGACAGCCTCACAGACACATTGAAAAATCTGCTTGCCTGACGGCACCGGAGGAGCTTAAATGCCCAAAAGAGAGGATCTATCCAAAATACTCGTGATCGGCTCCGGCCCGATCGTGATTGGCCAGGCGGCGGAGTTTGACTATTCGGGCACACAGGCCTGCAGGGCACTGCGCGAGGAGAACTACGAGGTGGTGCTCATCAACTCGAATCCGGCCACGATTATGACAGACGAGGAAATGGCAGACCGTGTGTACATCGAGCCAATCACGCTGGAAACGGTGAGCAAGATATTGCGGCAGGAACGGCCGCAGGGCATCATCGCCACACTTGGCGGACAGACAGGGCTTAACATGGCCGTGGAGCTTGCCGAAAGCGGCATACTCGATGAACTGAATATCGAGCTGCTGGGCACATCGCTTGAGTCCATCAAGCTGGCCGAAGACCGTGAGCTGTTCAAGGCCACGATGGAGCGCATCGGTGAAAAAATCGCGCACAGCGTGATCGCAAGCTCTATTGATGAAGCGGTGGCTTTTGCGGAACAATCGGGTTATCCCATCATCATCCGTCCCGCTTATACGCTCGGCGGCACGGGCGGCGGCATCGCGCATAACCTTGACGAGCTTAAAAATATCACCGCACAGGGGCTTAGCTTCTCGATGATCGGGCAGGTGCTCTTAGAACAGAGCGTTGCGGGCTATAAAGAGATCGAATACGAAGTGATGCGCGACGCAAAGGACAACTGCATCGTGGTGTGCAACATGGAGAATATCGATCCTGTGGGCATACACACGGGCGACAGCATCGTTGTCGCACCGTCGCAGACGCTTTCGGACAAGGAATACCAGATGCTGAGGTCCGCGTCCATCAAGATTATACGCGCACTTAAAATAAAGGGCGGCTGCAATGTGCAGTATGCGCTGAACCCGGATACCTATGATTATGTGGTGATCGAGGTAAACCCGCGCGTAAGCCGCTCTTCGGCGCTCGCCTCCAAGGCGACGGGTTATCCCATCGCGAGAGCGGCAGCCAAAATCGCGGTGGGCTTTGGGCTCGATGAGATCACAAACCCCATTACAGGCGAAACGTGCGCCTGCTTTGAACCTGCGCTGGATTACGTGGTCACCAAGGTGCCGCGCTGGCCGTTTGATAAGTTCGTCACCGCCACGCGCACGCTGGGCACTCAAATGAAGGCAACGGGCGAAGTGATGGCGATTGGCCGCAATATCGAAGAATCGCTGCTCAAGGCGATAGACAGCCTCGATGTGAAGCTTGATTATCAGCTCGGCATGAAGAGCATATCCAGGTGGAGCAAGGAAGAGATCGACAACTCGCTCAGAAACCCTGACGATGAGCGCATATTCGTGGTGTCTGAAGCGCTGGATCGCGGTTACACCATAGACGAGATATTTGACATCACGAAGATCGACAAGTTTTTCATCAGCAAGCTCAAAAACATCGTCACAATTGCCAAAGAGCTGAAAAGCTGCACGATTGACACGCTGAGTGTGGAGCTGCTGAAAAAGTGCAAGAAATACGGCTTCGGCGACAGCTACATCGCAAACCTTGTGGGCTCTCAGGAAGCCGCCGTCAAGGCGCTGCGCAACGCGCTGGGCATCAAGCCCACTTATAAGATGGTGGACACCTGTGCGGGAGAATTCGAGGCCAAAACACCGTATTATTATTCATGCTACGACAGCGTCGACGAGTCGCGCGACAGCGGCAGAAAAAAAGTTGTGGTGTTGGGCAGCGGCCCGATTCGTATCGGGCAGGGTATCGAGTTCGATTACTGCTCGGTGCATTCGGTGCTTGCGCTCAAAAAGCTGGGATACGAATCCATCATCATCAACTCCAACCCTGAAACGGTGTCAACCGACTTTGACACCTCCGACAAGCTTTATTTCGAGCCTTTAACGCGCGAATGCGTGCTGGACGTGATTCAGCGCGAGAAGCCCGAGGGCGTAATCGTGCAGTTCGGCGGGCAGACAGCGATTAACCTCGCTGAGCCGCTTAACAGAGTGGGCGTCAATATTCTTGGCACATCTGTGGACGGCATCGACCGCGCAGAGGACAGGGACCGCTTCCTCAAAGTGCTCGACAAGCTGGGCATCCCGCTGCCCGAGGGCGCGACGGCGTTTTCAATCAGCAGTGCCATTACCATAGCAGAACGAATCGGCTTCCCGGTGCTTGTGAGGCCATCGTACGTGCTGGGCGGGCGCGCCATGGAAATCGTCTACAACACGAAGGAGCTGGAGGAATATATGCTCGCGGCGGCGAAGATTTCGCCCGAGCATCCCGTGCTCATCGACAAATATGTGCTGGGCAAAGAGGTCGAGATCGACGGCATCTGCGACGGTGTTGATTCGCTGATCGTGGGCGTAATGGAGCACATCGAGCGCGCGGGCGTGCACTCGGGAGACAGCTTCGCGGTATATCCCACACAGACGCTTTCCCCCGAGACCAAGAGAACCATCGTGGATTACGCCATCCGCATCGGTCTGGAACTGAATATCAAGGGGCTTTACAACATTCAGTTCGTCATCGATTCGCAAAGCAAGGTATATGTGCTCGAGGTGAACCCGCGTGCCAGCCGCACTGTGCCCATTCTTTCCAAGATAACGGGCGTGCCCATGGTGGCCACCGCCACGCGCATCATGATGGGCGAAACGCTCAAGGACATGGGCTATAAAACGGAGCTTTACAAGGAGAGCCGTCTGATTACGGTCAAAGCGCCGGTGTTCTCGTTCTCCAAGCTGACCACCGTCGATATATTCTTAGGGCCCGAGATGAAATCCACAGGCGAGGTGATGGGCACGGATACCACGTTCCTGGCAGCGCTCAAAAAGGCGTTCGTTGCGTCCGGCGTGAAGCCGCCGCGAGACGATGCGCCCATACTGTTCTCGATCACCGACCGCGACAAGGAAGAAGCGCTATGCTTTGCGCGGCAGATGCAGGACATGGGCTTTGCCATAACCTGCACAGATAAGACATATCATTATTTCAACGAACAGGGGCTTAATTGCGCACTGCTGACCAAGGAAAAGGCGGTACTTGCGCTGAAGGATAAGAAGATATCCATGGTGATTAACACGCCCACGCGAGGCAAGCTTTTGGACCGTCTTGGGTTCGTGCTCCGGCGCACATCGATGGAGTTCAACGTGCCGTGTATCACATCGATGGATACGCTGGGTGCGCTGCTGTCCGTGATGACCGCAAAAGGTATCGAGGAGCATCATATTCCACTTAACGAATATCTGAAATATGAATGAGGAGATTTCAAATGATCGATCTGCTAAGCTATCAGCCAAAACAGGAATTCGCGCAAAAGCACATGCTGCGCCTGTCCGACTACACGCCGGACGAAATTTTGCAGGTGCTGAGTCTTGCGCTTAAGCTCAAAAAACAGCTCAAGGAAGGGCTGCGTCCGCCGCTGCTCGCGGGCAAGATTCTCGCGATGATTTTCACCAAAAGCTCCACGCGTACGCGTGTGTCGTTTGAGGCGGGTATCTATCAGCTGGGCGGCACCGCGCAGTTTTTGAGCAGCAACGACATCCAATTGGGACGCGGCGAGCCCATCAGCGATACCGCGCAGGTGCTCTCGCGCATGGTGGACGGCATCATGATCCGCACGTTTGCTCAAAGCGACGTGGAGGATCTCGCAAAATACGGCACCATCCCCGTCATCAATGGCCTGACGGATCTGCTGCACCCATGCCAGATACTTGCCGACCTCATGACGTATTACGAGCACAAAGGCAGCTTTACCGGCAAGTTCGCGTTTATCGGTGACGGCAACAATGTGGCGAATTCGCTGCTTGTGGGCTGCGCGAAGCTGGGGCTAGACATTGCTGTGGGATGCCCCGAAGGCTTTGATCCGGACGCTGATGTGCTGTCGGCAGCAAAGCAGGCCGCTGCGCAAAGCGGTTCCGAAATTGTAATCACGCACGATCCAATCGAAGCAGCGCAAGGCGCGGACGCGGTCTACACCGACGTGTGGGCGAGCATGGGACAGGAGAGCGGCGCGCAGGATAAATACAAGCATTTCCGCGATTATCAGGTGAACGAAAAGCTGACCGCCTGCTGCAAGCAGGATTACATTTTCCTGCACTGCCTGCCTGCGCACAGGGGTGAGGAGGTCACCGCATCGGTGATCGACGGCTCGCACAGCGTGGTTTTCGACGAAGCCGAAAACCGCCTGCACGCGCAGAAAGCCGTCATGGCGCTGCTGATGAAATAGGAAAAATGTAGGGGCGTCCTGTGGACGCCCGCATCGAGAACATATGAACTCGGGCGAGCGATCAATGATCGCCCCTACGACGATAAAGGGTATAAATTATGATGGAGAGTATCGTTTTTAAGAAGGCCAACGAGGATGACTTGACGGATATCAAACGCATCACACGCAAAGCGTTCACCAATTACGCGCGCGAAATTCGCCGCGAGGAAAATGTGGCCGCGCTGCATGAAACGGATGAGGCGATACGGCGCGATATCAACGAAAAGCATGTGTATGTTTGTGAGGTAGACGGTGAGGCGGCTGGCTCGGTGCGCTTTGAGGTGCTCGACCAGGGCATCGCATACCTCTCGCGGCTCGCTGTCGATCCGGAATATCAGTCACTCGGCATCGGCGGGCTGCTTCTTGAAAAGGTGCGCCGTGAATGCCTTGCGCTTGGTGTGCGCGCAATCGCGCTGCATACGGCCAGCCGCATGCGCTCTTCTGTGGCGTTCTATCTGAAAAACGGCTATTACATTCATTCCATCACGCGGGATAAAGAATATATCCGCGCGTTTATGGTCAACGAGCTCACCGAAATGGATGAGCTGTTCGACTATGAAAGCATCGTGGGGAAGAGGTAGCTCTCTGAGCTTTTCAAGAAACCTACGGTTTTGTCATTCCGAGCTTGTCGAGGAATCCCATTAAAAATGTTTTGCAGAAGAGGATTGCAATCACTCCATAGAACATCGGGCATAGTATGCCTGATGAAAAGGATAGGGCTAAATGAAGATACTCATTGAAGAGCCGGGCATCGGAGAAGAGGATCAGATTATCATCCGGTGCAGGCAGATGAGCAAGGAACTGCTGCAGTTCATCGACAATCTTAAAACACAAAAACCGACGATCATCGGTCTTGACGGCAGCGATATTCACCGTCTTGACCCAGACGAGATTTACTATTTTGAAGCCGTTGATAACAAGGTTTTCATCTATTGCCGCGAAAAGGTTTTTGAATCTAAATATAAGCTTTATGAGATTGAAGAGCTGTTTGACGGCAGTGATTTCTTAAGAGTCTCCAAATCAGTGATACTGAATATGCAGCACATCGCTTTTCTAAGCCCGGCATTCAGCGGCCGGTTGGAGGCCTCGCTGGATAATAAAGAAAAAGTGATTATATCAAGACAATATGTGCCCGATTTGAAGAAGAAGCTAATGCTGTAGAAGGGGGATTGCATGGATGTTAGAACGACTTAAAAGACTGTTGCTGGATTTTATGCTGATAACGGCAGGCATTACACTTTCCGCCGCTGTTTTCTGCACACTATTCTACCGCGATGCCTTGTTTAATATAGAGCTATTGTGGCAGATTGTGTTACTTTCTTTCTTGTGCACCTTGCCAAGCCTTGTTTTTACGTCAAAAACGGAACTGACAAAAAAACAAATGCTGGTGAGACAGATCATTCACCTTGGCATATTGCTTACCCTGCTGTTGTTCTTTGCACTTCGTTGGGAATGGATTGAATCGGATAAAATTGTACATATTATAGTCTTTATTCTATTGATTGCTATTGTGTATACTGTGGTTACATATTTTACCTATGTTAAGGACAAGATGGTCGCGAAGATGCTAAATGACAGGCTTTCGAAATACAAACAGAATAAAATGGATTCATAACCTTTTGTCTGAACAAGGCGGCGGTGAAAAGCAACTCACTGCCGCTTTTTTGCAGCTTGCTTCGTCTATATGCATCTTGCTTTTTGGAATATTGTCAAAAAATCGCCTTGGTGTTAGTGTGTATCGCGAAAGGAGTTTTGAAATATGGAAAGGATAATCGAGGTTAAAAATCTAAAGAAAAGCTACGGCGACGTGCAAGCGGTGAAGGGCATCAGCTTCTACGTGGAGCGGGGCAAGCTGCTCTCATTTCTAGGACCGAACGGTGCGGGCAAATCCACCACGATCGATATACTGTGCACGCTTCTTGCCTTTGATGAGGGAGAAATCAGCGTAAACGGACAGCGCATGGGTGAAAACGATGAGGCCATCCGACACAGCATCGGCGTGGTGTTTCAGGACAGCGTGCTGGATTCGCTGCTTACAGTGGGCGAGAACTTAAGGCTTAGAGCCGGTTTTTATTTTAAAGACAAACAAAAGATCGAACAGGCTGTGAGAAACGCTGCGGTTGCAACCGATGTGGTGAGCTTTTTAGACCGCCCTTACGGCAAGCTGTCCGGCGGTCAGCGGCGCAGGGCGGATATCGCACGGGCGCTGATTCACACGCCCAAGATTCTCTTTCTCGATGAGCCCACGACGGGGCTTGATCCGCAAACGAGAAAGAGCGTATGGAACATGATTCAGGAGTTAAAAGATAAAACGGGCACGACTGTGTTCCTAACCACGCATTACATGGAGGAAGCAGCCAACTCCGATTACGTGATCGTGATCGATCGCGGCGAGATCGCCGCCAAGGGCACGCCCGCGGAGCTCAAAAACGAGTTCGCAAGCGATCTGCTGCGTCTGGTCTGCAAAGACGAACAGGCGCTTAGGAGCGCGCTCGATGAATCGGCTTGTGATTACTCCCAGGTGGCAGATCAGATGATCGTCAAACTGCCGACCACGATGGCAGCACTGCCCATACTCGACGCGTGCAAGGCGCATATACACGGCTTTGAGGTGCTTCGCGGCACAATGGACGACGCGTTTATCGCCATCACCGGAAAGGAGATCAGAGAATGAGCACTTTTATAAAACGAAACGTCAAGCTGTTTTTCAGAGATAAGAGCGCGGTGTTCTTTTCGCTGCTCGCCGTGTTCATCATCATCGGTTTGTACGCGCTGTTTCTTGGCGACGTATGGCTCAACGAATTTCCAGACATTGATGGGTCTAGGTTCTTAATGGATAGCTGGCTGATAGCGGGATTGCTCGCGGTGACATCTGTCACCACAACGCTCGGCGCGTTCAGCGTTATGGTGGAGGATAAAGCCAAGAAAATTGCAAAGGACTTTTATTCCGCACCGATTAAAAGACGCAGCATCACAGGCGGGTATCTTTTCAGCGTGTTTATCATTGGCGTGATCATGAGCATCGTCGCGCTGGTGCTCTCAGAAGCATACGTGCTGCTCAACGGGGGTGAACTGCTTGGCGTTGCCGCGGCTTTGAAGGTGCTTGGCATCATACTGCTGGCGACGCTATCCAATACCGCTTTGATGTGCTTTATCGTGTCTTTCTTCAAAAGCCAGAATGCATATGCCACGGCCAGCACGATTATCGGCACATTGATCGGCTTTATCGCGGGTATCTATCTGCCCATCGGGACACTGCCAGAAGCGGTGCAAACGATCGTCAAGGTATTTCCTGTCTCTCATGCAGCCGTGCTGATGCGTCAGGTTGTGATGGATGTGCCAATAGACACCGCGTTTGCGGGCGCGCCACAGGAGGCGCTGGATGGCTTCAACGGCATGATGGGTGTATCGTACAAATTTGGAGATTTTACCGTCACGCCATGGATGAGCATTGCGTTTCTCGTTGTGACAGGCATTCTCTTTTACAGCTTGGCGATGATGAAAATGTCAAAAAAGAGAGCTTGACAGTGCCGATAGGATATTCTGGCGGACAAATATTTAATGGACAATTTGCGGTTCGGTGACGGGCCGCTTTGTCTTTTATAAACAAGCAAGATCGACGTCACTTTTCATACAAATGATTCTGTGCGAAAGCCATGGATGGAGAATATTATCCCAACCTTGGGCAAATCGTTAAAATTCTGCTATTCTCGTATATGGCAGAAAAAATAGCCAGTTGATAAAATAGAATCAAGGTTGATCAAGGCTGCTAATCTATTTATGGTTAACGGCTATCATCAGTATTAAAAATTCTATTCTAAAGAAATGAGGTCAATATTAATGAAAGAGTATTTTTCCGGAATCTCCAAAATTGAATACAAGGGAAAAGACGGCGATGCTTTATCGTTTAAGTTTTACAATCCCGAAGAGAAGCTTGGCGGAAAAACGATGCGTGAACATTTGAAGTTTGCCATGTCCTACTGGCATACGCTGGGTGGAAACGGTGCTGATATATTCGGTATGGCGGGCACGATGGACAGAAGCTTCGGCGGCGCCGGCACACGTGAAATATTTGAGCACAAGGCTTATGCAGGCTTTGAGCTTATGGAAAAGCTCGGTATCGATTATTATTGCTTCCACGACCGCGACGTGGCGCCCGAGGGCGATACGCTGGCGGAAAGCAATGCGATACTGGATGAATATGTGGCGCTGCTGGAAAACCTCATGAAGGATACTGGAAAGAAGCTGCTTTGGGGAACGGCCAACTGCTTCAGCAACAAGCGGTTCCTGCATGGCGCCGCGACCTCCTGCAATGCGGATGTGTTCGCATATACCGCTGCGCAGATCAAAAAGGCGATGGAGTGCACCAAACGGCTGGGCGGCGACGGATACGTATTCTGGGGCGGCCGCGAAGGCTATACCACGCTGCTCAATACCAATCTTGGACTGGAGCAGGATAACCTTGCCCGCATGCTGACTCTCGCTCGCGACTACGCGAAGAGCATCGGCTTTGACGGCGATCTTTACATAGAGCCCAAGCCGATGGAACCCACGGCGCACCAGTATGACTATGATGTGGCAACAGTGCTTGCGTTCCTGCGCAAATACGGATTGCAAAACGATTTCAAAATGAATGTGGAAGCCAACCATGCAACGCTTGCCGGTCACAGCTTTGCGCACGAGCTGCGCGTGGCGCGTGAAAACGACGTGTTCGGCTCAATCGACGCGAATCAGGGCGAAACATTCAACGGCTGGGATACGGATAACTTCCCGACCAATGTGTATGACTCGGCGCTCGCCATGTATGAAATAATCAAGGCCGGCGGCTTCACGAAGGGCGGCACCAACTTCGATTCCAAGCTGCGGCGCGAATCCATCGCTGTTGAAGATCTGTTCCGCGGCTATATCGTGGGTATGGATACCATGGCGCTGGGCTTCAAGATTGCGCATAAGCTGATCGAGGACGGCCGTATCGACAAATTTGTGGAAGACCGTTATGCAAGCTATAAGTCCGGAATCGGTGCGAAGATCGTCAGCGGGCAGGCCACCTTCGCTGAGCTCGAAAAGTATGCGCTGGAAATGGGCGAAGTGAAAACAAACACCAGCGGATCGCAGGAATACCTTGAAGGGATTATCAATTCCGTCATTTTCGGATGAGCTGTATAAAGACAGCATTAGCAGTCAAACCGCATCGGAGAAGCTTTTTCTCCGGTGCGGTTTTTTGGTGGGCAGGATTGCCGTAATCGGCCTTTTGCTGCACAATTGCACCCGCTAATACTTCTATAACAGGATTTTATTAACACTAAAAAAGTCCAGATTTAAAACGAAGTTAAAATGATATGTTAAAAAAAAACATGACCATCATAAATTACACTATTCATCGTATGCATATTATTAGTTAGTATAAACACATCAAAAATAAGGAGGAACCCCTAGATGTCTAAAAAAATAGCTGGTCTTTTACTGGCGATGGTTCTTATTGTTGCTGCTTTTGCGGCTTGCGGTCAGACTCCCGCTCCTGCGGATTCGCCGGCGGCTGAACCGGAAGTTTCCGAAAACGTAGCTCCGGAAGAACCTGCTGAGCCTGCTGAGAATGCAGATTCGGGCGAAGGCAAAGTGGTTGGTGTAACGATGCCGACAAAGTCTCTCCAGAGATGGAACGAAGACGGTACCAACGTGAAGGCCGCTTTGGAAGCCAAGGGCTATACAGTTGACCTTCAGTATGCCGATGAGACACAGCCTATGCAGAACAGCCAGATTGAGAACCAGATCACCAAGGGTGTGGACGTTCTCGTTATCGCGTCTATCGACGGCGGCGCTCTGGGCGGCGTTTTGGATCAGGCTAAGGCTGCGGGAATTCCCGTCATTGCATACGACAGATTGCTGACAAACAGCGAATCGGTCGACTATTATGCAACATTCGACAACTACGGCGTTGGTAAAATGCAGGGCGAATTCATCGTAAAAGCGCTCGGCCTTGCTGATGGCGAAAAAGGCCCCTTCACAATGGAATGCTTCGGCGGTGACCCGGGCGACAACAATGCAAAATTGTTCAACCAGGGCGCTATGGACGTGCTGCAGCAGTACATAGACAGCGGCGTGCTCGTTGTCAAATCCAAGCAGATTGAATACCCGGGCGAAATTGCGATCACGAACTGGAAAGCCCAAGGCGCGCAGGACAGAATGGACAATCTTCTGACCGCTTATTATGCGGATGAGAACATCGATGTGGTGCTCTCCCCGAACGACAGCTTGGCACAGGGCATCGTGGCTTCGCTGAAGGGTTCTGGATACGGAACCGACGATAAGCCTTTCCCGATCATCACAGGTCAGGACTGCGATAAGATCAACGTGGGTCAGATCATCCGCGGTGAGCAGTCGATGTCTATCTTCAAGGATACCCGTATTCTTGCGGATCAGGTCATCGCGATGACCGACGCGTTACTCGCCGGAAAAGAAGTGCCGGTGAATGCGGAGTATGACAACGGCGTCAAAACAGTGCCGTCTTTCAACTGCGAAATCAAATTCGCCGACAAGGACAACTGGAAGTCACTGCTTGTTGACAGCGAATACTATAAGCTGTCTGATATTCCGGATGCTGAATAAACAGTAAATTGGGTAAATGGCGGCAGCATTGCTGCCGCCATTTTTCTTACAGGATCCCCGAAAAGCGCAGCTGATTGGGGTTTTGTCAAATGGTCTTGAAAAGCGAAGGCTTTGAGGGAGCTGTTTATGAGGATTATAGGTACAAGTTTTTAAACAAGGAGTGGTCGCATGTCGGAATACATACTGGAAATGGACAATATCACAAAAGAGTTCCCCGGTGTCATCGCTCTTAAGGACGTCACATTTAAAGTGAAAAAAGGCGAGATACATGCGCTGGTTGGTGAGAATGGAGCGGGCAAATCCACGTTGATGAAAGTATTGAGCGGGATTCACCCCCATGGTTCTTATTCGGGAAACATTATATTCAAGGGGACAGAGTGTAAGTTTAAAAACATACGCGAGAGTGAGAGTACGGGCATCGCGATTATTCACCAGGAGCTCGCGTTGAGTCCGTATATGACAATAGCAGAGAACATATTTCTCGGAAACGAGAGAGCCAAGAATGGCGTCATCAATTGGGATGAAACCAACACCAAGGCAACTGAAATGATGGAGAAGGTTGGGCTTAAAGAGAAACGCAGCGCATTAATCAAGGATATCGGTGTCGGTAAACAGCAGCTGGTGGAAATCGCGAAGGCGTTGTCTAAGAATTGCGAGCTGTTGATACTCGACGAGCCAACAGCGGCACTGAATGACGATGATTCTGATCATCTGCTCAAGCTTTTACAAGCGCTCAACAAAGAGCAGGGAATGACGTGTATCCTGATTTCGCATAAACTCCATGAGGTGATCAAGATCGCAAACAACATCACCGTATTGAGAGACGGACAAACCATCGAGACGCTGGAGAACAACGATGAGGTCAACGAAGGCCGAATCATCAAAGGGATGGTGGGGCGCGAATTGATGGATCGTTTCCCCAGACATGAAGCGAAAATCGGCGAAGTTGGATTTGAAATTAAGGATTGGGTGGTGCATGATCCTCTTGATGAAGAGCGAGTCGTCATTGATCATGTGAATATCAATGTACGTAAGGGCGAGATCGTCGGGCTTGCAGGGCTGATGGGTGCGGGCAGGACGGAGCTGGCCATGAGTGTTTTCGGCAGATCTTATGGCAAAAAAATAAGTGGTTCACTTATAAAAGACGGAAAAGAGATCGAGTTGCACAGCGTCGGGCAGGCGATAAACAACGGTATCGCTTATGTCACTGAGGACAGAAAAACAGCAGGGCTTATACTGATTCAGGATATCAAGAAAAACATCACTCTTGCTAACCTGAAAGCGATAAGCAAGGGCTCGGTTGTCAACGACGATGAGGAAATGATTGTTGGCAAAGAGTATCGCGAAAGGCTTAGCATTAAATCCTCAAGCGTGTTCCAAAAAGCGGGCAACCTGTCGGGCGGTAATCAGCAAAAGGTGGTGTTAAGCAAATGGATATTTGCGAATCCCGATGTGCTGATACTTGACGAACCGACTCGGGGCATTGACGTGGGTGCCAAATATGAGATTTATAAGATCATCCTTCAGCTGGCGGAAGCCGGTAAATGTGTGATCATGATCTCATCTGAGTTGCCCGAAGTTCTGGGAATTTCAGATCGTTTATACATTATGAACGAAGGTCGCATTGTTGGAGAACTTGAGACCAGCGAGGCGACTCAGGAAGGAATTATGTCGACGATTATTAAAAGCTCTGCTGAAAGCAACAGGGGGAATAGAAAATGAACAAAGTAAAAGAATACATGAACCGAAACATGAAGCAATACGGGATGTTGATCGCCCTGCTTGTGATCATGATTGTTTTCGGATTTATGACAAAGGGCAGCTTGATTTGGCCAAGAAACATATCGATGCTGGTGCGCCAAAACAGCTATGTGTTTATACTGGCGATCGGCATGATGCTCTGCATACTGACCGGCGGTAACATCGACCTTTCGGTCGGTTCGCAGGTGGCGTTGGTCAGCGCGATGTCGGGCCTGTTGGGCACGACGCTAGGGCTTCCCGCTTGGCTGGCGATCACTATCAGCCTTTTAACCGGTCTGCTGGCCGGCATATGGCAGGGGTTTTGGATTGCGTTTGTCAAGGTGCCGCCGTTCATCACCACGCTTGCAGGCCAACTGCTTTTCAGGGGACTCAATAACATCATACTCGACGGCCAGACCTTGCCGCTGCCCAAGCTCTATGTGACGATCGGTTCTGGCTCGATTCCGGATATAGCGCCGAACACTGTTCCGGATTTTTTAGGGATTGGCAATTTGCTGCAGCTGCAAAACAAAGTGCAATCCTTGAACGTCACGACCCTGATTATTGGTCTCATACTGTCTGCTATATTTGTGGCGTATTTATTTGTTAACAGAAAACGAAAGCTGGCACGCGGATATGAAGCGGCCTCATTCGGCTCAGTTGTAGCAAAAGCCATCGCGTTCTTTATTATCATCAATTTATTCTCTTACTGGCTGGCGATGGATGAAGGCATACCGATATTGTTGGTTATTGTCGCTGTCATATACGCAATCTACTCGTTTATTGCCACTAAGTCCATACCCGGGCGCCACCTATATGCCATGGGCGGCAACATCAAGGCGGCGGAGCTTTCGGGTGTCAACACCAAAAAAATGATGTTTCTGGTGTATGCGAACATGGGTCTGCTCTCGGCGGTTGCGGGCATTGTGACGGCCGGAAGATTAAACGCTTCTTCGCCTAATATAGGACAGAACTTTGAGCTGGATGCTATTGGTGCGTGCTTTATCGGCGGCGCATCCGCTTACGGCGGTATCGGTACCATTTGGGGCGCTATGGTGGGTGGATTCATCATGGGTGTTATGAACAACGGTATGTCCATACTCGGCTTTGACGTTTTCTTGCAGCTGATTGCCAAAGGACTCGTCGTGCTGCTCGCGGTGGCGTTCGATACATACACCAAGTCCAAATCAAGATAAGATAGTACACTGTACGTTTCTGACTGATAAGGAAATAGATATGGCCTGACGAACGACTGCCGATGCAATCGTTCGTCAGGCCATTCCGCACTATTACAAGGTGCTATCTTTTACTAGCTATTATGTTATGATATAATAGTTAATACACACTTCAATGCCAATAGAATATCTGTTAATAAGGCAGGATTCGCAAAATGAAAGTCAAAATATCTAATGGCAAGGCCGGTGAAACCCGCGTTGATTATTTAAAGGTGTCAGATAAGGATTCCTTTCGCTTTCATTTGCTCAATAAAGTGCTGGATGGACAAAATAGAAGCTCTGTATTACTAATTGATACAAATCAGCGCGTTACCGAAAAGACTGGTCTGAAAGTGTTGGAGGATTTGCACGAAAAGGGTTTAGATCCTTTAGCCATAAAAATACCCGTCAATCCGCAGTTCTTTTTCGGGTTCCAAGTTAGAAAATGGAATGTACATGATGTCGAGTACATGATCGTCATAGATTTAAAAGAGCAAACGCTTACGAAGGATTTATTTATGTTGCTGACCGGGTATGATATCGCGGTGGGCATCGGCCAAATAGAACCGATAACGAATCAGATGGGGCTTATTGGAACCAGCCCGATGTTGCTCCTTGATACCTGTTTCGGTGAAAGGCTATACGATTCAATTCTTTGTACGCGAATAAGAAGCAGCTTTGATATAAGCGGATATGTAAAGGAAATCACTCATGAAATGGGTCTATAAAGTCGTATTTGGTTTGCTAACTGTCCTTACTGTTGCTTCCGCAGCGGGGTCGCTTTACTACTATTCGAGGGTAAATGACAACGCGAATGACGAGACAGCTTACGAATTTCGCAACTACCCGGACTATTATTTCTCATTGATTGTGAATACACAGGATGACATCTACTGGCAGGAATTTAAAGATGGGGCGACTGCGGCCGGAAAGCATTTTAACGTTGCGATCGAGTTTAACGAAGTATCCGGACCCGAAAGTCAACGCCAGATCGTTGAGTATATTCATATCGCCACACAGTCGAAAATGGATGGCATCATTGTGGCAGGTGAAAGCACCGACGAATATAACGCTGCTATTATGGAAGCCACTGAGTCTGGCATCAACGTTGTGGTGGGGAATTTTGATACATCCGGCAGCGGCCGCGTGGCATATGTCGGCACCAACCACTATGAGTATGGTGTGGATGCCGCGAATCTGATTGCTCAGCTCGGTGGGAGTGAGGCACAGATCGATTTGGCTATCATATTTTCTGGAAATAAAGACGGCAATAATGCGGATCCTGCCACACAGAACATGAATAACGGCATTAGAACAGGCTCTATCAATTTGACAAGCACATTGTATGGGACAAGCGATCTGCTTGGTGCGGAGGATCAGATACGCACCACGCTTAACGAACACCCTGATATTGATGTGATTTTGTGCACGAATGCCAAGGACACCGTATCCGCGGCAAATGTGATACGAGAGCGCAACCTTGTGGGAGAGGTTTATATTGTGGGAACGGGTGTGACTTCGGAGATCGTTGATTATATTAAAAAAGGCGTGATATTCGGCGTGCTGGACAGGAGAGGCTTCAACGCAGGTTACCAAAGTGTAAGAGTATTATATGAAAGCATGGGGGATACGTTCAAGACCAACTATATGGATATCAACACCAGCACATATACGGCTGATAATATCTCCGCTTATGTAAAACCATGAAAAAGATAAACCTGCTGCGCGATAAAGTATTTAATAGCATAAGAACACGGATGATTTCCGTATACGTGTTGACGACGGTGCTCATGAGTATCACGAGCGTCTTTATTTTGATCATATCTGGAAATCTTATATCGAAGATGGACGATATGTTCTCCGCAAATGTTCTTGTCGAAGAGTTTCTTCAAACGATGGAGAGCGTGGATGAGAATCTGGCAAAATACTTGAGCACAGACAACTCGGACAGCCTGCTGGAATACAACAAGACGAGAGACGATTTTCTTGATCAGGCGCATATTATGTATGATGACACAAAGGGCATATATGATCAGGATGACTTGATATTTAAAGACATATCAAATATGGTGGAGTCGTATATTGAGGAAACGGAAGCGGCAGTGGAAAGCAAGCGCCTTGGCAATGCTGATCAATATATCGAGCAGTATTCGCACGCCAATCAGATTGCCGACTATATCAAGACGTATGCAAATCGATTAAATCTAAGCAAGGTGCGCGTTAACACCATACAGTATCTGGGCATGGCGGAGGACTTGAGCAGGCTCGGCTTTACCAACATATTGCTGATTATATCCGTTATCCTCCTTAACATCATCATGATCACGAACATGACTTATAAGATGACACACCCTATCACCAAGCTGGCGTCGCTCGCCGGAGAGATTTCCAAGGGCAACTTTGATATTGAAGATATTGAGGTTAACTCAAAGGATGAGCTTAGTATCATGGCCAATGCGTTCAATGCCATGAAGCACAGTATCAAGGACTATATTGCCAAGCTGCATGACAAAGCGGATACTGAATCTCAGCTCTTGGAGCAGCAGATCGAGAACTTAAAAATTCAATCGCTGCTCGTCGATGCGCAGATAAAGGCGCTGCAAATGCAGATTAATCCGCATTTTTTGTTCAACACGCTTAACGCAGGCGTTCAGCTTGCCATGCTGGAAGGTGCAGAGCGCACCTCCGGCTTTTTAGATGATATTTCAAAGATGTTTCGCTATAACGTGAAGAGCCTGAGCCGCACGGTCAAGCTTAAAGAGGAGATCGATTCGATTCGCGCCTACAGCAATTTGATTTATGTGCGTTTTGGCGATATTATTAGATTTAATTACGACATCGATTGCAGTGTGTTGGAGTTGGATGTTCCTCCGCTGATTATTCAGCCGCTCGTGGAAAACGCGACGATACATGGAATCGGCAATTTGGAGCGGGGAGGCGTCATCACGATATCCGTGGTGGGCGACGAGGACAATGTGCACATTGTCATAGAGGATGATGGTGTGGGTATGGACGAGCATACCCGTCAGCGCATTTTAAACTGCGAAGATTTTGAAAACAAAAAGTCTGGACATACAACCGGCATTGGCGTTGCCAATGTGGTGCAGCGCCTAAGGCTGTTCTTCGGTGTTGATGATGTGATCGATATAGAAAGCAGCCCGAGCAAAGGAACAAAAATCATGTTGAAGCTTCCTCGTTACAGGCAATTCCAATATCCGACCGGAGAGGAGAAATCAGCGAATGTATAGCCTCATGGTATTTGATGATGAACAGATCGTCATAGAATCGGTCAAGCATATCGTCGATAATGAGTTCGGCAACATACATGTGACACAGACGGCCAGATCTGGCCGTGAAGCCATTGAAAAGGTGCGGATGGAGCGGCCGGATATTATATTGACGGACATTCGCATGCCGGGGATTAACGGTCTTGAGGCCGTTAAGGAAATCAAAAAGATACACAACAACATCAAATTTGTGATCATGTCGGTTTACGAATACTTTGAGTTTGCTCAGCAGGCTGTGGAGCTGGGCGCATGCGAATATTTGACAAAGCCTGTAAACAGGGCGCGGCTTGTCGAAACGCTTGAACGTATTGTGCGTGAGTTGGATGAGGAAAGACGCAAATTTGATCAAGAGCTTGAGACTAAGGAAAAGCTGGACAAGATGCTTTCCGTGCTGGAGCACAGCTTTATCTACTCGCTTCTGCTTTCTCAGGAGGCAGACATCGGGCGCTATAAGGAGCTCTTTGATATTCAATGTGAGACCGGATATATATTCATACTCACATTTGGCGAAAAATCACATCATAGAGATGAAGTGGCGCTGGGCGACAGTGTGCAATATCAGAAGTTCTATCACTTCTTCCGCGACTGCTTGAAATATAAAAGCAAGTGCATCGTGGGGCCGGTCATGCTGGACAGAGTGGTCGTTTATGTCGCTCAAAACAAAGAGGATGAATATTCTCAGCGCGTCGAGGCCATCACTCATATTGAGGGCATTGTCCGCAAGATTGAGCATAAATACAATATGAAATTTAAGGTGGGCATCGGTAAAATCCATAATGACAGGGATATTCTGATATCCTATCAGGAGGCGCTAAAGGCTCTTAATCATACCGAGGGATTAAGGGTTATCCATATTGACGATATCGCTCCCAATATTTCGAACGCAGGTTTTGAAATGTTCGCAGAGGAGAACAGGCTTATCAAAGCCATAGAAAAAGGAGACCCACAGCTTTGTCTTTCCATCTTGACGGATATGTTCAATAAATATAATAATATAATGGGACAGGAAGGTGTGCGCAACAGGCTGATAGAAATTGTTATTGTGGCACACCGTCTGGCCATTGAAAACGGCGTTGAGGACGACCAGTACATTGAATATTCCAGTTACTTAACGCAGCTTCTTGGCTGCACATCCCGTATTGAGTTTGAGCAGATGCTGATTGAAAAGATCGGCGGCATTGCACGCCGCATCAGCCGCTCCAAGGAAAAGACAATCGGTTACATCGTTGATAAAGCGAACAAGATCATAAACGAGCGCTTCAGTCAGGAGCTCACACTCGACGATATTTCAAAAGAACTTTATATCAGCCCTCAATACTTCAGTCGTCTTTACAAACAGGAAATGGGCATCAACTTCATTGAAAAACTGACAGCTATACGTATGGAGAACGCAAAGAATCTAATGAAAAGAGGTGATCTGTCCATAAAAGAGATCTGCTATATGTCGGGCTACAGTGACCCTAACTATTTCAGCAGACTCTTCAAGAAATTCGAAGGTGTATCTCCGTCGACCTACCAAAAGCAAATCTAAGGGAGGTTAATATGAAGAAATCCATGATGTTCCTGCTTGCATTGCTTTTTGTACTACCGACCGGGTGTCAATCCACGCAAGCTTATAAAAACGATGACGGCGAGATCAAGATCGGCTTTGTTACGGATACGATGACTGTTGAAAGATGGGCCAGGGACAGAGATATTTTTGTCAAAAAAGCGGAAGAGCTGGGCGCGGAAGTGATTGTTCAGAATGGCTATGAAGACAGTGAACGTCAAAAACAAATTTGTGTGGATATGATTGATCAGGGTGTGGATGTATTGGCTGTGGTGGCTTATGATAAGGACACGCTCGTAGACGTTGTTAAATATGCAAAAAGTCAGAATGTGAAGTTCATCGCTTACGACAGACTCATTGCAAACGCCGATGTGGACTTGTATATTTCTTTCGATAACTATGCGGTGGGGCGCCTGATGGCGGAAAAAGCGGTTGAAAACGTACCCGAAGGTAATTATCTGATTCTCAACGGACCTGAAACAGATAATAACGTATTTATGATCAATGATGCTTGCTTAAAGGTTTTGACGTCTTACATTGACGACGGACGCATTGATGTGGTGGGAGAAACATTTATTGATGCGTGGCGCGATGAGGTGGCCTATGATTATGTCCGTGCAAAGATCAACGAAGGCGTGCATATTGACGCAATTATTGCCGGGGACGACAGGCTTGCGGAAGGCGCGATCAACGCACTGAGTGAAAACAGAGTGGCGGGCAGCGTGTATGTGACAGGGCAGGATGCGGAGCTGGGGGCGTGCCAGCGTATCGTGCAAGGCACACAGAATATGACGGTGTACAAGCCGATCAGTATACTGGCTGAAGGCGCGGCGGAAATCGCCGTCAAAATGGCGCAGGGCGAGAGCCTCGAAGATGCGCAGACAATTCATGACGGCACTTACGATGTGCCTTACATCGTCTTTGAACCCACGCCTGTAACAAAAGAGAACATGGTCGACGTGATAATCAAAGACGGTTTTTATACAATCGAGCAGATTTACCAGAACAAGCCAGGTGAGCAGACTAAATGAGCACATGAATTTTAAAAGGAAAGACGGGGACGATTAGATCGCCCTTGATTTTTTATACCTTTATTGATAATCCGTGAACAAACCGCATGCGTACTATAACTGTGTGTCGGTATAAGTCGACTGATTAAAGATTTTATCATTTCTTGCTAAAATTTAATATTTTTATTTATAGTATATAAAGAGGCATTCTAATTTCTTCAACTATTTGTTATAATAATTCTAATAGATGGAACTTTTTTAATTTATGTACGTCTAATAGAAAAACTATCTGTGCATTTCGCGCGGGAAAGGATATTTCATTGGAGCTTTTAAAGATTGAAAGCCTGACAAAGGTGATAAAAAAGAAAAAGATATTGGACGATATATCTCTAACCGTGAATTCAGGTGAGATCGTCGGTTTTTTGGGGCCAAACGGCGCGGGTAAAACCACGACGATAAAAATGATTATGGGCCTCTTTTCTATCACATCGGGTAAGATCACTGTCTGCGGACACGATATCGTGAAAGATTTCGAGAATGCCATGAAGAATGTCGGCGGTATTGTCGAAAACCCAGATCTATACAAAAAGCTCACGGGCAGACAGAACCTTGAGTATTTTGCCGCCATGTATGATGGAGACACAACCAAGCAGATTGAAGAGGTTGTTCAGCTTGTCAAAATGGCAGGCCGCGTCGATGACAAGGTGAAGAATTATTCGCTGGGTATGAGACAGCGTGTCGGCTTGGCACAGGCGCTGCTTCACCGCCCCAAGCTGCTGGTGCTGGATGAGCCCACCAATGGACTTGATCCTATCGGTATTAAGGAACTCAGAGACCTGCTTAAATACCTCGCTAAAAACGCGGGTGTGGGTGTTTTCATATCCAGCCATCTGCTTTCCGAAATGGAGCTTATGTGCGACCGTATTTATATCATCGACAACGGTGTGGTTATCGGGGAAAAGACCCTCGAACAGGTCAGAGATTCTGGCGATGAGGAAATTTTCAGCTACAACTTTATCACAAGCGATAAAAACAAGACTTATGAGTATTTCAAAAGCCTTGAGGCTAACTGCGATCAGGTGAACGGCGGTGTGACTGTGGTGATGAAGCGTGAAGAGATCCCCAATCTGATTCGTGCGTTGATTGGGATGGACATCGATATATTCGCAGTGAACCAGTCTCAAAGAACACTGGAGCAGGATTTCATATCCATGACGACCGGAACCAAGACGCAGATCAGATAGCAAGGAGATTATGATAATGGATTTTATAAAATTAACCTTTATTGAGATAAAGAATATTTTCAAATCGAAGTTTTTGCTTATACTTGGCATACTGGTGCTGCTGATGAGCATCGCGATGCCGGTATTAAGCGCGATTTCAGGCAATCCCACGCAGGCGTCCGGCCTTTTTAGCAGCAGCAGAGCCTACTATGAATCTGGGTACTACAATAATGGCGAAGAACCCATCACGGTGGGGGGAGTCACCATTGAACCGGATAATCCGTTCTATTGGAATATCAGACAGTTTGAAGACGAAAAGGAACATATGGACATCTCCTATTTTGAGCATCCCGAGGCCTACGATCTCGTGATGGAAATGGGAGAAATGGAGCAATCTTATTATCTGAAGTTTGCAGCTCAGATTACCACGTATGAGGACTACCGTTACGATCTTGCATGGTACGGCTCAGAGGCACTGTACGATAAATACATATACGAGCACAACAAAGTGGATATGGATACGCTCAAAGAAGCCTTAAATTGGCGGCGCGGCGTCGACGATACGACATTTGAGACGACCTATATCA
The DNA here is from genome assembly GCA_023391105.1 of Bacillota bacterium. Taxonomy (GTDB): domain Bacteria; phylum Bacillota; class Clostridia; order Christensenellales; family SZUA-584; genus SZUA-584. Next base: position 109,569 of record JAEWBO010000032.1, read on the forward strand.
ATATTACTGAGCAGCAAAAGCAGGCGAAAATCGACGAAGCCCAAGCCTACCTTGATAAGATATATCAGGTTGTAGACACTAATGACTTTGCAAAGTACATTGAATTATCTATTGAGCAACAAAAAAGCTACATTGAGGATAGCGATAAGCGGGTAGACGGTTTTGAAGCCACGATCGCCGATTTGGAAGGCCAGAAAGCCGTTGCTGAGCAGGAATATAATGACATGGTCTCGCAGAACGCGGATTCGGATGCGCTTGCTCAACAGACGAAAAAAATAGAAAATCTTCAGTCGCAGATTAACGGCTTGCAAAATCAGATCAACGATACCCAGAGATGGACGGACGTCACCATTGAGGTCACCATACCGATGCTGGAGTACCGCCTGCAAAACAACATCGTTCCGAGAGACGGATCGTGGCAGGATGCTGCCATAACCAGCAAAGAAGGCGCTATGAGCCAGCTTAAGTCTACGATCATAATGACTGAGGAAGAGTTTAACAAGGAAGAGAACAGGTACCTAAAAGATCAATACGGTACTTACTCCAAATACAAAGCGGCGATCCAGAAACAAATTGACGAGTGGAACACCAATATCCATATCGCAGATCAGTCGATGGCAACGGGTCGGCCGGATATGACGTTTGTTCCCAAAGGAGCCAGAAGCCAGACGGCTAATTTCCTCTATTATTCGATGTTCGTAGCGCTGCTGGGCGTGGTAATCGGCGGCTGGGTCATGGCGAGCGAGTTCCAGTTTGGCACCATTCGCCTGCTGATCATTCGTCCGAAAACACGTTTTAAGATACTGATGTCTAAGTTTGCGGCGGGGCTGGCAATCTGCCTGGGGGTTTATATCGCGGGTGCACTGTTAAACGCGATACTGAACGGCTTTCTGTTCGGTTTCTCGGACTTTGGAAACCCCAACTACTCGATTTCAGGGCAGACCGCTTTCATCGGATTTTTCCTGCCCAAATTCTTAGCATGCATGGTTACAATTCTTTTCGGGTATTGCCTAGCGTTTATGTTTTCAACGGTGGTTAAAAACATCGCTGTGTCCATATCCGTGCCCATCGTGTTCTTTATCGGTTGTTACATCGGAATCAGCCTGTTTAACGGCTATAGTTATTTGCCTGCAGGTATGCCCGATTGGCTCGCTTATACGCCGCTGCCCTATGTGCAAATATCGTCGTTCTTTACGCAGGGTTCTTCGGTGAAGATGCTGATCAATAACGGCGTGCCCATTAGCCTTGGCTATGGAATTGGCTTGCTTTCAGGGATTTCGATTCTCTGTACACTGTTATCGATATGGGTATTTAAGAGAAGAGATATTACAAATTAAAAGAGGAAAGTAAAATGAGCGACAATAACAGCTTTTTAAGTAATTACAGCAAGAAAACGGAAGAGGACGCGGCAGCTCCGCAAAAGAAACTGACCTTTAAGCAAGAAAGCGGCTTTAAAAAACCGGAGCGCAGCGGACCTCGCCCGCAGGAAAACACCGACAATAAGCGCTTGAAAACGCTGTTGATTGCGGGCGGCGGCGCCCTCGTTGTCATCGCTATTGTGCTGGTCATCGTCTTCAGCGGCGGCGGTGTAGAGGTCATAGATTTCACGAACCGTCCTTTAACCGACGCAAAGCTGTGGGCCAACGAAAACGGTGTGATGCTGTCGGAGAAGCAGGCTTTCAGCGATACGGTTAAGGATGGCAATATCATTGAACAGGACATTTTGGCTGGAGAAAAGCTGCCTAGAGGAAGCTTTTTAACACTGACAGTTTCACTCGGCCATGATATGAGCGTTATGGTGCCGCTGCCCGACTTAAAATCAATGACAGCGGACGAAGTGCAAAAGTGGGCAGATGATAACTTCATGAGCAAGGTGCGCATTTCGGCGGAATACAGCGCCGATGTGGCCGAGGGAAAAGTAATCAGCTTCACTGTGAATGACACAACGGTGGTGGATGAGGTTCGCCGCGATTCGTCCATACTTGTGATTGTGTCCAAAGGACCAGAGGAAGCCGCGGCTACCGTAAAGGTACCGGATCTGAAGGAAAAATCTCTGGCGGAGTGTTATACATTCGCGAAAGAAAACGGCTTGGTACTGACTGTCAAAGAGGAATATGATGATTATGTGCCAGCGGGAACCATCATGTCGCAAAGCGTCAAGAAGGATCAAATGGTTGCCAAGGGCAGCGAGATTGTGCTTGTTGTGAGCAAAGGCAAGATGGTCACGGTTCCTGATTTCTCAGCTTATACAAAGGAGCAGGCGACTGCTTTGACGACGCAGCTTCAGCTGCCTGTGACGATCACCGAAAAATATTCAAGCTCGTCCACCGGCAGACTGATATCCCAGAGCATCGAAGCAGGCTCGGTTTACAAGGCCGGGGATCTTCTTGAGCTCACATATTCACTGGGAAATAAGATTGTGTTAGCCAGCTACGTGGGGCAGACGCGTGATGCAATAGAATCGTGGGCTCAGGGTCTTAATGATCAGGGCGCAAGGATCACCATCAAAGCGACTGAAGCCAAGAGCAACCAACCGCGCGGCACGATCATTTATCAGGACAAATCCAGCACGTCCGTAAGCTACAAGACCACGATCAACATCACGGTTTCGGCGGGCAATGTGGTCTATGTGCCAGACTTTACAGGGCCGCAGGACAGCAACTATAACAATGCCATCACCAGAGAAAAGGCCATTAAAATGTGCGAAGAAGCTGGCCTGATTCCTGTGTTCGTACAGGATGGCTCAAGCGGTGCGCTGCCGGGTGAGATATGGAGCCAGAGTATAGATCCGGGAACGGAAGTCAATGAGGGAACGACGATTACGCTCATGTATAGGCCTGCGGGAACGGTGATTGTACCCAATTTTGTTAAAGAAAATATGACTACTGAAATATCAAAACTTTTAGAAGCGCATAGGAGTAAACTGGATATACAATTTGCTGACGGTATTAAAGAAGGTACGGTGGTATCCCAGTCGCTGGCTGCGGATTCAACTGTTGCGGCAGGCAGCGTGATCACGCTGACGATGAGCGGAGCACCTGAATCGCCTTCGCCGACGGGTACGTCGTCACCGTAATGACAAAACAAACAAAGCCGCTTTGCATATGGAGAGCGGTCAGCCTGTCGATAAACCTTGTTTTGTCATTCCGAGCCTGTCGAGGAATCCCATGAAAAGCGCTTTGTAGAAGGGGATTCCAATCCACTTCGTAGTCAATCGCTTACGCTCAATCGGAATGACATAAGTAACTTTTTTGACACTCTGAGACGCTTTGCTTATAGCAAGGCGTCTTTTTATGTGCTTTAGCGTATATAATCCACCAGCTTTGCTGGTGTGAATAGGACAGCTTTAGTATATAAATGCATTACTTTCTTTTATAGGTCATATTCAGATCACTGGCATGTTCACCGTAGCAGCCCCAGTTATCCAGCGGCGGCTCGTGCATGAACTCTTATTGCTTTATTTTTCTGCCGATATCGATCAAAGAAAAAGCCCTGTCGGCGGCTTTGCTCATCAGTTCGGCAGCGTTTTGTATGCAGTGATCCAGCGTCATCGGTGCATCGGGCAGCGGCACGATTGTGTTAACACCCAGCGGATAAACGGCCTGCGCGCCTTTGCCTATGCTCCCCGCGATCACGACGACGGGCACGCCCGCAGCTTTGGCACGAACTGCGATGCCATGGATCACCTTGCCGCATGCGGACTGACTGTCGACACGGCCTTCGCCCGTGATCACCATATCGGCGTCTTTGAGCATATCGTCGAATCGAACGAGATCCAGCACCGCGTCGATGCCGCGGCAAAGCCGCGCGCCCGCGAACACATGCAGCGCGGCGCCTATGCCGCCTGCGGCGCCCGAACCCGCGTCACCGGCTGCGTTGTATCCTGCGTATGTGTTAAGATGCTCTGCGTGGTTTTCCATTCCCGCTTCGAGGCGCTTTAAGGTTTCGGGAGTGCCGCCCTTTTGCGTGCCGTAGACGTATGTCGCGCCGTTTGGTCCCGTCAGCGGATTGGTGACGTCGCACATCACGGTGATACGCGCTTTTTTAAGTCGTATGTCCAGCGTCCCATCATCAATGCGGACGATATTTTCCAGCTCGGCGCCGCGCATGTGAGCAATTTCTCTGCCGTCTGCTCGCAAATATTTCATTCCAAGTGCCTGCATCGCGCCCGTACCGCCGTCATTGGTGGCGCTGCCGCCTATGCCAATGAGGATATCGCGGTAACCGTCGTCCAGCGCCTTTTTAATCAAGTCGCCTGTACCATGAGAAGACGTTTGGAGCGGGTCGCGTTCTTCGTCCTTAAGCAGGGCTAGGCCGCTGGCTTCGCTCATACCGATTACGGCGGTGCCATTGGCATCACCATAGCGGCATATGATGGTGCGCCCCAGCGGGTCGCGCACGGCTGTCCGAAACGTCTGGCCGCCCGTGGCGTGAACCAGCGCCGCCACTGTGCCGTCACCTCCGTCTGCAATAGGGACTTCAACAATGCTGGCATCGGGGAACGCTTTAAGCGCGCTTCCGCGGATACACGCAATCACCTCTAAGGCCGATAGCGAGCCTTTAAAGGAGTCCGGCGCAATGATGATTTTCATAGCAGCTCCTTGGATCGTATTTGATTCATTATAACAAAGCACTGTGGTATTGGACAACGCAAGTTGACAAGGCTGCCAAAACGCGGTACATTTTTTACGGAATCCCGCCGAATACGTACGCCATTGGCGTAGTTGCGGGGTCCCCGAAAAACGTAGTTTTTTGGGGTGTGATCAGGGAGGACGCCTATGCAAAAGTGCTCGGAAGATATCACGCTTTCGCCCATGGATAGCGAAGAAGCCAAAAGGCTGGCCGAATTTCTAAAGGTGTTCGGCGATCCGGACAGGATACGCATACTCACTTTGTTAAAAGATAAAGAGGTATGCGTGGGTCACATAGCCGAAGCGCTCGGCAAAACGGTGTCGGCGGTGTCTCATCAGCTTGGTATTATGCGCCGTCAGCGTCTGGTGCGCTATGTCAAGGATGGTAAAAATATTTATTATACGCTGGACGATGGACATGTATCCATGCTGCTTGATGCCGCGCAGGAGCATTGCCGTCATAAATAATGGTATAAGACAGCCATATGCTTGTGCAGAATAAACGCTGTAAGGAGCGTGGATATGGACGAGAAAGTGGCGCAGAGGCTAGATACACTGGATGCGAAAATCGTGGCGCTTTTTGAACAGCGCATGGCGATTGTTGAGAAGGCGGCGGCGCAAATCACAAAGCGCGAGCTAAGGCGTGAAGCGCGGCAAATGGGTCATGTCGCCGTAGAAAAGGCTACGAGCTTTGCTTGTGATGTGTGTACCATCGCATATACCGAAGAACTCATCATGCTCATGCTTTGTGCTTCCTGCAAATATCAGCGCAGGCTTTTGCGGCGCAAGCAAGACGCGTGCAAATGCTGAACATCAAGGCTTGACAGAATAAGTCATAAAGCGTTATAATATACTTAATTGAATACGTATATACAACTGATTACACTTTATTCGTACGAATACATTAAGTAAAATGGCAACCGCGATTGAAAAACGTGGGCGCAAAGCATGAAGTCTAAGGCTTTACAAGCTATGATGGTTCGGCTGCCTTTTTGATTCGGGGCAGCTTTTTTTATTGCTTATGGGAGCCTTTTCGGATGATATATTTAGCAAAGGCAGGGGAGACCCTGCTTTTTGCTTGGTTCGCGAAAAACGAAGCTTTCTTGGGCGGCTTTCACAAGTATTGCGCTTTACTTTTTGACGGCCATTCTATATTATGGAATAAACATATACAAAGGCGGTGGCATATGGCCTTAGTGATTAAGAAGGTTAAACGTGAGGAACCCCGCCCAAAACGGCTGAATCAGCCGAAACCTAAATGGGTGTGGGGTATAACGTGAAATGAACATGAAAAACACATTATCTGAAATGGCTGCGAAAAATGGCCTAGACTCAAGCAGTTTACAATTCCCGGATTGCGAGATTGACCCGAGTAAAATCAAGATCATAATGATTAGCGAAGTTCCGCCGCAAAACCCAGATGATGGATTTTACAGCAAAGCGGCCAATCCTGATTATATGCGAACGACACGCGGCTTGTTTGAAGCTGCCGGAATACAGATTGAAAGCATCAATGATATTTTAAATATGGGTATTTACGTTACCACAGCTGTTAAATCACCGAAAAGCGGATATGCGGTAGATGTCGCCGTTATCAAGGCGCATCTGCCTATCCTTGAGACTGAGATTGCGCTGTTTCCCGAACTTAAAGCGATTATGCTGATGGGTGATGTGGCAAAAAAAGCAGTCAATATGATTGTAAAAGCTAAAACAAAGAAAAATGTTATCCCGTCAGAATCTACATATAAAATCCGACACAATGAATATTATTGGGACGCCATCCGCGTGTTTCCATCTTATATTATGACTGGGGGCAACATTTTGATTGAAAAATCCAAATGCGAGATGATCTCGGACGACATTCGCAGAATGATGGAATTTATCTGATATGAACGATAAAACCTACGATTATGATGCCGTCATTCAAAAAGTCCCTGACCAAAACGGCGCTTATGTAATATTTCCATACGACCTCAAAACGGAATTCGGCAAGGGACGCGTTAAGGTTCACGCAGCATTCGATGGCGAACCTTACGACGGCAGTATCGTTAATATGGGCGTGAAAAACGCGGATGGCTCGGTATGCTACATCCTCGGTATCCGTAAGGATATCCGTGCGAAGATTGGCAAGCAACCCGGCGATACCGTGCGAATAATGTACGAGAAAGGATGCATTGATGAAATCTGAACTGATGAAAATACCCGGTATCGGAATAAAGATGGCAGAGCATTTAAAGAAGGCGGGCTTCCCGACGGTAGAATCGCTGAAAGGCAAAAGTCCCGATGACGTTTATACAGCTGATTGCATAGCGCAAGGCCTGGCCGTGGATAGGTGCGTGTTGTACTGCTATCGGTTGGCGGTGCATTATGCCGACCACGATGGGCAGTTACCGCCTGACAAACAATACTGGTGGAATTGGAAGGATTGAGATATGTTTCGAAAAGTAGGGCTTTTCGGGGTAATGATTCGATTTCGGCGGTGAAGCGACGCGGCTATACGAGTGTCAGTGTTGAACCTTTTCATTTTGCCTATACCTTATAATCGACCCTGCTTTTTGCTGCGGTAAAATTTGCATTGTTGGATTTTTCTTGTCAGGTGTTGTATAATGCATATATCACTTTATGGGATTATGCAACAGGACGATTGACACCGTCTTGGGTTTGTCATCATTGAAAAACGGGAGCTTTAAATGAATATCACATTTTTGGGCGCGGCGAAATGCGTGACAGGGTCTTGTACGATGATTGAGACGGCGCAGCATAAGGTGCTGATCGACTGTGGAATGAGACAGGGGCGTGATGAAAAAATTGCGCCGGTGAGAGACGGTTTCGTTTTTGACGCGCGTGAGATCGACGCGGTTTTTCTTACGCACGCGCATATAGACCATTCCGGGATGCTGCCGCTGCTCGTGAAGCAGGGCTTTACAGGCCGCATATACTGCACAGGCGCGACCGCCAGGCTTTGCTCCATCATGTTTCCCGACGCGGGGCACATACAAGAGATGGAGACAGAGTGGCAGAACAGGAAACGCCTGCGTGCCGGCAAAAGTGAGATTGAGCCGCTATACACAGTGGAAGACGCCAAAAAAGCGATTAAATATTTAAGCCCGCTCAAATATGGTGTAACAAACAAGGCTTTTGATGATATTGAGATGCGATATGTCGACGCAGGGCATCTCTTGGGCTCGGCTTCTATCGAGCTCACAATCAAAGAAGACGGCAAGCAGACAAAGCTTGTGTTCTCAGGTGATATCGGCAATAAGGACAAACCCATCATCAAGGATCCTGAGTATCTGAGCGAAGCCGACATCGTGTTTACCGAAAGCACATATGGCGACAGGCTGCACGACAAGATTCAAAATACGAGAGAGCAGCTAAAGGACGCGCTGACCCGCGCGCTGGAGCGCGGCGGAAACATCGTGATACCCTCGTTCGCGGTGGGGCGCACGCAGGAGGTGCTTTACGACTTAAGTGTGCTGCTGGATGAAGGCAGCGTACCCGGTCTCGAAAAAGTACCGGTTTACATCGACAGCCCGCTCGGCATTGCCGCGACGGAAATCTTCGAGGAGAGCAGCAAGGACTATTATGACGAGGAAGCGATGGCGTTTAAAGCCGAAGGTATTAAGTTTTTCTCGTTTGATACGCTGCGCATCGCGGAAACAGCGGACGAATCCAAGGAGATCAATTTTGATAAGAACCAAAAAATCATCATATCGTCCAGCGGTATGTGCGACGCGGGCCGCATCAAGCACCACTTAAAGCACAACCTGTGGCGTGCGGATTCCACGGTGCTGTTTGTGGGCTATCAAGCCATAGGTACTCTCGGGCGCACGATTTTGGACGGTAAAGATAAGGTCAAGATTTTTGGTGAAGAGATACAGGTGAAAGCGGCGATTGAGCAGATTGAAGGCTTTTCGGGTCATGCCGATCAGGCGGGGCTGCTCGAATGGATAAGCCACTTTCCGAAAAATGTGTCACGCGTTTTTGTGATGCACGGTGAAGAAGGTGTATCGGTATCGTATGGTGCGGAGCTGCAAAAAAGAGGTTATAATGCCGTTGTACCGGGTTTATATGATACATTTGACACGGACAGCTTCGAAAAAACTCCGGGGCCGATGCCGCATATTTCTGAGGAGCCTCAAAAAGACATCAGTGCATTGCTTGCGCGCATTCGGCTCAAAATTGAGGGCGCAGACAGTCGGCTGGCGGCAAAGATGAAAGAAGAATTGAGCGCTTTGGCTGACAGATGGGAGTCAGAATAATTGAATTGGGCAAAGGCGTAAACGCCGGGGCAGGAGTTGTCTATGGGTAAATTGATAAAACTGAAAAGGAAGAAAAGAAAAGGCTTTGCCGCACCGGCGGGCTACCGTGCCAACCGGCCATCCGTGAGGACTGTCGGCGAAGGGGGTCTGCGGCGGAGCCGCCGACAAAGCGGTTTCAAAACTTTGCTGCGGCGTTATTATAAGATCATAGCGATTGCGGGCGGTGCGCTGGTTGTCGGTGTGCTGTGCCTTGTGCTTTTTCTTGGCGGTAAGAATACGGCTGCGTCCGGGCAGACAGCAGCGGCAGGGCAAACAGCTGAAACGTCCCCGACTTTACCGCCTTCCGAAGAGACATATGACTATTCGAGCGTCGATGCGGACACCCTGGCTGGATTGGCGGGCACGGATGAAAGTCTGTTTAATGACGATCAAGAAGTGGCTGACGCACTCTTTGCGGAGGAAGGCATTCGTATCGGCGTGACGGTCGGCAGCATTGACTCATCTGACCAGGAGCTGGTGCTGAACAGGCTTGAGCAGGTGTCAAATGCGGCAGAAGCGGATAAAACCATTTTTAAAACGTACTATTATAACGCGAACGGCGATTACAACCAGCAGCTTCAGGATGTGAGAAGCCTTATCAAAAACGGCGCGGATATCATCATTGTCGGTTTTACCAGTGAAGAGAACTTCAAGATGATTACCATGATGGCCGAAAACGAGAATGTTCCTGTTGTGGCGTTTGATGCGCCGGTAGACAGCGGCTATGCGATCAATATTGTGGCCGACCAAAGCGCATGGGGCAGCGTATACGGAAAATTTGTGGCGGACAAGCTTCCTGCGGGCAACGTGGTGCAGATACTAGGCAAACAGGACAGCCCCATAGATACCCAACGCGCGACGGCAATTGGCACAGCGCTTGCGGCCAATGTGAGTCTGACCTTAAGCGATGCAATCTACGCGGAATGGAGTGAATCCAAGGCCAAGGAAGCGATGAAAGCTTATTTGGACCACGGCGATGCGGCTGATGCGGTGATTACTGAGGAGGGCATGGCGGAGGGCATATTGGATGCCTTTGTGGAAAAGGGTGTGCTGCCAAAGGTGATGTGCGGCGATGCGACAGCGGGCTTTATCAAGAAATGGTATGCGCTCAAGAATGGCGGCATAGACGTGACACCTCCTGCTAAGGATGATGATAACAAGAAAGACGACGAGACGCCCACGCCCACACCGGCTCCGGTGATGTTTGCGGCGCAGCCCGGTGAGTTTGTCACCTGTGCGCAGCCCGCACCGTCGGGCATCGGCGCGGCGGCATTCGATATCGCGCTGGAGATGGCCAAGGGCAGAACGCTTAAAACACAGGGTCAGACTTTCAACTATACGGTGGGAACACTGATCACGGACGCAAATCTTGCCCAATACTATGAACAGGTTAAAGACCTGGACGATTCTTACGTCATCAGCGATTTACTCACAGACGATGTGCTGAACACGCTGCTGAATCCGCTAGAGGAAAAAAGCGAAGCCGAAACGCCCGCTGCGATGCCGACAACAGAGGAATAATTCAGGAATGAAGCCTATCGACATCACAATGCCGCTGCGGCAAGCTCATTATCCGGCTGATCCGGCCATCGCGTTGGAAACGGGCGGGAATACCCATCATTGAAGGCTTGAATTTGAATGAGGCGGAGTCCGGCGTTTACCGCATGACGGCGATGCTGATGCGCATAAAGGACAGCGACGGTGCGCCGATACGCGCGATGCTGGAGAAAAACGAGTAAACAAAAGGAGCATGAGAAAGTGATGCTCCTTTTATAATGTCTTACTTTTTGCCGAGAATAAACGCACCGAGCCCCTTGTCTGTCTTTTTGATATGCAGCGTGAGCCATGACACAAGTGTGGAACCGACCAGCGAGCCTGTGGCGGCTGTAAAGCCCGATTTCTCAATGTCGCTTCTGATTTGCTTTATGTCGGCAATAAAATCCGTGTGGAGCTTTTTATGCTCTCTATAGTGCGGATAGCCGCTGCTCAGCTGCAGCTTTTCCTCATCGCTGAAATGCGAAACCACATACTGTTCAAGGAAATCAAGCATGTCGAGCACCCTTTGCTGTTTATCCCCGCTTTTCATGGCATCAAAAAATGCATTCATGCGACGAATCAGCTCTTTGTGCTGCTCGTCTATCATTTGTACCCCAACTGTTAAATCCGGTGTCCAATCCAATTCGTTGCCCTCCTATAATAAAGGTCTTTTTAATTCTATCGTCAAAAGCATGTCTGATGATTAGTCAAATTTCAGCAATGATAAAGGTAAGTTATGGTAAAATTCGTGATTAGGATATATAATAACCTTAGACTTTGTTTGTTTTTTGAGCATGCACAAAAAGCATACCCAAAAACTGATCATGGGGTAAAAAATGAAATCAAAAGTGAGTATAGGAATTATCGGTGACTATGATGGTCGTACATCTCATTTAGCCACAGAAGAAGCACTTAAACATTGTGCTAAAAAACTAGGGACAGCGATTGAATATTTATGGTTGCCGACTGCCTCATTGGAGAACAATGAACAAGACCTTGAAAGCTTTGATGCTTTTTGGTGCGCTCCCGGAAGTCCATACAAGAGTATGAATGGAGCCATTCATGCCATCAGATTTGCAAGAATATATAATTATCCCTTTATCGGGACTTGCGGTGGTTTTCAGCATGCAGTTATTGAATTCGGCAGAAATGTATTGAATATCAATGCTTTAAAAGACATCAATTTTAGACCTTATCATCCGAACGATTACATTACTGTTCTTTCCTGCCCGCTTGTTGAACAGATTAGGCATATTACCATTGATAAAAATTCTGAATTATTTCATATTTATGGTTGCACAGAGATTGAAGAAAAATACAATTGTAGTTTTGGACTCAACAGAGCTTTTCAAAATATGTTACATAAAAATAATTTTAGAGTTACGGGTGTTGACGAGAACGAAGAAGCCCGTATCATGACAATTGAAAGCCATGCTTTTTTTATCGTGACACTATTTCAACCTCAACTAAGTTCTACATATGATAATCCACACCCTTTGATTCTTAATTTTATAAGCTCGGCTATAAAGTTCTGTCGTTCCCACGGAGAGATCATTGAGACAGATTGATGACAGTGGTATAATACTTTGAAATCAACAAGGAGGACAAACACTAATGAGCTTTTGCTGGTGTACAGTGCATGTGAAAGATATTCACACATCCGTTAAGTTTTACGAGGATATTGTTGGTTTGACGGTTAGCAGACGCTTTCCGGGGGCAAATGTGTCCGAAATCGTTTTTATGGGCAATGGCGACACGCAGCTTGAGATGATCGGCGGCGCAGACGCCTTTGAGGGAAGCGGCATTTCTGTCGGATTTCGTGTGGACGATCTGGATGCGAAGCTGGCGTTTGTTAAAGATAAGGGCATCGCGATACATAGCGGCCCGATTGCGCCAAACCCGGTCACGCGGTTTTTCTTCGTGCAGGATCCTGATGGCTTGCTTGTGCAGTTCGTGGAACAAAAGGCATAAGCTATGAAAATCGAATTAAGACCGATTGAAATAAACGATCTTTCGCAGGCTGCGGCAATCTGGAACGACGTTGTGGCGGCGGGGGATAGCTTTCCGGGGGATCAGGTACTGAGCGAGGCCGAAGCGTGGGACATGTTCTGCGCACAGACAGCAACCGTCTGCGCGGTGGCTGGTGATGATGTGGTCGGCGTGTATATACTGCACCCAAACAACATTGGGCGCTGCGCTCACATCGCCAACGCGTCGTACGCGGTTAAGTCGGAGGCGCGCGGATGCGGAATCGGGAGATTGCTTGTTGAGGATTGCTTGACGCGTGCCAAGAAGTCAGGTTTTCGCGGCTTGCAGTTTAACGCGGTCGTGGTGACAAACACCACAGCGATCGCATTATACTTAAAGCTTGGCTTTAAGGTGCTGGGCACCGTGACGGGCGGCTACCGTGATAAATCGGGCAGTTATCGTGACACGCTGATATTCTTAAAGTCGTGGGGAGACGACTGAAGTAATCAATAACGTTGCGGCTTAAGCATCTGACTTTAATGTCAGACGCTTTTTTTTATCTCTTTTTCTTTATACATTTTTTTATAGATAAAAACAGTATGAATAGCGATTTTTGTCCAATGACATAAAAAATTAAAAACAACCGACAGGTAAAAGATACCGTTTGGTGCGATTGCCGGATTAAAAAGGCTGAAAGTGGCAGCGAGTGACGCAAACAGATGTATAAATGGAAGATTTAATCAATAAAGACTATTATTGACGAAGTTACCTGTTCATGTTCCGAAAACGTATATATTGATTTCATGTGCTGTGACCTGAAAAAGGGTCTATGCGTGAACGTTTAAGGAGTATGGAACGTGAACAGAGGGCAAGAATTTGATCTTTCGGGAAAGAAGAAAATAAAGCGCATACCTCGCGTGGTGAGAGAAAGGACACGCGGTAAAAGTGTTTTTATCACCAAGCTGGCCGTCATCTTATCTGTGCTGGCACTGGGCATTGCGTTATTTCTGGTATGCGTATACGGCATTTTGCCGGCCATTATATCGGGTATCGGAGATCAGCTTGACATCGATATGGCTGCGACATTATATCAGCGCACCATCACACAAGAACCAGTTCCTGAGGCCAACGCCGCAGAGGTATTCGAACAACCGCAGCCGGATACGACAGAGACGGTGCGATACCCGCGTGACTGCTTTGCGACGGTGCTTCAGGATAATCCGGATGTGGTGGGGCGTATCACAATCGAAGGGCTTGATATAGCTTATTTGGTGACGCAAACCATCGACAACGATTACTATCTGACAAACGGATATGACCGCCAGAAGTCCAAAAGCGGAGCAATTTTCCTTGATTTCAGATGCGATATCGATCAAGAACCGCTCAAAGGGCATTACATACTCTATGGGCACAACATGAAAAACGGTACTATGTTTCACAATGTCAAAAAATATGCCGAGGAAGAATACTTCCATAACAACCGCATTATCCGCTTTGATACGCTCTACGATGACCACGAATGGGAGGTCTTCAGCGCCTATGTGACCAGCACGGAATTTTACTATATCGAAACATCGTTTGATAGCGATGACGAATGGCTTGATTTTATTAAGGAGCTGCAGAGCAAGAGCCTGTATCAGACGGATGTGGCGCTCAGCGCGGACGACACTGTACTAACGCTCAGCACCTGCAGCTATGAGTTTGACGGCGCGCGCTTCGTGGTGCACGCAAGGTTGGTCAAATAGGGTTATATGACGGGGATGTCCACCGACATCATAGCTTGAGCCCGACAGTGACAGGGTGCTTTCGTTTAAGGTTTGCATAATAAAATTCCTCCTGAATGATCATACATACATTCTATCAGCGGGAGGAATTTAATCATGATATTTCCTGCTATTATGTAGTCAGGCCTACAGATTCTTCTCCGCGAGAGATGCAAGCCCGCTGCGCTCCACCTGCCTGAGCGTCACATGCCCCGTGATCGCATGGTTCTTCATGCGCTCCACCACGTACACAAGCCCGTTGGATTTGGAATCGACGAGCACGTTGTCGATCTGGTTGTCGGATGGGTCGCCGAGGAATATGAATTTCGAGTTCTTGCCCGCGCGTGTGAGCATGAGCTTGGCAAGATGCGGCGTGATTTCCTGCGCCTCATCCACGATCACAATTGCGTCTGTGATGGTACGCCCGCGCATGTATGTAAAGGACTTGATTTCAAATATGCCGCGTCGGCGGAAATCATCGATAAATTGCTCCACCTGAAAGCCGTCTTCTGTCCTTTTGGTCTTCTTGGTGCGCCCCGAATCCTTATCTGACGACATGAGAAAGTCGATCGCGTCATAGAAGCTGCCCATCCAAGGCCGCAGCTTTTCTTCCTCGGTACCGGGCAGATAGCCGATGTCGTTGCCTGCAGGCACGGTGGGCCGTACAAACACAATTTTGCGGTATTCACGCTGCTCAAGCACCTTTTCCAGCGCAACGGCCGTGGCCAATACTGTTTTGCCGCTGCCCGCGCCGCCCGTGACGGATACAAACGATACATTCGGATCCATAAGCAGCTCAAACGCCATCACCTGCTCGGGGTTGATCGGCCGCAGTCCCCATGCGGAATAGTTTTCGTAGTGAAGCGGAACCAGCTTGCTTCCGTCGTAACGCGTGATGATGGGCTCCGCGTTTTTTGAATGAGGCGTGACCACGGCAAACTCGTTGGGCAGCAGCTCTGCGCCCTTGGGTGGCTTGGCGCCGTTTAGATAAATGTTGGCTATGCTTTTTTCCGATAAACTCAGCGCCGATTGTCCGCTGTACAATTCATCCGTTTTGATTTTGTCGGTTTCATAGTCCTGTGAGGTGATGCTGCATATCTCGGCTTTGATTCTCAGGCACACATCCTTGGACACGAGTATTGTTTCCATCTCAGGATTCTTCTCTTTGAGCTGCATCGCGCATGCGAGTATGTGATTGTCGTTCGTTTCCTCGCCAAACGGAATGTGCACGTCCGCGGCTTCGGTATACGTCACAAGCAGCATGATGCCGTTCTCCAGGGAGATGCCGCTGTTGACACATTGCCGGCCGCAACCGTCGATGGTGCGGTGCAGCGCGCGCACTGCCTCGCGCGCCTGATAGCCGGGCAGTCCGTCACGCGTTTTGATGCGGTCCAGTTCTTCCAGCACTGTCACAGGGATATAAACGTTGTTGCCGTCAAAGTTTTGGAAACACCAAGGGTCATGCATGAGAACGTTGGTATCAAGCACATAGTTTTTTCTGTTTTCAGGTCTGTTCACTGTGTTGCCCCCCCTTAATAAAATAAAACGCCGCTTTTTAGGCGGCGAATAGCATCAACTTTATTAACGAGTTGCCGGGTCATTTCCATTTGAACTGAATAAGTATCTTCGTTCTTCAATCGTTATGCACCCTGTTAATTGATTTGTTACTATATATTATAGCAGCTTTGTTTACGGTTAGAAGAAATCGTAAAGCTTTTTGTTTTATATTTAAACATATTATGCATATCGAAACATAAGACGGTAAAAAATAACACCGGAGGATGCATGATGAAAAAAGGTGTGAGAAGCGCCGCCGTGGGCTTAGGGTCCGGGTTTGTGGCGGGGCTATTTGGTTCGGGCGGCGGCGTGGCGGTGGTGGAAGGGCTGGAACGCACAGGCACCGAGGAAAAACGCGCGCACGCCACTTCAATTGCCGTGATCTTTCCCATTTCCGCCATATCGGCTGTGCTTTATACCACAGGCGGCTATGTTCCTTTGGACAGCACGCTTTGGCTGTGCGGCGGTGCGGCATTGGGCGGAATCTTGGGCGCGTACTGCTTAAAACGCGTCGGTGTGCGGCTGCTCAACAACATATTCACGCTGCTGATGCTGGCGGCCGGAATCAGGATGCTGTTTTGATATTGTATGCGCTGCTGGGTGTGCTGTTTGGCGTTGTGGGCGGCATGGGCCTTGGAGGCGGCATCGTGCTGATTCCCGCGCTTACGCTTTTTATGGGCATGACGCAGCACGAGGCCCAGGGGATGACCCTGTTTGCGTATCTGCCAATGGCGGCGGCTGCGCTGGTATCACATTTTAAGCATAAGAACGTCAATATAAAACCGGCGATTTTTCTCACGCTGTTTGGCATTGTGGGCGGTATTGGCGGCTATTGGCTTGCGTCTGGGATCGAGGAGAAGCCGCTGCGCACCGTCTTTTCCATATTCCTCATCATCATCGCACTGCTGCGGTTATGGCGCGGCGAGATCGGCCCGTGGCTGAAAAAACGCAAAACGGTTATACGCTGAGCACGGCGATCACGGCAAACGCCGCGAGAGACAACAATGTCGATAGGGACAGCGACGCGGATACAAAAGCGCTCTCGTCCTCGTTTTTGCCGAATATGGGCAGCACAAACGGCGGCGGAAGCATGAACATCAGTATGATCGCCCACCTGAGTGTGTCGCTCACAGCGATGACAGCGCTTAAGCCCAACAGCACGAGTGCGCCAAGGGCTGCCATCATAACAAACCGCGCAAGCACCACGGACACAGCGAGCTTCAGCTTCGCCTGCCTGAATTCCAGCTCATAGCCCACAACAAACAGTATCACAGCCGCGGTGGGCGCCGCGATGAAATCGAATATATTAAGAACGATAACGCCCGCAGGGGATGCGCTTATTGCTCCGCCAAGTCCTGTGGCTCCCAATATCACGCCAATTACGATTGATATGATCACTGGCGAAGAGACCATGCCTTTGAGCGTCTGCTTAAGGGAACCTTGCTTTTGTCCCTTAAGAACGGATAGATATACTGTGAATACGAACAGCACCTGCCCCAAATCCACTGTAGCAAAGTCGGACACGGCGTTTGCGCCGAAAAGCAGCGTATAAAGCGCGTAGCCCAGCATACCGGCTTCAAAGCCGGTAAACAAAAACGGCACCGTCGTCATGCTTGTTTTGGATAGCCTTTTTAGTACAAAGCCAAGGCCGAGCGCTGCCAGGCAGACGGCAAACATGGCGGCAGCGGTGATCACAATACCCGCACCGTATGTGGCCGTGAAAAACGCCTTTAAGAGCACAGCGGGCAAGCAGACGTTGACGACAAGTGATTTGAGCCCTGAAACACCTTGCTTTTGCACAACGCCTTTTTTGCGGCAGATCATGCCGATTGACAGCATAAGAATCACGGGGAGTATCATTTGCAGCACACCGATAAGCTTATCCATAACAGACCTCCGCAAATTGAGAATGATAAATTCAATCTATTTTAACAGAATCATCTGTGGATGACCAGCGAGAGACGTATGCAGATACGCGAAGGCTCAAACGCTTTGCAGTTACATAAGAAGGCTTTTGATATTGACTGCAATAAAACCGTCCCAAGGGGAATTGACAGTATGAAGGAGTGGTGGTAGTATAAATTTGCTATATAACTGACGGAAGTGGAATGAACCACATGAAGTATAGCGTTTTTGGAAGCCGACCGTCTGGGCATGATGCTTGGATTGGTAGGCCTTTTTTATTGCTTTCCGAACGGTAAGAATGTCGTTCGGAATAAACTATGGATCGTGGGCAGAGTAGGACTTTGTGCGTAAATCGTCGATTTGCAGTGCCTTCTGAACGGGGAGTTGTCAGGGGGACGAAAAGCCTTAGCAGGCTTACGGTACAAGGTTCGCATCCCGCTGCTACATAAGGAGAGACGGTGTCATTTGTTATACCTCTTGTTATGTAGCTGTGCTGCGTAACAGGAGGTGTTTTTTTATGCTCGCAACTTAGCATCCATTCAGTATTAACATTTTAACAGTACGTTTCATTATGAAGGGAGAAAATTGATTGAGATATTCATCTTTATATGTGCGCCGCATTACAATATCTGCGGTATTCCTTAGCATTTCACTCATTTTGCAAACAACATTTTCTTTTTACATACCCATGTTCGGACAAAACGGAATGAGCATCGGTATCTCCGGCATTTTCTCCATTATGCCATCCATTTTATTCGGACCTGTGTATGGCGCTGTTGTTTCAGGGCTTTCTGACTTTTTAGGATACCTATTGAAGCCTGCGGGGACATATATTCCGCTTATGACGCTGGTTGCCGCCGCCGGGGGATTTATCAGGGGTGCATTATGGACTGTCCTGCGAAATAAAAGCAGTAAGAAAATGAGAATTGCAGTTGCAGTGTGTTCTATACTCCTATTGGTAGTGGGTATAAGCAACATTGCGTTTTTGTCTGCTGACGGTATCAATAGTGGATTTTACGATCATGTACAGAAAGAAAACATCAATACAGCCAATATGCACCTTGTCAGCAAAATGCTTATTACTAGGACAATTGACACGAGTGACCCATCAGGAAATCTGGCTACCTACATGACTTTCGTAACAGCAGGGATGATTGTCAGTGCGGCACTAGGTGCTCTTTTGTTATTCGCTGACCTTTTCATTTCCAAGAAGTTTCTTCATGACACCCGCAAAGGGCAAATGCCCCAGCTTCTTATTGCTATGATTGGTTCTGGTTTGATTGTTACGACCCTTAATACAGTGGTGTTGCGTGAAACAATCTTCACGGCATGGAAGGTGCTACCCTTTGCAGTGGTATGGATTCCTCGCATGATTGAAGAAATCCTAAGCAATACCGTTAAGGCATATTTTGTAGCCATGCTCTTGGGTATTTTTAGAAAGAGACATAGTTTGAACATGCTCATTGATGGGTCATCCACAGGGTTCAAAAACAACACAAGGTCTTAGTCATATTGGGATCAATAAACATGAATTGCTGCGGACTTGTTATATGGTTTACTATAAAATGGGATAAAGCCTTTTCCAAAAACCGATTCCAAAAACCGATTCCAATATTAATTGACACTATTTTGAGTGTGTTATATAATAAACTCAGCTATATATTTTTAAAAGCTGAGATGGGGATCAGTAACCTTTGAGACCAGCGCGAAAGAGAGCCGCCGGGTGGTGCAAGGCGGACGCGGGAGTAAGGTGAACTCGCCCCGGAGCTTCAGGGCTGAAAATAGTAGGCGCTGACGAACTCCTTATGCGTTAATTAAGGGAAGGGTAAGCATTTTAAAGCAAAACCCTTATGATGAGCTGGCGGAGAATATCTTCGCAAGCAGAGTGGTACCGCGAAGCCTTTCGTCTCTGTATGGACGAAGGCTTTTTTTGTTACAATACAAATGGAGCAATAATGGAGGGGGATAATATGCCGGAATTTATTCATATGACCATTGGAGACTGGCTGGATATGAAAGCGAAGGCGTACCCGGACAAGGAATGCAGCGTGCATCCTTTGGAAGGGCTTCGTTTTACGACGGCTGAGTTCAGAGCTGAGTGTGATCGCGTGGCACGCGGCCTCATGGCAATGGGTATCAAGAAGGGCGATCATGTCGCCATCTGGGCGACAAACTATCCGCAGTGGGTGCAGACTCAGTTTGCCACGGCGAAAATCGGTGCCGTTCTTGTGACGGTGAACACCAACTATAAAAAATACGAGCTCGAGTATCTGCTCAAGCAGTCGGATTCCACCATGCTGATTATGATGGGCGGCACGAAGGACAACAACTATGTGGAACACATCAATGCCGTCTGCCCGGAGCTGGCCGCAAGCGAGCCCGGTAAAATCAATTGCAAAAAGCTGCCGTTCTTGAAGACTGTCGTTTTTCTTGATGAAGAGCAGCATCCCGGCATGTACCTTTGGAGCGATGTGTTAAAGCTCGCAGATCAGGTCAGCGAGGAAGAGCGCGCGATCCGTCAGACCCAATGCGATCCTCATGACGTCATCAATATGCAGTATACGTCGGGCACGACAGGGTTCCCCAAGGGCGTGATGCTTACGCATTACAACCTCATCAACAACGGAAAGATCATCGGCGAATCTATGGCATTTACGGAAAAGGACCGGCTTTGTATCACGGTGCCGCTGTTCCATTGCTTTGGCTGTGTGCTGGGTGTCATGGCATCCATCACGAACGACACGACAATGGTGTTTGTGGATCACTTCCATCCGACACGCGTACTTGGTGTGCTGGATTCTGAGAAGTGCACCGCTTTCCATGGTGTGCCCACCATGTATATTGCGATGATGGAGCATCCGGATTTCCCTAAATATGATTTGTCGCATTTGCGCACCGGTATTATGGCCGGCTCCACTTGCCCTGTAGAGGTGATGAAGGCGGCGGCGGATAAGATGAATATGCGCCACATCACAAGCGTGTACGGGCAGACCGAATCGTCTCCGGGCATCACTCAGTCCACCATAGACGATCCGCTCGAGATTCGTGTATCGACAGTGGGCCGCGCCTATCCGAATGTGGAGGCCAAGGTGATCGATCCGGAAACGGGCAAGGACGTGCCGCCAAACGCGGTGGGGGAAATCGTCACACGCGGTTACCATGTGATGAAGGGTTATTACAAGATGCCCGAGGCCACCGCGCAGGTGATTGACGAGGATGGCTGGCTGCACACGGGCGACCTTGGCGTGCGTGATGATGACGGCTACTACAGGATCACAGGGCGTCTCAAAGACATGATTATCAGAGGCGGTGAAAACATCTATCCGCGCGAGATCGAAGAGTTCCTTTATACGCATCCTTCGGTGACAGACGTTCAGGTCGTGGGCGTCAGAGACCATAAGTACGGCGAAGAGGTGCTCGCGTGTGTCATTTTGAAGCCCGGCGCAAAGGAAACAGAGGACGCTTTGATTCAGTTTATCAGAGACGGTCTCTCCAAGCATAAAGCGCCGCGCTATGTGCGCTTTGTCGATTCCTTCCCGATGACAGCGAGTGGCAAAATCCAAAAATATAAGCTCCGCGAATGGGGTGAGCAGGTGCTTGGTCTGCTGGCGACTGACAAGGGCGATACGCCATAAAAAATATGAGAGACGGGATGAGGGGCGTTTTGGGATGTTATCCCGTCTCTAAATATACAGATGATATCAGGTGTGTTATAATTCGTATCGCAGATTTACCGTATTAATTAGTATTAATTGACACCATAAACGAAACATTTTTCTCTTGTGTTACTGGCAGAACGGTGTATAATAGTCGTTGCGGTTTACATCCGA
Organism: Bacillota bacterium; assembly: GCA_023391105.1. GTDB lineage: Bacteria > Bacillota > Clostridia > Christensenellales > SZUA-584 > SZUA-584. The sequence goes on from JAEWBO010000032.1 coordinate 131,060, forward strand.
GGAGGCATAATAAATAACATGTTAAGTTCAGGACAAGAAAAAGTAATTAAAAAATTAGCAGAAATCGAAAAACAGCTGCCAACCGGTGTCTCGCTGACATTTGCGGTTGATAATCTGGCTGACGCCATGGACGATCAGGAATGGAATGATTTTATCACAGCAATGAACATTCTTATTGATGAAGAATACGTGGCAAAGCACACTAAGAAAATGACAAAGAACAAGGTGCCCTTTTGGTTGGAGCTTACCGAAAAAGGGCGTGAATATTGCAGACGGCTTAATTAAACCAAACCGCATTCATAATACAAGAGTCGTCAATAGAGGGAGCGGTGCTAAGCAGCGCTCTTTGTTTATTCTCCTAAACTATTAAAGTAACACTGGCGGTATTGTTATTTTCAGAGGGCTGCAATGGAAGATTGGGTAAGAGTTTTCAAAGCATTGGGTGACGAAACGAGATTAAAAGTTTTAACCCTTCTCCTTGAGCATGGCTTTTGTGTGGGTGCACTGGCGCGGTTAGTCGGAAAGTCAGAGGCGGCGGTATCACAGCATATTCGCATTCTTCGCAAGGCCGGTATTTTGATTGGAGAGAAACGCAATGGGTATACGTTTTACGAAGTCAACACAGAATTGTTGGAGGGCTTGATGGCTCGAGTCAACCAAATAATTGCTAGCGGGTCGCAGCGCCAGGAGTGTTGTCAGCACATAACAGGCAAACATCAGTATTGCGAGATTTACAAAAAACGCATGGAAAATAATTGTGAATGATAAACTGATTTTTGGAGGATGGCGATGAGAAGATCCGAGCGGGCAATGAGCGAAGACGACACGTTGAGGCTGCTTGAGGGAGAACAGCTTGGTGTGCTGTCAACAACCAGCGCCAAAGGCATTCCTTATGGTGTTCCCCTCAATTACTGCTATGTGCGTGAGGACAATGCGATTTTCTTTCACTGCGCGCTCAAAGGGCGTAAGATGGATGATATGCAGGAGAATTCGAATGTGTCGTTTACTGTGGTAGGGAAGAACCGCATCATTGCAGAAAAGCTCACCACGTATTATGAGAGCGTCATCGTTTCGGGACGCGTGTCCTTTGTGGATGATGGCGAAAAAGAGCTTCGGTTCGATCAGCTTTGCCAGCATTTAACGCCGGGAATCGAATGGCGTCAGGATGGGGGCTGCCGATTTTTAAAAGCCGTTGCCATCGTGCGCATGGATATCGAGAGCATGACCGGTAAGAGAAACGGCTTGAAAACTGAATAAAATAAATACTAATAAGGCCCGCTTCCATAATTGAAAGCAAGGCCTTTTATTTTTCAAGGTGTTGATCAGTCTTTGGCCGTCCGCATGGCGCGGGTGGCATTGAGTATGGCGATAAGCGCCACACCCACATCGCCGAAAACGGCTTCCCACATCGTCGCAATACCAAATGCACCAAGAACAAGAATTACGCTTTTGACACCCAGCGCAAACAGGATGTTTTGGATGACGATGCCCCGCGTTTTTCTCGCGATGCGTATGGCTGTGGACAGTCTGCGCGGCTCATCCGTCATGAGCACCACATCAGCGGCTTCGATAGCCGCGTCGGAACCGGCACCGCCCATCGCGATACCGACATCGGCACGGGCAAGAACCGGCGCGTCATTGATGCCGTCGCCCACAAAAATGAGCGTGCCTTTGCCTGTACTTTGAAGCTCTTCAAGCTTTTCAACTTTCTGATGGGGCAGCAGTCCTGTGTAAACCGCATCAAGCCCCAGCTGCGCGGCAGCCGCTTCGCCAGCCGCACGGCTGTCGCCCGTGAGCATCACCGTCTTTTTAACGCCGAGCTTTTTAAGTGACTGAATTGCCGCGGCGCTGTCTGGCCGCAGCTCGTCGGAGATTACGATATAGCCCGCGAATTGACCGTCAATCGCCACATATACGACAGTGCCGGGCTCCGTTGCCGCTTCGAATGCAATGCTTTCGCTCTCCATAAGGCGCGCATTTCCCGCCAGCACGCGTTTGCCGTTCACGGTCACGCTGATGCCGAAGCCCGCCTTTTCTTCGAGATCCGATATAAGTCGCTCATCCACCTCGCCTTTAAACGCCTTGAGTATGGACACGGCTATGGGATGAGTGGAGTTGTGCTCCGCATGAGCGGCATAGTAGAGCAGCTTTTCGGGTTCATCTGAGGATACACGCGATACCTTGAACACACCTTGTGTGAGCGTGCCGGTTTTATCGAATACGGCTGTCTCCGCGCGGCTCAGCGCTTCAAGATAGCTGCCGCCCTTAATGAGAATGCCGTTTCTGGACGCGCCGCCAATGCCGCCGAAAAAGCCGAGAGGTATGGATATCACGAGCGCACACGGGCAGGAGACCACGAGAAACACCAGCGCTCTGTGAAGCCAGTCGGAGAAGACAGCGCCTGGTATGAAAACGGGCGGTATCAGAGCGAGTGCAAGCGCCGCGAAAACCACAGTGGGTGTGTAATAGCGCGAGAACCGCGAGATAAACGCTTCGGTGGGGGCCTTTTTGCTGCCCGCGTTTTGCACAAGGGTAAGGATTTTGGAAAGTGTGGACTCGCCGAATATTTTTGTGACCCGCACTGTGAGCAGCCCGCTTTGGTTGATGGAGCCTGCCAGTACTTCGCTGCCCGCCTCCACATCGCGTGGCAGCGACTCGCCTGTGAGCGCAGACGTGTCCAGAGCGGAAACTCCGCTGGTCACGATACCGTCAAGCGGTATTTTTTCGCCGGGGCGGATGACGATGACGTCATCAACGCCGACTTCCTCGGGGGATACGCGCTGTGTGCCCTCCTGCGTTTGCAGATTGGCATAGTCCGGACGGATATCCATGAGTGCGGTGATGGAACGGCGCGAACGATTGACCGCGGCGTCCTCAAACAGCTCGCCGATCTGATAGAACAGCATCACTGCCACACCCTCAGGGTATTCACCGATGGCAAAAGCGCTGATTGTGGCAAGGCTCATGAGAAAGTTCTCGTCGAAAATCTTGCCCTTTGTAATATTCTTGAGCGCGCGAAAAACCACCTCGCCGCCGATAAGCACGTAAGCCGCAAGATAAAGCAAAAGGGAAAGGATGCCCGTTGCGCCCGACAAAAGAGCGGCGGCAAAAAAAGCCGCGCCGACAGAGAGTGCGGTATAGAACAGCACACGTTTTTTATGTGATTCATCTGTCTGATGCTTATCCGTGAAAGCCACCTGAATATCGGGTTCTATGTCGCGCGCGATCTTCGCGGCTTGCTGCAGCGCATGCGGCATAGCCTCCGCATCGGATGTTGTCAGCGTAAGAAGCTGGGTCACCAGATCGAATGACGCGCTATCGACACTGTCGATTTTTGCCGCAGCCTCTTCAATTTTTCGTGCGCAGTCAGCACAGTTTAACCCGCGCAGATAAATCGCTCGCTGAGTCTGAGTTTTTTGTTTTATCGCCGCTTCCATGAGGTATAAACTCCTTTTGCTAATATGAACACTTGTACAAACATTCAAGTGATATGTATTATTATATGCGATTGTGAGAAAAAGTCAACAGTCTTTTATCTAAAAAACATCTGATTGTGAGAGGTATTGACAAAAAAGCTAAAAAAGCGTATATTATTAAATGTCTTTTAATAAGTATATTAAAAAGGATAAGCCATGACAGCCAACACCGCTATGATCAAGGAATTGAATAAGAAGCTTGTACGCGACTGGTTAAGCAAGGTGCGTGAAGCGACGATATATGAGCTTTCGCAGGTAACGGGTTTAAGCGTGGTTACGGTAAAAACACTTCTCGTCGATTTAATTGATATGGGTGAGGTGCGGGAGGGAGAAATGGTACCGTCAAACGGCGGCCGCCCTTCCACGCTTTATAAATACAATGAAAACTATCGCCATGCGCTCGTGGTATATGGATGTCAAAAGAATGACAGCAATCTTATTCATATACGTGTGGCGAACCTTTTCGGAGAATGCGTATACCATGACGAAGCATTTATAGATGATGTACAAGTCAGCAGCTTTTGCGGATACATTGACAAAGCGATTGAAGCGTTTCCGAACATTGCCGTCATCGGCTTTGGGCTGCCGGGTGTTGAGGAAGAGGGTATTATCATCTCAAACGATTATTGCGGCGTTGTGGGCGATGCGTTCATGGCATATTACAAACACAGATACGATCTTCCCGTTATTTTCTTAAACGATGTCAACGCGGCAGTCAAGGGATATTACAGCAGTCACGCGGATGACAGCGTTTGCCTCGTCGGAATGTATTTTCCAAGGATTTATCCGCCGGGCGCAGGTATGGTGATGAACGGAGAGATATATATGGGTGCGCATCGTTTTGCGGGTGAAATCGGTCATTTGCTGCCCGGTGTGGACTGGATACGGCTCGATTATACCGATGATCTGGCTGTGACGGAAGCGGCTGCGGCATTGCTCGCCATATACTGCCGCATTATTGCGCCCAATCAGTTTATATTATACGGCGATTTTTTCAGCGAAGCGAATGCGAAAAGCATCCAAATGCATACACAGCGTCTGCTTAATGAGAAATTCAAAGTCAACGTATCGGCTTCGGCGGATTTTGAAAAAGACTTTGAAAAAGGAATGATCGTCGCTGTGCTTGAGCAAATGATGAAAAATATATCTAAGGATGGATTTTAAACTAATGACAGCTTTGTTGGTGATCATCTACATGTCTTTTATTAGCCTTGGGCTGCCCGATTCTCTGCTGGGCGCGGCATGGCCGGTGATGGGTGTCGATCTTAGCGCACCCATGTCTATGGCCGGCGTGCTTTCTATTGTTGTTACGGTCGGCACCATTGTTTCAAGTCTGTTAAGCGAAAGGGTCATCCGGCGCTTTGGCACAGGCTTGGTCACCGCTTTCAGTGTGATGCTGACGGCGGTGGCGCTGATTGGTGTGTCTTTGTCTCAAAGCATTGTCTGGCTGTTCGTTCTGGCTGTTCCGCTGGGCTTGGGCGCCGGCTCCGTGGACACGGCGCTTAACAACTTCGTCGCGCTGCATTATAAAGCAAAGCATATGAACTGGCTCCACTGCTTCTGGGGCTTGGGCGCAACGGTGGGCCCTATCATCATGGCTGCGTGTCTCGTGAGACAGGGCGGTTGGAAGCTGGGATATGGCACGATTGGCATCATGCAGGCGGTGCTCGTTGTGATATTGTTTTCTACGCTGCCGCTTTGGAAAAAAGCCAAAGGCAGCGATGAGCACGCCGACGAGCACGCAAGAAATTCGCATAGTCTTTTTTCCGCAATCAAGGCACCCGGCATCAAATCGGCAATGTTTGTTTTTTTCGCTTACTGTGCGGTAGAAGTCACCACAGGGCTGTGGGGCAGCAGTTATCTCGTCAGCGTTAAGGGGCTGTCGCCCGAAACGGCAGCGCAGTGGATTGCTTTGTATTACTTTGGCATCACGGCCGGGCGATTTATTTCGGGCTTTATTTCCATGAAGCTGTCCAATACCTTGATAATACGAATGGGCATGGTGATTACCGGTGCGGGGTTGATCGTTTTGTTGCTGCCGCTTGGCAATGCGGCGCTGCAGGTCGGCTTTGTGATGATCGGCCTTGGGTGTGCGCCGATATTCCCGAGTATGCTGCATGAAACACCGACCCGCTTTGGAAAGTCTGTGTCGCAGAAGCTGGTGGGCTTGCAGATGGCCAGCGCATATTTGGGTTCCACGGTTATGCCGCCTGTTTTCGGCGCCATTGCGCAATACATCGATATGTCGCTGTTCCCGTTTTTCCTGCTGCTTATGCTGCTGCTGATGTTTGCGCTTTCTGAAAATCTGAATCGCGTGGTCTTGAAAAATAAGCAAAAATCCCCCTGCGCATAAGTGCAAGGGGTCGTTAATCGCCGTTATGCTTGATAAATCTGTGTGATCGATTCAATAGCGCCGCTTTCGTCTACCTTCACCCGGTAAAAATATGTATCAAGAATGACGGCTGGCATTGAGTTATACAGATTTTTAAAGTCCTTATAGTTCATTTTAATCGGCTCATAGTATTCATTGGCATAGCCGTCGCGGTCGATAATCATGTAAATGGGAACGCTGCTTAAATCGACAGCGCGCAGCTGTGAACTCGAGTTCTTTTCAATAAACATGGAATCCGGCCAATTCGCAACCTCCGTCTGCGCGTTCTCCAGCGTATAGCCCTCCCGCTCAACGAGATAGTTGACAGCATCCTGCCCCTTAAGATAATCAAAGTAGTCAAACTGCGCGATGCCCGTCTTGGTATCAAACGAGACTAAATGCGCATAGCTTGAATACATGCGCGGCGTTGGCGCTGGTGGGGGGGATGGCGTGGCTGTGGGCGCGGGTGCAACGCTCTCCGATTCGTTTGGTGGGGGGGATGGTGTGGCTGCGGGCGCGGGTGCAGCGCTCTCAGACTCGCTTGTTGAGGGGGTTGGTGTGGATGAAAGCTTCGGTGTTGCGCTTGCGGATTCACCAGCCATGGCAGGCGTTTGTGTGTCGGGGGGCGTCGTTTTAACAGGCGTCGGTTCAGCGCTCACTATGGCGTGCGTTTTTGTCGCGTCCGGTGTGGATGACATCACAGTCACAGCTTCCGCTGCTTCACCGCATGCTGCCAACGCAAGCATGATAAGGCAAAATGCTGCCAATAGCACTTTCTTCATCAATGCACTCCTTAATAATTAATGGTTAAAGCGCGTAAAAAAAATCTTTGAGTTCGGCTTTTTCTTCGTTTGTCAGCATACCTCGCTTCTTGCCCTGCATTGCACAGGCGAGCGCGTACAGGCTCATCAAACAGGCATCCGGATACAATGCGTGAACGCGAAGAAACGCGTTCTTTAAGCCTGCTTGATGCAACTCTTCGACCGATGTGATTCCCGCTTCGCTTAACCGGCCTGCAAGCACAGGCCCGATTCCGGGCAGCTTTTCCAGACTGTTCATGGTGACACCTCGTTCTTTACCCATTCGGTCGCACGCTGCGATTCACCGTCTTTCAGCGGCCCTTCGGATTCTCTCTGCTTTGTTGGTTAAAATATACATTAAAGTTCATAAAAGAACAATATATTTACAAGAAATTAATTCTCATGGGAACATTATGAAAAGAGCTAAATAAAATTTTTATTTGTTAACGCAAGATCTCGAGTGTCAGTTTTGTTTTCTTTCCGGCATTATTGACAAAAATGATTCATATGCTTATATTGAATATGAAAATGATAACCGTTTTCATATTATAGAGAGTGAATGAGATATGGATTGCAGAAGTAAATACAACACAAAACAGGGAGAGCTGATTCTGACATGCCTCAAAAAGCATAGGGAGGAGCATGTCACGGCGGAAAAGGTGCTCGAGTACTTGAAGGCACAAGGCACATCCGTGGGGCAGACGACTATATACCGCAACCTTGATAAGCTGGTTAATGAGGGTATTGTCATCAAATATACGGGTGCGGAAGGCCAGGGCGCGTGCTACCAGTATATTGAGCACGCTGATAGCTGCGCCACCCATTATCACCTGATCTGTGCGGATTGCGGGCGTATGATTCATTTGCAGTGCGAATATCTGGACGAGATGACAGCGCATCTGCTGGAGCATCATCAGTTCAGCATGGATAAATTCAAGACGGTGATTTACGGCCTTTGCAGGCAGTGTGAAGCGGCTAAGCTGAAAAAGAATGACGGTGAGATATAAGTGATGGGATTGCGGGAAAAAGCATACGCCATGATTCAGGACACGCCCGTATTCGGGCGTATGCGCATGGACTGCTAGAGTTCGCGCCAAAGTTAAATGAATCAAATATGAATGAAGGAAAAATGAGATCAATGAAGAAAGTGATTTTGTATATATTGTGTGCGGCGCTCATGATGTCGCTGCTGGGCTGCGCACGGGTCAATACGTCTGCAAAGGGCAGTGAAAACGAACTGAACATTGTAACCACGATATTTCCGCTATACGATATTGCGCGGGCTGTCACGGACGGAAAAGCAGACGTCACCATGCTGATTGATCCCGGCGCGGAGGTGCATACGTTTGACCCAACGCCGGACGACATGATTAAGATTCAAAATGCCGATGTATTCATTTATATCGGCGGTGAGAACGAAGCCTGGGTGAATCAGGTGCTGGAATCCATGGATACAAGCGGTAAGACGATACTGCGGCTCATGGATGCCGTAACGCCTGTAGAGGAGGAAGTGGTCGAAGGCATGCAAAGCGACCATGCTCGTCCGGACGAGGAAGACGAGCACGCACATGAACATGAATTTGATGAGCATATCTGGACATCGCCCAAAAACGCCATCAGCATGATCAATTATATTGCCGAAGCGCTTAAAAGCGCAGACAGCGCCAATGCGCAGGAATATGCACAAAATGCCGCTGATTATTCGGCTCAAATCCAATTGGTTGATGAACAGATTCAATCCATTGCGGATGCGTCGAAAACCAAGCTGATCGTCGTGGCCGACAGATTCCCGTTCCGGTATCTTGCGGATGAATTCAGCCTTGATTACCGTGCTGCGTACAGCGGATGCACCAGCGAGGCGGAGGTGAGCGCAGGAACGCTTGCTTATCTCATTGATACGGTTAAGGAGAATCAAATCGAGCATATTTACTACATTGAGATTAGCAATCGGTCGGTGGCCAAGGCTGTGGGTGAGCAGACAGGCGCGGAGCAGCTGCTGCTTCATTCCTGTCACAATGTGACCAAAGAAGACTTTGAAGCAGGCGTGACATACCTCTCGCTGATGCGGGGTAATGCAGAAAACCTGGAGAAGGGACTCAAATAGACGAATGGCGCTGATTTCCTGTGAAAACGTGACAATGAAATATGACGGGCAGACGGCTGTGGATAATATCAGCTTCGCCGTGGACAAGGGAGATTACCTCTGCATCGTCGGAGAAAACGGCAGCGGCAAAAGCACGCTGATAAAGGGGCTGCTCGGTCTGATGAAGCCGGTAAGCGGCAGAATTGTTTACTCGGGCATTGCGCAAAACGAGATCGGCTATTTGCCGCAGCAAACGTCGGTCCAGAAGGATTTTCCGGCCAGCGTACACGAGGTGGTATTATCCGGCTG
>JAEWBO010000004.1 GCA_023391105.1 Bacillota bacterium
GAAAAAAGCAAGGAACCCAAAAATCTGATAAAGTTGTAACTGCTAAGAAAACAACGATCAGAAAGAAAGGGCTCCTTGCATGAAAACTATAAGGCAACAGGCATTCTTCCGTCAACGTGTATTAAAAGAAGTAGCGAAAGGAAGCTCAAGTTCCCAAAAGATTTTGAGAAGTATTATAAAAAAGTGCAGAACGGAGATTTGACCAAGAAAGATCTTGCAAGAATTTTCGGAGTATCAAGACAACATGTTTATGATTATATTGCTTTATACGAGAAAGAAACTAAAAACGCCTGAGCGTTTGTTACAGCGGAGTGTGTCATAAGGAGACGAGAACGAGAGGTTCTGAAAGCTATTTCTGTCTTTGTACCCTCATAAAAGATAAATCCCATGCCCATCCCCCATTTACCGCTTAGGAGCGCGTATACGGCTTATACAAGCCGTGATGCTACTACAAACAGATTGTATGAGGGGGATGGGTTTTCATTTCTTGTGTACAATCAAAAGCCGGACCGCCGCGCAGTACATATATTTAGATATACGGATCAATTTATTAAAACCGAGGAATGTTATAATCCAATTAGGCTCGGTTAAATGAGATAAAAAAATGGTTTGAAATAATGGTAATATGTACATTCTTATGTAAAGGGTGTATTATGTATATGGTTAGAAAACAAAATATAGAAATACAACATAATGAATGAGAATGAGGTTTATTATGACTTGTTCAATCAATAATAATGTGAAAATGAATATAACTGATATTCTTCAAAAAACCAATGATATTAATGATATTTACTGTGATATGCAAGACGCTTTTTTTAGGCAACATATAGGGGATCATATCGAATACAAATCGCTGTTAGATGATTTACATAACTTAATTAATGAACTTAATTCATTATCTGATAGAAATGCAAATCTTAAAGGGATTACTATCAAAGAAGCAACTTCTAACCAACTTGTGCTACAGTTAGAAAGATACCAGATTTGTCTTCAAAAGAGCATAGCCCAGTTTATTTGCATCCTTGAAAATCTATATCAAAAAAGTGAGGGTATTGGTAAGTACTCATTTTTCAAGTATAATTCTGACCAAAAGAATTTAAAAAAGCTTGAACAGCAAAGGATGAATATTGGTAACATATTGCAAATGCGTGCAGTGCCCTTCATGGCTAACACCCGACAAGTAAGTGAATATGGGCAAAATGTTAATGATGAGAAAGCGCATTCAAAACGTGTACGCGTCAATATCATTGACCCTACGGGAGGGATTAGTTTTGAGGATGAGATGCTTGGTGATTATGATCCCTCAGATTATAATATTTATCGAGTTGAGGAATGGAAAATCGGCGAGGGTATTTCTAAAGAACAGTACGAAAAATCTGTTGATCCAATGACCAACGAACTGTATTTAGTACTCGCATATCAAGACGGGAAAGCAAGAGGGGTATTTCTTAATCGTCAAAAATGGCAACAGGTATATAAACAAATGAAAGAGGCTTGATACAACATTAAATTCATAGTTTTCTTATCTAATTTAATACCACCAGAGATATTAAACATATCTTTCTTATCTAAATTTGTTCAATTCGATATTCGGCAAATGCACCATTCTTTGTGATTATCACCTCAATAGCCCCGCCGTCTTTTAGCCATTGCCTATTGTCCTCTATTCCCGTGGACTTACTTAAAAACTCCTGTACTACGGAATTATCCTCCGACGATAACGTTGGACTGTTATGGTAATTATATGATATGCGGAACGCAAAATGCCCATTGTACTTTTCAAAACTATATACATATATTTTGTCATCCATTGTAGATACCAGCCTTGCTTCATTTATGGTAAAAATATAACATAACTGAAATATGATTAAAAGAGTTGACTAAAAATCATATCAGGACTTGCATTTTTTCATCCGATAGTTTAAAATAATCAAGCGCAATGAGGGCAGGAATCAAACACACTACTATGGGTGGGAATCAAACACTCTGAGTATAAAAGCCCTTTAAATAGCGGTTACATGTGCCCGTAGCTCAGCCGGATAGAGTGTTTGACTACGAATCAAAAGGTCGTGGGTTCGAATCCCTCCGGGCACGCCACGAAAAGTCCCATAAAACCTAGGGGTTTGGGGCTTTTTTATTTTTCTGATTTTCTGTTGTGTGCCAACGGCATTTTTTTACCTGTTAACAGTGCCTCGATAGTGCCCACGGCGGCGGTAACAGACGGGCTTTGCGGGTGAATGTAAGAGATGGTTGCTGACTGTGTGCTCTGGCCGCTGAGCGCCTGTATCACGGCGAAATCCGTGTGGGCATCTTCTAGGTGGCTTGATATATGTATGACGACAGCAGTGCGGCGTTAGGGCACGCACACCGTCAATCTGACATCACGGCTGACTTATAAAACTTTCGATATGTGCTTGGATGCATCGGCATGTTCACGCTTTTTCCGGCGATGATATAACCATCCGCATTGTCACGAAGAAACCTGGCTGAAGCCTGATGGAGGCACATCAATGTCACGCTCTCGGTTCTTAGCTTTCACATCGCCGATATACATGCTGCCGCCCGCCTGAACCTTGACGGGTCCGAGGGGGGAATGATTGCCCGCGCGGACCGTTCAATCCATATAACTCGCTTCGTTCTATGTATATCGTGTATCTCGTTTTTGTCGTACGGGGAGATCCCTGCGACGCCTTTTTGAGTTGCGATTTGGGGACTGTTTTCTCGTCAAAAACATGATATAATAATTGCAAAAAAATTTGTCAGAAACGGAAGAATATCTTATGAAAAAACTTTTATTCCTTGTGTTGGCTTTTGTGCTGACACTCTCTCTGGTCGCTTGTGGCGACAAAATCGATAGCAATTCCGGCAATGGTGATAGTAGCACGACTACGCCGCCAATATCACAACACGAAACAGAAGAGCCCTCAGTTTCACCTGATGCCTCTGAAGATGAATACCCCTTCGCAACGCCGATTATACCCGATGGCCTGAGTTCCAATCCAGACAGTTTTCAGATTTCGCTGGATGGCAATATGCTCGCTCTGCCTGCCTTATATTCGGATTTTACCTCTCTTGGCTGGACATCCGATGACATTGACGGCGAAACACTGAAACCCGGCTTCATTATGGTTGGAAATGCCAGCCTTGAGAAAGGCGACGCGTCTCTATCCGGTATATCTTTTATCAATCTTAGCGATAAGGAACTCCCTCTGTCCGAGTGCCATATATATGGGTTTGCTTTTGCATACGATCCTAAGGGAGCTGTCAGCACTTCGTTCGTGCTTCCGGGCGGTTTACATATTGGTTCCACTATCGATGATATAATCGCCGCTTATGGCGAGCCGACCGAGAAGGATGACTCAGGTTCCACAAAAACAAATCTCAAATACGAATTTAGTGATGGCAACTATATATCATTTGAAATAGACAAAAATCAACCGCCGTACTGGAACCGAATAGTAATATGCCGAGAAGACATACCTACGGAGTAATTCTGACGATAGTTAATCTAGGGATATTTTCAAAGCTGGTGGAAGTGTAAAAACCTACGGGTATCCTTTCGATGGGTTTCCGACCCATCCGCCCTATTCAGAAATTCGTGAGGTTAAGATACCCGACCATTGGCAGGAACGGCAGGATGCGAAATAAGAATTGATGCAGAATTGAACGAGGTCGGGGCAAGGGGGGTAATGATTACCCCGTGTGATATTGTTTGTAAAATCATATATTTTAATGCTATTTTGCTTGTAAATATGATAAGTATATTTAACTCGTGAAATTAATCTTTTGCGATTATAAAGCCAAAAAACCCAATATACCACGTATTTGCCGCTTAACCTAAATGGTGTTCAAGTCCCCTAGGAGGCACCAGAAGATACTAATCCGAACCCCACTCTAATTGGAGAGGCGTTCGGATTTGTTGTTTATTTTGATAAAATGCACCCATAGAAATGGGCATAGAGAGCTTCAAAGAATTGAAATTAACTGTGTGCAGTGCGGTGAAAAAACAAGAGTAAACGTCAAACACCCTTGCCAAACGCCTGAAACTTTTCTGGTAGAAGTTTCAGGTTTCGGGCAGGAGGAATTGATGGTTACTGAGATACTGCATGAGCAGCAATCAAGCATGTGAAGACAGTGGTCAGATGGTTTTTTGCGTTTGATAAGACGAAAATGTGTTTAATAATATTTGTGTTCTAACAGCATCAGTGGAACAACGGCTGGATGCAACATGGCTGACGATGTAAACATGCTGAAACAACGCACCATATGGTAGAAGAAAAGGAGTGCAGATGAACGGGGTTTCACCAACCAGCCTGCTGGCAATGCGGGTCCAAAACACAGGCTTGAGTTCAAATTCTGACAGTCAGTCTGTAGGCAGTCAGAATTTTGCCGCCATACTGGCCGAGCAGTTCAGCGACAGTGACAGCGCGCTGACAGGCGCGTTATCTGACGCAGACAAGAAAAAAGAACTGTTTATGAATCTGAACATGATGATGTGCCAAGGCGGAGGCTCGGATGCTATAATGATGAGCCTTTTGTTTGCGATTTTGGGCCATTCAGACACAGACGCTGTCGCTGCGACGCTGGGTGTTTCATCAACCGGCTTCTCTGGTCTTGTTTCCGATTCGTCAGCAAACGCGACAGGCAAGGCTGTTGTCGACGCGGCGATGACGCGTCTGGGCGATCCATATTCCACGACATATCGGGGTAAGGGGGATTACGTGGACTGCTCATCGCTGGCACAATGGGCCTACAAACAGGTCGGCATTGACCTGCCGGGCACATCGGTGAAGCAGGCGAAATACTGCTTTGATAACGGATATACAATATCAAAAGCCGAGCTGCAGCCAGGAGACCTGATTTTCTGGTCGAATACAGCTAGCACCGAAGGGCGTTGGCGACAGATCCATCATGTGGGCATCTATGCGGGTAACGGTAAAGTTATTGAAGCCAAAGGCAGCGCGGGAGGCGTTGTCGTTGACGATATATGGGGTGAAGACGGAAGCAAGTGGAAAATCGCCATGTACGCCAGACCTCGTGCCAACGCATTGGTTTCGGAGTAAACACGCATCATAAATAATTACGAATTGGCCTCATTCACGGCAGAGTCCGGCTATGGGGCTTTTTAATGTGCGTAAAAGACGTTTTATGTTATTCCGGTTCATGATGAGTAATCATGCTTTGTCATTGTCCTCTGTCATAGCTTTTGACTGTTCCTTCCTGTTATGAGTTATGATTATCATCTATTCTACAGATTCGTTTATTAATAAAAAGGTTGCAATGAATGTTCATATTTTTGAGCGTAAACCTTCTATATAATTATAAGGCTATTAACTAGAAATATTTAACTCGTGATCTTAAGTTTTTGCGATTCTAAAGCCAAAAGGCCCAATCATATCACGCATTTACAATCTAATTGTACGGGGTTCGATTCCTCTAGAAGGTGCCCCATAGCCCTTCTAGGGGTGGAAGCTTTTTTGCTTGAAATCTGTGTGCCAACAGGTGTGCCAACGGATATTCATGACGTGCATTATAAGCATCATAAAATTATGAAAAAGCCCTTTGTTATGCATATGATAGCGAAACATGCGAGACTTTCATTTCGGCCTAAATGACGATAATAACTTTCATTTTATGCTTTGAAAAATCAACATCTTATAGCAATATTGCATGTATAAAGATTAATGATTTTCACCACCAGATCAAAAAGTATTCTAAATAAGACTTGTTTCTTTTGTATAAGCTGTGTTTTCAGTATTTTCAACGAGATCGCTTTGTCCCCTCCAAAGCGGAAGGACAACTTTTAAGGTGAATAGCCCCTCATCAGCTTCAAACGCGCAATAGCCATTGTGTTTTTCAGCAATCATCCTGATACTTATAGCGCCAAAGCCATGCTGCGGTTGAGTGCCTTGCGGTAATCCCTCCCGCATTGTGACGGTTCCCCGATAAGGGTTACTGATATAAATGAGCAGCTTATCCTTATGCGGCTGGCAGTTGATGCGCACCGTTCGTTGCGCTTCCCCGTCCATTTGTGCAGCGGCACGGACAGCATTGTCCAAACCGTTGGACAGCAGCGCACACAGCTCTGTATCCGAAAGCGGCAGGACGGCGGGGATGTTGACTTCAGCGCTGAAGGCCACATCCTGCTGCTTAGATTTCGCAGCAAAAGAAGACAGAATCAGATTGACAGCGTTGTTCTCGCAGTATCGTACCGGTAGAATCTTGTCTATATCGGTTTGCGCCTGCCGTATGTACTCGCCCGCCAAGGAAATCTCGCCTGCTTCAAGATAGCTATTGAGCAAAGAGAGGTGATGACGCATGTCATGACGGTAAATTGAGGTCTGCTGCTGCACTTGCTGCAACGAAAAAATTTCGATTTTGGCCCGCTCAGATTGCGCTGTGAGTATAGCGTTATCCATTTCTAACTTGCTGCGTCGCTGGACTTCCTGATGGTAGGCTGAAACAAACGCCACATAGAAGAGCGCCATTGCTGCGGGAAGAAATTCGGTGACCATCCGCACGCCCGTATATAAGGCGTCGGAATAAACGGTGGTGGCATAGTCGAATATATAATAAAACAAAGGGAGTCCGCCGAATAACTGCAACGATCGTTTGGAGAAGGTCATTGCCTGATAAGCCGCCTTGGCGAAATACCGCCGGAGAAGAATAAACAGCGGAAACAAGGAAAGCATATAACCCAGCTCATAAGCTAGCGTTGTGCCGAACAGATGAAGTGTAATCGTCCCGATCCAGCGTGGCAGCTGACAGCAGAAATATGCGGTTAAAACGCTTGCCAGTACGACACTCCAAGGCCGTTTGAAGCGACACACCAACATAAGGAAAAGAGGGAGATGAGAAATCAGCGGATAGAGCTTTCTGGTGTTTTCAAACCCCAAAAGGAAGTAACTAAGTGTTTGCACCGCCAAAAGGATAACGCTCAGCACCGCCAACTCGCGGCGCTCCTTTTCTGAGGTGCAGCCACCCGCAAAGCCGATCGTGAGAAAAGCACCATACAATAAGACAAACGCATAATTGATTATGCCTAATATATTCGTCATCACTTAACTCCCTTTTCCGCAAATAGCTGATCCATATATGCCTTGCGCACCTGTGTATAAAGCCGCCGTGAAACCGGCACCACACTGCCTGTATAAGTCAGGATATCAGAAGAGCGAAGCTCCTGCACTTGCCATAGGTTGACGATAAACGCTCTATGTACGCGAATAAATTCCGGCCTTTGTAAAAGTATGCCTTCATATTCAGAAAGCGGCGCGACCAGTTCTCTTACACTGCCATCCGTCAAATGAAAGCACATCATTCTGTTCATGACTTCCACATAGGCAAGCTTGAAAAATGGAATGTTGGCCACGCCATTTTGGAACTTGACGGACAGACCGTCCTCCGGTTTTTGAGCAATGCGAAACAGTTTATCCAGAATTGGAAAGAGATTATCCGACGTGACAGGCTTCAACAGGTAGGCAAACGCGTCTACCGAATAGCTTTCGACGGCGAATTCCGGCGACGAGGTTAAAAACGCGAGTTTTATGTTTCCGTCAAACTCTCTGATTTCATGCGCAATCTCCATCCCGTTCACCAGCGGCATCATGACATCCAAAAGCAGGAAGTCAAAGCCGCCTTTACGCACATCCTCCAGAAGCGCGATACCATCTGAGTAAGTTATGTAAGTAAAACATGCTTTCGTTTTCTCTCGATAGTCATTGAGCAGCTTCGAGAGCCTGTCCAGCTCCTTTATATGATCATCACAAACTGCAATACGCATAGTTGTCACTCCATTCATGCAACGATATACCTTCTCATTTTATCATAAGCAGCTTGTGTATTGTCACTCCTTTATGACCGTTTACAACAAAAAACACCACCGTTCGTACGCAAAACGGTTTTGATAAATAAATACTGCTATGCTGGTATCGTGGGGCATAGTGGCTCTGCACGGTGAAGGGCGAACGGCACTATGAACGGATCGGTGCACAGCAACGAGGGGGAATACTTTCGATGCTTCAAATCATCAAAGATTATGTTGTTTATTGGCTGTATGGAAGGAGGAACGCAGGTGTCAGACTGGATAGCCTGGCTGATTGCCGGGATAAGCACAGCGGCGCTGGTGGTAATCTGGTTTGTCTCGGCTTATCGGGAATTAACGCGGGCAAAGCAGAACGTGGAAAATGCTATCGGTCAGGTAAGGCTCCACTTGGACGGTTGTGCGAAAGTCGGCCACGGGCCATACCAAGCGGCGGCGGTTCATTCCTTGAGCGTCAGTCGATCGATCTATTGCGAAGCGGTAAAGAGCTATGAAGCCGTTCGATACAAGGTTGTAAACAGGCTTCCGGCGCTTCTATTAGGCTATCGCGCCATCCCAGAAACGGATGGGCCATGATATACAGAAAGGGAGAATAAAAATGAAAAAACGATTATTCAGCGCGCTTCTTGCACTATTTATGGCATTGACCCTGCTGCCGGTTTCGGCAATGGCGGAATCGACGGAAGCCCAATGGGGCGTGGCGGCCGAAGATGGCACGAAGCCTGCTGAGTGGGCAGGCAGCGGCACGCTCCAGGATGCCGTAACCTACGCAAACGGATTGAGCGGTGGCACAGCGTACATTCAGCTGCAAGCTGATGTGACCGCTGCCGAGACCTTGACCTTTATGCAAGGAACCACCATCATCGACCTGAACAACTGCACGCTAAGCGGCAGCAGCCTCAGCGGCGTCATCACGCTGGGTGGCGGCACGCTGACCATTGAGGACAGCAGTGAAGGCGGGAACGGCAAGGTCACCAGTGCAACAGGTGCTGATGATATCGGCACGATCAATGTCAGCGGCGGAAACCTTGTTGTGGCCGGCGGCACGGTGGAAAACCTATATAATGGTGATTCTGTGCATACGATTGCCGTTTCCTCGGGCAACGTGACCGTGAACGGCGGCAAGGTGTCTAGAGAGAAAGAGTCTTCTCCATCCTATACAATTAACAATACTGGCAGCGGCACCGTGACCGTGAACGGCGGCGAAGTAAGCGGAGGCACAAATACGATTGTAAACGCAGGCGGCACCGTGAACGTGACGGGCGGCAAAGTAATCAACGACCAACTAACTGTGGTTTTCAATCAAGGTACCATGAACATAACCGGCGGCTTGGTGCAAAACACTAGTCAATCATTATATGCGGTTGCTAATATTGGCAGGGGCAGCGTGCATATTGGCGGCAGCGGCGAAGTAAGAGGTTGCATTCCGATTTTCCTCACCCAAGGCAGCACCGGCACCGTGAGCGTGACCGGAGGTAAAGTAATCGCCGACGGCACCGATAGTTATGCGATTGAAAGCCAAGGATCAGGAAACATAAGCGTGTCCGGCGGCGAATTAACCGGCGGATCCTGTGCGATTCGCTGCTCTGAATATAGCACTGCCAATGTGAGTGTGACCGGCGGCGCACTCACCAGCGAAACCAATTGGACGATTTATAATAGTGGCACCGGCAGCCTGGAAGTGACCGACGCCCGGGTGGAGGGCAAAAGCAGCGCATATGGTGCGATATATCACAAGAGCAGTAAGGAATGCACAATCGGCGGTACGGCGTTTGTCACCAGTGCAAATGATTCGACCACAGCGGGTACGGTTAATTTGACGGGCGGCTGGCTCACAATCAAAGGAGGCACGATCGGAAACACCAGTACTAGCAACACCGGTTATGCGATTTTTGTGTCGTCAAGCGTAAATATTAGCTTACAAGCCGAATCGCCTGTTATCATCAGGGGCACCGGCTCAGCATTGAACAAAAAACCGTCCTTGAGCAATACCTTTGTGAAAAAAGCCGCTGCGGATTCATATGGCTCACTCGTCGTCGGATATGATTCAGGAAATATTGCATATTACAAATACCTGAAGTTTTTGCCTACGGTAGCGTCAACCGGCGACAAATCCTACGCCACGCTGCAGGAGGCGGTAGACGCGGTAGCACAAGACGCTACCATCACGCTGTTTAATAACACCCAGGAGAATGTATCGATCACAAGAAATAATTCCTTCGTATTGGAGCTGAACAACTATACCCTGGACGGCGGTACGGACATCGCCATAAAAAATGACGGCTCAGCCAATCTGACAATCTCCGACAAAACAGGCTCAGGCTTGGTGACAGGAAGCACGGGGATCAATAGCACAGGCACTGGCGAAATCATCGTATTGGGCGGCAGAATCATAAGCAATGGTGGTTGTGCGATTCGTGGCGGTACCGTGACCCTCAGAGGCGGCAGGGTGGAGAACACGAACAGTGCCGACCAGGAGGCTATCGTAAGCGACCAAATAAAGATTGAAACCTCCAGCTCCAGCTTTTTGATCATTGCGAGCAGCTATCAGGCCATGAGCCAGGCCCCTATCTTTCCAGATTCGGCTAGTTATGTATGGCGTACAAATGAAGTTGGAGCCTTTGCCTTGGGGCCGTATGTTTGGGATTCCAGCCATACCTTTGTGTGGATCTGTACTGGCTACACCGTGACTTATCACCCCGGCGAAAACGGCGCTGGCAGCCAGGCGGCGGGCGCCAAGGCCCACGGCGATTCATTGAAGCTCCCGGGCGCTGTGTTTACCCGGGAGGGCTATAAGCAGACCGGTTGGGCGATCACCGAAGGCGGCGCACAGTACTATGCCCTGGGCGGCAGCTATACCGCAAACGCGGCCATCGATCTGTACCCCGTCTGGACGATCAACACCTACACCGTGACCTACCCCACCGGCACAGGCTACACCGTTACAGCGCAGGACGGTTCTTCCTCGCCCGTGGCCCACGGCGGAAGCTATAGCTTCACCGTCGCCATTGCCGACGGCTACCAGAAAGGGGACGGCTTTGCGGTCATGGCCAACGGTGCGTCGCTCACGGCAAATGACAGCGGCGTGTATACCATCTCCAACATTACGCAAGCGCAGACCATTACCGTGGTGGGCGTGGTGGAAAAAACCTACACTGTAACCCTCCCCACCGGCACAGGCTACACCGTCACAGCGCAGGACGGTTCTTCCTCGCCCGTGACCCATGGCGGCAGCTACAGCTTCACCGTAGCCATGACTGGCGGCTACCAAAAAGGGGATGGCTTTGCGGTCATGGCCAACGGTGCGTCGCTCACGGCAAATGACAGCGGCGTGTATACCATCTCCAACATCACGCAAGCGCAGACCATTACCGTGGTGGGCGTGGTGGAAAAAACCTACACTGTAACCCTCCCCACCGGCACAGGCTACACCGTTACAGCGCAGGACGGTTCTTCCTCGCCCGTGACCCACGGCGGCAACTACAGCTTCACCGTAGCCATTGCCGACGGCTGCCAGAAAGGGGATGACTTTGCGGTCATGGCCAACGGTGCGTCGCTCACGGCAAATGACAGCGGCGTGTATACCATCTCCAACATTATGCAAGCGCAGACCATTACCGTGGTGGGCGTGGTGGAAAAAACCTACACTATAACCTACAGCCCCGGCGCAAACGGCACGGGCAGCCAGGCTACCGACAGCAAGACACACGGCGTTGATCTGACACTAAGCGGTGCTGTCTTTACCCGTGAGGGCTATACGCAAACCGGCTGGGCGACCACCGACGGCGGCGCACAAGCCTATGCCCTGGGCGGCAGCTATACCGCCAACACGGCCATAGATCTGTACCCTGTCTGGACGCCCGACACCTATGTGTTGACCTACCACCCCGGCGACAACGGCACGGGCAGTCAGGCCACGGATAGCAAGACACACGACGTCGCTTTGACGCTAGGCGGCGCAATGTTTACCCGTGAGGGCTATACGCAAACCGGCTGGGCGACCACCGACGGCGGCACACAAGCCTATACGGTTGGCGGCAGCTATACCGCCAACACGGCCATAGATCTGTATCCTGTCTGGACGCTCAACACCTATGTGGTGACCCTTCCCACCGGCACAGGCTACACCGTTACGGCGCAGGGCGGTTCTTCCTCGCCCGTGGCCCACGGCGGAAGCTTTAGCTTCACTGTTGCCATTGATAATGGTTATCGTGAGGGCTATGGCTTCGCGGTAAAGGTCAACGGTGTGGCGCTCACGGCAAACGACAGCGGCGTATATACCATTTCCAGCATCACGCAAGCACAAACCGTGACGGTGGAAGGGGTAGAGCAGGATGTTCCCGCGCCCGCCGATACGGTATATAACGACCCCAGCAAAGATGACGCCACCATTTGGCTTAGTGGAAGCGGATTTGCCGGCGACGATCTGCTGATCACGCAAGCCCTGTCCGCAGGCAGCGATTACAATGCCATGCTCAAGCTGGCGGACGGGACGGACGTCTTCGGGGTATATGAAATCTCTCTGCAAAGCGGCATGAAATCCACCGGCAGCGCCATGTACCTGACGTTTGACCTGGCGGAAAAATACGCCGGACATGCGTTTACGCTGATACATAAAAAGGCGGATGGTACCTTCGAATATTTCTATGCCACCGCGGGCGCGGACGGCAATGTAGAGTTTGGACCTCTGCATGAGCTTTCGCCCTTCATGCTGGTGAAAGGAACGCTGCTCGATGATCTGGACGATATTCCAACAACCGGTGACGATAGCTCGCCATGGATATGGTGGCTGCTGGGCGGTATCGGGGCTGCGGGGGTTGCTTTGCTGATCGTCATGGACAAACGAAAAGGACGTGCAAAAAAATACAAAGCATAGTTATAGCGCAGTCATATTTGCGAGACGGAAATCGACCTAATATGCCATGAAGTGGTCGATGCTCACAGTTCATTATCAGCAAGCAGTTGCACTCACTTCCGCATTGGTGTGCAGAGCACTGCATGCTCGCTGATAACAAATAAAACAAAAGTGACAGGGATTCGGTTGATACCATTTATCTTTGTGCAGAAGGGGATATTCACACTAATGAACAAAACACTTGCATTGATACTTGTCGTGATCATGCTGATCACGTGTCTGCCATGCACGGCGCTGGCGGAAACATCGGCGGCACCTGCAGAACACGATACGATCGCTGAGCCCGGAGTAACCGAAGACCCCACAGACACCGCTGAGCCTGAGATATCCGAGGAACCCATAGACACTGCTGAGCCTGAGATATCCGAGGAATCCAAAGATATCGTTGAGCCTGTGTTATTGACACAAGAGGCCAGTGCGGGAAACATAATAGCTTCTGCGGGAGAGGCTATCATCTCCTCTCTGGGCGAGCATTTCGGACTGGGTATATTTGGAGACATCGGTTCCGCCCTGTTCGGAGAATTGATGGGCGGCATATTCGGGGACGACACCGATGAGACGCTCATAGACATGCTGACTCAGGTGCAAAAGCAGTTGGATGAACTTTCCCAAAAGATAGACGCGCAGACGCAGGAGATAAAGCGGGCCATAACCGATTCCGAGCTGTCCTCCGACTTAAGGAAGGTCAACGAGCTTTACGCTCAGACCGAACGGCTGTATGCCGACTATAGTGATATACTGGCTATATCCGATGAGGAGGTTCGTGCCCGGGAACTTGACACCTTTTTCAAGAATACCGTACCTAAGGCGAACCTGCGCTCCATGATCACCTCCTGCGGCGCCTATCTCACCAAATCAAGCGGCGGATCGCCCTCTCTATGCAGCATGTATTTCGACAGCTGCTGCGATACGTATACTTTCGAGCATCAGATGGCGGACGGCGTTAACGCCTTTTATATCTATCATATCGGCAACATGCTAAAGATGCTCATGCTGTATAACGACTGGTGTGAATACACCGCGGCTGATAAAAGCAACCCAAGCGACGCCAAGATGATGGAGCTTAAGCGGACAGCCGCCGAAGCCGGCAAGATCTATTCCGCCATCGCACAGCAGCTCCGCATACCCTATCTGACCAAGGATATTGCCCACACCGGCACCGATGCGCTGGGCAACAGCGTGAATTACTATATCGTGCGCCTCAACAGCGACCACCGCCGCTATGTGGTGGTGGACAAGGCCTATAGCTACGGCACCTTTTACGGCAAGGCCAAGGAGACGTTTCACTATGCAGGCATGAATGATAATAGAACGTATTTACAATCTCAGAAGACCTCGGGCTATGACAAGCTGATGTTCACACCGCCCACGAACAAAAAAGAAGTGCTCACGGGCATGGTGATCGCCAACCCCAAGGATGCCGACAGCTTCTACGCCAAGGCTGCCCGAAACGGAATACTGAGCTATCTGGAAAGCTACGGCATGAAGCTAAACAGCGCTAATACCAAAAAGGCTACGGCATTTGTGTTCTCCGACGCTGTAGCCCATTCCGAAAAGCCAGCAGGTCTGAGCCTTTTGGCCAGATATTATGGCGTGGTAAAGGGCTCGAAGATCACCAGCACGGAGAGCTACTACCTGCACTATTTTCTCAGCAACGCCGATGAAAAAAAGCTGAAGAAGGATATAAAAGAAATTGAAAGCATACCTGGTCAATTCATGAATACTTTCCCTTTCGCTGGAAAAATCGGAAAGTACGAGGATGCTAAGCTTTCCGGCGGCAATTCTCATATTGTTTTCTACGCTGATTACAGCATCAAGTTCTACAACAACGAATTCTTTGATTATCCAATGTATCTCATATACAAGCTGGATGAGGATTTAGGCTATACCGGAGGCGAGCTTCACACGCAGGCGGGCGGTGTCTTTGAGATGTATTTTCTGGGCATAAACGTTTGGTGGTTTATAGGCATTGGCTCAGTGTTGGTGATCGGCGCAGCAGGTGTTGTGGTAATAACCATGATGAGAAAAAGAAAAAAGGCGCAATGATAATAAAGACTAAATGACGCAGCGGGCGGAGGCGGTTTGTCGCCCCGCCCGCTTCTTTTGCGTTATAAATATCGTGATAAACTTGTCATTACAAAATATTCATTTCACAATACGCTCAAGCTGATCCATTTAATCTCATTACGTTGAACGATATCTGCACATGTTGTGAAATCGTCTATATTATATGCTTCCTTTATGTGCAGGCTCGCAGATGAAGCGCTGGAGATCGTCGCGACGTTCCTTCGACATTGACAAAAAGACATGCGCCTATATAATTTGATGTATGATCTGTGTTAGGTGATGAATAGATGTCAGTGGAAATTGGATTTCTTGGCTTTCTTTCTGTGACACCGTTTTTCGGGATACGACATGAAAAGCTATCCCCATTCAAAATGAATACCTTCGGCGTATCGACAGACGCAATATTCAACACGCTCAAAAAGTGTGCGAAAAATGAACCGGTCGAACGAAAGGAACAGAAAAAGAGTGAAACGATAAGTCTTTCCAAGGCTCTTGCATCTTAATGGCGCATTGCCGGGATCGGTACAGATACGCATCTATGTTGAAAGGCTCGTATTTTATTCTGAGGTAGCTAATGACAAGTGATAGAAAAGCTGTTCTAAGGCCGAAGGGGATGGTGAAAAGACGGCTCCCTCTTCTTGCCCTATTGATTCTTTGTCTGGCGATATTTGCCGTATCTGCGTATATGCTGATTTCACACTATGTGCAGGGGAACAGAGAAGAAAGTGCATTTCAAGAACTGGCGGAGGTTGTTGCAGCGGAAGAATCACCCACGGCCGACTCTGATGGTGCGCGGCCTGCGGCAACAGGAGAACCAGAAGCCGGAACGAATGTTTTTTCAGGATACCAGAAGCTGCACGAGCAGAACTCGGATATGGTGGGATGGATCAAAATAGACGGGACGGCCATTGATTACCCTGTGATGTATACGCCGGATGACGGTGATTATTATCTGACGCGCGGCTTTGATAAGCAAAAGGCCAAAAGCGGTGTGCCCTTTATCGACCAGCGATGTGTCTTGGAGCCGCCCGGTAGCAACACCATTATTTATGGGCATCATATGAAAAACGGTACTATGTTTGCGGGGCTTGAGCAATACAAGGACGAAGAGTTTTTCAAAGAGCACCCGACAATTCGTTTTGATACCCTCCACAAACGGCAGAAATATGAGATTATTGCCGTATTTGAAAGCCGGATATATGCGCCGAATGAGAAGGTATTCAAGCACTACAATTTTATCAATGCGAACAGCCAAGCTGATTTTGATGAATATATGCGAAATATTAATGCACTGTCACTGTATGAAACCGGCGTGAATGCTTCGTACGGGGATGAGCTTGTAACACTTATTACCTGCGACTATAAGGTGGAGGATGGGCAAATGGTGGTAGTGGCGGTGAAGAAAAGCTGATGCGAGAGCCGCAGCACTGGCGGCACAAAAGCTATATGATCAAAACGATTAAGGTGAGATTATACTGTTGACTTCTTATTTCCGGAAGTACCCGTTTCGAACGCTTAGGAGATAGCATTGCCGATGCGGAAAAGCCTGCTGATTCCGGAAAAACACTCATTTAAAGGCAGACGATATGCTGGAAATCGCTATCTGTATGATATGGAAGCCGAACTCCGACGCCACGCTCACGTTGTCCAGTCCGTGTTGCGTAAACAGCATATCTGCTATGGCATACAGCCGATTTTTTCGAGCGCCCTTTCTTTCTGGACCGGGCACCTTTTTTATTCAATATGCTCCTTGGATTCTTAATATAAACATGATACAATGACTATAGTCATTCATTTTAGTGAGGAGTTAATCTTGATTACTATGCAACAGTCATCGGCAAAGCGAGGCGAGCGAACGTTTAGAATGACATAGGTCACGAACCCAAACATCAAAAATATTTACTTTTGTTTAGGCCGCCAGGTCACGCGACATCTTTCGGACCCACTCTAATAATTGTGCTTATACGGAGGTCACCGTGAAAAAAAATATTGTACTCATTATTCTCACTATGCTTATGGTTATCATATTCGGAAACATGCTCCTGCCCACAGTTTCTAACGCCGCTGGTGCCAAAACAGTATTGGATATTTCCTACGGTCCCATTTACTTTAACTCGGATTCAATTAGCGGCCATAACAGCAGCGGAACTCTAGTCACCGCATTAAATTCCAACGGGTATATCATAACCGGCACTTCTGATTACGATTCTAGCCAGCCTGTTCAGATAAATGTTTCGAGCGGAGCTCATAACATTACATTACGCGATGTAACCCTATATACGAGCTATCGCTGGCAATCATCGGCTGTGTACGTAGCGTCGGGAGCCACCGCCAACATCACATTGGAAGGGGAGAACCGTTTATACGGCCGTGGTGTGGGGATGCTGGTTCCGGATGGCGCAAATATCACCATCACAGGTGGCGCAACAGACAGCTTGACGGTAAGTGCTGTAACCGGGGCCGGGATTGGGGGGCGAGCAGGAGAAGACACCACGCTTGCTTTCAAGGATTGCGGAAATGTCACGATTAGCGGCGGTGTTATTAATGCCACAGGCGGTGATCTGGCTGCAGGCATAGGCGGCGGTGAATATGGGTTTGCCAATAAAACCATTCATATTGCGGGCGGAACGGTCACTGCGGCTACCACTTATACCGGTCCCGGTGTCAGCGTAGGTATAGGTGGCGGGTATGGGAATACTTCGGTTGTGAATAAAATACAAATCACAGGTGGGTCAATTAATTCAACCTTTGGCAAAAGACCTGTAAATGCCAGCGGACAGTCTGTATATAAGACCATTGTCGCACTGCCGGCTGCAGCGGCAGCTGCTGTGGAGTCGCTTACTATAAAACAGGGTGCGACCACGATCCCTTACAACATCACGGCGATGAATACCGATGTAAATGGGAAGTTATATTTCTATCTGCCTGCAAGTGCGTCGCAAACAACAGCAACCATCAAATTGGGGGGGACGACCTACCAATATAACGGGATCATCAGCGCAAATGATTCCAACGTGCTCAAGATGGATCAGGCTCTGCTGAGTATCAGCAATGTCAACAGCGCGTATACATTCGGAGAGGCTATCTCACCAATGGCTTCCGGCGGTACGCTCAGCGGGATGGTGACGTACAAGTACTCTGGAACCGATGCTGTTACAGGAGGTACCATTACGAATAGCTCAACAGCCCCTATCAACGCAGGCAGCTATACCGTTACGGCAACCTTGGCGGGAAATGCCTACTATCATGACGCGACAGCATCAGCAAACTTTACAATCAACAGCAAGAGCATAACCGGCTTTTCAGTATACGATATTGCCAATCAGGCTTATACGGGAACGGCTGTGGTGCCTGCTGTTACGATCAAAGACACCGCAAAGAACATCACCCTTTCAGCCGGAACAGATTATACGGTGAGCTGTCCGAATGTGAATGCAGGGGCAGCCACTGCAACCATTACTGGCAAAGGAAACTATACTGGTATTCTGACGAAATCCTTCACGATTGTCCCGAAAGACGTCACGGTGTCACTGACGGCGTTTCCATCGGCAACAACCAAGGTTGGGCAGAATGTGTCGCTGACCGCAGCAATCACCGGGGCTGTGAATTTGCCGGCAGGCACAATTACATTCAAACATGGCAGCACGGTCATCGGCAGCGACGTGGCCATTACAGAAACAGGCGGCGTTTATTCCGCCTCCGTCATATGGGGGAGCATTCCATACGGTAGTTATAACCTTACAGCGGTATACAACGAAGTCATCAACGATAACTACAACGTTATCGCGGATGGTTCCATAACAGGATATAGCGTCACAAAGCACGACCAGACCGGATTTTCCATTGCCGATGGCAGCAGCTATGATATTGCAGATGGTATGATCAGCAAACGTTACGGAGACACCTCGTTTATGCTCGAAACTTCAGGTCAACTGAGCACAGGCGATTTAACCTATACTTCCAGTGATGCCGCTGTGGCATCTGTCAATACTGCCGGTACGGTGACGCTGCACAAATCTGGCATCGTTACTCTTACCGCAGTCAGTCCTTCAGATGATATGTATAGCACCGCAACGGCTGCAGTAGTGCTTAAGGTTGGCAAAGCCGATCAGAGTGCTTTTTCCATAGCCGGAGGCAGCAGCTATGAAATTGTGGAAGACACCATCAGCAAGACATATGGTGACACCGCATTTACGCTTGAGGTCTCAGGCAGACTAAGCACGGGCGATTTAACCTATACTTCCAGCGAGAACTCGGTAGCTTCGGTAAGCACTTCCGGCACAGTGACAATGCACAAATCCGGTACAGCTACGCTGACGGTACAGAGCGCAACAGATGAATGCTATAATCCAGCCACTGCTTCGGTGACGCTTGAGGTTGGCCGGGCGACACTAAGCAGCTTTGAGATCATTGCCTCTGCAGATTATACCATGACGGAAGGGACTATCAGCAAAACTTACGGAGATGCGCCGTTCACGCTGGCCGTAAACACGAGCGTAGGGCCGATTGATTATGCCTCTGGCGACACAAGCATCGCTGCCGTCAGCAACGACGGCACGGTCACTGTTCTCAAATCCGGCACGGTAATTTTAAGTGCTGAAAGTCTTGAGACGGACTGCTACAACGCATCCACTGCCACTGTGACGCTTCAGGTCAGCAAAGCGGCGCAAAGCAGCTTTTCCATTATCGACGGACTGGATTATGACATCACGGAAGACCTAATCAGCAAGACATACGGTGATGCTGCTTTTACACTTGAGACTTCGGACAAACTGAGCGCGGGTGATACAATTTATGCATCAAGTAACACCGATATCGCTTCCGTAAATAGTTCGGGGGCCGTGACTCTGCACAAATCCGGGACAGTGACTTTAAGCGCTTTAAGCTCGACGGATGACCGCTACAGTGCGGCTATGGCCACTGTCATGCTGAAAATAGGCAAGGCAGATCAGGATGGCTTTGCCATTGTAGATGGCAAAGCCTATAAGATAGCGGATGGGGTTATCGGCAAGACTTACGGAGATGCGCCTTTTGCGTTAGAGGTTGCAGGTAAGCTCAGTTCCAGCCCGGTCTTATATTCGGTAGACAGCGGCAACGATGTGGCTTCTGTGGATGCGTCAAGCGGAGAGGTGACACTGTTCAAATCCGGCACGGCGGTAGTGCGCGCGGTTAGCCCAACGGATGAACGTTACAACGCAGCGAGTGCAGAGGTGACGATCCGAGTGGCTCGTTCTGAGCAAAGCGGCTTTGCCTTTGCGGTAGACTCCATCACCAAAACATACGGAGACACATCTTTTATCGTTCCGATATCAGGCGGAGATAGTACCGGGGAAGTGACCTATGAGGTCACTAGCGGCCAAGACGTTGTTTTCGTCAATAGGACAAGCGGCAATATCACATTGCTTAA
Source organism: Bacillota bacterium (assembly GCA_023391105.1). Lineage (GTDB taxonomy): Bacteria > Bacillota > Clostridia > Christensenellales > SZUA-584 > SZUA-584. Next base: position 20,212 of record JAEWBO010000004.1, read on the forward strand.
AGCCGGGATGGCGACTGTCACAGCGACGAAGGCAGCCGATTTAAAATTCAACGAGACAGATGCCGTCATCCATATAGAGGTGGAA
>JAEWBO010000040.1 GCA_023391105.1 Bacillota bacterium
GCCATTCTCTGGCTCGGAACCCTTCTCATATCGGTTCCTGTCCCCCGCTTCTCGGGGATCGATTTCGTATGTTACCAGACGCCAGAGGCGTTTGTCAACACCGTTCGAACTTGTACTTTCTGGCAGCTTTCCCGCCTGCGTCTTCGTCCGTTTTACGCTGCGCTGTTTAGCGAGCGCTCAAATATACTATCAAACCTGCTTGCTATTGTCAACGCTTTTTATTAAGCGTTTTTAATAAAAATATATAAATTTTTTCGGTTAAAATCCTTTGCATTGTTTGCTACACAAGCTGCTTAGCCCATTTGTATTTTCTGACTCTGGCAACACTGATAATCACTTTAATAATTTCTTCAATACATGTCATCAGCACCACAATCGAAAACGGAAGCTGTAATAGCATTCCGGCAATCACCGTCAACGGGACACCGATGCCCCAAAGAACGCCGATATCGATAGCTGCAGCACCCAGCGTATCCCCTCCGGCTCTAAGTATACCGTTCATATTGGTAAAGTTGATACCTCTTGCCCAGATAATAAGCGCAGCCAAAAGGAGCGAATCCCGCGCGTTACTAATAGCCTCAGCTGTAAGATTGGAAAAAGGGAGCAGCATGACGTTGCGAAGCAATATGAAAGCTGGGCAAAGCAGTATAGATGACACAAAAACCGTTCGCAGCAGCCGCCACGCGTAATTTTTGGCTTGGTCAATCTCTCCAGCACCAAGCTCATGTCCAATGAGTATACCTCCTGCACCGCCCAATGCGAGAAACAGTACGTTCATAAACTGCATAAGCGTACCGTATACATTGTATGCAGCCGTAGAGGCCACACCTAGCGCTGCAAATGAAATACTGTACACCGTTACGCCGCCGGCCCAAAGCTGATCCTTTACGACAAGCGGAAGCGCAGCTTTGAGATACGTTTGAACCATACTTTTTCCTGGCCATACAAAATCCCTTCTTCTTGCCGTAATGGGACTACCCGATCGCCGTGCGAAATAAAGCAGCAGAATCAGCTCAACCAGCGCGCCCGCAACCGTGGAAACCGCCGCAGCGGGAACACCGAGCTTTGGAAATCCAAAATTGCCCGTTACAAAGACACTGTCCGAAAGGATATTCAATACTGCGCCGGAAATAGAAGCAATCATTGGCAGCTTCACAATACCCATGGCGCGCAGCATACTGGCGAGCACTGACGAGACAGCCCAAATCGGATAAGCCATGCATACTATAGACAGGTATTCTGCCCCTATTTCGCGTACTTGATCGTTGGTTGACAGCACACTCATCGCTGCATCTCCAAAGAAGAACGAAACAACAAAGAAGATAATAGCAAGCAGCATCGTAAACATTACACTCACTGTGTACGTTTTTCTGATACCGGTTTGATCCTTGTCTTTTCCCCAATATTGGGCAACGAAAATCGCACCTGCGCTGAACAGAGCATTAAAGCCGCACCAGAGAAGCATCTGAATATTTCCCGCCTGACCAACAGCTCCGATATACTCATCACCAAGACCGCCCACAAACACCGTGTCAAAAATAAATAAGGATGACATTAAAAACTGTTCGAGCATGATAGGCAAAGCTAGACGAGTTAATTTATTGGAGAAAGTTTTGTTTTGGGACATAAAAAGAACATTTTTAAAATCTGAAAACATGTATAGACCCCTTATTCTCAAAATCAGATTAAAAAACCCTGAAAGCATATCGCCTTCAGGGCATGAAAGACATATATGGATGCATGTGCATCACATTATGAAATCAGGCGAGAGGTGACAATAAGCTTTCCGGTAAAAGCAACTAATTGCCTTTACGATATTCATGTATGCGTGACGAATGCAGTGAATCTGCATAAAACCGAACATCCTCTCACCTCCTTGATTCATTATAGGTTTTCATCTTACAGACTAATCAGATAAAAGTCAAGTTATATTATCCCTTTATTTTGATTATTTTGGTTAGTCTGGGTAGCGTTTTTTTTATTTTATATAGTACCGTCTTGCGTTTAAACACATGAGGCTTTTATAATGTAAAACAAATATGATATTTAACGGGGTTGTTATGAAACGTATACGTTTTATCCATGTCATCATTCTTTTTTTGATTGTGCTGTCTGCCGTGTTCTTTATACTTCAACTGGTTTTGTTTCACAATGTTGAAGAATCGGGGTTCCTGTTCTTTCAGGACATGATGTTCCTGCCGCTTCATATACTGCTGGTCACCTTCCTGTTAGACAGGGTGCTTAGTACGCGAGAAAAACGAGAACGGCTTGAGCAGGTCAATATCGTTATCAGCGCATTTTTCAGCGAAACGGGGGCAGACGCACTAAGAACGTTAAACACTGTGATTATGGAGCTTGATAAGGTTAGAGAACTTGTCAGCATGAAGCCAACGTGGAATGATAAAGAATTTGATACCGCGGCACTCGCAATGAAAAGCTTTCCCGTTCACGCTAATATTGACACACAGAAGCTGAATAGCTTAAAAAGCTCACTTCCCTCAAAAGAAGAAATTGTGAAAATGTTTGCGAATCCCAACCTCCTGGAGCATGATACGTTCACAGATATGCTTTGGGCGCTCTACCACCTTGTGGATGAGATATCCAACAGGCAGGATATTCAAGCACTGCCTAAAACGGATATCGACCACCTGAAAGGCGATATCGTTCGCATTTACAATCTGCTTGCCTACGAGTGGGTGATCTATATGAAGCATTTAAAGTCGCGCTATCCGTATCTCTGGTCGCTCGCCATACGCAAAAATCCGTTCAGCGATCATGCATCTATTATCATTCAGGAATCCTGATTCTCATTCTCACTTGTCAGGTCTTTGATGACTTCGCCCGCCAATATCAACCCCGCCACGGATGGAACAAAAGCCACGCTGCCGGGCACTTGACGCCTGACTGTGCATTTTCTCTGGGTACCGGGCGGACAGACACAGCCCGTTTTGCAGCTCAATCCCGCATCCTCACGCGGTTTGATCGCCTCTTCTCTCGAATAAACAACCTTGAGCGATTCGATGCCGCGCACGCGAAGCTCCCGGCGCATCACCTTAGCAAGTGGGCACACCGACGTTTTGTAGATATCCGCGACTTCGAAGCGCGTGGGATCCAACTTATTTCCAGCGCCCATGCAGCTGATGATGGGAACAGACGCAGCTCTTGCACGCTCGATCAGCGTGAGCTTGGACGACACTGTATCGATCGCGTCCACAATATACGAATACGCTGACAGATCATATTCGTCGGCGTTGTGCACCGTATAAAAGCACGCATGTGTCTCAACATCGCATTGCGGATTGATTGAAAGTATGCGCTCTTTTGCAGCCTCCACCTTGCTGCGTCCCACCGTGTCATGTGTGGCGATTAGCTGGCGATTGATATTCGTCAAACAAACCTTGTCATCGTCAAACAAAGCAAGGCCGCCCACGCCGCTTCGCGCAAGCGCCTCTACCGTAAACGAACCCACACCGCCCACGCCGAACACTGCCACCGTTGCGTTTCTGAGCCTGTCCATCGCCGCCGGTCCGAGCAGCAGCTCCGTCCGTGAAAAAGCGCCAAGCTTTGTCATGGGCAGACCGCCACCGCTTCTATCTCCACCAGCACATCCTTAGGCAAACGCGCCACCTCAACACACGAACGTGCGGGATATGGCGCTTCAAAATACTGCGCATACACTACGTTTATTTTCGCAAAGTCGTTCATGTCCTTAATAAACACCGTTGTCTTCACGACATCTTTAAACCCGACGCCCGCACAATCCAAAACCGCTCTCAGATTTTCCATTACGCGGATCGTCTGCGCTTCGATGCCGCCCGTTACAATTTCGCCTGTCGCCGGATCAATGGCAATCTGTCCCGATGTATAGATGAAAGCGCCTGTCTTAACCGCCTGCGCGTACGGCCCGATAGCCGCAGGGGCTTCATCCGTCATTATCTGTTCTTTGTTCATATACGCACCTTTCATCAATAGCACATGTACTATTAATGCCGAATCATCGATATAACGGCATTAAAGCAAGTGCCAGTCAATTTCCTTAACTATAGCGTATTCTATTTTTTGATGCAACGGCAATATCTTTTCAATCAAAAAAGGCAAGATTATAATTGGTTATCTGCCAGTTGCTCATATTGTAATTAGACTAATTGTCATTAGACTAATTGTCATTAGCCTCACATATATTCTAAAATTCAGAAGAGGGTACTAAAAGTATTCAACCTCTTGAGATTCTAATAAGAGGTCTTCATTCTTATACAAGCTTCATCAATGCAGGCGTAAGCAGCGATTCTATGAGCACGCCGGCAAGCCCCACCGCATAGACAGACAACATTTTTATTATATACGGTCTGGAGGAAATCAGCTTATCCTGTGGCGTTTTAGGAATGTGGCGCGTTTTAAACACCTGAATCACGTTATTGATGCCAAAAACACCTGCTTTGCATATACAGGGGATCAGAACAAGGTTGGGCAAGAATGTACAAACCACAATAGCGAGAAATCCCCCTATGCTCATATCCAGCGCGAGCACGCCGACTGTAAATCCCACACAGAAGCCTTTAAATATCAGCGCAGCCGCAATCACAGGAATGCCAAGCATCATCATTGAAAAAACCGTGACGACACCAAAAATCAACGTATGATTCAGAAATGAATGAAAAAAAATGCCCCAGAAATTCGGATCGGTGGATTTGACAGATATGAAAAGCGAGTCTTTGTAGCTATCCAGCGCTTCCTTGGTGCCCATCTGCAAATTGCTCACGGTGAACGTTCCCGCCGTGATGCCCACAACAAGAAAAAAGACGATTAACAGATACTGTCCTTTGTTGTCCAGTACATCGGTAAAAATGCGTCTTTTTGTATTCTCCAGCAAGCTCACCGCCTCCACATATCATCTGTAATGATTAATATGCGGTGGGGATGCAACGTATGCTAATCAACGTATTTGAGCTCAGTATTAAGCTTGTCGGCAAGCATCGCGATGAATTCACCGTTGGTGGGCTTTCCCTTAGTATCAAGTATTGTGTAGCCGAAGAAGCCCTCAAGCACTTCAATATTGCCACGATTCCACGCTGTTTCAATGGCGTGCCGCATCGCTCGTTCTACCCTTTGCGGCGTGGAATTGTGCTTCCGCGCAACGGTTGTATAGAGCCCCGTGGTGAGATGGCTCATTAGCTCAAAATCATCGTGCACCATCAATATGGCATCACGAAGGTAATGGTAGCCCTTGATGTTGGCGGTGATGCCCACCTTTTTGATATGATCTGTGACAATTTGGCTCGGGTCGGGCTCTTCTCTGCTTCCAAAAACGCGTGTACCTGTGGTTTCATAAGCCATCAGTTCGAGAACACGTCTCTTGAAAACTTCCTTGTCGAACGGCTTCAAAAAAACGTAATCAACATTGTAGTTTTCCGCTTTTCTCAGCACAAAATCGAGATTCACAGCCGACGTCATAACCACCTTAGTTTCCGCTCTGTAGCCATCTCTCCCGAGCTCTTCCAGCACTGCGAAACCGTCGAGCACGGGCATGATAAGATCGACAACCAAAAGATCCGGCGAATGCTTTTTTGTCAGTGTATACGCTTGTGTCCCCTCGAATGCAAAATCGACAATCTCAAACTTATCCGTTTCCAAAAGGAAAGATGATACCAGTCTCAGGTAATCCCGATTACTGTCAGCAAGAATAACCCGATATTTACCCTGCTCTTTATACTCATTCATTTGTTACTTAGTGCCTGCCTTTTCTATTAATGTGTTTGAATAGTGATTTTAAATAATAGCATTAATAAATTCAACGCAAACATTCAAATCCCTTCTCGGTTAAGCAATTAAATCAAAAAACCCTAAAATTCAACATAATTCGACATGCTCAGTCCAATGCTCAGTCCATCTGCGCAAGCATCCAGTCAGCAAACAACCCGTATCCTTTGGTGGGATTGTTTACAAAAACATGCGTCACGGCACCGACGAGTTTCCCGTTTTGTATAATTGGGCTTCCGCTCATACCCTGAACGATGCCGCCTGTTTTTTGCAGCAGTTCTTCGTCAGTAATACGAACCACAAGGCTCTTTTGTTCAGGCGCGTTTTGGGCATTAACTTTGATGATTTCACAGTCAAATTCCTTGACGCCCTCATGATCGATCGTCGAGAGAATCGTTGCACGCCCCAGCATCACTTCATCAGGCCGGGCAACAGGTATGGGTTTGGAGAACGCCTCAAGATTCACGTTGTCATACAGCGTCCCATATATGCCGTAATCTGTGTTTTTACGAATTAGCCCCATGTTGCCGGACGCGCTGGAAAAGTAGCCTTTGATTTCTCCCGGCACGCCGTTCTCTCCCTTGTTAATCTGTATAACTTCCGAATAGTAGATCTCGCCTTCCTTAACGCTTAACACACTGCCTGTATCCAGATCGCAGATGGCATGGCCAAGACCGCCAAACCATTTGTCATCCGGATCGACAAATGTCAATGTACCCACACCGGCCGTGCTGTCTCTGACCCACACACCGAGGCGCATCTTGCTGTCTTTATAATCCACAACAGGTGTGACATTGAGATTCAGCGTTCGTCCTTCTCTGTCCACCACTACACCGAGTGTGCCGTCAGATTCATCCACAATTTCACTGACATGATTGGCGTTCTCCACCGTTATGCCGTTTATGCTGACAATCACGTCACCCGGAAGCATGCCCGCCTCCCGCGCTGGATTGACGGTGGTGCCGTTTTCCATCTCGATTCCCGTGATGCCGACGACGAGCGCACCTTTCGTGTACAGCGTCACGCCGATGCTCTGGCCTCCCGGTATGACCATCACTTCGTCACTGACATTGACCTTTACCTTTTTGACCGGCAATCCGAACAACGACAGTTCAATTGTCGCGTCACCGTTTTCTACAGACTCTATCACAAGCGGGCTTTGCATGCCCGTCGCCTCTGCCAATGATTCACCCGAAAGACTAATCACACCTGTGGATTCCACATCGGCCTTCACAGGCAAACCCAGATCAATCGCCTTTTGTGTTCCTCTTTGTATATATATTTCATTCGGTATATTTGAATAACTTTGTACGGCGGGCAAAAAATAGACCGCACATAATACAGCAACAAACAGTATACCAAAAACCCTGATAATCTTTTTCAAAAAAACACCTCTCATCGACTTGTTGTTATTATTGTCGTTTGAGGCTGTTCAATTTATACTTTGAAATAATCTCAAGGTTTTGTTTTAATTGTCGTTTTTAAAAATGTCGGCTTTTTTTATCATTTCCAATGCATGCGCCTTGGAAACCTCGGTATCGCCGCCCGCCAGACGCGCAATTTCGTCTATGCGGTTCTCTTCGTTAAGCGGCAGCAGGAAGGTGCGCGTCGTCTGCGCGTCGCTTTTTTTTGTCACAAGAAAATGTTTGTCCGCCATGCTGGCAATTTGCGGCAAGTGTGTGACACAAACCACCTGACGTCCGCGAGATATGCTTTGCAGCTTTTCTGCCACCACCTGCGCGATATGACCGCTGATGCCCGTATCAATTTCATCGAATATCATCGTGGGTATGCCGCCTCTGTCGGCCACAATGTTTTTAAGCGCAAGCATGATGCGTGACACTTCGCCGCCCGACGCGATTTTTCTGAGCGGTTTTTGCGGCTCACCACGGTTGGTTGACATAAAAAACTCCACTGTATCAATGCCGTTTTTGGAAAACGAACAATTATTAATATCAGCCTGCTCTTCAAAATTCACAGAAAAAACGGCAGACGTCATACCAAGGTCAGCAAGCTGCTCCATTACACGCTGTTCAAATATGCGTGCGGCTTCCTGTCTCATCTCAGACAACGCTACGGATTTTTGATACAGCTCCTTTTTGAGCGTGTCCGCTTTCGCAGCAAGCTGTTCAAGCAGCGCGGCACTGTCTTCAAGATCGCATAGCTCCTGCTCGGCGTTGGTTAAAAAATCGCCCGTGATTGTGGGGTCTTTGTATTTGCGCTTAAGAGATGCGATAAGCGCAAGCCTTTCCTCCACCTGTTCAAGCGTATTGGCATCGAAAAGCTCGTCGCTCATGTCGTTGCTAATGTCGGACGACACCTCTTCGAGCGTGTAATACGCTTCGTCCACACGCGCCGCCATTTGTTCATACCGCTCGTCCACATCGGCGATGCCTTGCAATCTGCGGCTCACATCCTTTAGCGCTGCAAGCGCGTTAAACGGCTCTCCTTCATAAAGCTCTGCATACGCGGCAGTCAGCGCATTCATGATTTTCTCCGCAGAATTAAGACGCACCTTTTGCGCGTTTAGCTCCTCTTCCTCATTCTCTGCGATATTCGCCATTTTGATTTCATTGATCTGGAATTTTAATATATCGATACGGCGTTCGCGGTCTCCGTCATTGCCAAACAACGAACGCTGCCGTTTCACGACGTCGGAATAGTCTGAATAGGCTTTTGCCACCTGTGCTATTTGTTCACTGATTCGCTTATCAAAACCATCCAGCATGGCAATGTGATTCTTCTCGCTCAGCAATGACTGATGCTCATGCTGCCCATGTATGTCCACCAGACGGTCGCTTAATTCTTTAAGGACCGAAAGTGTGATCAGCGTTCCGTTCACGCGGCACACATTTTTGCCCGTCGCGCTGAGTTCCCGGCTCATCACAAGCTCCGGCCACATTTCGATTTCCTGCGCAGCAAGAATATCGGTCACGCCATCGTTGACACCGCTGAACCATGCTTCAACCACAGCCTTGGGCGCTCCCGTACGAATCAGCTCTCTATCCGCCCTCTCGCCCAATACAAGATTGACAGAATCGATAATGATGGATTTGCCGGCGCCCGTTTCGCCGGACAGCACGTTCATACCGGCTGCCAGTTCCACCTCAAGCTCTTCTATCAGCGCAATATTTCTGATGATCAGTTTATTCAGCATGACGACCCCACTCATACCCCGGCGTTTTTATCTTTTCGTGTTTAGCATGCCGCTCAGTATTTCAACAACTCGGTTCTGCATGCCCTCTTTGCGAACTGCCACAAAAATTGTGTTGTCCCCCGCAAGCGTGCCTGCCACTTCAGGGACATCCAACTCATCGATCGCCTCGGCGGCCGCATTGGCACTGCCCGTCATCGTGCGCACCACCACCAGCGAAGCGGCGGGCTCCACGGAAAGCACGGTATCACGGAAAACACGCTTAAAAATATCCAGCTTGCCCAGCATCTCCTTGCCGGATGCCGCATATTTGTACGCGCCGTTATCCGACTGGACTTTGATGAGCTTTAATTCCTTGATGTCACGAGATATCGTTGCCTGAGTCACCTCAAAGCCTTTTTCTTTAAGCAGTGTCGACAGCTCATCCTGCGTCTCAACATTGTGGCTGTCAATGAGCTCAAGTATCATGCTTTGTCTTCCCTGTTTCATCCCTACCACCCCTTTTTCATTATCTGTCCCAGCTTAAGAACTTTGAACGAAGCAATGGATAAAAATAGTTCTCATGAAAACGTATGAAACGCGCTATATGTCTCGATCTTTTTATTCTGACCATTTCCCCATTGTCTATTTCTCTTAATTGGACACCATCCGTTGTGAGCACGATGCCGCCCGGTGCGGTCGGCCTTATGATAATCTCATCATCTTCAGATACCACCAAAGTGCGTGAATGAAGCGAATGCGGACAAATTGGTGTGGCCAGCATGCATTTTAATTTCGGGCTTAAGATCGGCCCGCCCGCGCTTAGTGAATAACCCGTTGAACCTGTCGGGGTGGATACGAGCATACCGTCGCAGGCCACGCGGTCGGCAAGCGCGCCGCCGATAAAAAGCTCCAAGTTGATCATGCGGGACATGTCCTTTTTGAGCACAGCCACGTCATTGAGCGCTTCCACCTCATATCGCTTTTCGTCCCCGTTATAAACAGAACCGTGAAGCATAACGCGCTCTTCCACATAGCATTCATCCGCGCGTATGCGGCGAATGGCTTCATCAATATCGCGGAGCTCCACCTCGGTTAAGAAACCAAGCCTGCCAAGGTTGATGCCGAGTATGCGAATACCAAAAAGGCTGGAGGTGAGAGCCGCCTTTAGCAGCGTTCCATCTCCGCCCAGCACAAACAGGCAGTCGATGTTCGTATAATCGATGATATCTGTCTCGTCGTCCGGTAAAGAGCCTGCGTCAAAAGACACAAAAAGACCCTGCGCACGCAGACTCTGCGCCACGAGCTTTGTGTCTTTCAAATTTGCGTCTTTGCATGGATTGGCGTAGATGCCAACGTTTTTCATTCCCATATGTTTTTTATTATAAATAACCTTGGATAATTATACAACATGAAATAAAGTGAAATGCCGAAACATCCATATGTGATTTAGGAAGTGTTGATTCATTCGGTTTGCTATCTTAGTTTGCGCCCTCATGTGCCGCGTCAACGACGCGATTTATATCGGGTGTCATCATATCAGCGCTGTCACGGAAGCAAGCGAGATATTCGATGTTGCCCTCAGGCCCCCTGATAGGGCTGTAATCAAGCCCGCAAAATGCGAGCCCCATCTCCCCTGCAAAATCCAGCACACCGCGAATGACATCAGCATGGACGTTTTTATCGCGCACGACGCCCTTTTTCCCTACGTGATCACGGCCTGCCTCAAACTGCGGTTTTATCAGCGCCGCAATGGTATAAGGCGGCGTTAAAATCTTTACCAGCGCAGGCAGAATCAGCTTTAGAGATATGAACGACACATCGATACTGGCAAAGCTGATGGGTCTGTCAAACATATCAGGCTCCAGATAGCGTGCATTTTGCCGCTCCATCACACAGACGCGGCTGTCTTGCCTCAGGCGCCACGCAAGCTGGCCGTATCCCACGTCTACGGCATAAACATACACTGCGCCGCTGCGCAGCATACAGTCGGTAAATCCGCCTGTCGACGCCCCCACGTCAATCGCCGTCACACCGCGCAAATTTAAACCGAAGCTGTCAATCGCCTTTTGCAGCTTTTTGCCGCCGCGGCTCACAAACGCATCGTTTTGCTTAACGGCGACATCATTTTCCAAGGTTACGGTGGTTGATGCCTTGCTGCACACCTTGCCGTCGATACTCACTTCACCCGCCATGATCAGCGCGCGTGCTTTCTCCCGGCTTTCCGCCAAGCCGTTCTCATACAAATAGATGTCGATACGTTTCTTTTCAGCCATGTCATTTATCCTTAAAGAAGAACATCAGCACATACGCAACAAAGCTGACGATCTGTTTGTTCTTGTTTATCGCGAGCGTCTTGCCTGCCGCTTTACCCGCCACGGTCAGCGCCGCAATGGCGCTGGAAATTGCGATCGTGATGACAATATCAGGGGTATTTTGTGCCTGCGCGATAATTTTTATCGCGATGGCAGCACCAGCCGCACCGCTCACAATACCACAGATATCACCGACCACATCGCCGCAGATGTTGGATACAATATCGGCATTTTGCAGCAACTTAATCGCACTTTTGGCGCGTTTTATTTTGCGCGAAGCCATTGACACAAACGGCTTGGATTCACACGTCGCAAAAGCAATGCCGATAATATCAAAAGAAACACCTATAAGCACAATAAACAAAATAATGAATGCTGCCGCGGCAATGGACAATTTGTCCATCAGCAGCTCTGTAACAACGCTGATTCCTGCTGTTAATATGAGCGAGATGATAAACACCTTCAGCGCCCAGAACTTGAATTTTTTCTTTAGCTTTTTTTTACCCAAAAAAATCTCCTGAAAATAAAAAAAGCGGTGGTGACATCTTGGATAAACCTTGCAGCTTAGGTCCAGTAGGATTTCCCCTCAGAGATACTTCCCGTCGCCGATGAAGCGGTTTCCCTTTAAACCCTGAAACGCCCCGTCGCCGGACGCGTGACTGGATTGCCGTTTAGACCACACTATAATCTCCAAAATATCTTTGTGCGCTTTTTCATACGCACGTCTACAGTCTAGGAGTTTTCCTCGACAGCACTTAAAACGGTTTCTAGCCTCTTTTGCCATGCAGGTTTCTTGCAGCAATCGTCCCCGGCGCGCCTGGCCATGGCACCCCAGGGCGTGTTCTGCAATAACACCCCGCAAAACTCAAGGCAGGCTACTCTGTACACAGCTTTTCACCGCATAACAGGTTTCCACCCCAAGTAGTAACAGCCAAAGCCATCACCTGCTTGGGTCTCCACGGAAGCGGGGTCTACGCCCGCATGCCATTGCGGATCGCCCCACGACCTTAACTCCCAGCATCAGCCCCCGACTGGGCGTCAGCAGCCAACACCAGAAACTTCATCGATGTGCCCGTTGGCGGATTTTTAGGCCCGCCTTCAAAACCGTAGTACCGACTAGAATACTGCACCACCTTGAATGAATTATACCACGAAAAGCATCGTTTTTCAAAGGTGCATTAAAAAATGTTTCTTAATTTACAGTTTATTCTTTTTCAGCCACGCCCGTTTCCACAGCGCCAAGGTTGTATTCCTTGAGTATCGCGGCTTTCACCTCTTCAAACACGTCGCGGTTTTCCCTTAGGAACAGCCTTGCGTTGTCTTTGCCCTGCCCAATGCGCGTGTCATTGTAAGAGAACCATGAACCGGACTTTTTAATTAGTCCCAACGTCACACCGAGATTGAGCACACTGCTCTCCGAAGATATGCCTTCGCCGTAGTAGATCTCGAACTCCGCGTTCTTAAACGGCGGCGCCACCTTGTTTTTGGCCACCTTGATACGCGTGCGGTTGCCGATCATTTCATCGCCGCTTTTTATGGTCTCAACGCGGCGCACGTCCAGCCGCACCGACGCATAGAACTTGAGCGCGCGTCCGCCCGGCGTTGTTTCGGGGTTGCCGAACATCACGCCCACCTTTTCACGCAGCTGGTTGATAAATACCGCCACGGTGTTGGATTTGTTCACAATACCCGCAAGCTTGCGCAGTGCCTGAGACATCAGCCGTGCCTGCAGTCCCACATGTGACTGACCCATCTCGCCGTCGATTTCGGCTTTGGGCACCAACGCCGCCACAGAGTCGATGACAATGATGTCGATCGCGCCGCTGCGCACAAGCGCTTCCGTGATTTCCAGCGCCTGTTCGCCCGTATCAGGCTGTGCCACGTAAAGATTGTCGGTATCGACGCCCAAATTTTTGGCATAATTCGGATCCAGCGCATGCTCCGCGTCCACAAATGCCGCAGCGCCGCCTAGCTTTTGCGCCTCGGCCACCATGTGCAGCGCCACCGTGGTTTTACCGGACGATTCCGGACCGTACACCTCGATAATGCGGCCGCGCGGTACACCGCCCACGCCCAGCGCCACATCCAGCTCGAGGCAGCCAGTGGGTATCACCGACACCGGTACGCTCGCCTTGTCTCCAAGCTTCATCACGCTGCCCTTACCAAACTGCTTCTCTATCTGTGTGAGCGCCATCTCCAGCGCCTTTTGTTTTTCGACCGACATATCCCAAACCCTCCTGTTTTATATCACATCATCACATATCACCTGTCCGAAGAAACGGACACGCTAGATCATTTCTTTAAGCACATCCTTGTTTTTAATAAAATAGCTGGCGCACGAGAGCACGGATAACACTGTCGCAACGCACATGAGCAAAAAGCCGCCTGTGATGAGCCACTGTTCAAAGAAGGTGCCCACAAACACACCCGCCTGCAGCATGACCACCACGATCGCCACAATCTGCACCACAGTCTTTGCTTTGCCGAACATATCCGCAGCAAGCACCTTTCCTTCCGCCGCCGCAATAAGCCTTAAGCCGCTGATGACAAACTCACGTCCCACCATGATGATAACGAGTATTTCGTTCACCCAACCGCCCGTTTCATCGGGCTTGGCTGTGAGAATAATCAGCGCGCTGCACACAAGCAGCTTGTCCGCAATCGGGTCAACCAGCTTACCGAAATTCGTCACAATGCCGTGCTTGCGCGCAAGCCGGCCGTCGAAAAGGTCAGTCAGCGAGGCGACGATAAACACGAGCACGGCATAATAGTTCCAGTACGGTATGGGTAAATAAAAGAACGCCAGAAACACCGGAACCAGTATAATCCGAAAAAGCGTCAATTTATTGGCAATATTCATTTAAGCTCTCCTAAAAGATCGTATTCATTTGCTTCGTTTATAAGCACATCATGAAAAGTGCCCGGCGTCAAGTCTTTTTTTGTCGAGAGAATGGTCACACCGTCCACCTGCGGAGCCTGTCCCATCGTCCGTCCGGTCATAGCGCCCGAATCGTCGAGGCCGTCGATCATCACACGCAGCGTTTGCCCGACAAGCGTCTGTCCAAGCTCGCTCGATATCTGTGCCTGCACCGCCATCACCTGCTCGTATCGCGCCTGTTTTATGTCGTCGCTGATTTGATCGGCAAGCTTCGCCGCGGCTGTGCCTTCCTCAGTAGAGTAACGGAACACGCCAAGGCGCTCAAAGCGTATCTGTTTTATGCTGTCGAGCAGAATATCAAAATCCTCCTGCGTTTCGCCCGGAAACCCCACAATCAGCGATGTGCGCAGCGTAAAGCCCTTATCATGCAGCGATTTGGCAAGCGCAATCGACTTTTCACGTGTGTGCCGCCTGTGCATGCGAGAAAGCACGGCGTCGGAGAAATGCTGCATGGGTATATCAAAATATCGGCAGACGTTGTCATGCTTTAACATCACGTTGATGAGCTCATCTGTGATGCCTTCGGGATAGCAATACATGACGCGCAGCCAGCCGCCTTCCATGATGCCAGCCGCCTCGTCGATAAGCTTTTCGAGCTGCCGCGATCCTAAATCCTCGCCGTAACGCGTGGTATCCTGCGCGACGAGTATCGCCTCGGACACACCGCCCGCGCGCAAATCCTTGATCTCACTTAACACGCTTTGTATCGGGCGGCTTTTCAGCGGCCCGCGAATGCGCGGTATCGCGCAGTAGCTGCAGCTATTGGAGCAGCCGTCCGCAATGCGCACATACGCCATATGCGAGGGCGTGGTCAGCACGCGGCCTTCGATGTCACCGTCCAGCCGGTCGCAGCAAACATACCGTTTACCGCTGAGCACATTTCGTATCGCGTCCAGCAGATTGCTGTATGCGCCAACACCCAGAAACGCGTCCACCTCGGGCAGCTCTTCCGAAAGCTCCTTGGCATAGCGCTGAGCAAGGCAGCCCGTCACAATCAGCGCGGGCGCGCCGTTCTGTTTGTAGCTCGCCATCTCCAATATCACATCGATAGATTCACGCTTGGCATCATCGATAAAGCCGCAGGTGTTCACGATAATCACATCGGCTTGCTCGGGCGAATCGACCACCGCGGCGTTACTGCCCGCGAGTATGCCGAGCATATGCTCGGTGTCAATCCTGTTTTTGTCGCATCCCAGGGATACGACGTGTATATAAAGGTTATCCATTCATTTCCTCTCTGGGGCCGAACAAATCTTCATAAATGTCCCAGGTAATAAGCACGTTGCGCGCTTTGCTGCCCTCGAACGGGCTGACAAAGTTGCGCTGCTCCATTTCATCTACAAGGCGCGCGGCCCGTGCATATCCCACTCGCAGGCGACGCTGTATCATTGAAATGGAGGCTTGTCCGTATTCGAGCACAATCGCGACGGCTTTGGGAAGCAGCTCATCCGCATCGTCGTCACTGCTCGCCTTTTCCTCTCCGCCGGAATAGATGTTTATCATGATATCCTCGTCAAACTCCTGCTCTTCGGTCCCTTTGCTGACGTATTCCGTGACCGCCTCGATGTCGTTATCCGACAAAAAGCAGCCTTGAAGCCTTATGGGACGCGGCGCACCTGTCGGGTGATAAAGCATGTCGCCGTTGCCGAGCAGCTTCTCCGCGCCGTTCTGGTCGAGTATGGTGCGCGAGTCAACACCCGAATTGACCTTGAACGCAATACGGGAGGAGATGTTTGCCTTAATGATGCCCGTGATCACGTTAACGGACGGACGCTGTGTGGCGACAATCAGATGAATGCCTGCGGCACGACCCAGCTGCGCGATGCGGCAGATCGCGTCCTCCACCTCACGCGGCGCAGCCATCATGAGTTCGGCCAGCTCGTCAATAATCACGACGATGCGCGGCAGCGGTTCCTGATCCTCATCCGTTATCGTATTAAAGCGTTTGATATCGCGGGCGCCCTTTTCCGCAAACAGCTTGTAGCGCGACGTCATTTCGCTGACCGCCCAGTTGAGCGCGCTGGCCGCTTTCTTGGCCTCCGTCACCACCGGCACCAGCAGGTGCGGCAGATTCTTAAACATGGAAAGCTCCACAACCTTAGGGTCTATCATGATCATCTTAAGCTCTTCCGGCGTGGCCTTAAACAGCAGGCTTGTGATAATTGAGTTGATACACACGCTCTTGCCGGCGCCCGTCTCACCGGCAATCAGAATATGCGGCATTTTGGTGATATCCACACAATAATTTTTCCCGGAAATGTCCTTTCCAAGTGCAAAAGTCAGCGGCGACTGCGATTCTTTAAATTCATCCGATTCCAGCAGAGGCCGAAGATGAACAAACGTCACGTTGGAGTTGGGCACCTCGATGCCCACCGCCGCTTTACCGGGTATCGGCGCTTCGATTTTAACGCTGCGCGCCGCAAGGTTCAAGGATATATCGCTCTCCAGCTCCTTGATGCGCTTCACACGCACGCCTGGGGCGGGCTTAAGCTCGTACCGCGTCACCACAGGGCCGCGGACGATATGCACAACCTCGGCCTCCACGCCGAAATTTGCAAGCGTTTCTTCGATGATCTGCGCGTTTTTTCGCTGCTCCTCCATGCTGCCTGTTTTGCTCTTTTCAACGGCTTTGGTCAGCAACGATATAGGCGGTATCTTATACGCTTTGTTCTTTCTCTTATGCGGCGCGGCATGATCGGCATGCGCCACAGGCAGCTCCTGTGTCTGCTCGATGGGTTGCGTCTGCTCCTCTTTACTTTGATCAAAAGACTCGAACGATTCTATCGTGAGACCACGCGGTTCCCCTGTCAGCTTCTCTTCAGGCATAGGCAACTCAGCAGCCTTCTTTGGCACATCCACCAAAAATTCATCGTCTAAGTAAGAAGCGGATTTCTTCTTATGCCGAAAGCTCTTTTCGCCGAGTATCTCGGGTTCGTCCGGTTCGTCCGGCTCTTCCGGCATATCATCACGCAGATTCTCAATATAAAGTCTGCGCTTCTTGCGTTCCGCTGCCCTTTCGGCCACTGTCTCGCGTGCATTCTGCACCGTCTGTTTGCTGACGCGCGCCACATCCTGGCTCATCTTCTTTATTGAAAGATTGGTCAATATCAGCACACAGATCAGCGCCATCGTGATAAACAATATGATGCAGCCCACATGCCCCAGCAGCAGATCACACGGATAAACAAGTATGCACCCGAGTGCGCCGGAGCCAGCGCCCGTCATACCTATGCGGTAGGATTCGCCCACATATTTGAAAAAACCGTTATTAAGGTCGATTTCGTTGAGCAGAAATGTATGCGCCAAAGAGAATACGGCGATAATAAGCAGCACCCAGAGCGCTGTCTTGCCCTTATTGACACGCTTGTTGCGCGCAGCAATCGTCAGCACGCCGATAACAATGCATAGAAAAGGGATGACATAAGTGAACAAGCCGAACAGACCGAACAATATGTCCCGGGCAACACCGCCCAGCAGTCCCGTATCGGTTTTTATATACACACAAACGCCAAGGAAAATACCGAAAGCGATAATAATGATTCCAGCAGCTTCTCTCAGGCGACTCGTTTCCGTATTTACAGCTTTTTTCTTTTTTTTGCCTTTCGGCATACGTTTCACCTCGGTAAGTATTATATCATACCAAGGGAAATATACAATCATTTATGCCACAAGCAGACTCTGCTTGTCAGAGTGTAAAAAAAGTTACTTATGTCATTCCGATTGAGCATCAGCGATTGACTACGAAGTGGATTGGAATCCCCTTCTGCAAAGCGCTTTTCATGGGATTCCGATCCACTACCGTAGTCGACAAGCTCGGAATGACAAAAACAGGGTATATCGACAGACTGGCAGGCTCTGCTTGTATTTATTCGCCATGACATCGTGTGAATTTATTCAGATATCCGCGCACCTGCAATAAAGTTTACGCTGTATTCCATGTGCTCTCTATTGTGCATATTTTTCTTTAAAAACCTAAGCCCGCAAGCTCTTTGATCTTGGATGACGCGGCCGCAAACGTGCCCACCTCGTCGATTATGCCGCATTCTACAGTCTCTTTACCCACCAGCACGGTGCCCACGTCGTTTGCCATCTCGCCCGTGAGCGTCATCAGCTGACGGTATTTCTCTTCGGTGATTTTTGAATGGGTGCATACAAAATCAACGATGCGCTTTTGCATCTTGTTGAAAAAATCGTACGTCTGCGGCACGCCGATGATCACGCCGCTCATGCGAATCGGATGAATGGTCATGCTGGCAGACGGCGATATAAAAGAATAATCAGTTGACACTGCCAGAGTGATGCCGATGCTGTGGCCGCCTCCCAGCACCAGAGATACACTTGGCTTGCTCATTCCCGCGACCATCTCAGCCAGCGCGAGCCCCGCTTCCACGTCGCCCCCCACCGTGTTGACCAGCAAAATAAAGCCGCGCACAGACGGCTCCTGTTCGATCAAGACAAGCTGCGGCAATATATGCTCGTATTTCGTCGTCTTGTTCTGCGGCGGCAAGTTCATATGCCCTTCAATCTGCCCGATGATGCTGACGACGTGGATGGGCGATTGGGTAATGGGCGTGCCGAATTCCTTGATATCAGCGCCCTGGTTTTTATTATCAACGTTATAATCAGCGTTTTTTGCCGGATCCTCATTTGTGTTCAGCATAGCGACCCCTTTTTTGATTTAATACTGCTATTATCCGCACAAAGGGCCGCGATTATGACTGCTATTTAGTTTGGTTCCAGCATGATGGGCTGCAGCTGTTTGCCATCAAGCGCTGATTTCGCCGCGTCGATGATTAAATCCATATCGGCCACAATGGACGTTTCCTTCTTTTTGTTGTTGTCCTGCCTGTACGGCACAAAATAGATGTGGCGCGTGTTCAAAAGCAGCCCCAAGTTTTTGGCGTTCGCCGTGAGCGCGTCGTTGGTGGACACCGCAATCAGCACAGGTGCCCGATTTCGAAGGTGCGCCTTTGCGGCCAGCAGCACGGGCGTGTCTGTGATGCCGAGCGCGAGCTTGGCGAGCGTGTTGCCCGTACACGGCGCAATGATGAGCAGATCAAGCAGCTTTTGCGGGCCGATCGGCTCCGCCTTGACAAGATCGTCCATGATCGCTTTGCCCGTGGTTTCTGTTAAGAACAATTTTAAATCCGACGCTTTCATAAAACGTGTATCATGGTTTGCGGCGTTATACGAAAGAATCGGCGTGACTTCCGCGCCGGACTCAACCAACGCTTTTATCGCGGGCTTGATTAGCCCATATGTACAAAATGATCCGGTGATTGCGAATCCGATCCTCGCTCCGGTCAATTCCATTATTGCATCTCCTCTCTTTCAAAACCATGCAGCATCGCTTTGGCTGCGGAGACCGGGAAATATAACCCCGGCAGGCTCGGCTCGATATGCACGTTAACCATGCATTTTTCAGCCAGCCTCAAATCCATGCCGTATGGCGGCGACGCAAGCTCGATCAATTGCGCGCCCCGGCGAATGGCCAGCAGCTCTCTTTCCCCGAATACATGGACAGGCACCGTGTTGAATATCACGTCTGCCCAGGGCAGCACCTGCCGCAAATCGCCTGTATGCACAGCGCGCATGCCTTCATCCTCTATGAGCTCCAGATCACTGTTTTTGCGCGCAGCGGCCGATACCTTCGCGCCATGCGCTTTTAATAGCCGGCACAGAAATTTGGAAATACGGCCATACCCCACCACAAGACATTTGGTGTCACACAACGCCGTTTCCGTATATTTGGCGTACGCGCATATCGCGGCCTGTGCCGTGAGCAGCGCGTTTCTTATCAAAAAGGCCTCGTCATCATTGAGGTCCATATACTTGACATGCCCATCCATCACTCTTCTCGCATCCTCGTCACAGCGCCCCAGCACGTAAACGCTGTTTGGGTATCTCTGGACAATGGATTCCAGCGCAAGCGGCGTATCCGAATACGGCGCTTTGATACTCCCATCCGGATTGCGGTACGGGATGGGCAAAAACACATAATCGGGCATGCTCATGTCTTCATCCGTAAACCCCAGCTTATGAAATCCCTGAAGGCACACACTGTGCCCTTTTTCCTTAAGCAGCGTACTGAGCGCAAGCTGGCGTTTATCTCCGCCGATAATCAGAATATGGTGCATGATGCTTCCCCTTTTTGGCATGAACATACGTTATCTTATGCATTTTTAACATGAGGGGTGAATGGGTGTCACCGCGCAATTTATCAATAGTATAATCGCCCGCAAGACATTTCTTTACGTGTAACGAAAAAAAACGTTTGACATTTTAATGTGTTTGGTCTACTCTTGTAGACATCTAGTGATTGTTCCAGACTACAAAACGATGAAGACAGGAGACCGTTATGAAAGAGGCCTTATCCAGACAGGAATGGGTGCTGATGGAGGCGCTATGGCAAAAGAATCCGTTGTTCCTCTCGCAGATTATGGACGTGACAGCCAATGCCGTCGACTGGAATAAAAGCAGCTATCTGACTTATCTTAAGCGCATGACCGAAAAGGGGCTTATCGGATATACGAACATATCCGGCAACCGCTGCTATACTCCGCTCGTGAAACGAGAGGACTGCATTGACAATGAGAGCAGCTATATCCTCTCTAAGCTAACCGAGGACGGTACGCGGCTGCTGCTTGCCAGCATGATAAAAAAAAGCGGCCTGAATGAAGAGGACAGGAACGAGCTGCAAGCGCTCATCTCAAAGCTTGGAAAGGAGAGATAAATGGATATTTTGAATACGTTCTTCCAAATCACAGTTTACTCAGGCGTCATCTTCGTCGTGACCATGCTGCTTAAGAAGTTATGCAAAAACAGTATGTCGCCATGGCTGCATTATACCGTTTGGTTCGTATTGGTCGTGCGGCTCATGCTGCCGTTCACAGTCGAGAGCACGTTTCACGTTTTCTCGCTGCCTGCGCAGACGCAGATTGAAACCGCTTCAGTAACCCAGCCAGAAGCGTTAGCTCCCGCTGCTGAGACATCCGCCGCAGGCACCGCAAGCGATGCACAGGCAAAGACGGTCAATCCTGTTGAGCCGAGTGATAAAACCGTCTCCCCTGCTCCTGCGTCTGCACCGGCAAAGGCCGCTTCGCTGTCAACCCAAGACTTCCTGCTTATCGTATGGCTCTCTGGCGTTGGCGTATGTCTGATGTATCTCGCCACGCTATATACTGCGCTTCGCCGAAGGGTGCGCCGCAACGCCGCTCCCCCATCCCAGCGGCTTATGGCACTGCTTGAGCAGACCAAGGCAGAGTTGGATATCAGAGCGAATATCAAGCTTATCTGCCAGTATGAATACGGCACGCCCGCGCTGATGCTGCCAAGATTGATATTAATGCCTGTAGACACACTGGTCGCGATGAACGACGAGCAAGTCAAATTCGCGCTGCGTCACGAGCTCATGCACTACAAACACCGTGACCACCTCATGTGTCTGCTGCTCTCCGTTTTGAACGCAGTGCATTGGTTCAACCCATTTGCGTGGCTTGCCTTCAGGCAGATGCGTTCGGACATGGAGGTTAAGTGCGACGGCGCTGTGGTAAAGAGACTGACTGTTGCGCAAAAGAGCCGCTATGCGTCGCTGATTGTGAACCTGTTCGCGCAGTCCCAGCGCCGCCAGCTGGTGCTGGGTATGGCGCAAGGTAACGTGAAAAAAGTCGCTGAACATCGCGTGCGCGGCATATTCATGGACGCGAAAAGCCGCCGAGGCGCAAGGCTCGTGTCGGCACTCATTGTGGTGCTGCTGGCTGTCACATGCTTCACAACAGCATGCCAACCGACGCCGGAAGAGAAAATTATTGTTGGCAAAAACGAAAATCTAGACAGTATTATTTCGAACACAGCGGCTCCCGATACACAAAGTGCAGAACTTTATTCCAAGCTTGGCGCACCCGATCATTGGGAATATAGTACGGAAGAGCATAGCGGAAAACTCAAAATTAATGCAGACGCAGTTGTTACGCTGCCATCCGTCATGCAATTGCCTGTCGCTTCCGCAGAGCGAAGAGAATTCACGCAGGACGACATCAATAAAGTTGCCGATGTATTGTTTGGAAGCGACGTGTCTTGGTTTGAATGCCTCATGTTCACAAAAGAGGATATTGAGCGAATGCTGGTTAGCGATAGGCAGTTTCTTTCCGAATTGGACGGCAGCAATGAAGATGATGCCTTTTGGATCGAAAAGACACAAAACAGTATCAAAAGTTTAGAGGAAGAATATCAGAAAGCACCGTCTGAAAGCGATGCGAAGCCAACAAGTATTGAAATCGGCATGTTATCGCCCTATAAGGGTGTGACGTACAAAGGCGTATTGGCTAACACCAGAATCGGAGACGAGAAATATTTATTCAGCGCCGGTGATATGAACAGTGACGCCGTCAATACCATTCATGTATCGGTCGGCAGCCGCGGGGTCTATTTTTCAGGCACTGAAGCTGATACGCCCTATGGCGTGAGCCTAACAAGCGAACAGGCCGCACAGCAGGCGCAAGCAATTGCGTCTCAGTTGACTGACGAGCTTCAGCTATGCTTTGTTGCACCAACCGCAACATCAAAAGACGAAGCAAAACGCAATTGGGGCTGGGCGTGTGTGTTCATGCGTTCCATCAACGGATGTCCCACCACATATGCATCAGAAGAGGTGGGCAGCAGCATGGAGAGCATGGAGCAAAACCCTGTTCGCTATGAAAAAATGGTCATCGTGTTAGATGATCAAGGTGTCATCAGCTTTACATGGGAAACGCCAATGAACGTGACAACAATTGATAATGATAACGCCAGCTTGCTTTCTTTTGACGAAATCTCTCAGCGTGGCGTTGAGCAATTAGCTCAAAAATATAGCGAATATGGCGTTGTGGTTAATGGCGACGGCGCAACCGTCAATGTCTCACGCATTGAATTGGGTCTCATGCGCGTCGCAAAGCCGGACAGCCCGGATTATTATTACCTGCCGGTTTGGAATTTTTTCAACACTTTCGATGGCAATTACAAAGAAAAGCCGGGAGCAGGGGAAGCATTACCACCTGTAGACGAGAACGGCAATCCGTCCTCCAGATGCGACGGTTATCCGCAAGCATTGGGAGCTGTGACGATCAATGCGCTGGACGGAAGCGTCATCGATCGAAATCTTGGATATTAAGTTTGTCAGTTGATGCAGCAGCGGGTTTCCATATGGGAAACCCGCTTTTGCTTTCTGTTTAATCTACGTTCGTTTTGCATCATGAACATATGTATTTGTTACTCTCTCAGCAGAGCATACATGCAATAATCGAATATTCGGCTTCCTTTGCATACACCGTTCTTCATCGTTCCTTCCAATACGAAGCCCGCTTTCTCCAGCACTTTGCGCGAACCGATATTATGTGCGAATGGCTCCGCATAAATGCGGTTGATATCAAACAATCCAAAGGCCTTTTTGCACAGCTGCCGCACGGCCTCTGTCATGATGCCTTTTCCCCAGTAATCCTCTGCAAGCCAATAGCCTAGCTCGGCACTTTTTCTGTAAACGTCGCTTCCCACAAAAATACCGACGCTGCCAACGGCTTGGCCTTCCACTGTAATCGCTTGACAAAGCTGTTTTGTCGAGTCCGCTGATATACAGCTTTCTATATACCCCTTGGCATCCTGAATCGTATATGGATAGGGAAAAACATCACGCAAATTGCAGGCTATCTTTTCGTTGTTCGCATATCGGGCGACATCATTAATATCGCTTAGTCTCCAATCCCTCAATTCAAAATCCATCACAATTCCCCTGTTATATTATTTTCTGTAAGTATAACACATACGTATGGCCTTTGTGACGGGAATGTAGCTGAGGTACAAAACAGCGACCCGGCAATGCTGCCCGGCCGCTGTTTGTTAGCTTGAAATAATTCGAGTTTGTAAGTTCTTAACCGACCTCATAGCCCTTCTTCTCAGACGTGCCGTGCTGACGTGCGAAGTTTTCCTTGTTCTTGCTCAAATAGCGCTCATACAGCTCATTTGCGTCCATGCCTGTCTTTAAGCACATGCTGACAAAAAAATGCAGGATGTCCACAAGCTCGTCCTTCACCTTGCCGGTATCAACGGGTTTTGGGTTCTTCCACCACTTGAAATTGACCTCGTCAATGAGCTCTGAGAGCTCAGAGAGCATCGCGAGCGTTTCCTTTTGTATCCACTGCTCCATTGGGATGTTCTCAAGGCCGCGCCTCTGCGCGAGCTCGGTGTCAAACTTATTCTGAAACTCGAATATGTTCTCCAGCTTGTCCATTTAACCCCTCCAAAAAACTCTCCAATTCATTTTTCTTTTCTATTTTACCGGCAAACACAGCCGACATGTTTTTATAGTCGAATATCTCATCGATCATCGCGTTCACACGGTCTATGGAAACCGCGTCGATCTTGGCGATTGTTTTATCCTCGTCGTAGACCTCTTCCAACAGTATCAGCGATTTGCCGATCGCGCTCATTTTGGAATTGACGCCTTCCATTGAAAGCACATAGTTGCCTTTAAGCTGGTCGATGCCCTGCTTGAAATCCGCCTGGCAGATGTGCTCGGTCTTCAAACGATCGATCTCCTGCTTCATGAGCTGCACCACCGTGTCGGCATTGGCTGCTGTGGTGCCCGCGTACAGCGTATACATGCCAGCGTAGCTGTATGACGATGGGTACGAATATACGGAATACGCAAGACCTTTTTCCTCGCGGATCGTCTGGAACAAGCGCGAGCTCATGCCGCCGCCCAGTATGTTGTTAAGCACAGCAAGCGCGAAGCGGTCGTCGTCGGCAAATGTGCAGCCCGGGAAGGCCAGACACAAATGCGTTTGCTCTACGTCCTTTTCCACATACAGCGTGCTCGGCTTCGGAATAAACGGGCTTGTGCAGTCGGATACCTCTTTGCGTGTGCCCCGGCTGTAGCTGCCGATATATTGATTCAGCACATCGTCAAGACGCGCTTCGTCAAACTTGCCCGCCACTGCCACCACGACATTGGCCGGATAATAATGATCGTCAATATAGCCCACAAGGTCGCTGCGCTTAAATGCGCTGATATTCTCGGCCGGTCCGAGTATCGGCTGAGAGAGCGTGCTCCCTTCAAAGTAAATCTCAGATATTTTCTCGTGCGCAAGCTCTTCCACGTTATCGTTGACCATGGCGATTTCTTCAAGCACCACGCCTTTTTCCTTCTCCAGCTCCTGTTCATCAA
The DNA here is from genome assembly GCA_023391105.1 of Bacillota bacterium. Classification (GTDB taxonomy): domain Bacteria; phylum Bacillota; class Clostridia; order Christensenellales; family SZUA-584; genus SZUA-584. The sequence goes on from JAEWBO010000040.1 coordinate 25,341, forward strand.
TCATCGGGTCGCAGAAAAGATCCGAGAGTACGTCCACGGCCACCTCCAGCTTTTCCGGCACCACGCGCGCGTGGTAGCACGTGCATTCCTTGGAGGTAAATGCGTTGAGCTGTCCGCCGATCTTGTCCATATCCACGGCAATCTGCTTGGCGCTGCGTTTCTGCGTTCCCTTGAACATCATATGTTCAATAAAATGCGAGATGCCGTTTTCTTTTGGCTCCTCACATGTCGAACCTGTTTTCACCCATATGCCAACGGCCACCGAATTATAATTCGGTAATGATTCTGTGATTACGCGCAGGCCGTTATCCAGCGTTTTTATCATGTGTTGTCTCCTTTTAAAGCATTTCTTCCACCTTTAGGATAGTATAACCTTTATCTCGTATTATTTGTACAACTTTTTCAAATTCCTTAAATTCGTTATCGGCGTCTATTCGGATGAACATATCCCTGTATATGTTATCCTGCAAAAGCTGCTGCCACACCGCATGCGTCTTGAGCTTTGCAAAATCGATAGAGGGGCCTATTTGGCGCAAAGCACCGCCGTCATCGTAGCTCATCACGGGGACGCTGTATCCGTTTCCTATGTACATATCCGTTTCCTTGCCTTCGTGTTCCTCGCAGATATAAAGCCCCACACCATGACCGCGTGAAATCACCTCACTGATCATGGTGCCGTTATCCTTATAGCATTGCTCGCAGAAGAAAAATGTCGCGTATACACCCAGCCGTTCGAGCGCATCCATATAGGCTTCTACATCGCTGTTATCATTAACCGTGATTTGCAGCGCCACGTTGTTTTCACCTGTACAGCCTTTCAACGCCAGCCCCTGCGACGGCGAGGCAAAGCCGAAGGACGCCACGTATGTCAGACCCATAATGAGTATTAAAAATGTATTCGTTATTAATGATCGTTTTCTGATCTTCATTGTTTCACCACCCGTATCTATATGTATTCATACGCATGCGGGTTCATACGCGCGCGCATGTCAAATGGGGCTATAATATATATACGAAGCGGGCGGCTTAAATGATAACCAAATAAAAAAACCGGCCAGTCGGATAAGCCGGTTCCTTGCCCACATATTCTATTGAAAGACTTTTTGACAGCCTGGAACCGACCGTATCGTTCAGGCAGGTTGATTGCTAAATATTAATTACTGCGCAGGCGCTTTTGCGTAAAGGTTTTCAATGCTTAAATAATCGGATACGTTGTCTGCGGTGACCGTAGTGATATCAAGCTGCTCATACTGCAGAGGTACGTGGTTTGCATCCTTGATGAAGCTGTCGGCATCCGCCACAGCCTTTTGCACAATCTGCGCCGTATCGATGAACATTGCCATATCCACAGCACCGCTCGATACGGCTTCGATAATATCCATATCCCCGCCGTATACCACGAGGCTCACTTCCTTGCCGCTCTCCCCGATGGCGCGTATCGCGCCACGGCCCAGCTCTGCGCTTTGAGCGAATATGAAATTTGTATCATTGAGCCACAGGTCATTCTTGACGGCCTCATATGCTTTCTCTTCGTCATACCCGCAATATTTCTCGGTAATCAAAGTCACGTCACTGTCTTCACCGATGGCACTGATAAACCCGTCAGACATCAGCTGCATGATAAAGCTGTCGTAATCGGTTTTGAGTTCCAGGCATTTTCCCTGCTGCTCTCCATACAGCGACACAGCTCGCTGACCTGCGCTTTTGCCGATCTCGATATAATCCGGAGAAATCAGCGTGCTCACAAGGCCGTTGATGGAATCGATGATATTGATCACAGGCACACCATCCGTTTCACACTCTGCCAACACGGCTTCCAGCGCGTCCACCTCCACAGGATCAATCACGATCACAACAGCGCCCGCGCTCAGCATTGAACTGATGTCACGCTTCTGCTTGTCGCCGCTGTCGGCCGTTACGATATTGGCTTCATAGTTAAGCGACGCACAGGCGGCTTCAATGTCCGCCTTAAGCTGATCATAAAATGCGCCCTCGCCCGCAAGCGAAAACCCGATCTGCGGAAGAGCTGACTGTTCCACATCATCGTTGGGGTTCAGCGTGGCGGATGGTGTTGCGCTAACGTCTGCTGATGCCGGTTCCGTACCGCATGCACCCATCGCCATCAACAAAGCCAGTATGAATATAAAAAGCGTGAGCTTTTTCATGAGAACCTCCACAAACTCTGCTGCCGTCATTATAGCACAATGTCAAAACAAAGCAAAGGGCAACAATTTTCTTACATTTTATAAACTTTGGTGTCTTTTTATGACACACATCCGTGAATGTCTATCTTCCCCTGTGTTTTTGCTTGCGTTTTAACTGCTTGAGCGCATACTTCTCATCAGCCAGCCGCTTCTGCTGAATACTGCGCTCCGCTTTAGCTGCCGACTTTCTTTCTTCAAACTGTGCTTTGAGCGCAGCCTGTGCCTTGGTGGAAAAGCATACGGCACAAGCGGCCTTGGCCGCCTCCCTTTGCCGTCGCTTGGGATTGGCGGCGAGCGCCGTTTCTTTGACGTCTGCCGCGGGGCGGCTAAAACACAAGCTGCTGTATTTGTTGACAATCAAATCCAATATTTCGTTGTCGGACGGTTTCGATCTAAAAAGCCTGCGCGCCACGCTGAAGCCGCGGGCATCACGCCGTTCAAAGAGCGCCGTGAAAAACTGTCCATCATGAAAAACGCTGAGTGTCACCTGTATTTTTTCCATAAAAAAATCCCTTTCATTTCGATGTATACGAAACAAAAGAGATGGGACAACCGCAATTTACGCGGCAGGTTACTGACACCTTTGGTGCGTGCGGACTACCATACCGCACTGTGTTTTTATCTCTTGATAGATATATTCTACCACAAAGACTTTAAATCTTCAATCATACCGTGATGCGATCCAGCGTCTCCCCGATGCTCTCATTGATGACAAGGCTTGCGCGGCTGTCATAAGGTGTCGGTGTTTTGTTGATGAGCACGAGCTTATCGCCGCCATAATAGTTGAGCAGACCCGCCGCCGGATAAACAGCAAGCGACGTGCCGCCCACGATGAGCACATCAGCTGATTCGATAGCATTAATGGCACCCTGCACAACGGCATCATTCAGGGGCTCCTCATACAGCACCACATCCGGCTTAATCACACCGCCGCAGGCACAATGCGGTATGTGCTCGCCGGACAGTATAAACGCCGCATCGTAACTTCTTGCGCACCTCTGACATAGGTTGCGGTGCACGGACCCATGCAGCTCATATACGCTCTTGCTGCCTGCCTTTTGGTGCAGGCCGTCAATATTCTGCGTGACAACTGCCTTAAGCTTGCCCGCCTTTTCCAGCTCGGCCAGCTTCAAATGCGCTTTGTTGGGCTGCGCGTCACAACAGATCATCTTAGCGCGGTAGAAGTCGTAGAATTCTGCTGTATGAGCGACAAAAAAACTGTGGCTCAATATCATCTCGGGCGGATAGCGATATTTTTGATTGTAAAGGCCATCTACGCTGCGAAAATCGGGGATGCCGCTTTCCGTTGACACCCCCGCTCCGCCGAAAAAAACGACGTTTTCGCTATCATCAATGATTTGTTCTAAGGTTTGTTTACTCATTCTTTATCATTCCTGCTTATTTCGCAGCGCCATGAACCCCGCATATCATAACGCGTTAATCAATCGATCTTCTCTGCCCCTCTGACAGTGTAAGCAAACAACGGATTTGCGATCGCATCCAAATAAGGATTCTCAATCAGCGTAAAGACGTAGGTTTCCTTGTCTTCACCGCTTACCTTTTCGACAGTGACCAGTATTGTATCATCCTGCGTCGTGACATCCACGACCTGAGAATGCGAATCACCGATATCCGAGGGCACCAGCATATAGGCATCCCAGCCCTCATCGTAAGTCAATGAGGCAGCCAGGTCATCAGGAACCTCCAAAAGGTCATCATATTCCTCAAAGCTTGCCGCCGCAAATTCCTGCATTGTCTGTCTGATCACCTTCAAGCTGCCGTCGTCGGTCATCTCCACACAGTCAGACTCATCTACCAAGTGGACACCCATCAAATACAATGTCGTCCAGAAAAAGCTTTCATCCTTGGGCGCATACGCGCTGCCGCTTTGCTGCATGGCGCCGATCACTGAATCCAGTACAGCATGCATATCCTGTATGTCTTTATCGACAGGCTGAGCGTCAGTCGGCTCAGCTTCAACATCTTCGCTTTCCACGGCACTCTCCGCAGGCTGTGTGGCTGTCACCTCTTGGCTGGGTTCTGATTCCTGCTGTGGCTGCTCAGCCGGCACGGCCGCGCAGGCTGAAAACAGCATAATAAGACACATAGCAAGTGCCGCGACGCCCATACGTCTTCCAATTTTTGATTCTTTTTTCATTAACTTTTGCCTTTTTTTAATGCGTTTTTTGGGTAGAATAACCCAGCCACTGATTATCATACACACGGTGGTCCGTGTCAAGAGCAATGTGTAATCAGCCATAATCAGTCCGTAATGCTTTCTTACTGGAACCACGCGTTTACGCCGGACGAACTGATTTCTGAGCTTACCGAAGCAGGATTTGCAGATACGCAGCTTTTCGGGAGCGTCGCGGGTGATGAATATACAGAAAAAATGCCAGCGTTCTGCGTCGTGGCATGCAAATGAAGCCGGGCGCACGAAAAACGGGACAGCCGCTTGGCTGTCCCGTTCAGATCTGAAATATAATCCGATTGTTACGCTTTTGCGTTCTTGTTCTGTACGCCGCCCACAATATAGAGAATCGGCAACACAAAACCGATCAGGCTAAGTACTGAGAAGCTCATAATCATGGAGACCAAATTCAGTACGCAAAGCACAATACCAGTCACGATAAAGAAGTTCGCCTGGGAGGGATCAGCGCATTTTTTGAGACCAACGATGCCCAATACGAGTTCAAGAAGGCTGCTGATCAGCGCAATAATTGTCGCGACGACAAGAATAGCGCCTAAACCTCCGAATACAGAGCTGACCATCGAAGAGCCAATCAGGGCGATGATTGAGAAAATCGTGGCGATGGCGCCAAAAATGATGAATAAGATACTAACGACTTTTAAGATACCTTTTCCGGGTGCGTTCATAATGAACCTCCTATAATATAATATACACACATTGTATTACGTAGAATTATTTATGTCAAATCGTTCAACTTTATTCCTAATATTCTATGAAAAGATATATTTGAAGTCAAAAAAGGGCCGCATTATGCAGCCCTCATTGACACATATTATGATGTGACGGCTTTGCCCATGAATATCACGGCCAGCACACCGGGACCCGTGTGACATCCGATAACGGGGCCGACATCCTGTATAAGAACCTCTTTAAATGATACATTCTCATTGATGAGCTCCTTCATCTTTAATGCCGCTTCCATGTTATCAGCATGCAGTAAGAAAGCCGTCTGCTCTTCGGGATTCTCCACGTTTTCCTGTATCACATTGAGAAAGAACTTCTGTATCTTCTTGGAGCCCTTCACCTTGTCCGCGGCCACGATTTTTCCTTCATAGTTGAGCTTTAGTATCGGCTTGACATCAAGAATGGTGCCGATAGCTGCTGCCGCGCCCGAAAGACGACCGCCTTTTTTAAGGTAATTGAGATCATCGACTGAGAACCATGCATGCGAGCGCTGACGGTTCTCTATCACCCAGTCTCTGATTTCCTCAAGAGACTTGCCCTCTTCTTTAAGCTTCTGTGCACGCATCACAAGCTGCCCGGCTCCCATGGATATGCGCAGCGTATCCACAAGCTCTATGCGGGCATCCGGCATCTCCTCAAGCACCATGTTTTTCGCCATCTGCGCCAGGTCATAATGCCCCGAAAGCGCTGAGGAAAACGAGAGGTACAGCACTTCTTTGCCATCCTTGACGATATCGCGGAAAAATTCCGCGATGTCCGCAGGGGAGCGTGTGGATGTAATGGCATCGGCACCGTTTCTCAGTTCGTCATAAAAACCAACAAAATCCGTGTTCCTGCCGAGGTCAAAAAGCCTCTCTTCTCCGTCCACCGTGTATGGCATCAAAAATACCGGTATGTGATACTGGTCGGCAAAGGTGTAGGGTATCTCTGTGTCCGAATCGGTGGCAATGATAAAATCGCGCATCTGATTCCTCCTATAATATATATGTATAATAGCCCGCAGCACAAAACCGCGCTGCTTATTGCTCCGACTCAAAAATACCAAAGTTGGGAGCATTGTGTATGGTAACATCTTACCATTCGTCTGCTTTTTTTACAAGTTGAACAAAGAACTCAACGCCTTCCCGGAGTGATTCAATGTGCAACCGTTCGTTTGTGGCATGTATTGTGTCCAGATCGTCCGCCATCGACCGAAATGGCTGAAAACGGTAAATTCCATCGGCCACTGCCGCGTATCGACGCGAGTCCGTCGCTCCCACCATGAGGTATGGTGATACGACATATCCAGGAAACATCGTCATAATCGTCTCGTTGATGATACGATACGCTTCGGTGTCCGTAGCGGATACGCCCGACGGTTCATAAGCCTGAATGACCTCAAGCTTAATATCGTCACCCACCGTTCTTTTGATGTGCGTTAAAAGTTCGCTCACCGTATCATCCGGCGAAATGCGGAAGTTCACCACAGCCTCAGCCCGCTCCGCCAGCGTATTGGGTGCGCTGGAGCCTTGGAGCATCGTGGGCGCTGCCGTGGTGCGCACCATTGCCGCGCCTGTACTGCTCGAGCCGAAGCCTTTTAGCAGCAGCGGCTTTGTGAGAAACAGATTGGACGCGATCACGTTCAGTGGAAACCTCATATAACCGCCCACCGCGTCCAGCATGTCCTTTAACGGCTTGTTCAGTGTGGGCTTCATGTGATGCTTTTCCAACGCTACAATCGCCTTGGCGAGCGCGCCGACCGCCGTCTGTTTGGGCGGTCTTGAGGCATGTCCTCCTGCGGATTCGGCGATCAGCTTAATATCCGCGTAGCCCTTTTCGCATATGCCGACTGCGGCCACCATGGCATCCACATTCATGACCTTACCGTCCATCACCACGCCGCCTTCATCGATCACAAAATCGAGACGGATGCCCTTTTCTGATAGCCTGTCGACGATTTTCTGCGCACCCAGCGTGCCCATGGCTTCCTCGTCGTGTCCAAGCGCAAGGTAGATATCCCGCTTCGGCACATACCCTTCACCAATCAGATATTCTACGCTTTCCAGTATCGCGGCAAGCTGTCCTTTCATATCGATCGCGCCGCGGCCCCACACATACCCATCCGCGACGGCACCCGAAAACGCCTCATGCGTCCATTTGTCTGCTGTGCGCTCGTCCACGGGCACCACATCCATATGCGCCATCATCAAGAAAGGCTTTTTTTCGGAGCCGGAGCCCGTCCATTTATAGAGCAGGCTGTATGTGTTCACAACCTCTTTCTCCAGCGTTTTATGCAGCAGCGGATACGTCTTCTCGATATACGCATGCAGCCCCAAAAACGCGTCCTTGTCAAAGCCATCCATTGTCGAAGACGTCACCGTCTTGTGCTGAATCATGCCCGACAGGTTCTTGGCGAGCTTGTCCTTATCAAGATCAAGCGGCGCTGGGCTTTGCGCCGTTGTTTTTTTAGGCTTTTTCCTTATCGTGTTGACTGCCAGCACAATGACCAGCAGCACAAGCAATGCCAATATGATGTAAACAGCTATCATTTTTTCACTTCCTAAATCATGTTCTTTTTATACATCCATCTCGCAATCAGCACCGCCAGCACCGACATCACAGGGATCAGTATACCGGAAATCGCGTAAGTAGCGGGAATAAGCAAAAAGATGAGTATCATCAGCAGCGAGGGCACAATCGCAATCTTCCAGCTCTTGGAGAGGAACACCACGCCCAGCGCGCCGAACAGCGCGGGGATCACGTAACCCGCGGACAAATCAAACACACTGGAGAGCACAGGATCCGCGTTGATCCAGTTGGTAATGGGTATCACAAAAAGCAGCCCCAATATCAGTATCAAATCCGTCACGATGGTGGACACCGCAACTGCGATGGTGGAAAGCACCTCGCCCTCCTCCGTCGTGGCGCTTACGCCCGCTTTGCTGAGCGCGACCTGTGCCGCAGGCACCTTCATATTGAGCAGATTGCCTGTCACAAACGCAAGATACGTGCCGCCGCTGCCCAGCATCGGCGAATAGTTGAATACCTCGATAAGCCCGATCGCCCAGTACATCGGGATAATCGCGATCGCGCCCCTTAAAAACGAGTTCCATTCGGGAACCACGCCGTAAATAAGGCAAAATATCAGCGGTACAGCTACGATCAGCACCATCGCGGCGGCTGTCCACAGGCGACCGATTCGATGCGTCATTTCCTTGTATTCACTCAGCATAAGCCCTTGATCTTTCTTCATACCGTGCACCCCCTAAAACATGCCGTGGTAAACCACGGACAGCGCAATCGCGCCGATCATCGATATGGGCAGCGCAAAGTTCTCGAGCCATTTTGCCTTGGTGAGCTTGATGACAAGCCCGAACAGCCCCATCAGCACCGCGCCTGTCAGCAGCGTGAGCAGCTGTGCTTCGCCGCCCAGCACGATTTTTTCAGAAGCCGTGCCCGCAAACGCCGCAATGCCTTTTGCAATATACTGACCTCCCATCACAGCGATGATACCCATAAACAGCGCATCGATCAGTATTTTCGACCACTTGGGGTTGCGCTCACCGATCTGCGCCAGCTTGTTCTGATATTTCTTGAGTCCGAAGATATTGAACAACGGCCCGCTGATGATGCCGATTGTCATCACCCACATAATGCCCGCATAAACCGAGGTCGTGATATCTCCCGCAGCTCCGGCCACTGCACCCGCCGCCACCGTCTCATACGACATCGACCCGATCACCGATAGCCGAATCCACGAGAACGGCGCGCCGATTGTCGCGGCCAGCGTAATCATGGCCAGTACGATAGGCACAGACGGCACCACCGAGAACGTCCCGCTGGACACGGCAACATCCTTCATGACTTTATTGGACAGGCCAAGCGCGCGGCCGCGCTTTACGGCGCGGACAAGAAAGAATACGGATTGTGCCAGCACAAAAACAGCGATGACGGCGCCGATGATGTATAGATAGGCACTGTTCATAAACTCCAAAACCATCACTCCTTAAATTGAATTCGCTGAATTGAAAATGTGATACGAATATAGCAAAACCATTATATACCCTTTGTGATATGAGTGGCAATGCTTAGAAGGCTGGATTGAAAGTAAAAGAGCAAAGGATTTAACCCTTGCCCTCACTTTCCATGATCATTAAATACGCTTTAAAACAACCTCGCCGCCTGCGCCATGTTATCCATAACCGGCACACCGAATGGACAGCGGCTTTCGCAGCTTCCGCACGATATACAATCTGCGCCGCCATGGGCGAGGCTGCCGTAATGCGACCGAATCGATGGCGGTATGTTTTTCTCGTCGAGCTTCGCGATATCCAGATACTTATTCACAGCGGCAATGTCAATTTCCGCCGGGCAAGGAAGACAGTGATTGCAATAGACGCAGTTGCCTTTGAAATCGTTTTTCAGCTCATTCAAAAACGGCGTATAGTCTTTGTCAGCTTCCCCAGCTTCAAAGAACCCAAGAGCTTGTTTGACTTCATCACCCGTTTGGCAGCCCAGCAACGCACTGCAAACAGCCGGACGGCTCAGCGCGTATTGGATGCACTGGTTCACCGACATGGGTCTGGAAAACGGCGTATGCTCTGCAGAAATGAGCTTGCCCGCGCCAAGCGTTTTCATCACGCTGATGCCCACACCCTTTTGTTCGCAAAGGGTATACAGCGAAGAGCGCTCCGGGTCAAGCCCGCGAAAGCCCGTTCCGTGCCAGTCCTGTTCCAGCGCGTCAAGCGTATAGGTTTCCGATGGGCACAAATCAAAAGCGAGGTTTATGCTGAACATCATGATTTCCGGCAAGCCGGTTTGAATGGCCTTGGCCGCAATGGCCGGGTTATGAGAGCTGAAGCCGATATGACCGATATCTCCGTTGCTTTTCAGCTTTTGCGCATAGTCAGCAAGGCCGCCATCGAATACATTGTGATAGTCTTCTTCCGAATCGATAAAGAACAGCATGCCAAAATCGATGTACCCGCCGAATATGCGCAGGCAATCCTCAAAATAACGTTTCACCGTCGGCATATCCCGGCTGATATCATACTGCTGGTTGACATCCGTTGAGCCAATATGGCCTTGAATAAACACGTCCTTGCGCCGGTTTCCGAGTGCCTTTGCGATGTTTTCACGAACTTCTTTTCCCGGCATAAAAACATCCATGAGGTTGATGCCATGTTCAAGCGCTGTTTTTATGGTGTCTTCAACCTGTTTATAAGCCTTGCCGTCCAGATGCTCGCAGCCCAGACCAATGATGCTGGCCTTTTTTCCTGTTTGACCGATATGACGATACTGCATACCATACCTCGCGTAAAATAAATTTCAGTATATATATAATACATGATTTTCCTTAGGAAGTCTTTATCAAAGTTGTTGAGGTTTGCATTGTGCCCATATTCTTCATAGAGTGCTGTGACTTTTTCTTATTTCTCTTTGTTGCGGTAATTATTGTGTAGCTATGGGCGTTGATGGTAAAGACAAAATCATCAACATAAACATACCAATTCTTACCTTTCTGGTTTGTGTACTTGCGTTTTTGATCTTTTGTTTATTCCACGCAATAACATCCGCAATATCTAATCCCAGATTTTTTTGATTCGTTCAGCGCCCAATTTTGTTGTATGTATTTCTATCGATATTCATCAATAAATCATTTCCCATGTTCTGCAGGCAATATGTAATTACATGGATAGCTAAGGGCTAATTTTATATCTGAGCGGTTATCAAATAGCTTATTATTACTTCTTAATTCCTCTGAATTTCTACAACAACTACTTCATTTCCATCTGGATCTCTTAACCTTAGCTCATATGTGCCCCATTCGAATCTTTTAGGCGGATCAAAAACAAGCCCTTTTTTATTGAGCTCGTCACAAGTTGCATCGAGATTCTCGCACACAAAAACAAAAGATGTCGTTCCATAAATGGGCGTTCCCCATTTTTTTGCATCCCAAATACAAATTGTCGGAGCGTTTTCAAGAAACCCCAAATTAACTCCATCAGAGTCATCAACAATAACGTTTAATATGGGTATCCCAAGTTTTTCGTGGTAAAAATCTATGAGTCGATTCGAATTGTTTGAAAAAATATTTGTACATGAAAAGCTATTTATCATTTTACTAAACCTCTCATTTAATCATTGCCCGTCACAAAATCACTCTGATGTCCATCACATTATTGCTATAATTGCTTATTTCGGTTCTATGTATAAGGAACAGATCATTCCTAAGATACAATACTAAATAGATTATCCAATAAGAATTGCTGGGCTTGCCTGTTATACAAAATGATCGTATAGGCGCATATTGTCCCTCTTTGATTATTGACATTATGCCAATGCGGGAGGATTTATCCGTAATAACCTTTTGACTTTTCCCTCTAGAATTATATTCAACACGCAATAATCCCTGTTCAACTAGCCATCCCGTCACAGCAGTGGTCGTAAGTTTCCTTCGTCCTTTTTCCTTTACGACTTCATTAATGGTATTTACAAATTCCGATATAGAAACGCATTTATTGGAGACCGGCACGCATGAACGTTCTTCTTTTGTTATAAAAAACGGCGTGATACTTCGACTGACCCGTCCTCCGTTGTTAATAACCTTACCTAAAACATCTGCCACATAAAAGAAGCAACGGGACAGATGCACATTATTAAGCACGGTATCATTCGGGAGTTCTTTTTTAGCCAGCGGATCAATCCCCTCCGCTAGCTTTTGCATATATTCTTTCGCACTTTTGAGCTTATCAAGTTCAGTAACCATACAAACCTCCATATTCGCGAGTGGCTGAACCATCACTGGAAAAATAAATATATGATTACCTATTTCGACACCTTTTTCCTTTTACCTTTTTTGATACGCAAAAAGCGCAGAACCATTCGATTCTGCGCTTTTGAAATATCTACTGTTTGTAAGGTTTAGTACATGCCCGGCATTCCACCCGGAGCGGCCGGCATTGCTGCGCCCTTCTCCTCGGGGATATCCGTCACGATGCTCTCTGTGGTCAACAGCATCGAAGCGATGGAAGCCGCGTTCTGAATGGCGCTTCTCGTCACCTTTGTCGGGTCGATGATGCCCTTGGCTACCATATCGCCGTACTCATTCTTGGCCGCATCATAACCGTAGTTCGTGTCATTCGCGGTCTTAATCTTGTCAACGATGACGCTACCCTCAAGGCCTGCATTGAAAGCGATCTGGCGAAGGGGTTCTTCCAGCGCGCGCATCACAATCTGCATACCTGTCTTGATGTCGCCCTCAATGCTGTCGATGGCTTTGGCCACGGCTTTAGCCGCATGAAGCGAGGCCACGCCGCCGCCAGGCACGATACCTTCTTCGACAGCCGCGCGGGTTGCTGCCAGCGCGTCTTCGATACGCATTTTGCTTTCCTTCATTTCCGTTTCAGTCGCAGCACCCACCTGGATCACAGCCACACCGCCGGCAAGCTTCGCAAGGCGTTCCTGCAGCTTTTCGCGGTCGTAATCAGATGTGGTCTCTTCGATCTGAGCTTTGATCGAGTTGATGCGTGCTTTGATTTCAGACGGGTCGCCTGCGCCTTCCACGATCGTGGTGTTCTCTTTGTCCACCTTGATCTGACGGGCTTTACCCAGCATTTCCATCTTGGCTTCCTTAAGATCGAGGCCGATCTCTTCGGAAATAACCTGACCGCCGGTCAGAATCGCGATATCCTGAAGCATCGCTTTGCGTCTGTCGCCAAAGCCGGGGGCTTTTACCGCGACGCATGTGAATGTACCACGGAGCTTGTTGACAACCAGTGTGGCCAGCGCCTCACCCTCAACCTCTTCCGCGATGATGAGCAGCTTTTTGCCCTGCTGAACAACCTGCTCCAATATAGGCAGAAGCTCCTGTATGTTGGAGATTTTCTTATCAGTGATGAGAACCATCGGATCATCGAGCACCGCTTCCATTTTATCGGTATCGGTGACCATATATGCAGAAGCGTAGCCTCTGTCAAACTGCATGCCTTCCACAACCGCCAGCTCTGTCTTCATCGTTTTGCTTTCTTCGATTGTAATGACGCCGTCATTGCCGACCTTTTCCATCGCCTCGGCAATCAGTTTGCCGACCTCTTCGTCTCCTGCGGAGATCGAAGCCACCTGAGCGATCGCTGTGGTGCCCGAAATCGGGTTCGAAAGGTCTTTGAGGCTCTCCACAGATGTTTCAACTGCTTTCAATATGCCCTTTTTGATGACCATCGGGTTTGCACCCGCAGCCACGTTCTTGAGACCTTCGCGGATGATTGCCTGTGCAAGCAGTGTCGCAGTGGTTGTGCCGTCGCCCGCGACATCGTTGGTCTTTGTGGCGACTTCCTTCACAAGCTGTGCGCCCATGTTCTCAAACGGATCTTCGAGTTCGATTTCCTTCGCGATTGTCACACCGTCATTTGTGATAACGGGTGAACCGAACTTTTTATCTAATACAACGTTTCTGCCTTTGGGTCCAAGTGTGACTTTAACTGTATCGGCGAGCTGATTGACGCCCGATTCGAGCGCACGTCTTGCTTCTTCGCCAAACTTAATCTGTTTTGCCATGTCTGTTCCTCCTTAAAATCGATTATTCCACCGTCGCAAGCAGGTCGCTTTGGCGAACGATGATGTATTCTTCTCCGTCCAGCTTCACTTCCGTGCCTGCATACTTTGAGTAAAGCACCTTCTGGCCGGGCTTAACGGTCATGACAACTTCTTTGCCGTCTATCATGCCGCCGGGGCCCACCGCGATAACTTCCGCTGTCTGCGGCTTCTCCTTTGCGCTGCCTGTCAAAACGATACCGCTCTTGGTGGTCTCTTCGCTCTCAAGGCTTTTGATCACGACTCTGTCGCCCAATGGTTTTATGGACATAATAAAAACCTCCTTGTAGATATTATATTTACATTAATATTTCCATCTTTGTTAGCACTCTCTTTATTCGAGTGCTAACAGGATTAATAATAATATATAAGAGAAATGATGGCAAATCTCAAAAATGCTACTAGTCATTCATATTCCTCCGTAATCAGACTTTATTCTAAGATATCTTTGCATATGAACATGAATCTCCTGATTATCTCGTTTTTTTGATTAATTTAAAATATTTCCCACGTTTGTGCAGGACTTTTCCCACGTGCGTTGAATATTAAGATGTTAGAATCGCTCCATGCAAGCTTTTCAACGAATAAATTGAAATGATATTTACACCACGCAGCATCTTTTGCCTTTGGGCTTATTGGGCTGCATTTTAAACCAATTAATCGTAGAATAATTATGGCGTTCTGCGCTGGATCGTATATATTGGACAAGCATCCTTGCGGATTATGTTATAAAAAATATGCGTGAGAAGCGCAGGATTTCGAGGAGCAACAGCATGGATAAATGGGACAAGCGTTTTATGGACTTAACGGTCAACATCGCCAAATGGTCCAGCTGCTACAAGACAGACCGCAGCATTGGTGCAGTAATCGTTAACAATAAACGGATACTCACCACGGGCTATAACGGTGCGCCTGCAGGCCTGAAAAGCTGCAAGGAAAAAGGCGAATGTCTGCGCCAAAAGCTCGGCATTGAATCCGGCACCAAGCACGAGCTGTGTTATGCCGTTCATGCCGAACAAAACGCCATCATTCAGGCTGCCAAGCTCGGTATCAGCATCGAGGGTGCCACAATGTACTGTACGCACCAGCCATGCGTGATTTGCTCGAAAATGATCGTCAATGCGGGGGTCTCCCGCGTCGTCTATTTAAAACCATATCCGGATGAATTCTCACACGAGATATTTAAGGAAGCCGGGGTTGAGCTCGTCAAGTTTAAGAGCTGAATCTTAGAAAAACGTTATCTATTGATAACAAGCGCCTTTTGGGGTAATATAATGTGGTGTATTGAAAAGAATACACCATATTTTGTGATGGAATAAAGGGGAGATAATATGGCCAAAGAATACAGTGCGAGCGATATACAGGTGCTTGAGGGGCTCGACGCAGTACGCAAACGCCCCGGCATGTATATCGGTTCCACGGGCCAAAAGGGGCTGCACCATTTGCTATGGGAAATCGTCGACAACTCGGTGGATGAAGCGGTCAACGGCTATGCCGACAAAATCAGTGTAACGCTGCACACGGATAATTCCGTCACCGTCGAAGACAACGGACGGGGCATTCCCGTGGGATTGCATCCTGAAAAGAAAGTATCCGGCGTGGAGGTTGTGTTTACACAACTGCACGCAGGCGGCAAGTTTAACAGTGACTCATATACATACTCGGGCGGTCTGCACGGTGTGGGCGCATCTGTTGTCAACGCGCTGTCGCGCTGGCTCCACGTCACCGTCTGCGTGGGCGGCAAAATATATGAACAGCATTATGAAAGCCGTATGAAAAGCGGCAAGGTGGAAAGCGGTCGGCCAATCACCAAGCTTGAGGAAAAGGGCACCACGAAAAACCGCGGCACCAAGATCACGTTTTTGCCGGATGACCGCATTTTCGAAACCATCAGTTACAACTTTGATACCGTTGCGTCGCATCTGCGCGTGATATCCTTTTTGAGCAAAAACGTCAAGATCGCGCTTATCGATGAGCGCAGCTTAAAGGACGGTCGTCCCAAGAAAATCGTGTTCGATTATCAAGGCGGCATTGTTGATTTCGTGCAATATCTCAACGAAGAAAAAACTGTGCTGCATAAAACGCCTATCTACTTCGATGGCGAAAAAAACGACGTGCGCGTTGAGATCGCGATGCAGTATAACGACACCTACAATGAAAACATACTTTCCTTTGTGAACAATATCAACACAGCGGACGGCGGTACTCATGTCTCGGGATTCAAGGCCGCACACACCAAGGTGATGAACGAATACGCAAGGACTGCCGGTCTGTTAAAAGAAAAAGAGGACAACCTCTCAGGTGACGATTACCGGGAAGGGCTGTGCACCATCATCAGCATCAAGATGAAGGATGCTCAGTTTGAAGGCCAGACTAAGGCTAAGCTTGGCAATACCGATGTCAAAACCATTGTGGAAAGTATCGTACAAGAAAAGCTCTCCCTATTCTTTGCAGACCTTAACCACACCGCGATCGCGAGTGAACTCGTGGGCAAGGCCGTGAAGGCCGCCAAGGCAAGAGAGGCCGCTACCAAGGCCAAGAAGCTCGAGCGCCAGCGCAGCAAGCTGGAGGGCGCGCCGCTCGTCGGCAAGCTTTCAAGCTGCTCAGGCCGTGACGCCAAAAGCAATGAGCTTTTCATCGTGGAGGGCGACAGCGCGGGCGGCAGCGCCAAGCAGGGCCGTGACCGCAAATTTCAGGCGATCCTCCCCCTTCGCGGCAAACCGCTTAACGTGGAAAAGAAGCGCCTTGATCAGGTGATTGAGAACAACGAATTCCGGTCGATCATCACCGCTCTTGGCACCGGCTTCGACGGCGTTTTTGAAGAAGCTGATCTCAAATATCACAAGATCATCATACTCGCGGACGCAGATCAGGACGGCGCGCACATCCGCGCGATATTGCTGACCTTCTTCTACCGTTATTTCCGTGATCTGCTGACGGCGGGTCATATCTTCATTGGGCGTCCCCCGCTGTATCGCGTTCACAAGGGAAGCAAATCCGTGTACGCCTACACAGACGCGGAGCTAAGGGCTGCGCAG
The DNA here is from genome assembly GCA_023391105.1 of Bacillota bacterium. Taxonomy (GTDB): domain Bacteria; phylum Bacillota; class Clostridia; order Christensenellales; family SZUA-584; genus SZUA-584. The sequence goes on from JAEWBO010000040.1 coordinate 42,089, forward strand.
CAGGAGTTTGGCAAGGAAGCCAACGTGCAGCGCTACAAAGGCCTTGGCGAAATGAACCCCGAGCAGCTATGGGAAACCACGATGAACCCGGCACAGCGCAAGCTGTATCGCGTGGAGCTGGACGACGCGGCGGAAGCCGAGCGGCTTGTCACGCTGCTTATGGGCGATAAAGCCGAGCCGCGCAAGGAATACATTTCCGAGCACGCGAATTTCAACAAGGAAGACAGTTTTTATAAAGAGAAGGTGTTGAGCCATGCCTAACAAAAACGAAGCGAACTCAATCGATATCACGCCAGTATCCATGAGCGACATGATGCACGATTCGATGATCCCGTTTGCCGAATACGTGATAATGGACAGAGCGCTGCCCCGCGTGGAAGACGGTTTAAAGCCCGTGCAGCGCCGCATACTCTACACGATGCTGGAGCTTGGCCTCACGCCCGATAAACCGCACAGAAAATCCGCACGTATCGTCGGTGATACCCTGGGTAAATACCATCCTCACGGCGACAGCTCGGTTTACGACGCGATGGTGCGTATGGCGCAGGATTTTGTGATGCGCGCGCCGCTCGTTAACGGCCACGGCAATTTTGGCAGCATGGACGGCGACTCCGCCGCCGCTATGCGTTACACCGAAGCGCGTCTCTCCCCCATCGCCATGGAAATGCTCGCGCACATCGAAAAGGACACGGTGCGCTGGTCTTTGAACTTTGACGACACATTGAAAGAACCCGACATGCTGCCCGCGCGTTATCCCAATCTGCTGGTCAACGGCGCGGCAGGCATCGCGGTGGGTCTTGCCACCAACATCCCGCCTCATAACCTTGGAGAGGTGATCGACGGCGTTGTCGCGCGAATCCGCAACCCGGAGCTCTCGCTCGAAGAGCTCATGGAACTGATTCCGGGGCCTGACTTCCCCACGGGCGGCTATCTGCTCAACCTTGATCAGCTTAAAGAAGCATACGCCACGGGCCGTGGCAAGATCGCCATGCGCGCCAAGACGACCATTGAGAAAGGCCTTAACGGAAAATCGCTGATCGTCATCAACGAAATGCCGTATCAGGTCAACAAAGCAGCGATGCTTGAAAAAATTCTGCAGATCACCGAACAGAAAAAAGAGATGTTCGCGGGAATATCGGACATCCGTGACGAGTCTGACCGCACCGGTCTGCGCGCAGTCATTGAGGTGCGCAAGGACTATGATCCCAAAACGATACTCAACTGTCTGTACAAATATTCGGATATGCAGACGACGTTCGGCATCAACATGGTATGCATCGCGGACGGCCAGCCCAAACAGCTCTCTCTGATGAGCATCATCGACCACTATATCCGTTTCCAAAAGGAAATCGTCACACGCCGCACGCAATATGATCTGGAAAAAGCGCGGCAGAGGGAGCATATCCTCGCCGGTCTCATCATCGCGGTTAAAAATATCGATGAAGTGATCCGCATCATCCGCGGCTCATCGTCTCCCAAGGAAGCGCGTGACAAACTGATGAAACGCTTCGATTTATCGCATATTCAGGCACAGGCCATACTCGACATGCGCCTTGCAAGGCTGACCGCGCTCGAGATCGAATCGCTCGAAAAAGAGTATGCCTTCATTCTTGAAACCATTGCGCGGCTTGAAGCGATTCTCGCATCTGAGCAAAAGCTCATGAGCGTCATTATCCACGAGCTCACCGAGATCAAGGAAAAATACGGTGACAAACGCCGTACGAAAATACTCGATACAAACCATGAAATCGAGATCAACGAAGATGAGTTTAAATCGGTTGAAGAGTGCGTGATTATACTCACGAACGGCGGCTTCTTAAAGCGCATCAATCAGAAATCGTTCCAGAAGTCTGTTCAAAGTGAGGACGACGGTGTGAAAAGCATCGTGCCGTCTGCGACGAATCTTCGCGTTCAGATATTCACGAACCTTGGCACGCTCTATACCCTGCCCGCTACAGATATTCCGGACTGCAAGCTCAAGGACAAGGGCAAGCCGCTGTCTGCGATCATCGCGGGTATCGATCCAAAAGAAAGCATTGTGGGGCTTTTCTCTGTTGCCGATTACAATACTGGCGGCGTCTTCTTTGTCACACAAAACGGGCAAATAAAACGCACGCATCTGTCGGAATACGATGTGCGCAACAAAAAAATTGCGGCCTGCGGCCTTGCAGAGGGCGACAGCATCATCTCTGTGAATCTGCTTAAGGATGAAAGCGACTGGATGATAGTCACCAAACTCGGCATGGGTATCCGCTTCTCATCCGAAGACGTGAACCCCATGGGCCGCAGCGCCAAGGGTGTAAAAAGCATCACACTGCAAAAGGGCGACTGCGTCGTCATGGCTGCACCCGTCTCCGAACAAGACGATATGGCGCTGTTTACCGACCTTGGCTACGCCAAGCTCACGCGCGTTTATCTGTTTGAAACGCAGAAACGTGGCGGCAAGGGCTTAAAAGCGGTATCGCTGCTCAAAAACGGCACCACCGGCACGTATGTGGCGGCGGCCTTCCCTGTTTCCGAGCCGTGCGGTATCGTCGTCACGCTGAAAAGCGGACAAAGCTTTTCGCTCTCCTCCGAGCAGCTCGACCGGCAGGACAGAAACGCCAAAGGCAGCTCCGCGGTGCTGGCCGTGCTGGGCGACTGCGTGGTATCGGCGGGCAAATCGTTCCTCGCGTAAACGAAGCATGAGCCGTTCGCAGAACTGCGGGCGGCTTTTTTCTATTTAATACCTGACTTGAGCACCTTTCATCAAAAACGATATCTTAAAACGTCGTAATACCGATCAATAGGCACTTTTCATTCAGCCGCCCATAAATGTGCTTACCTATGAGGTGCGCAAAAACGCTTGTTTTAATGCGACGTTTTATCAGATATTTCACTTCGTCTTCTCAGTATGACAGAGATAAAAATGAATACATGCAAAAAGGAACGGTCTGTTACCGTTCCCCAAAAACAAATAATCCATAATTATTAATTAGTCATTCTAATTATTAATTGCTTTACCTTCTGATCTTATAACTGTATTGCGGTTTCTTGCGCGTGCTGTAGCGTTTTCTGCGTTTTTTATTCACCGTGAGCAGTCGGAACACGAGGAAACCGATCAGCGCCACGGGAATTAATAGCCAAAGCCAAATACCGGAATGATCGCTCTTTTTGACCAGCTGCTCAGGAATCGTAGGCGGCAGCGTCGCCACGGCCGTTCCGCCCTTCACACTGCTCTCCGTGCCTGCCTGAAGCACATCACGCGAGGCCACAAGCGAACCTGTATATATGACTTCGCCCGTTTTTTCGCTCTTATATGTCACCGTCCCCAACACTTGGTCTTTAACTATCGGCGCCTGCAAAGGTATTACCGCAGTAAACGCAGGTTCGATCTGTACATTGTCCGTTCCATCCAGCAAGCCGTTGGCAACGTTGCTGGGCAATGTCACATAAGTATCTTGCGAGGGAGCCGCAAATTCAAGAAGCCCGCCTTTTTCATCCGTGGCAGAGCAATTCTCCACCGTTTGCTGCAAAGGCGGTGTATCCTTAAGTACTTCCGATATCTTCAGCGTCCTGTAATTCGAAAATCCAAAGTCGAACAGGTTCTTGGCATCCGTCCATCTGTCCCGACCTTCTTCGGTTGCCGTATCCTTAAATAAAAGGACGATAAGCTTCATGCCATCCTTACTGGCCGAAGCCACCAGGCATGCTCCGGCTTCCTCTGTGGAACCTGTTTTCATGCCATTCGCGTATGCATAGTAATATTCGTTATCTTTTCTGACAAGAAAGTTCGTATTATCATATTTCATATTGTTTTCAGGCAGTGTATAAGTCGACCTGTCCACAATCTCCATAAACTTTGAATTTTCCATCGCAGCACGCGCAAGTATGGCCATATCCGATACTGTGGTGACATGGTCTTCCTCGTGCTTGCCGTGCGGCGTGACGAAATGTGTATTGGTCATGCCCAGTTCTTGCGCTTTGGCATTCATCATATCGACGAAATTTTGCTCATTGCCGCCGCCCAAATGCTCGGCCACCGCTGTGGCCGCGTCGTTACCGGACACCATCATCATAGCCGTCAGAAGGTTTCCCAGATTGACTTCTAAGCCTTCATCAAGATAACAGGAAGACCCGCTCATGCGATCGGCATGACCGCTTATCTTCACCGTGTCGCTGAGATTGCCTTTTTCCAATGCCACCAGCAACGTCATGATCTTGGTTGTGCTCGCGGGTTCAATCCGTTCACTTTCATTTTCCGAAGACGCAAGCACTCTGCCCGAATCCGCGTCGATTAGCATCCATGCATAAGAAGCCGGATCACCTGTAAATTTAGGCTCAGCGGCAAGCGCTGTGCTCGAAAACGCAGCGAGTACTAATATTAACACGAATAAAAAAGAAGTCACTCTTCTCAAAATACAAACATCTCCCCGACCACCTGTATTCATCTCCCAAAAACACAAAGCGCAGTGACAGTATAACAGTTTTGTAACACTTTGTACATACTAATTAAACAAATTAAACCAAAACCAATGGATCAATTTCCATTAGACAATCGGGGTGTGAATGAGTAGTGTGAATTTGATTGTGTTTTTCGTTTTCTTTAAGGGTAAATTATATGATGTATGAAGATTTACATCTATATTAATCATACAGTATTTAAAGCTTTGAATCAATGAGAAAAGTGTGAACGATGCATCCTCTAAACACTATAGGATTTGTAGCAAAAAGTACAAGACCAACTAGTTGTATGAATCTAGGTTATTAGTCAGCTTATTATAAGCCCATGATCGCACTCACACCATTGACGTATTTTGAATTTTTGGAAATTCGAAATCCAAGCTCGTTCACAAGATCAGATGCACCGGCAATTTCACTTGTATCAAATTTTATCTCCAGAACAAGAATCTGTTCATATGTCCCAAAGTGACCACAGTTGAGTTTGGCTTCTGTTGGATTAGCAAACCACAGTTTCTTATCCAGTGTTATTCTATATTTCTTATCTCCGGTAAGAAAATAACGCCGTACATAGCTATTAACCAAAACAGGGTTCCTTTGGAGCAGTTCGCTCACCATAACCATATTGTCCGGATTATGTGCTTCACGATGCATGATTTCGCAAAGCTTTGGTGTATAATTATAATAATTGAAAGTCTCGTCAAAGCGAAAAGATGGCAGCCTCATGCATTTTTTTCCGCCCGACAAACCAAATTTGTATTTGTTCTCAAGTGTTGGAGAGGCAATTTCGCCTCTCAGATCACCATACCAGCGAATCCGGTATTTTTTTCTGTTTGAATCACCATGAGTATTAGCACGGTAATCCGAATAGTCCAATGAATCGAAATAGATATTGTTTATCTGCCGTTCATGATAGATTTCACGAACGGCATGTCTGCTGCTAATCAACCTGTTCACAATCATAGTATAATCAGACTCAGGAAAAACCATTTTTAACTCATATCTCATTTAATCGGCTCCTCATTTATCATCTTTTCAATAATCAAGGCCTGCTTCTGCTTTTGCGACGCTTCCCAGCTCTGACCATTTACTACAAGTTTGTCATTCTCCTCGATCAGATACCTGAAGTCAATTGAACCTTCTAAAGAATATTCATCGATTGTCATTATGCAAGGCCCAAATTCGGGCTTCTTTTGGTAAGAACAGAATCCGATAAATGCGTTTTTTATTGTGACGTTTGATGCCGTCACTACAGAATTGTCTTTTGCCCCGATACCAATTTGTACATTCTCGGCATACATGTCAACGACTTCGACCGTTGAAGCCTCCCCTGAGCTTATTGCTTTATCATGAATGTCTTTAAAACTGGTGTTGATCACAGTAAATTTACTTGTAGACACATCAAACGCATCATTACCAGTGGCCTCGAAGTAACATCCGTCAAAAGTACCTTGACAGAAATCAGAATCGAAAGCATCCTGAAATGTATTTTTAAAAGTACAGTTTTTTAGATAAATATCACTTCTCACCGTATTGAGGCCGTCTTCAGAGCGGTTATTAAGAAACTCGCAGTTATAAAAATCCACATCTGACTCATAGAAAGTAACTGCTCCCGTTAAATGATAAATACCGCTGGATAGCTCGCCAAGATTATCGCAAATCAAGTAATTACATATAGATCGGATTTCCGCCTGAATTACAACAATTCCCGCGCTTTTAGAATTATCTGTCGTCGTTATTTTCGCAGGCCTTTGCTTAGTTCCTTCAACAACCAACGCTGAACGAGAGATGATAAATGCGTCGTTATGCAAATCTATCGTCTGTCCTTCTTTGATCACAAATGTAAAACCCTGGGGTATAAACAACGCCTTATCCAGAACCACATAATCGTCTGTGAAAAATACCTTGCCGTTTTCCTGTCGCAGATTCAAAAAACTCGACATATTGTCTTGCGTTCTAATTTGTGTCCCTTGATAAACCGCCTCGTTTATCTGGGCAAAGGGATTTACCTTTTGACGTTTGATTTCGTTTCCTTTCTCATAGCGATAACAGATGTAAACATCATCAGGGAAGTATTCATGCGTCATGAGTGGCAACGAGTATTCCTTATATAATAGGGTATTATTTGTATTATCAGAATCAATTAGAACGGCTTTGGGTAAAGTTGACTCCTCAGGAAATTCTGCCAACACATCACCAGTTTCATTCTCAATTCGTAATAGCTCCATATCCAGTTTGGTTGTCGCACTCTCCAACTGCAAATTGATTTTGCCTTCATCCCAGTTTTTAAGATATGCAAACAGCCCCTGTACATCATATTGCGATCCTGTTCCTGTACCCAAATATGCTCTGGTTACTTGCATCTCTTCTGCCTGTTGTAAAACGACAGTATCCTCGATAGACTTAAGCAAAGAAAAATAAGATAATGAAAAACCATTCCCAGCATATGGTTCAAATATGATCCTGTCAAAGCCCCTATCCGTCACTTGGTCCGGAAGCTTAATCACTTTCTTACGCAAATCTTCCTGATTGCAGATAATCCTCTCATTATCCTCAAATAATCTGTCTTCGCCTATAAGCTCAGACCCAAGATAATACTCTAAATTGTATTGTCCTTCGATCATAATTTCATACAAATTAGCATTTGTTGGCTCAGATAATTCAATAGAGAATCCCTTACTTTCACTAACAGCAAGATAGTTTTTTGTATATCCATAGGGGTTATATTCCGAAAGCATTTCGGCAGTGAAGTGAGTATATTCGCTGTCATCTGCTCTATTGCTCACATAACTTATGTGATCTTTAACAAATAAAACAGCAAGACAGCAAACTGCTAAGAATATGGCTATTCCCAGCACAATGATCAGCTTTGCCGAAATGGATATTTGTTTTTCTTTTTCAATTCTTAATTCCATTTTTCCCTCAATAAACTCCACCTAGATTTGGCATATGACCCAAAACTATTCTTCAACCTCGCATAGAATGTTGGCTTCTAATTCTCCGGAAAACACCGTATGATAGACAATTTTCATACCAGGTAGTTTTTCAGTATTAAAATATTTTGGTAACACGATTTCAAAAACCGAATCTCCCTCGATTTTTTTTGGAGCATCATTGATATCAAAATAATAAGCCAATAACGTATCTGATTCACCCGAAGGATTTAATACATCCGTTATATACAAGCCGAGCAAATTATTGTTGGTTATTGACAACTTGTATCTTCCAGTCTCATTGTCATACAGCAACGTGAATCGAGGTTTATCAACGACATCAATCATGTTTTCTAGTCTTCCAACACGATAATTGACATCATTCACATCCATATAAAAGTCCATATTAAATCGCTTAATCGTTGTCATATATTGATTAATCTGCGTCTGATGCCGCTCGATGAACTCAGGGTACTCTTTTGCCAATTGCATTACATATTTCTTATATAAATCTTTGTATTCCCCGCTGTCAGAGAATCCAAAATAGTCTGCGTAGTTGGTTTTATCCGCCAATACATGAGTATCGCTAAAAGCATGCTCATCAAAAGGTATTGGTTCCATCAGACCGGTAACAGGGTTATAATAGTTTCTCATATTATGCCATATACGCCCATGACTTGCTGAGAATATATCCAGTATGGCATTCAGCCTTGCGTATAGATTAATATCAAAGACTTCTGATACGGAGGCTTCTCCGCTTCGCAGTTTGTTCAGCTGCGTAATGGCATACATCGCATATCCTGTTAAATTTGATGACTGTGTGGTCTTCTTTTCGGAAAAAGTATTCACGTTATTGTCCTGATAATAAGAGAAAGACTTGTCACCAATATAATTCGCCCAATGCTCCCATAAAAAGTCTTCGCTCATTCTAATGATGGGGCCTTCCCTTTTCTGAGAATGCTCAATAACACGCTTCTCCATGAATTCCTCAATCGCATACACGCCCTTATAAACATCGTTAACGAAAACATCCGCAAAATCGTACCGGAGCGCAACACCGCCCTGTTCACGGTACATCTCATAGATGAGATATTCCCAAATGTAATTACGGGTTTGAGGAGGCTGGATGGAAAACTTCTGCAATCCATAAATGCAGTAATCACCCTTAAGATCAATACGAAAAGACCATTGGTCTCCGATCAGATGGTCTGTCCAATCTCCTTTTAAGCGCAGATCTGCTTTGTATTTAGTCCCTTCCGCTTTGATATTTGCTTGAACATTGTCGGAATCCTCTGTCAGTAAAATACCAACCTGAATAGCCTCGTTTCTTTTCTTCTCTATTTTGTCGTAATCCTCCTCATCAATCTCTATCTCCAGCTGTCTGATTTCAAAGTCAATCACGTTACAATCTTCTTGCTGGCTTTTGCCTACATCATTAAGAAGCACAAAGCGCGATACATCATAGAAACCGTCACCCAATATTGGCGTAACCGTAACCTTGTCATACCCATCAGAGGCTATATAATCAGGAATCAAATGAAGAATTTCCTTATTCCCACTCTCATTTGATTCTGTTGCCCATGCACCGCTGTTTATAATCAGGTTGTTGCTCTTTCCACCCTTGTAGAATTTTAGCTGATAAGTATCATCAGGACTAAAATCTGCTTTCAGCCAGTTATCAAAGCTCAATGATTGATTTGTGAACACCGTGGTTTCCAACCCCATCGAAAACGTATCTTGAGACTCAAGATTATTTGCTTTCACTGAGGATTGAAAAACAACACAAATCACAATAACAACAGCAATAACCGCGGTAATCGCAAAAGCGCTTACCATTGCTATTTTTTTGTACATCTTTTTCTGCATGGCTGTCCCTTCGTTAGACTAGAGTGCTGTTGGAAACAAAGCTGGTGATTACGCTGCTATCGATGCTTCTCAATTTGTCTACTGCTTCTTTTAGTTGCGCAACCGTCGAAAACTCAACATTAAAATGAACGTTGAGCGTGTTTCCATCATTATCCGACCTGCGAAGTTGTATCCTCGATGCATACTCGCTGAGAACGTCAACAACAACATTAATATCCATTTTCGAAGTTATCACGCTGAAATTAAAAGTGTCTCTTTGAGATTTTTTGATATTGAATAGTCCGCGAATGATAAGTATGACCAAAATCAATATACTGACGACAAAGGTCAGAGCCCTCTCGCCTGTTCCAAAACCAAGCCCTATGGCAATACAAAGGAATGTGTAAGCCAACTCTTCAGGTTCTTTTACCGCTGCTCTAAAGCGGACAATGGAAAGTGCGCCCACAAGCCCAAGCGAAAGCGCAAGCGAGGCTTTTATCAGTGTGATAACCAATGTGGTACACACAGCTATAAGTAAAAATATTTTTCCAAAATACTTTCTATTTGAAAACGTATTCCCAAACTTGATAAAAACGAGATATGCCAGTTGTGACATTATTGCCGCACAGGCAATATTTATTATCACATCCACTAATTCAATTGAATCCGATACCAAAAAAAAGTCAAATAATTGTTGCATTTTGCATGTCCCCTTTAGCATATAATGTTAACAGAAGAATATAGTTTCATTCAATACTAACGTAAAATGAATATTTACGTTAAGTTTTTGTTAACTCATAGTAAATACTATCATAATTATTTCCCAGAGTCCATGCTGTTTGTTTTGGAATAGAATCTATTAACTGTCTATATAGGAAATGTCGCTCACAGCGCCACGCTCAACGCGAAGAGTATTTGGCTGCCATAATAGGCAAACGTACTCAGCATGCCAAAAGCCTTTGATAAACGGCCGCCGATGCTTTGGGCAGCGAGCAGTACATCGGAGACAAGAAAAAGCCCGCCACCAATCGCGATAAGAATTGCAAAAGTGTCGCCAGCCTGCGGTGAAAAAAGCGTGGAAAAAGCGCGTGCAGCCATTGCGCAAAGCACCGCAGCGTAAATATAAACAGCCGGATGAAGCTTTTTAAAACGCACGCCGCGCAAACAAAAAGTGATTGCCGCAAGCACGAGGAATGCCGCAAAAAAAGCGGCGTCATAAACAGACAAGGGCACTCTTGTAAAAAGCGCCGCGATATAAAAAAGATGTGTGAACAGAAAACAGACCATCCCCCAAGCCAAAAAGCTTGAAGAACGGTCTGTAAATATCAATAGCACATCACCGGTAAGGGCGAGGCAAAGGCCGATGAGAATCAGAGAGAAATACGGTTCTTCCGCGCCCGTTTGCAGGCTCACAGCCATCAGCACAAACATGACGCTGGCTGTCGTCTTAAAAAAAACTCGGCTTGAAAGCTTACCACTGTGCCGAACAAACGCATAAATACAAGCAAAGATGCCTGTCAGCGCTAAGAACACATACGGCACAGCTATCAACCCTTTCGCTTAATCTTGCTTCTCTTCGTCACTTTCATCTCTTTCTTTGTCGCCTTCTTCATCATCGTCTTCGTAATAAAGGCGCTCAAACTCTTCCCATACTTGGTCGAGGCGGTCTTCGTTCTCGATAGGCACGTAGCAATCGTTGCCGTCCTCGTCCTCAAGTATTTCCATCAGCAGCACTTCACCGTTCTCGATGTCTTCCATATCTTCCTCGGGTGTCAATGCCACAAAAAAGCTATCTTCAAAATCGAACGTCATGATGTGCAAAAAGCGTATGTCTTTGCCATCTTCATCAGTGAGTATGACCACATTTTCTTCGTCCATTATTGTCTCCTTTGCCAAAACCGGCATTCTTTATTATGATAAGCCGCGCATCATTTTATACGCTGCAGCAGACCCAGTATGGCATCACGCCCTGTGCGTGTCAAGATAAGCGCTCAAAATATACACAGCCGCCAATTTATCGACAACCTGACGGCGCTTTTTGCGAGACACATCCGCCTCGATAAGCATACGCTCCGCGCTCACCGTCGTCAGCCGCTCGTCCTGAAAGACGACGGGCAAGCCCAACGCTTCCACCTCAGCCATAAAGGCACGAACGTTTAATACCGCCGGTCCTTCGCTCCCGTTCATGTTAAGTGGCAATCCCGCTACAATTTTTGATACTCCCAGCTCGCGCGCTTTGTTTGCGATGTATGCCGCGTCACCTTCACCCTTGCGTGCATACGTTTCCACTCCCTGCGCCGTCATGCCAAGCGCGTCCGAAACGGCGATACCAATGCGTTTTTCGCCGATATCCAACCCTAAAATTCTTTCCATTATTTCCCCTTTATGCAATTTAAAAAGGTCAAACTCAAAACAGAGCTTAACCCAAATACGCGATATTATGTGACCAAGCAAAAATTCGCTTCATAAGCAAATCAGTCTTCCGCCTTTTGCATGTTATCAATGTATACCTTGACGAACTCTTCTAAAAGCTCGTCCCGTTCCACGCGCTTAATCAAAGACCTTGCATTTTTATAGCTTGTAATATAAGTGGGATCACCCGAAATGATATACCCCACAATCTGATTCACAGGATCGTAGCCCTTATCTTTGAGTGCATCACAAACAAGCCAGATCACTTCTCTTTGCGGATTATCAAGCTCCTTCGACAGCGAAAATTTCATTGTTTCATCAAATCTGGACACGAGTGGCACCCCCTTGCTTTATGCTTATTATATACCATGTATGGGCGCTTTTCAAACGCAATGCGCAAACATTTGGTAAACTTTAATAATCGTCATAGTTGTATCACATATTCGTCATGATTGTTATGCAGAACACAACGAATATCACAAAGCCGGCCATTTAAGCCGGCTTTGACAAATTGCTCCCGTTTATACTTCCTCAAAATATAAAACATTCTTTTGCCGCTTAGCTTCCCGGTTCCGTCATCTTGTCCATATGGTTGTTAATCGCTCTGCGCCCTTGGCGAATTATACGATTCATCCGAGGCTGAAAATACGGCATCGCGACCATCGTGGCAGCCGCACCGATTGCACCGCCCACAATCATGCCCACCAGCAAATTGACTCTCATCTGTCACACTCCTTTCAAGCAGTTCTTGCTACTTGTATTTTGCTCAAGAAGTGGCAAACATATTTAAGCCGATGTCATAAAGTTAGTACCATAATATTCTATTTTCTCGATTTGTAATCCACAATTGCGGCTTTTATCGCATCTTCGACCATCAGTGAGCAGTGTACCTTTTGCTCGGGCAGACCGCCCAGCTCTGCCACGATGTCCGCCTTGGAGAGCGCCTCAGCCTCCTCAATTGTTCTGCCCTTCACCATATCCGTTGCGATACTGGACGATGCGATGGCTGCACAGCAGCCATACGTTTTGTATTTGATATCGGTTATTCGACCGTCTCGAACCCTTAAATACATCGACATGGTATCACCGCATTCGCTGCTTCCCACTTCGGCATATCCGTCTGGATTCTCCATCTCGCCTACGTTGTGCGGATCTTTAAAATGCGCCAGCACTTTCTCATTATACATTCTTTTTGCCTCCTTTACGCTGTGCGAAAAGCGGCGATAATGCCTGAAGCCTTTCCACCGCGGCTTTTGTCTTTTGTATGACCGTATCAATCTGCTCCACGTTGTTATCCCGTCCGATGCTCATTCGCAGCGACCCACGAGCATCTTCGATAGAAAGACCCATCGCCCGCAGCACATATGAAGGCTTGAGAGAACTTGATGAGCAAGCGGAGCCTGTGGATACCGCAATGCCTTCCAGATCAAGAAACGTCATGAGCGCTTCCGCCTCAATGCCGCCGAACGTCACATTAACGTGCCCCGGCAGCCGCTCTGCCTCACCGCCGTTGAGCCGTGTCTCGGGCAGCACCGAAAGACCGTTCGCGAGCCGGTTCGCCAGCATACGTTCGTGTTTTTCGTTTTCCTGCATGGTTCGTGCCGCAAGCTCCGCCGCCGCGCCCAGACCCACGATACCCGGTGTGTTCAGCGTTCCCGCACGAGAGCCTCTTTCCTGCGCGCCGCCGTGCAAAAAGCGCCCGACGTTGACACCCTGCCGCACATAAAGCGCGCCGATACCCTTGGGACCATAAAACTTATGTGCACTCATGGACAACAGATCAATATCCAACTCATTCACGTCGATGGGCACATGACCCACGGCTTGTACCGCGTCTGTGTGAAACAGAATGTCGTTCTCGCGCGCCAGTTTGCCGATTTGTGCAATTGGCATCAACACCCCTGTTTCATTGTTGGCAAACATGATGCTGATAAGTATGGTATCGGGCCGAAGAGCCTCCTCCACGGTTTTTGCGCTCACACGACCCATCTCATCGACCGGCAGGAACGTGACATCGAGCCCGCGCGACTTTAAATAGTCGCATGTATCCAGCACAGCGTGGTGCTCGATAGACGTCGTAATGATATGCCCCTTGCCCGCAAGCTCCGCGATGCCCTTTAGCGCCCAATTGTCGCTCTCAGTACCGCCCGACGTGAAATAGATTTCCTCCGCCTTCGCGCCGATAACCGCCGCTGTCTGCTCACGCGCTTTCATGACGGCCTTGTCCGCCGCGCGCCCAAAGCTGTGCAGGCTGGACGCATTGCCGTACGTCTCCTCAAAAAACGGCCGCATAATGTCTAGCACGCGCTTGTCTGTATGCGTGGTTGCGGCATGATCCAAATATATCCCCATAATTAGCACCTTATATTTTTTGCCTGCGGACGCTGCTCCGCAAGCCTTTTATCATCGTCAAGCATATCCTGTAAGGATATGCCTTCCACCACTGCACTGATACCGTCATAAATACGCTGCCATATCGCGTGCGCGGTGCATGCGTTGGCGTTTTCGCAATCCGTGCCGCCGCCTACGCATTCCGCCGGAGCCAGCTCTCCCTCGAGCGCCGTGAGCACGCTGCCCACTGAAATATCCTTGGGTTCATATCTCAAAACATAGCCGCCGCCAGCGCCGCGCGTGCTCCCCACAAGCCCCGCGCTTTTGAGCATCGGAAATATCTGTTCCAGATACTGTTCGCTCAAAGCCTGCTGTGCCGCGATTTGCCGCAGGCTCAGCGGTCCGCTGCCCCATGCCTTGGCGAGCTCAAACATCGCACGAAGGCCGTAGCGGCCCTTTGTGGAAATGATCACTTGCTCCTCCAAAATTCCGAGTTTTTTAGTAGGCTTTATGGTATGACAAGATTAGTGGTTTGTCAATATAGATTATCCGAAAGTCTGGCAGTAAAAATTCTCGATAGATACCAAAGGCTCTACTATTAATATAATATAAGCGATTCAAAGTCTATTGATATCGAACAGATGGCTGATTATATGCATAGTTATATATAAAACAGATAATCTAAGGAGGTGGAAATTTGCCATATTCCATTCCGACTTATGGTTCACCAGAACACCGTTTTGAAATGACGGGAGACTTTCCATATATAGCAAAGAGTATACAAAGACAGCCGAAGATGATGGATCCCAAACTCAACGATCCTTACGATCCACAAGCCGCGCTGCCTGAAGCCTTGAATCTTATAAAGCAAGCGGTTCTCGGTGAAGCTGAGGACAGAAAGTTTTATGAATTTCTGATATCGGAAGCACCCAGCATGGAGGACAAAAAGATCATTATGGGCATTCGAGACAACGAAATCAAGCATTTCGGTTTGTTCCGACGTATTTACAATGAATTGACAGGCAAAACGCTGCCAGGGTCCGAGGAAGTCAGCTTCGAGCAGCCAGCGTCCTACTGTGCGGGGCTGCTTCAGGCACTGCTCGGTGAACAGAACGCCGTCATAAAATACAGACAAATACTGTTTGCCATGCTGGACAGACGCCACATCAACATGCTGACTGAGATCATCACTGACGAACTGCGACATTTTGGCCTATACAACTATTTATACTCAAAAAACAATTGTTCCGTATAAGAGAACATATTCCATCACCGTATCATAAAAGCGCATCGAAAACCCGATGCGCTTAAACTTCTTTTATGCTTAAATTAGATGCTGTCCGCAAACTCGTTTCTCTTTCGCACCCGAAAGCTTCTGTCATCATCCAAACGGTTAGAAAGCAGTTGCCTGTTCGCCGTCCAGTAAAACTGGACGAAGATCCCGAGCCCCATCAGCACCAACGCGACACCGCCAATCAGATATGCATTGGAAGTGATGAAATATTCAAACGGGATAAGCAAATTGCTATATGCGACGATGCTTGCCGCATCAACCCCCACGAGATACAGGTATAACCCGATATATGCCGCGCCGCATCCGCCGAGAACGGCAGTGGTAATCACTGTTCCGATACGCTGATACGCCACCGTCAGCAGAGCCGCGACAACCGAGACTGTGAGGCATATGGGATAAATAAGCGGCATATTCTGCACGCCCAAGGCATGGACGACAAAAGCGGCAAATGTGCCGCCCGCGGCAAGTCCCGCAAAAAAGCTCGCAAAACGTTTGAAGAAGAACAATATCAGATAAATCGAGATAGCGCTGCCCACGAAAAATAGCCATGTGCTCATCGCATCGAGTCGCAGGTGGTCGTATACGAAAAGATAAAGCAGTCCTTCAAACAAGACAAGCCCGCTGAACGGCAGTAAAAACCTCGCAAGCTTGTACCCAAAAAAGCAATGCAGCAAACTCACTATCAGCGCCGCACAGCCACAGATCAATATCACAAGAGATGAATTCATGCTCTTTTCCCCCGTTAACGTTTTTTGCTGGACAGCTGCACAACCAGGCCGCCGACGAATAGTACCCCAAGAGCCGCAAGATATACCGTTGACGAATATGCGCTGTATGTGGCCTGCGGGTCATAAAGCACGAGCGACTGCGTCCGTATTCCGCCCACGATTGAGTCCACAAACTGCGCAAGCGCCGAAGCGCCGATAAACGATGTGAATATCGCGATGAATATGCGCTTGTGGTTGAGCGTCAGCGCGCCCAGCAAGCAGCATATAACAAGCGCCGGAAGATAGACATACCAGCTTAAAATATTTAATTCCAGCACATTGATCAACAGCAAACAAAGCAGCAGACCGCCGCCAAAGCCGATGCAGAATACGCCGAAATACAGCAGAAACACAAAAAGCAGCGCAACCACGATGCCCGCGCCAAGGCTGGCCAACAACAGCGTGGTATCGCCAAGCGACATAAATATGGGGAGCAACGTATTCGCGAGCAGAAATCCTGCCGCAAAGCCATATATCGCGAGAATCACCTTGAGCCATCTGTTGCCGAAGAAACAGAACACAACACCCAGCGCAAGATCGATAATCAGCACAAGAATAGAAATCAATTGGCCATCCATAAACACCCTCCACGCTTGTATTTTACCACACGGAAAATACAAACACAATTGTTTGATATACCCACCGTCAGTCAAGAAGCAGCTGCATGCCCGGGTAAATCGGCTCCTTTGGGCCAAGGCCGTTCTTCTCGCGAATGCGGCGCACCAGTATGCCGCGCTCTCGCGCAATGGTCTCTATCGTCTCGCCCTCACGCACCGAGTAAATCTCACCTGACAGTATCGGGATGCTGAGTTTATCCCCTTCACGGATGCTCCCGGGGTCACTTAAGTTGTTGGCCTTTTTAAGTATATTCATGGTTACGCCGTGATGCCGCGCAATGCTAAGCAGCGTATCTTCCGGCATCACTATGTATATCTTCCAGTCGGTTTTTTCCTCGCCTTCGCACCGGTTGCAATAGCACTGGCGCGGTATGTTGATCTTTCGGCACCGCTCGAAATCCTTTACGGTTTTGATGCCGTTGGCGCGCATAATCATGCACACCGGCACACGGTATTGTACGCTGAGCATTTCGAGCCTGTCCGTGCGCTTTAAATTATGAACCGTCAGCATTTCCATATGCATCACCCCGTTAAAGAATATGCCGGGGCAATCATGTTATATGAGTGACAGTATGAATTTTGCGCATTCCTCTTGTGTGAATGCGACCGGATTTTTACTCATTGAAGAACCCATTGACGCAGCTGCAAGCTCCTCCGCCATGTCCGCCGTGACGCCCAGCTCGCCAAGGCGGGCGGGCAGCCCCACATCGGCGCAAAGCGCCGCGACAGCCTCCGACACAGTGAGCGCCGCATCCAACTCGTTTGCAAACGTCCTATTGCATACAGAATCCGCAAGCGCCGCATATTTCGTCACACCATGCTCAATGTTATAGCGCATCACATGCGGCAGCAGCATACCGCAGGCCACGCCGTGTGTCACACCCAGCACCGCACCCAATCCCGCGCCGATACCATGCGCCGCGCCCAGCCCTGCGTTAGCAAGGCACATGCCGCTAACCAGCGCCGCAAGAGACATCGTTTCACGCGCTTTATGGTCGCTGCCGTCGGCGTATACACGCCGCAGCGCGTTCATGGCGCGCGGTGCGTGATAAAGCGCCATTGCGTCACAGAAATCGTTGGCCTGCCGCGTGGTCAGGCTTTCGATGAGCTGGCAGACTGCATCCATGCCGGACGCCGCCGTCACGTTTGGCGGTACAGGCACTGTCAGCGCCGGGTCCACAAGCGCCACACGCGCAAGCAGCCGCTCGTCGCGCATGCTCACCTTGAATTTATCCTTGGCAGACATCACGACCGCGTTTTTCGTCACTTCCGTGCCGGTGCCAGCCGTGGTCGGCACAGCGATAAAAGGCAGTGGATCGGCAATAATCTTCGCACCGGTACCCACGCCTTCCAGAAACCCGCGGACGCTGCCGCCGTTGGAAATCACGCCTGCGGCAGCCTTAGCCGTATCCATCGCACTGCCGCCCCCGATACCCAGAACCGCATTCACGCTCGCACGAATGCCGCACTGTACGGCTGCGTCCACCGTTTCGGGCGTCGGCTCTCCCATCACACTGTCAAACACGGTGCATTTGATGCCCGCCTTTTCCATATCGTTTAACAGCGTATCCAGCACGCCCGATCGACGCAGCGAATTACCGCCAGTCACAACCAGGTAGTGCTTGCCAAACCCCGCGCATATCGACGGCAGTTTTTTTATAGCACCACTTTCAAACACGATACGCGGTGCGGTATAGAATTCAAAGCCCATGAACGCCTCCTATTCTTTGCGTTGCAGCGCAACAAGCTCCGGCGCCGAAACGCTGAACTGCGCGTCGCGGCAGCATTGTTCGGTATAACGCCCTTCCTTTCCGCTTTCTCCATGCCCCAGCAGCATAAACGGCGCAGGCTCGCCACCATGACCGCCGCTGTCTGAAAACGTATAGTGATCGGACACAACGAAAGCGCTGTACGGCTTCTTCATCTGAGCAAAGAATGGGCGGATAAAATGCTCGTCAATCAATTCGATCGCATGCATCTTTTCCACGGGCTGAAGCTCATGCGAAAGATCGTCAAGCTTCTGTATATGAATGTACGCATAATCATAATCATCAAGCGCTTTCAGCGCGGTATTCGTCTTGTCCTTCAGAAACGCCACAAAGCCGTTGTCCTCAGGCGTCGTGATGCAATCTGTGCCCGAAAGCGCGGAAATACCGCGCATCAGCGACGTTTCAGCCAGCACCACGCGGCGTCCGGCAGGGGGCGCTTCAAACTCAGGCGCGTACGACGCGCCCCAGAACCATATCGCGTTGGCCTTGGTGTCGTTGTTCTCCTTGAGCACCTCGTAGGCCTTGCGCATCATATCAAAATACGGCTGCATGACCTCGCTGTCCTTCAGGTAATCAGCCACCTTACCGCCGATCATATCATGAGCGGGCATGAACTTAAGCGCCGGCGCGATCTCTGCCGCACCATCCACCACGAGTATGTTGCGGAATGTGTCGATGTTGATCAGCTCAAACGGCGCATGAAACACCTCTTTGTTAAGCCGCTCCACAAGCGGACGCGACAGATGTGTCTCGATATCGTGCGCACTGTAGCTCTGCATCACGCTGTTTTCAAAATCATTGCCTACCAGCGTCACGAAGTTGCAGCGCACATAAAGCGCTCCCTGCTTCACGGGCAGCCCTGCGCCCGCCGCTTCGATAACCGCGCGACCCCTGTATGTTTTCGCGGGATCATACCCGAGCAGATTCATATTCGCCACGGCGCTGCCAATCTCCATTCCTTCAGGTATGGTGCGCACCGTGCCCTGTATGGAATTCGCAAAAAGTGCGTCCAGCCCCGGTGTATTGGCTGCCTCCATGGGCGTTTTTCCATTCAGCTTTTCCTGCGGCCTGTCCGCAATGCCGTCCAAAACGATGGTGAATTGTTTCATTGTCCTCTCCTTAATCTGATTAACGTAAGCAAATCCGCGCGCAGCGGATATCCCTTGATGCAATATTAAAAAGAACCCTTGGTTATGTATTATAACAGAAAAGGGGGCGCTTCCAAAGTAAAATAAAAACGAAGGTATATCGATGTGCCCTTTTACATGATGATAATAATGCCTTACCTAAAAGACCAATATGCTATAACTGCCGCGCGAGAATATACGTCATACCGTCCTCATAACAATAGAGCGCGACCGTGTTCAAATCAACACACGAGAATCCGAACATCGGGGCTTCTGTGCCGTCGCTTTGTGTGATACATAGCACGCCGTCCCGAAAGCTGTAGGCGGCGCCATCGATGCCCGGCAGATTGTATTGAATGTTGCCGTCAGCATCCATGAGGAACAAATTGTCAGCGTCGTCCTGCCAGCTTCCGCATAGATAGTGCGTAATCAGCGCGTCGGAAGTCAAATACGGTGTGATATCCATCATATCCGCCAAGCCTAGAAATGCGTTGTAATCCTCCTTCGTGAACACGCTGCCGCTCTGCGAACCCGTCAGCAGACCACATATCCGGACATAAGCATCCGACTGTTTAAACCCGGAAGCGGCCGCAAAATTCGATGCGGCTATGTCCATTTCCCCGGTGCTTATGGCGTAAAGCCCCGCTTCATAGAGCTTGGCCTTCGATTCGTCGATACGTGCCGCCGAATCATTGTACGGATCAATGGCCTTAAACACTTCAAGCGCGGAAAGATAAAGACCTGCATCAAAGTAAGTGCACGCGTTTTGATACATAATCTCAGTTTTCATTTGCGCCGCGTCCTTGTAGCCGCCGATCGTATCGAGCAGCGTCTCAGCATCTGTATAACTGCCTTTTTGCATCAGGTACTGTGCATGGCGATAATAAGCTTCGCTAACCATCTCGGATGCATGACGGTAATGCCTGAGCCCAGAGAAAAGGCGTGCCGCCGCATCGTATTCACCGCTTTCCAGCTTCAGCCCAGCGTCTGCGTATTGCGATAATTGCGTGGCATCTCCATAGAACGCAAACACACCTTTAAGACTCCGCTGCGCCTGTGAATACGCGCCCGATTCAACATGAGTGACCGCCTGCGCATAGTTGACCTCATTGACAAGCCATGTGCCGCCCAGCAGCAGCGCGCCAACCAAGACGCTCACCACAGCCATTCTCTTTTTACCGCTTAGTTTCGCAGGCTTAACAACCTGCTGCGAGACAACAGGTGTATTTTGTATTTGACTTGCCTTGGATAAGGCATCATTCTTCGTTGCCGCGTGCGCAGGGCGATGCCCAATCAGACACGCTTGAATCTGTACAGAAAGCGTATCCAAAGATATCAGCCTGCGCGATATATCAAGGAATAGCCCTTGTGATATTGCATCTGCCAGCGCTTGATATTTTTCAATCAAGCCATTAAACAACGTCTCGTCAGGGCCGCGCTCAAAGGCGGCCGGCAGTTTGCGCCCTGTCATGGCTTTATATACGAGCGCACTGACCGCGTAAACATCCGACCATGGCCCCACTGCACCGCCCGTATACCATTCGGGCGCCGAATAACCGGGACACGGAGTGATTCCTCCTCCTGCGCTCAGCCTTATGCTTTTCACACGCAGCAAGGCACCTTTTTTAGACATGACAATATTCTGCGGGCAAATATCCAGACCAAAGCGGCCTTTTTTGTGCTGCTCGCGCACCTGCTCCACAACAGGCAATATGGCCTGCAGCTCATCTTCAATCTGCCCCATTGGGTTATGATGAATTTCGGTCAAATCGTTTTTGGTTCTCTTTTTACGCTTCAGCAGAAATATTATACCTGCAGCGATGATCACCGTTCCTGCCGCTACTATGAAAATGGTCGTTATTGTATGTGTCGCAGCTTGCTCCGAGGCGCTTTGATAGCCGATACCAGCGGCGCTCAGCATACTTGTGAGCGCATCTGCGCTTAACGCCGCGTTGATATCCTGCGCATCAAGCACCGCGAGCGTATTCACACCCACCACGTGTCCGTTTCCATTTAGCAACGGCCCGCCCGAATTCCCGCCGCTCAGCGACGCATTAACCTGCAAAAGCGTGACCGACGCACCATCCTCCTTAAGCTTTCCCGTTTTTTCAGCGCTGACAATGCCGTCTGTCACAGTCACGTCCTCGGCAGACGCACCGATATCAATGGAAATGACGTCTGACGCGAGAGGAAAACCAAGCGCATAAATCGCGTCACCCGCCTTGGCGGCCTTTGCATCCTCCAGCACAAGCGGTTTAATTCCGTGAAGGGGGGTGGACAGCTTGAGCACGCATAAATCAGTATTCTCGTTTTCCAGGTAAACAGAGGCACCAACCTTTAGCGCATCCGCGCACAGCACTGAGATGTCTTTGCTGTCCTGTGTGACATGACGGTTGGTCACGATAAACATAACCGGCTCGTCCTGACCCACGGCAAAGCCTGTCCCCAAGACGGCGCTGCCATCTTCCTTTTCGCAGCAAACGCGCACCAATCCGGCGCGTGCAAAAAGCACTTCCTCCGGAACCGCGTTGGCGCAGAACGCAGCAAAAGGAAACAATAGCATCATTACAGTAAAAAGCAGCCAGACGGCTGATCGAATGATTTTCACAGGATTGGTGACAACTCCATTATATACTATTTATTTATAGTATATATACAGCCGCTATATTTTACAACAATGGTTTTCGGATACCATCATACTTTTGACCGCTTTCTTCTCGGTTTGATGGTGATTTCGCGTAATGTAACCCCGTTCACATAAACTTTAACCACATAATTTTTCTCCGTTTCAACAGGTCCGAATACGAACTCGCCGTCGCTGTCCGTAAATGTGTCCGCTACGGATTCAAGCTTGTCTTCGCTGCATACGAAAAGCCGCACGACAGCATCGGGGATATGCTGCCCGTCAAGATCAAAAACGGTACCATGAACGATAGATCGAAGCTCTTTGGGTACGGTCACCACAGCCTCTATTCTCTCGTTCTGGCCGGGTGTAAACGCAAATCGCATGGGATACAGCGGCATAATTCACTCCTTTATGGTCCTTTGTTTAATTTTTATTCATCCATACAGATGAAAATGTATGATATAATGAGTAAAAAAGACAGGAGACGCTTATGATATTTGGCACAAGAGAAGTCAGCACCGATCTTGGCGCATTCAGCAGCGAAAAATGCAGCGCGTGTAAAGGCAGCTATACATATCATTTTTACAAGATCACCCGTTTTTTTGTCGTATTCTTTATGAATCTCATTCCGCTTGGCTCTCACTACGAAGCCGTATGTGAAGTCTGTGAGGACTCAAAAGCCGTGGATGGCAAGACAGGCCGCAGTATTGCCAGACAGAATTTCAAGAAGCGCAGCCGCGCGCTGGCCGCAAAGACAATCTTTAAGCTGGCGGCAACCGCGCTTGTGATCGCAGCGGCGGTGGTGCTGCCGCTTACCCTTCGCATTCCTCTGGACACGCGTCCGGAAACGCTAAAAAACCTCGTCACCGAAGACGGGCTTTACAGTATTCAAAACAGTGAGGGCCACGTGCTGGGTGTCGTGCAGATTGCTGAAGGCATGAACCTGCTCACCTATTACGACGATACAAGCGTACTCGTTAAAGAAACGGGTGCAGACGGAAGCTTCAAAATGCATGAATACCGTCAGGAAGCCACAAACGAATCGGGACAGGATGACGTTTTTCTCGTACGCATTCCCGACAATCCGGGCATTCTGGAAGACAAGTACGGCACACCTGTGCGTATCTACCATTACGATACCGAAACTGACGCGCTGGGATATTCCCGAGGCGTGGATGATCTGTCTGCCATCGAATATACGCCAGAAAAGGTTGTTTATCCGTTCAAATACTATTCGTCTGACACGCAGGAGCCGACCGATTACAAGCTTGTGCTTTATTTCACCGGGGACAAACAGCTTGAAGCCACGTATATTCCTGAGCTCGCCACCGGGGAGACCAATCAGTTTGTGATGGTGACAGTGAGAGAGTTGAAAAACGGGCGCATCGCATCTGAGGTCATATACCAATTTGATGAGAATACGATCGCGCTTGCCAAGGAGGCCGGCCTCACACATCAGAGCAGCGCTCAGGACATTTTGAATTTTATCGATCAAAACGCATTGGTGTCCACGATGGTCACCGATTTTGAGTATTACAAAAATACCAAGGTGATCTCCAAAATGACGCTTTCAATGCAGGACGAAGGCGGCAATATGCAAAGCGTGGCACAGGAGTTTGATATCACCGTTAAAAACGGCTATTATATCGTGCAAAGCGTGAGCGAAGAACAATAGACGCTTTCTACACAAGCAAAACAAAGCCCGATCGGCTTCATTTGAAGCCAGTCAGGGCTTTTTTGCTTGTCGAAAAACCTGCGGTTTTCCGCCAGTTTATATTTCAACGCTTTTCTTGTGTCTTTAATGTTATCAGTCAAATACAACGATCGCGTCACTGCGTTTGATGCGCGGCATTGCCGTTTCAATGATACGCAGCACGTGGTTCAATTCCTTGAGTTCAAGATAAGAGGCCACGAAATCCTGCCCCACCGCAAGATCGATATATTGCGCATCCGAGCATACAAGCACCGCTTTGTCTATGCCGAGCACAGGCGTCCGGTACAGATGTCCATCGACAAGCGCACTCACGCGGTCGATTTCCATGCGTCCCGTTCCGGGCTGGATGCGCTGCATCTGTGTATAAAGATTCGGGCTCACGATGAGCGCCGTGCGGCCCCAAATGCCCTTTTCCACCAGCGTTTCAACGCCCTTGGCCACATCCGAAAATGGATTCTCTCCCGTTTTCCAATCTGTTCTCTTCAAATGCGCAGCGCCTTTGGCCGTGAACAGACCGTCGTATCCAAACGCTTTGCTGCCAAAGAATATAAGCTCATCCTCTTTTTTCGCGCACAGCGCGGTAGCCTCCACGACCGTGGTTAAATCCAGCGGACGATCCGACTTTATACTGTTTTCCATATCACGCCAATAAAGCGTCGCGTCGCTGTAGATAAGCGGCAGCTCTTTGTAGGCTCTTCCGCCTGTCTTTGTCATAATGCCGTCGTTTTCCACGGCAGATTTTCGGTTTAGGTCGTCCACGGGGACGCTTAACGTCTGTGCGCCCAAGGGGCCGTAGATATCGACGAACCGTCTGCCTGTCAATATTTTGCGTGCCGCAGCGACCACTGTTTCATCAATTTGATTCCATATCTTGCCCGAAAACGGGGCGCTCTCCCTCGATAAGTAGTCCATACTTCCCCTTCCTTATTCTTTGATTAAACTGCCCACAGTAAAGGCGGGCTTGTCGGGTTCAGGCGCTCGCCCTGCGATTCCCAATTCCTCAAGCATCTCTTTGACTTCGTTCTCCCCCGAGATAAAATGCGCGGCCTCCTGCGGGTCAAGATGCCGCAGCAGCGTCATCAGCTCGCCCACATGGGCTTTTTCTTCATCTCTGATATCCGCAATCACTTTTTTGGCCACCGGATCGTCGGTGGCAATCACATGGGCGTCGTACACATAAATGGCTTCCAGCTCCCCCGCGATGTCTAAGCGAATGGCTTGAATCAGTTCTTCCTTGGTCAGCTTACGATTCACATTTCCCTGAAATGGATTTGCAAAGTTTGGCATGATCTTAACCTTCCTGTTTCTTATTAATATTGTTTGTAAATAACCTTAAAAAATATCTAGTCCTGTCAATTCCAAGTAAGCTTTATATTATGGAATTATGCATAGAAATATTCTCTTCGCCTAAAATAGGCACACAAAAAGACGTGCCGACATGGGCACGCCACAATCCGTCAATAAATTCTATTTTGTCGTTCCGAGCCTGTCGACTACGGTAGTGGACTGGAATCCCATGAAAAATGCTTTGTTGAAGGGGATTTCAATCCACTACGGAGTCGATCGCTGACGCTCAATCGGAGTGACATAAGTAACTTATTTGACACTCTGAAGCGTGCTGATGGGCACGCTAATCTTCCGATGGAAAACTAGTTTTTCATAAGCAAGCGCCGCAAATTGTTGAAGTAGTACGAGGTGACCTTATCATACAGAAAATCATAAATCACGAACGCCACCTCCGCCAGCACCACGAAAAGCCAAAAAGCCACACCTGTGCTTAATACATCCTCATAGATGATCTGCTGGGCAAGCAGGTAAACGAGCCCAAGTGCCACATTATAATAGAGCAGCTTGACGATGTATGCCGCCACCTTGTCTTTAATGCGTGTTTGAATATAGTACTTACCGATGCCGTAATGTCCAAAGAAAATCACATAAGGAAGCACCCGAATGATATTTGGCATCAACAGCAGCGACATCAGGGACACTCCAATATACATGAGAACAGCAAGGCCGATTTCTTCCTCTATCACCAGCCCCATTATGAAGATTGAGCTCAGAAAATACATCGCGATGCGCCCCGTCGGCAAAACAGAAGCCAAGTACAAGAACAACAGCGACATGGATGCAAACATGGCCGTTAGGCTGACCCGGTGTGCGGTACGGTGAAAACGCGGCATAAAAAAACCTCCCTATCCTAGAACATCAGCAGCAGGGTATGCAGTCTCCGCCCATGCATTCACAGCAGCAGTCTGCGCAGAGCAGCCCGCCGCAAATGTTGCAGACGTTGGCGTCGTTCGCGCCCCGTCTTCCGCCGTAAAACGTCTGGCCGTAACCGCTGGCGCTTCTGTTGACAGTGTTGTAGGCGTTGGCGTATTCGACATTGCCGGGCTCCATGCCAGCTGCCGTGGAAAAATGCTGACGGGCCCCGTCGTACCAGCCTTTTTTGAGCAGCACCATGCCTTTGAGGTAGTGCCACTCCGCCGGTCTGCTTGATATCGCGTCCAGCATCGCGTCCGCGCGCGTCAAATCGCCGCGCTGTATGGCCATGCGAATATCCGCAAACTGCGGCGAGCCTGAATAGCCGCCGCCGGAGCTTTCCCCACCGGCATATGAATAACCACCGCCACTCGATTGGCGCTGTTTTTGTATCATATCATAGGCTTCGTTGATCTCCTTGAGCCTCTCCCCTGCGAGGTCTTCCAGATCATGCCCCTTGTATTTGTCAGGATGGTATTTTTTCGCGAGACTTCTGTACGCTGTTTTGATTTCAGCATCCGTCGCGTTCGGATTGACCCCCAATACTTTATACGGATCCATTGGCATCCCCTTTCAGCACATCTTCCGTTTTTTTCGCAAGCCCCAGATACATGATGTTATCCAGCAGCGGCTTGTCTCTTTTTATATCCAGCAGCTCGTAGGCATTCACAGCCTGAGCCAGCGACATGTTCAAATTAAACGCGGCTTCTTCTTTTATCGCTTCGCGCAGCGCCGCGATGTCTTTAAAATCACGCTGAAGATAAACGTTATAGCTTTTGGTCTTGTGATCCTTTTCAATATCACTGACCGCGTCCGCAATATATATCCAGCGCCCGAGGTTATACCCGAAATGCCACAGCGTCCGCTTCGCCGCTTCGTCCAAGAAATCAAACGGCGCGTTCGCAAACACCGCAGCCAGCAGCTGAGCAAACTCATTTGATATAGCGTCGATATCCCCGCAGCCCTGCTTCTCCAGCGTATGCAGCCCCGCAAGTCTTTCGGCGAACTGCGCCGCCAGCTCCCTGTGGTTTTTTGTGGCTTTGCGGCTCACCCGCCGGAATAGCAGCGAGAGTATGCGCGCGTATAGCTTATTATCGTCTATCGCAGTATCGTCAATCTTGGCATAGCCCAGCATCACATTGATCGCCGCCGCGTATTCAGCCTGTTCGGAATGAACGATGAGCTTCTTTTTGAACGGATTCGCAATGCATGCTTCCTTGTTAACCTCGGGAACAGCATCGCTCATTGACGAAAGCAGTATAAGAAGCACGGCGCAGTCGTAGTTTAGCATAAATCGAGCGCCATGTGTATAGTTTTGTCCTATCGCCTTGCACAGGCCGCAATAGTAGCCTTTAAACGCCTCATACTCCTTGACCTTGAGCTCAGGCTTTAATGGCTGCACATATCCGAACATGTTCGTCTCCCCAGTGAATAATATTACCATGCGCCGCCTTTTTTAACAATCAGCGAGAGTGTCATATTTACGTTTCGTTCATAAATTTCATTGATTAAAAACCCTGTGCATACAAATAAAGCAAGACACAAAGGAGACGCACATGTGGAATTATGAAAAGAGACTGTTGTATCCCGTAAAAATATCGAAGCCGGATCTGCGTATGGCTCGTCTGCTTCTGGAGCCGTATGCGGGAAGCGCCTCCGAGCTAACTGCGGCAATGACATATTTGAACCAGCGCTATACCATGCCGTCCGGCGCGCTCAAAGCACTGCTAACAGATATCGGCACAGAGGAGCTTGCCCATATGGAGGTCATCGCAAGCATGATCACGCAGTCTTTTCAGGGTGCATCTTCACAGGAGCTGGAAAAAGCGGGATTGGATAGCTGGTACGCGGCGCGC
This sequence comes from Bacillota bacterium, assembly GCA_023391105.1. GTDB lineage: Bacteria > Bacillota > Clostridia > Christensenellales > SZUA-584 > SZUA-584. The sequence continues at coordinate 70,079 of JAEWBO010000040.1, forward strand.
CGCCGCAGCCTGTTCGCGGCAGACAGCGAGGGCCATCCTTGGAGCGCAAGCTTCACCGTTTCCTCGGGCGACCCGGCCACCGACATCGCGTTTGACATGGCAATGGAAAGCCGTGAACGCGCTCAGTATGAGAGACTGATCTCGATGAGCGACGACAAAAGCTTCACAGAACCCCTTGAGTTCCTTAAAGAGCGTGAAATCGTGCATTATCAGCGTTTTGTCGAAGCGCTTGAGATATTGAACTCAAATAGCAAATAGAAGAGCTAAAAACGGTGAATCAGTTACCTCTCGCAGTACGGCGGCCTGTCGTGCGAGCCGTGGTATTGTTTGCACTCCTCGCACTTTTTATATCGCGGACAGTTTTTCTTTTTGCACGGACACGTTTCAGGGTTCCATTTTTCTTTGATTTTCTTCTTTTTCATATTGATCAATTGCACCCTCAGGGCAGAAGTTATAGCAAGCCAGGCAGTTTACGCATCGGTGCAGCCACTTTGGCTTTCCACCTTCCGGCGTCTAATAATACTATATAACGGAATTGAAGTCTACTTTATGCAGGCAGCTTTGGCAATGTCTTGACATAAAAAAAGACCGCCGAGTCTCCCCTGCGGTCGCTGAAGGCGTTTTTGTTACTTTGCGAGTTCGATGCTTTCTGAACCGAATACCGCCACGACACCGTCCCCGTTCCAGATGATATCGCCCTCGGGGCCATCGAGGTTTTCAAACTTCTTGCCATACGCCGCGTAAATGGCATCCGGCTGCTGGCCGTAGAGCGTGGGCGCACAGGTGATGAACCCCGTCACTATCTTAACTGTGTCGTCATATTTCTCACTTGTGATCTTGAAATCGTGAGATATCTGATCCCCGTTCTTTGTCATTGTGACATAGTCCACAATCATGCCGTCCTGCGACACAACGGAAACGTGCAGCAACGCGCCATCCATAATGTTCGTTTCTCCCGAAACCGTAAACGTATCACCGTTCAGCGAAATCTCACAGCTGCCGTCAACCGACACCTGTGTGGCGTTCTCGGACATTTGCGGCTTTGCGATCGTCACCGATCCGCAGCCTGCCATCATCGCTGCAAGCAATACAACCAAAATGGCCGCAGCGGCTATCTTAATGCGTTTTTTTTGCATAACAATCCCCTTTTATAAAGTCGTACTCAAGTATACATAAAATTATTTGGTATGTAAAGACCAAAAAGCGCTGTATCATTGAACATAAAGTTAACGCATTTGTCATTGTTGCTGCGTCTGTTTAAACAATAACGTTGGTGTTATATAAAGAACAGACATTATGCAAGGGTAAAAAACATGGATATCGCAGTAGGCGTCACCATATTTGTATTCGGCACCATTATCGGCAGCTTTCTTAATGTATGCATATTGAGACTGCCTGCTTCGCGTTCCGTTGTGTCGGGCGCGTCCGCCTGCCCTTCGTGCGGCACACGGCTCACCCCTGTTGATCTTGTCCCCCTCGTCAGTTATCTTGCGTTGGGCGGCAAATGCCGCCGCTGCAAGGCGCGTATATCACCCATATACCCCGCCGTCGAAGCGCTCACGGGCGCAATGTACCTGCTGCTTTATCTGCGCTTCGGCTTCATATGGCAGCTGCTTGTCTACATGGCACTGGTCAGTCTGCTCATCGTCATTTCCGCGATCGACTTAAAAACGATGGAGATACCCAACGGCCTTATCATCGCAGGGTTCATCGTGGGCGCGATACAGCTGGCCGCAACGGCACTCACGGGCATTTTCGGCGACTGGTTCAGCTACATGATCGGCCTTTTCGCGGGCGGTCTTCCGCTGCTGCTGATCGCGCTGATTGCCGGTTTTCTGCTCAAGAAGGAAGCGATGGGCGGCGGCGACGTCAAGCTCATGGCGTTTTGCGGTTTTATCATCGGCTGGAAGCTCGTCATTCCTGCCTACCTGATTGGTATTGTGTTGGGCGCGGTTATCAGCGTGTTGCTTTTGGCTCTCGGGCGAAAAAAGCGCGGCGATGAGATTCCGTTCGGGCCGTTTTTATCTCTCGGTGTGGTATTAAGCGTGTTCTTCGGAGACGCGCTGATCGATTGGTATCTGGGGCTGATTCTATGAGACAAAACAAAAAAGCGTCACGCTGGTCGCCGAGCTGCTAAAGGGCATGGCCAACTATTTAAAAGCGCCGATCTCAAGGCTGCTGTGTGTCCTCTGCGACCACCTAGCTAAGCTATAAGCTAAGCATCTCGCTGAACCTCGGGTCCTGCTGCATGACCTGTAATATCCCGGCGGACATGGCTTATCCGTTCGACAGCGGTCCATAAGTTTGGCGACCGCGTTTTTAAATAAGAAGGCGGCTGAATGGTTAATATAATTGGGTTAACGAACGAATGCCCCGTTGGACACGTCCAAACGGGGCATTTTCATACCATTCATAATGATCCGTCAGCCTCTTACCTCGCAGGACGTGAAGACAATTTGTCCGTTGACGCAACGGAAGGTGGCATAATCAATCATAGACTTCGTCGTCAGGATTCCAGTGTCGATTTGAATTTTCACATTGGGGTATATCGCTTTGATCGCGTTAACGCGCGCCTCACTTTTGGAGGACAGCGCTTCCTTAAGAGCTTCCATCTGCAGCACAATGTTTTCATACTGTTCCTCAAGCTGTTGTCCGGTCTCAATAAGCTTTTGCCGCATCGCGAGGCGATCAGAAGCTGTATCACTTGACGATGACATTCTCGTTATGTTTTGTATACGATTCAGCTGTGCTTTAATCTGGCCGCGTTCAGCGTCCAGCTTGGTGTATCTCGCGCGCTCATCGGGCAATGTGCCAAGCTCGATCTGCGTCTGGTCGTTTCCCGGAGAACCGATTGTATTGGCTGTGACTTCCTTGCCCGCACGGATCAAGCCGCCCAGCAGCCTGCCCCATTTGCCTTTGAGTACGACAGAACCATTCGCTACGATAAGACAGTGTGCGATATAGTCTGCAAATACGCTGCCATGGGCAGTGATGGAGGCTCTTTCGATAAAACGCGCCACAACATTTCCGTCCGCTTCAAGCTTACCTTGGTTCATTCCCTGCATACCATTGCGCAGCACGATGTCCTTGCCTGCAATGAGCGTTGCGCCTTCTACAGAGCCGCGCACCTCAATGCTTCCTGTTGCTTGGACGGAAAGCCCGGTAATGATGCTTCCGTCAATCGTCACATCGCCGTCGAACACAATATTTCCGACGCCCATATCGACATCACCCGTCACGTGATAAACATTCGAGACCTCCACCCGGTCTTTAATAAAATCGACACGGCCACTTTTCTCTGCGATCAGCGATTTTCCGTCTTCCGATTCCTTTACGTTCTTGCCTTTGGGCAGCTTTTTCTCCTTACCGCGCTGCGCGGGAATGATTTCGCCTTTGACAGTCATTCCGTCAATCCCGTCCTCGGGCGGCAGAGCGGTTGCCACCACTTCGCCCTCGGAAACACGTTCAAACAGCTTTAAGCTTTTGTAGTCGGCGCTTCCGTCAGGCAGAATCTCAGGTGCATAGCTGCGCTTCGCGCTGAACGCAAATACGATTTCGCCATCTTTGCCTCTTTCGGCCGGTTTTCCGTGTGCAATCTCAATATATTTGTTATAAACCTTATTTTCTACAATGTCTCTGACAAGCTGTTCGTTCAGACCAAATGTGATTTCACATTCCGTCCTTATGCGTTCAAGCACCTCTTCGGCTGTTTTTTCGCCGCCTGCATCCACGGGAGGAAACAACATCATGCCTGCTGTCATTCCATTCGACGAAACAGTCACGGCCACATCAGAATCCGCCTGCTTCTGTTTCTGCGGGCCTGCAAGGCGAACGCGTATATCTTTGCGGCGCAAACTGAAGCGCAGTATGTCAACGTTAAGCCCCTCAATTCCTCTGCGGCACAAATCAAACAGCACAAGTTCTTGACGAAGCGGCTCTCCATTTTCCCGTTCCCGTGTGATTTCAAGAAACACGCCTTCGTCGGCATAGCAGACCTCATATGAGGCATCCGGCGATGATCTTGGCACCAGTTTTGCTTGATCAGGTTTCTCTGCTGTTAATATTTTGTTTGCTTCATCAGGCAACTGTGCTTGAATTGATTCATCCATGAACGCACACTCCTTAATTGTTTGTTTGGTGTGAAAAAGCTGCTATAACATATATCGATAAGTTCATCTTATTAATAAACCATTTATTTATAGTTCAATAAATTAATTCTTAGCATTATCTGTGATAAACCTGATTTAGCGCAGATATCCATCCGGCGATGTGTGTCCTTAGGCTCTCTGGAAAAAGCACCTCGGCTTTGTCGCCGAATATCGTCAGCCATGAAATAAAACCAGGGCTGACGCGCACATTGACAGAAACCGTGAAGTGGCCGTCCCGATTATCCGAAACCGCCACATCAAGCCCAAAACGATCGAATACGGCGGTCGCAAGCTCGTCACAGAAGCGGATCCGCACGCTTTGAGGCTCGCCCCCGAACATGGAAAATACGCTCCTGTGGTAATCGTCAAAATCAATGTAATTTTTGTATTCTGACACTTCGCTGATTTCGCGCTGGTCTTGCTCGCTAAGCTCCACACGCGTCATTCTATCTACCCGAAAATGCGACAGATTGTCGTATTTGTCGATATTGCAGATGAGGTAATATGCGTCCTCAAACCACATCAGCGAATAAGGGCTCGCGCAATACCGCTGTCCGTTCCTTTTCAGGCGCTGGGTTTTATCCGGCATGTATTCAAAATACAGAAACGTGATCTTCTTCCCGAGTGTCTGTGCATGCACAATGCGGTCAATATTGTAATATATCTCTTCGTTTCGTGTTTTCTGTGTGCGAGCCAGTTCCAAACGGCTGCGAAAGCTAACCGACTGCGTTTGTCCGAAAAAATCACCGAGTTTTCTTATCAGCTCACGTGATTTTCGCTCGGTCATAAATCGCGCGGCGGAAATCGCGCTGGCGCAAACTTGTGCCTCGGCCATCTCCAAAGAGCGCTGACCCAAAAAGTAAGCCGCCTTTCCGTCCGTTGTTTTGATGATATCAAAGCCCACATCGCGCAGCAGATTCAAATCCCCGTATATGGATTTTCTTTCAGCTTCAATGCCGTTTTCTTTAAGGTATGCCATGATATCACAAAGCTGCTTGGGATGGTATTCGTCCGTATGCTGCTGGAAATACTTCAATACTAACAAGATCCGCGCACGTTTCGGATAATCCGTCACTTCCCATCCCCCTTTGTATAACTGCTTTCATTGACATGCAAAGATGTGTATAGCATAATTATACCATACATGCCGCCAAAGGAGAACATCTATGTCAGATTCCAGCTTTCAGATTAATAAAAAAAGTCTCATCACAGCAATCATCATCATCTTCTCCCTCATCGTCATTTCGTTCTGCCTGACGCTGTTTGTTCCGCCCGGCCAGTTTGAAACCACGACCGATGAGCAAGGCGACGTGGTCTATATACCGGAATCCTACATGCAAACAGGCGATGCCGGTGAGTACCCCGTGTATAACATACTTCTTTCCGTATTCAAGTCGTTCGCACCTGGCGGTGATGTGAACGTCACGATGATTGTGATCATGCTGTTCATACTGCTGATCGGCGGGTCGTTCACGCTGCTTGATAAATCGGGCATACTTCGCGCGGTGATCGCTAAAATCGCGGCAAAGATGTACCGGCGCAAATATCTGCTTATCGCAGTGATTTCGTTTGTATTCATGTTTTTGGGATCGTTCTTTGGCATACTCGAAGAAATTGTACCGCTGATTCCGCTTATCGTGGGTCTGTCGTTCATGCTCGGCTGGGACAGTCTCATGGGCCTTTCTTTAAGCCTGCTGTCCGCGAGTTTTGGCTTCGCGGCGGCGCTTTACAACCCGTTTTCCATCGCAGTGGCGCAGAAGCTCGCAAACGTGCCGCTCTATTCGGGCACATGGCTGCGGCTCATATTCTTCGTGGTGATATACGGTGTGCTGCTGCTGTTCCTCATTCGATACGCCAAAAAGCTGGATAAAAACCCGATGGTCTCTGCCGTATACCTCGAGGACACCCAAAGGCGTGAGAAATATCAGCTGAGTCCAGCTCAAATTGAAGAGGCGGCACAATTCAAAAAAAGCCCCATCGTGTTTGTGGGGCTGCTGCTCGGTATCATGTTCGTGTTTCTCATTGCCGCACCGTTTCTGGGGCTTGCCGATTTTTCGATGATTTTCATCGCCATCATATTCATACTCGCGTCCACCATCGGCGCAAAGCTGGCCGGTTATAAGACTGCCGCCAAAACGTTCTTCAAGGGCATCGGCGACATCGCGCCCGGCATACTGCTGATTCCCATAGCCATGGCGGTCTCCACGATCATTCGTGACAGCGGCATACAGGACACACTGCTGAACTACGCGTCTCTCGCGATTACCAACACGAGCCCGTATATCAACATCATCATCATATACGTCGCAATACTGCTGCTGGAATTCTTCGTGGCGCAGGCCTCGGCCAAGGCGTTTCTCATCATGCCGCTTGTCGTGCCGCTCGCGTCTTTGACGGGCATTTCAGGGCAAGCCACCGTGTTCGCCTACGCGCTGGGCGACGGCTTCTTAAACGTGCTCTACCCCACCAACGCCATGCTGCTAATCGCGCTGGGGCTTACCACCGTGAGCTATACCAAGTGGTTCAGATTCACGATTTGGGTTCAGCTGTTGATCGCGGCCATCAGCGTCGGCTTCCTTATGATCGCTGTGGGCGTGGGTTATTAATGCATCAGATGTGAATTTGAAACATAAGCTTTTTTAGTATATAGAGTATTTTCATTGTCTTTACCTTTGACGTGCAAAAGTACTATATGGGAGTAGCGAAAATGTGTGACAACAAAATAATAGTAGTCTACAAATCCAAAACTGGATTTACTAAAAAATATGCAAACTGGATTTCTCAGGAGCTGCGTTGTGATGCTGTTTCTTTAAGGGAAATCAGACCCGTTGATTTAAAGCCTTATGATATTGTTATTTTTGGCGGAGGAATACATGCGGGCAGAATTAATGGAATAAGCTTTATCAAAAACAATATGTTTTCATTAAAAGATAAGAAAGTTATCGTTTTTGCTACTGGTGCAACGGCTTCTATTCCAAATGAAATTGAAAGATTCAAAAACACAAATATACCTAATGACAAAAATATTGCATTTTTTTATTTCCAAAGTGGATTGAACTATGCAAATATGCATGGCTCAGATAAGGTACTTATGGGACTATTGAAAACCGTTTTAAAAATGAAGAAAAACAAATCTGAACTGGAGCAAGGCACTGAAGATGCAATTCAAAGCTCTTATGACTTTTCAAACAGGGATCAGATTGAACCTCTAATAAGTTTTATAAACGAACTCAAAAATATATAGAGAGTACACCACCTTGCGATGATGACGCCTCTCTTAAAATTCTTAATGCAGATTCCTTTCCACATTCACCAAAAAGTCCTGCACGTTTGTCACGATGAAGCGCGCGGACAAAGAGCCGCGGTCGTGCAGCTTGCCCACGGCAAACTCTGAAGTATCCACCGTATAGAAATTCACGGGACGGACGATGCCGTCTTTGACAGTGTAGCAGGGCGTCATGTTACCCGTGGCAATGGCATGAAGCTGTGTCGCAAGCGTGATGACCGTGGTGGCCTGCTTGATGAGCGCGCGCATTTTCGACTGCGCTTCATATACGTTCGCAATCACGTCGGGCAGCGGGCTGTCGTCGCAGATGGCAAATTCCGGCGCACAGTCATCGGGCAGCTTCATGGAAACAACCTTCGTTATTACTTTGGCAGCAGTTCAAGCAAACGCAGCGCGGCCCTGTCCACAACGTGATAGCACACGTAGCTTCCCTGCCGCTCGCAATCGACGATGCCTGCGGCCTTGAGCTTAGACAGATGAAGTGAAATGACCGGCTGCGGAATGCCCAGCGCTTCACAAATCTGTTTGACGTGGAGGCCTTTCTTCGATAGCCCGTTTACGATGCATAATCTTATCGGATGACCCAGCACGCGCAGCTTTACGGCCATCGTTTCATATTTTGACAGATCCATCTTATCCCTTTCTGGTGAACAATTCAAACAAAGAATAACCACCGCTTAAGTTCTTGGCTTTGTAGCCCTGCTGCTTGAGCATGCGCTCTGCCGTGTACGATCGGTGACCGCTGCGGCAAAACACCACGATCTCTTTGTCCTTGGGCAGCTCGCTCATGCGTCCTCGCAGCTCCGAAAGCGGAATATGAACAGAACCGGCAATTGTGCCCGCGTCCCGTTCCTTTTGCGTGCGCACATCCAGAAAGACCGCGTCGTCAAGCGTCTTGACCTCATGCCACTGCGCCACCTCGCTAAGACCGCCTGTCACATCAGCCGCCATGAAGCCCGCCATATTGATGACATCCTTTGCGGCGCCGAACGACGGCGCATAGGCCAGCTCAATATCTGCCAGCTTATCTGCGGTGAGCCCTGCGCGCATGGCTGTGGCAAGCACATCAATGCGTTTATCCACGCCCTCTTCACCTACTATCTGCGCACCGAGTATTCGCCCTGTCCTTTTTTCAAATATCAGCTTTAATACAATCGCCTTTGCACCCGGATAATAAGGTTCACGTGAGAGGCCGCTTACGTATATCTTTTCATACCTTATCTCCCTGATGTTAAGCTCCTTTTCAGTGAGACCGGCGCTGGCCATCTGAGTATCGAATATCTTGATCACCGATACGCCAAGCATCTGCTTGAATTTCGAGCTGATGCCGCATATGTTGTCTGCCGCGTTGCGTCCCTGTCGGATCGCAAAAGATACCGTGCAAGGCAATATTTTGCCGCCGAACACCGACTCCACCTCAACCGCGTCGCCCACCGCATAAATATCCTTATCCGTGGTCTGCTGGTGTTCATCAACAAGTATGCCGCCCGTGACGCCTATGCCCAGCCCCGCGTTTTTTGCGAGTCCTGTTTCGGGTGTGGCTCCTGCGCAGAGTATCACAATATCCGCAAACAAAAAGCGCTCCTCTGCGAGCTCCAGCCGTATTCCTTCCTCTGTCGGGTGAAACGCGACAACAGGCGTATGCGTGATCAGTGCGACGCTGTTGTCCTCCAGCACTTGTCTAGCAAACCGCGCCATATCGCCGTCAAAGGACGGTAAAGGATGGTCGCTGCGCTCAACGATGCACGTTTTGATACCGCGCCTGGACAGGTTCTCCGCCACCTCAAGCCCGATGTTTCCCCCGCCGATGACGGCCGCCCGCCGCACCTTGTATGTGTCGATATGCGCAGATATCGCATTTAAATCTCGTAAGTTCCTCAGCGTGTATATACCCTGCGTATCCGCTCCGCTGACATCCGGACGGTTCGGCGTTGTCCCTGTCGCGAGAATGAGCTTATCGTACTTATATCGATAAGACTCTCCTGTATTTAAGTCATGGACGGTGACTGTGTTGTCATGTCTGTTAATAGCGGTCACCTCGCATTTCAGCTTGACATCAATTGCATATTGCGACATGATTTCCTGCACAGACTGTAAACCTTCAACATCCTTTAAATTTATCACTTTGCCGATGCAGTATGGCAAAGAGCTGCTTGGGAGTGCCACATGCTCCGCCCTTTCAAAAACCGTGATTATCGCGTTTTCGTCAAGACGCCTAAGCCGTGTCGCCGCACTGATGCCCCCCGCTATTCCTCCGATAATGACATATTTCTTTTTCATCTTGACTCCCTTTTTTAAAGCTTAATGCTTATATTATATATATATTGTTATATTCGATTATATATTTATATCCCCTTTGTATTATTCCATATTTTCTTGTACTTTATTATATCTTTATCTGTCTTTCTGATATAATAAACGGGGAGGGTCTTATGATTTTTGGAATGTCAACGGCGTGTTTTTTTCCCAAAATATATAATGAAGATGCGATTGATGTCATGGGTAAGATGGGCATCGCCAATATCGAAATATTTTTCAGCTGCATGTCCGAGTACAAAACGGATTTTGTAAAAGAACTAAAGAAGCGCGCCGGGTTTTGGGGCATCAATGTCAATTCTGTGCACGCGTTTACGCTGCAGTTTGAACCCCAGCTTTTCTCAAAGCATGAACGCGCAAGGCTGGAAGCGCTGGATATCTATAAACAGGTGGTTGAAGCAGCCGCTGTGCTGGGCGCCGATTCGTATGTGTTCCACGGCCCGGCCAATGTCAAACGGGTCCAAAGCCTTGTGCTCAATTACGAAGCCATCGCCGAAACAACACAGCCGTTGATAGACATTACAGAAGATGCCGGCATAAAGCTTTCGTGGGAAAACGTTCACTGGTGCTGGTATGCGACGCCGGATTTTCCTCAAAGGCTGCTGCCTTTGCTCGCTTCTGATAACCTCTTTTTCACGCTTGACCTAAAGCAGGCGGTTCAGTCCGGGTTTGATCCCGCTGAATATATCAGCGGTACGCAAGGCCGTCTCAGCAATGTGCATATCTGTGACGTGAAACACGACGATAAGCTTGGCTGTGTACCGGTGCTTCCCTTCCACGGCAGCATCGATTTTCACAGCCTCAAAAATGCGCTCAGGCAAAATAATTATGACGGTGCAATGATACTCGAGGTGTACAGTCATAACTATCAGAGCCAAGGCGATCTTCTTCATAATTACAATCGTGTCAATGCCTTCTTTACGGAATAGCTAAGAAAGCTTTGAGTACCATTTATTTAGTGTGAAAATGTTTCATCGCATGTGAAAAGGGTATTAAAAATTGAATCTATTTAAGGTTGCATGTATGAAAAATCTTTTAGATCCGTTTAAAGAGACGATATGCATCACCATAAGCTCAAAGAATCTTGCACATAAAATGCCTGTCTGCATTGCGGTGCGCAAGGTTTTTCTTATTGCTGCCGGATTTGTTTTCGTCTGCGCAGTGGGACTGGGCGCCTTTGCAGGCATCAGTACTTATATCAGAATGGACAAACTCAATTTAGCCATGAATGACATGGAAACGGAGCGCGATGTCGCTTTGGCCGCACTAAGCAGCATTGTCATTCCTCAGCAAACATCTGCCGCCGATTCAGAAGTGTCCGAAGACAAAGCAATGCCGGTCATTTGGGGTGATGAAGTTGCGGTGGACGGTTCAGAGGATTCCGAGCGTCTATCCGATCCTTGGCTGACAGTGGAAGCCGCACCCATTGTGGAAAGCATTCAGTACGATAACGGCAGCGTCAACGGGCATGTCGAGCTGATCGACTGGTTCAATGGCGGATCGGAATTGTATTCCCGGTATACCGAAGCAACAGTCATTGATGTGGAAACGGGGCTCTCGTTCCATGTTCGCCGCTTCGGCGGCCAATACCATGGCGACAGCGAACCGCTGACCGCTGAGGACACTGAGATCATGAAGCAGATCGTTGGCGGCGCGTGGACGTGGGACAGGCATGCCATTTGGCTGAAAATCGGTGAGCGCTATATCGCGGCATCGATGAATGGGATGCCGCATATGACCAGCCCCACCGCCGGTAATAATTTCCCCGGGCACTTTTGCGTTCACTTCCTGCACAGCAAAGTGCACGAGACAGGGCAAGAATGCACCAAACATCAAGCTGAGGTAATCGAAGCTTTCGCAAGCGCAGATAAGCTCGATGAATACTTGTTAACGCATGAATACAAATAAAGGAGCAATACAAATGGCTAATATTCTCAAAAACGATGGATTGCGCACTGCGAAGAATCTTCCCGATGCGACTATACCACCCGGCACTGTGTTCACCGGTGATATTGAAACGGCCGGCGGCGTCCGCGTTGATGGGACTGTGAAAGGTAAGGTTTCCGCAGGAGGCGATGTGACCATCGGCGTAGACGGCATTATCGAAGGCGGCGCCAAAGCATGTAATGTGAATGTCGCCGGTAAGATTATCGGAAACATCACGGCAGCGGGCGCGGCGAAAATGCTGGCGGGTTCCAAGATCGTGGGCGATCTGGCAGCTACCTGTTTTGCAATTGAAAAGGGCGCTTATTTTAAGGGCAAGTGCACGATTACCGACAACAGCGAACAACCGATGCTGAGTGCTCCTAAATCCGAATTTTCTGAATCGGCTGAGCCTAAAGCGTCTGAGCCCGAAGCGGCTGAGTCTCAAACATCTGAGCCTGAAGCAGCTGAGTCTAGGGCGGCTGAGTCCGAAGCGGCTAAGCACGAAGCAGCTGAGTCTAAGGCGCCTGAGCCCGAAGCGGCTGAATCCGAAGCGCCTAAGTCTGAAGTGATTGAGACCGAAACAAAACAGGTAGCCGAGAAAAAACAAAATTCTGTTAAATCTTCGGCTAAGCAGAATAAACATAAGAAGCGTTGAAAAAGCTTTGGCCGGTGACTGACGCAAAGCGTCATATCGGCCACCGGATCAATGCAGCCTTGGCCTGATTCGCTTAGCTTATCAGGCTTTTTCTATGACATCTTTAAGACCTTTCCTTACGAGAGCCTAAGCCGCACAAACGGGCCTTCTAAACGAACGACAACATAAAAAGCACTCTTTCGAGTGCCTTGGGTATCAAAAAAGTTACTTTTATCATTCCGATTGAGCATAGCGATCGACTATGGAGTGGATTGGAATCCCCTTCTACAAAGCACTTTTCATGGGATTCCTCGACAGGCTCGGAATGACAAAACAGGGTTTATCGACTGACTGAGAACTCATTTGAGTGCCTTTTAATATATATTTTATTAAACTGTATTACGCTGAATAGGATGCATAAGGCTTGCCAGCCACGTGAATGATAGCATCCACAACTTTTGGGCAATAGCCTTTTCCCCTCATTTCAATCAAACGCTTTGTGACGTCGCCAAAACTTTCCGTACCGGATGAAATAATATCGTCGAAGCCGCGGACACCCGCAATGATGCGGCTGGCGAGCGGGAGCATATCCTGCCACTTGTCATAGCGTTTATGTATATCAAGGTAAAGCTCCTGCATATCCTTTAGTTCGTCCACCTTGCTGATGATTTCACGACCATTGACCACATGCAGCATATAATCATCCAGATCCTTGCCGGACAGGTTCAATCTATTTTTAATAAGCCTGTCGTCCACGCTGATAAGGCCAATATCCGCTATTTTGGCAAGCACCTTTATCTCGCTGATATATTCTTCATTACATCTGAGCGCCGCGGCCACCTGTGACGAAAGGCTTTGCAGCCTGATTTGGCGCTTGCCCCAGCCCACCTTTTTTTCAATAATATCGTTCATACTGTCGATAACAGTGCTTTCGGTGAGCACCGTGTGTATGGCTTTGTTTTTGCGCATTTTATGAAGCGCCTGACGGTATAGATCGCAAAAGCTTATTGCCTTGTCAGTCGCCGCATGACCAAAACTGACATCCGTTTTGATAAGATTCATGTACATGCCATGAAGCATCATGCGCGCTTGTTTGATCTTATTGTCAATTTCGAGCTGTCCTATACCCGCATACACAGCGCAATATTCCCCGCCGCCGATACGCGCAATCATCTCTGCGTCGAAGAAGCATTCTCTGATAACCTCAGCCACATTTTTTATCAGCGTGTTGCCCGCGTTATAGCCGAATAAGTTGTTAATTTCATTGAACCTGTCTATCTTGGCAACGATCAGCGTCTGCGGGTACATGCCGAATCTAAAAAAATCATTGACGAACGAATCGAGCGCACTGGCGCTGGAAAGGCCTGTCAACGCGTCATGGTCTTGAATATCTTCACGACTCATCTTGTGAGGCTCGGACGATTTTTGCTCATATGCATAACCAACGGCAAACACACGGTCATCATTGGCAACGGCCATACCTTTTGCTTCATAGCATTGCAACCGTCCTTCGTGGAAATATCTGATTTTCAGATTGATCTGACGGCGTTCATAGCTGGAAATAAAGGAGACAGCAGAGCGCAATGGCGATATATCATCTTCATGGATATTTTCTAGCAGCTGCTCAAAGGAAAGGACCGATTCCAGTCCTGTTTTCAAATCGGTTAAAATGAAATCTCCGGATAAGAAATCTAATTCCCAAGCAAATAACGCCTGCGCACACTCGGACATATTAACTGAATCAAACATGCCCATCTGTTCGCACACTGTGTGGTTTTTATTAAAAAAGTGGCTGGAGTGCTCACGGTTTATATCTTCAAATAAGTGCACGTATATTCTTCCTCCGAGAAAAGTGTCAGTTGATTTATAAACAGATTAACATCGGATGAAACAAATGAAAAGGGACGTAAAAAGTAAAACCTTGTCCTTTTTTGGCGGAATACAAAGATGCAAATTCATCGTCTACGTCTTTTGGATTTAAAATAAGTTGTGAGTAATAAAGCACATTCATCGCGCAATATGCCGCCAGTGATACGCGGCATGTGATTGAGCTTGCCTTCGGCAAGGTTGTAAAGCGAGCCCATTGCGCCGCCTTTCGGGTCGTACGCACCGAACACCACCTCTTCCACACGCGCGTTGATGATGGCGCCGGCACACATAGAACAAGGTTCCAGCGTCACATATAACGTACACCCGAGAAGCCGCCAGCCTTTCATACGTTTCGCCGCCTTGTTAATTGCCAGCAGCTCGGCATGAGCAAGCGGATTCTTCTTGGTCTCTCTCAAATTGCATGCTTTTGCAATGATCTTGTTGTTTCGCACGATAACGGCACCCACAGGCACCTCATCTTTTCTAGCAGCCTTCTTGGCCATATCTATGGCTGCCGACATAAATTTTTCGTGTATATCCATAGCGCCATTATACCATTGCCTTATGGTTCGTGCACTTAAACTTTTTCAGTGAAGGTGTAATAAACATGCGCGATGCTCACAAATACTGTGATAAATTCCTTGGTATATTGTGAAAAACAAACATTGGTGTTATATTAAACATATCAATAATTGAGATGGGGTGTGCGCGTGAATACAAAAAGGCGTGATATTATCAAAGATATATTAAACGCTAAGGGCGAAGTGTTTTTACAAGATCTTGAGACAATGTTTCCCGACTGCTCAAGCATGACACTGCGCCGAGATTTAAAATACTTTGAGGAAGAAGGCCTTGTTAAGCGGACAAGAGGCGGCGCTGTGGCACTCTCTCGTCTGTCGATGGCCGCGGAAGATATTTACTCCCGGCGCGCTTTGGAAAACACGGCGGCAAAAACGATGATTGCAAAAAAAGCGATCAGCTTTGTGGAAAGCGGGCGCTCTTTGTTTTTGGATTCAGGCACCACGCTCATGATGTTTGCCAAGCAAATTCCCGACGACTATGTATCGCTGCTCACCAGCGGCCCGAACATCGCGCTTGAACTCATCAAAAAAGCCAAACCCAATGTCATGCTCGTTGGCGGGCAATTAAGCCGCAACACCATATCTGTTTCGGGCGCAAACGCCGCCAGCTTTTTACATGGTGTCAACATCGACACAGCATTTCTGGCGTCCAGCGGCTTTTCACTTCAAAACGGCTTCACAAGCGGTACCTATTCGGAATGTGAGCTTAAGCAGGATGTGTTAAAGCGGGCATCCAAGGTCATTATGCTCATGGATTCCACCAAGGTGGGCAAGAGCCTGCCCTATACCTTTGGCACACTAGACGACATCGACGTGCTCATCTCTGACGAGAGTCTGCCGCAGGATATCCGTCTCGCGGCACAAAGAGCAGGCGTAGAAGTTATCTGATCCGGAATAAACACGTTTACACAAATAACTGACACAGGTCCTGCGACTTCTTTTACCCCGCGCTGTGCGCAGCTCAAAGAAAATGAATCGGTTGATTATTTATTAACCTTCAGAAGCCTTCTGACAACAGATAAGATCGGTTTAAATACGATACCCTCCATTTCTTTTCTCACTTTCTTTAAGTCTTTGCGGATTTCAATGTTTTGAGGACAATGCCGCTCACATTTTCCGCATTCGGTGCACAGAGAGGCAAAACCGGGGTTCTTTGCGCCCATGCCAAGATTCTGATAATATGTTATGCGTGATCCTTTTTTACCCAGTAGGTATTTGTCATTATAAACTGAAAAGCATCCCGGAATATTCACACCAAAGGGACAAGGCATGCAATAACCGCAGCCAGTACAAGGCACTCTGGTTTTTTCCAGCATAACCGCTTTTACACGTTTGAAAATCTTATGTTCCTGTTCCGACAGGGCACCCGCCTGTGCATCGGAAGCTATACGAATATTTTCCGCAAGCTGCTCTTCATCGCTCATTCCCGATAAAACGACCATCACCTCCGGTTGGTTCCAAACCCAGCGCAATGCCCATTCAGCCGGTGAACGTTCTTGATCATAGCTCTTAAATTCGTCCAATATCTCTTGCGGCAGGTTGTTGACCAGCTTTCCGCCGCGCAGAGGTTCCATGACAATAACCGGAATACCCATAGAATACGCCAGCTCAAGACCTGACTTTGTCGCCTGGTTGTTTTCATCAAGATAGTTGTATTGGATCTGGCAGAAGTCCCACGGGTAAGCATGAATCAGCTGTTCAAAATCCGTCTTCTCACCATGAAATGAGAAACCGAGATTCTTGATAATGCCATCCTTTTTCTGCTGTTCCAGCCAATCCATCACGCCGATCTTTGCCATCCGGTCAAACCCGGCTTTATCCGACAGCATATGCAACAGATAATAATCGATATAATTTGTTCTTAATTTATTCAGTTGATTCTGAAATATCTTTTTCGCACCATCGAGGCTGCTTACCATATAATGAGGCAGCTTGGTGGCCACCATAACCGTTTGCCTATACCCGCCTTCCAAAGCTTTTCCTAGCAGCGGTTCACTTTTTCCGCCATGATAAGGATAGGCCGTGTCGAAATAATTGACGCCCTGTTTGATGGCATCTCTTATCATTGCGATGGCTCTATCTTCGTCGATATGACCGCCCTTCATTGGCAGACGCATGCATCCAAATCCGAGTATGGATAGTGTATCACCATTTTTGATGTTTTCTCTGGTTAACATGTCTCACCCCTATATAGCATGACAATAAAACAGCGGCGCCTTGTATCGATGCCGCTGAAACTGAAAAATTTATTGACCGTCGTCGTCTTGACTGTCGTCGTCCTGCCGTGACGCTGAGTTTTCTTCTTTTTCGTCCGGACTATTTGCCAAAAAGTATTCGTAAAGATAGTTCGTGTCAGTCATCCTCTTCCTCCCTGAATTCTAAAATATCTCCAGGCTGGCAGTTTAGCTCAATACAGATTGCGTTCAATGTAGAAAAACGAATCGCTTTTGCCTTGCCTGTTTTTAAAATGGATAAATTCGCCTTGGTGATGCCCACTTTATCAGAGAGCTCATTGAGCGATATTTTCCGTTTTGCCATCATGACATCAAGATTCACGATTATAGCCAATGGCTCTCCTCCTTTTCCCCTAAATTGTCAGGTCGTTTTCGTCTTTGAGCTTAATGGCCTTATCAAACACGGCCGCCAGCGTTTGGCAAAACAGGCTGGATAGCAGCCCGAGAATCGCCACGACAGGCGTCATCACCGAAAAATCCACAAACGTTTTGACAATGAGCACGAAAGCCATAAACGCGCAAATATATGAAATATATTTGAGATAAAGCACGTTCTTGTAGACAAACGGCGAGCTTATGTTCACTGTCTTTAAGAGTTTCTGCAAAAACAATAAAATCAACCAGCAGCATACGCTGCAGATCTCGATAAATGTCAGCGTGGCCCATTTATTCTGCGCATCACCTGCAATATAGGTGTTGACAAATTCGGGATCAAAATAAGCAAAAATAAAAGGCACTGCAATGATGATAACAGGACTGACCACCAGCAAAACTTCAAGCATCCGCTGAAGTATGAGCGGAATATTCCATCTGTCTGCCATCATTGAATACCTCCATTTTTTGTGAGAATAGCACAGCGCATGATTAAAGTCAACAATTAATTATCGGTTTTCAATACCATATTATTCTTTACTGATGAAGCTGAAAGTATACATACGGTCAAATGGCACAGAAAACGATTTATTTGAAAAGCTTTTTTCATGATACCTTTGTGTCCAAAAATACGGCCTAAAGTTATGGTATACTTGTCCCGAAGGAATATTGAATATATTTATTCTTTCGAGAAAGGCTGCATGAACGTATATGGATACAACGGGTTATATCATGATCGGCGCGGCAATTGTGCTGCTGGTTATCATTTTGGCACTCTTGCTCTCGCGAAAAAATGAGACGATTCACGCGGACAAAACGCTAAATCAGCTGCAAAACACGCTGATCACGCTTCTTGGGGATTTAAAGCAGCAAAGCGCGCAAAGCGCCTATCAGCAGCGCCGCGAGGTGATGGAGATGTTTAAGGTGCTGGGCGACGGCTTTACCAAAACGCTGTCCGACACCGCTTCTCAAAGCCGTGAGAACATGGACGCGCTGCGCAAAACCGTCGAGCGACAATTAAAGGAGATGTCTGAGGCCAACGAGCGGCGCTTGGAGCAGATGCGAAAGACCGTGGATGAGCAGCTCTCTGATGTGCTGCAAAAGCGTCTCACTGGCTCGTTCAAGCAGGTGAGCGACCAATTGGAGCAGGTGTTCAAAAGCATGGGCGAGGTGCGTTCCCTGGCCGCAGGCGTGGGCGATTTAAAGCGTGTTCTCTCAAATGTTAAGGTGCGCGGCACATGGGGTGAAACGCAGCTAGGGAGCCTGCTTTCGGCCATGCTCTCCCCTGTACAGTTTATGCGCGACGCGAGCGTGAAGGACAATCGCGAGCGCGTGGAATTTGCCATCGTGCTGCCCGGCAGCGGTGATGACAACGTGCTGCTGCCCATCGATTCCAAATTCCCAATGGAGGATTTTATTAAAAAAGAAGAGATGTTTGCGACAGGCAACAAGGAACTCGCCAAGGAAGCGATTAAGGCGCTTTCAAAAAGCCTTATGACAGAAGCCAAGCGCATCCGCGACAAATACATTAACCCGCCGGTGACCACGGATTTCGCGATCATGTACTTGCCCACCGAAGGGCTGTATGCCGACGCAATATCGCTCGGCATCTCGGATATCTGCCAGCGCGAATGCCATGTCACCATCGCCGGGCCTTCCACGCTGACCGCTCTGCTGAGCAGCCTGCAGATGGGCTTCCGGACGCTCGCGATCGAAAAGCAGTCTGGCGAGGTCTTAAAGCTGCTGGATGCCACACGCAAGGCGTTCGGCGGGTTTACCGATGCCATTGACAGAACACAGCGCAGTCTGCGCGCCGCTCAGAACAATCTGGAGGACGCTTCGCGCAAATCGCGCAGCATTGAAAAAGAGCTAAGCCGTATTGACGGCATTGAAACAAAAGCCATCGATGACGTGTCAGTTTCCCTATAAATCGTGCCGCCATGCACCAAAAAATGCGCGCCTGCGTAGTATAGATTGAGCCTCAAATTAAGGGGATACCTACTAATCTATACAAGGAGGACATTATATATGGGATTTGATGGTGGCTGCGGAGGCGGCTTCGGTGGCTGTAACTGCTGCTTTATTATCATCTTGTTGCTCTGCTGCTGCGGCGGCTTTGGCGGCGGCTGCAACGATGGCTGCGGAGGCGGCTTTGGCTTTGGTGGCGGATGCAGCTGCATTTGGATTATCATCCTGCTCTGCTGCTGCTGCGGCGATGGCTTTGGTGGCAGCTGCGGCGCGAAATGCTAAAAATTTGTTACCCGATTGCGAAAAGCATCGGTTAAACAACCAGAAGGGTATAGCATTAACATATACACAAAGTGTATGTTCCTTGCAAATGTCGTGGGAGGGCTTATCCGCATATGAAGCCCTCTTTTTTTGCTTCGGGGGGCAGCCTTACTCTTCCTTTGTATGAAACGGCTCCCCTATCTCGACAATATGACGGTCGGGGTCGAAGAAACGAAACACTCTTTGCCCCCATGCCTGCTGCTCAATGCCGTGTATGATCGGCACGCCCGCTCCCTTGATGCGCTCATACATTCCTTCCAGCTCTTTTGTCTCGAAATAGATCAGCACATTCCTCCCCCCCTGACGCAAAGCGGTTTTGAAGCTCTGCCTCTTGAACACCGTTTTGATGATACTTTTTGCCTGATGCAGCACAAGATGGTTTTCGAAGAATGTGATTGTTCCGAAATCCTCAAGAATTGTCTGCCCCAGCAGCTCCGAATAGAACGCCTTGGCGCGCTGCAAATCCTTAACAAAAACGATGGTGTTGACGAATACCGTTCTCATAGTTTATCCCTCATCATATGAATATCATTATTTTCTGTTAAAATATCCAATTAGCGATATGATACCACACTCAATGTTTATCAGCATCACCCAGATATGAAAAATAGGGCGTATTTTGTAAAATAATCGTTTATGGTGGATGATGATGTGTGGTATAATTTGTTATGCCGATATTATTAAAGTGATGATTATTCAAAGCGCGATTATGTCTATTATACGCAACTCGTTAATCATATAAGTGATCCCTAATGCGAAGTAAGTTGGTATGATGCAGTCGGTTCACAGAGAACTATTTCATACCGTTTATACTTACACACGGAAGAATCCAAAAAAGTCAAGCGATAATGATAAAGATTCATGACTTCTCAGCATATATTAATAATTTGTCGATTTTATTATTATAAATAGATAGGCTTGTGTACTCCGAGAAGCCTGAAGGTAAGGGCAATCAAATGACTATAAGCTATAAAAAGTTATGGAAACTCAAAAGCCACACTATTCTTATTATTTATGATTCAAGAAAGATGTGTAATTTCAATCATTCATAGTAACGCCCGCACAAGCGATTCAATTTCAGGCTGCATATTGGATAGCAGCGTTCCCATTTTTTCCGGCGTATCGACCATCCCACGGGAGATCCATTCGTTCAACACTCCGAACACACATCCAGAAAGACAAGCCTTACTATATGCTACTTCATCCTTGTCACTTTCCAAAAGTCCGAAAGTGTTGTTGATGCTTTCAATCAAAAGATGGGACAGCCGCTGTTTATACAGAAGTATCAGAATTTCCTTTACATCCAGACAATGCTCAAACATTGCTGTGATATAATCCTTTGTACTTGTTGGCGTAAACGCTCCCCACCACTTTATTACTTCCTCGTCCAGCTTGGCTACGAGAACGGATTCCTTGCTGTCATAATTGCGATAGAAGGAGACTCTGCCTACACCTGCCTTTTTTGTCAGTTCCATAACAGTGATTTCGTGGAACGGCTGTTTCCGCATTAGGATCAGCAGGGCTTCCGTGATGCACTCCCGTATGATTTGGTTGTTTACGTTCTTCCGACGCATTTATGATACACCTACCCATCATATGTTTCACTTCGCTGAAACTTGCAGAAAGTTCATTGCGTTTCAGCCGGTCCTTGACTATAATTATGATACATCTGTTTCTAATTTGAATCAAGGAGAATTATTCAATGTATCAAATCGACTGGATTGCTGATGAAATTAAACATGTTTGTTTGACATACAAACGCCGTATAGCTGGCTCGGACAGCGATCGGGCTTGCGGTGACTATTTAGTGGAAAAACTGCAAAAGTTCTCTGATACGGTTGATAAAGAAGATTTTTTCTTGCATCCAAAAGCGTTTATAGGGAGCTTTGCTTTTCAAGCGACTTGTAAGTTTATCACAGCGGTTTTCTTCTTTGCATCACTGTTTCTTCATTTACCTATATTGTCTGCAATAGGTGTGGTATTTGCACTGTTGGTCGCCATATCGTGGGTTTTCGAATATTTTATGTATAGACAATGCTTTGACTTCCTATACCCAAAGCGCATCTCACAAAATATTATGGCTGTCAGGAAAGCAGAAAAAGAAACAAGGCAGCGTATTATCATCTGCGGTCATTCGGATGCCGCGTATGAAATGCCATTTTTTCTGAAGCTCAAAGCAGTTCCGATCTACACGATGAGCATAATTGGCGTACTCGGCATTTTCTACAGTCTTGCCATTTGCTTAATCAACACATTTTATCCCCTATCCGGTTCATCAGCAATCGTATTCGGAACCATAGAAGGACTTCTATTGATTGTAGATGTGTTCTTTCTGCTTTTCGTGGATTGGAATACTGTCGCAGACGGAGCCAATGACAATCTGACCGGATGCTATCTCGGCATGAGTATCTTAAAAGACATGAAAGAAAAAGGTGAACGACTTGAGCATACCGATGTTTGCTGCCTGATTACCGGCGGTGAGGAAAGCGGCCTTCGCGGATCCTTTGCTTATGCAAAAAAGCATCGGCAGGAGCTTCTGGAGACGAACACGGTTGTGATCGCTGCGGATACGATCCATTCAACAGATCAGCTGATGATCTATACACGGGGAATTAATTTCACGCAAAAAAACAACAAGGAAGTGTGTGAGCTGCTCAGGAAAGCTGGAAAGGAATGCGGTGTGACGCTGCCAGACACAGATTTCTATCTCGGAGCCACCGATGCGGATGCCTTTTCGCGCAATGGTATCAAGGCGGCGGCAATTTGTGGAGTCCACCACACGCCAAGCACCTATTACCATACCCGTTTTGACACTTGGAATAATATCGATAAGGATTGCATCGCCCTTACAAGAGATATCCTAAAAGCAAGCATACGCTTGTATGACGAGGCACTTGCTACACAGAACGAATAAGGCTGAAAGATGATAGAATACAGGCTGATTAAAAGGAAGAACTCATGACTAATATTACGAACCTAGATGATTTCCTCAACAAACGCGAGATAAGGGATGGTCTCTTCGATATATATGAAAAAGTATGTAGAAAGCAATGTATCCCTCTACGAGTCGATGATAAGCCATTGATACTGTGTAGACCTTAATATAACTTGACGTGAACATTATCCATATAACCGAAATGAGCAGTTTAGGCAATAATGGAAAGCTGCGTTAGCGACTATACTTGTTTCTTAAAACTCCAGCAAGCTTTTGATCGCATAAGTCGGTTTCAGTGCGAGAATGTCAGCCGTCTCGCCGTAGCCGTATTCCACGGCACAGCTATCCGCGCCCGCCGCGTGCGCATATTTGATGTCCGTCACAGTATCGCCAATCATCAGCGTGTCAGATACGTCCACGCCGAACCGGCCGCACAGCTTAAAAAGGCTGTCGGGGTCGGGCTTGCGCTTTTCCACGTCGTCAAACGTGAGCACCGCGTCGAACATGTCAAGAGCGTGGGTATCGAGAATTTTGAGCGTCGGGGCCTTGAATTTCATCGTGACGAGCGCGAGATACGCGCCGTCGTCTTTTAACCGCCGCAGCAATTCTTCGCCGCCTTCATACACGCAGGTGTTGTCGGCGCACATCTCTTCGTAATCCTTGGTAAACCGCTCGAGGTGCGGCGCAAGCTCTTCTCCCACGAGGCCGGTTAGCATGCTCACGGCGTTCTTCGCGCCGCCGCCGATGGCGCGCGCCACCTCATCCAGATTGGGCGCGGGCAAGCCTGCGTCTTGCAGCGTCTTTTGCAGCGCACGGGCAATGTCCGGGCGCGTGTCCACCAGTGTGCCGTCCAGATCGAATATATAAAGCTTATAATCTCTCATATCTGCCTCGGCGCCACGCCGATTTTTTTATACACCTTGCGCAGCATGCGCACCGCATTGGCGCCCGCGCGCTCCGCGCCGCTCTGTATCGTCTGATTGAGATACGCTTTGTCCGCACGGATTTTTGCGAACTGCTGCTGCAGCGGTTCCAGCTCGGCGCAGACAGCATCCGCCACGCGCGACTTTAATACGCCGTAGCCCTGCCCCTCAAATTCGGTCTCAATCTCCTCAAACGATTTGCCTGTCACGGCGCTGTATATGGACATGAGGTTAGACACGCCGGGCTTGTCCTCTGCATAGCGCACCTGCCCTTCCGAATCCGTGACCGCACGTTTGAACTTCCTTTGTATCACCTCAGGAGAATCGAGCAGCGACACGTACGCGTTCTCGTTATCGTCCGATTTGCTCATTTTGCTTGTGGGTTCGGAAAGGCTCATGATGCGCGCGCCCGCTTTGGGGATATACGGCTCGGGCACCACAAACACATCGCCATAGACGTTATTGAAGCGCTGCGCGATATCGCGCGTGATCTCAAGGTGCTGCTTCTGATCCGCGCCCACGGGGACGAGGTCTGTGCCAAAAAGCAGGATATCCGCGGCCATGAGCACGGGATACGTGTAAAGCCCCGCGTTGATGTTGTCCGCGTGGCGTTCGCTTTTCTCCTTAAACTGCGTCATACGCGACAGCTCGCCAAGGTATGTGAAGCAGTTCAGCACCCACATGAGCTCTGCATGACATGACACATGAGACTGAAAGTAGATGATATTCTTTTCGGGATCAAGACCGGCAGCCAGCAGCAGCGACATCGTATCCAGACAGCGTTTTCGGAGATTCGCCGCATCCTGACGCACCGTGAGCGCGTGCATGTCCACCACGCAGTAATAGCAGTTGTATTCGTCCTGCAGCTTCACCCAGTTCTTGATCGCGCCCAGATAGTTGCCGATAGTGAGCACACCTGAGGGCTGCACGCCCGAAAATATGATCTTCTTATCCTCCATGATCTCCTCCTAGAGCCTTTCTATATCGACGATGTTGATCCTATCGTCCTCATAAAGATAATCGATGATGGTCTGCGTCTGGTGCTCTGCCGCTGTGTGACTGATGGCGGCCAGCGCGAATCCAAGCTGCGCCTTTTGCCATTTGCCGTCTTCCCCGCATTCCACAACAGACACGTTGAATCGGCTTTTGCAGCGCTCCTTTAAGCTTTTGACCACGCTGCGCCTGTCTTTCAAGCTGGCCGCGCCAGGCACGGTCATGATCACCTCAAAACAGGAAGCATACATCATCAGAGCACCTCAAGCACCGCGTCTCTGAGCGCGTCTTTGTCCTTGACGGCCGTGTGCCGGACAGGCTTGCTCTCGAGCGCTGTGATTTGCTGCGGCAGCGGTGTGCTTGTGAGCTTGCTCAAATGCCGTGCCATCTCAAAGCTGTCCATCCCTTTGGTATCCACGCCGAGTGAGCTTAATACATCAGCCGGGAACTTATATGGCGACGCGGTGGACACGATCACCGTTTTGGTGGCGTCACCGCTCTTTTTATATTTTTCGTATACGCCCATCGCCACAGCGGTGTGCGTATCCAGAAGATAGTTTTTCTCTTCAAACGTCTTCTTGATGCAGGCCATCGTTTCAGCTTCGTCGCACCAGTCCGCGTAAAACTCCGTTTCCAGCGCTTCGCGCGCCTTGCCGTCGATATCATAGCGGCCCTGTTCCTTAAGCTGACTCATCATCGCGTTCACCGCCTGCTCATCGCGCCCCACGAGCTCAAACAGCAGCCGTTCCAGATTGCTGGATATCAGAATATCCATCGATGGCGACATCGTTTTAAAAAACGGACGATCCAGTGTGTACGCGCCCTCCCGGAAGAAATCCGTGAGCACGTTGTTTTTGTTGGAGGCGCAAATCAGACGGTTTATCGGCAAGCCCATGCGCTTCGCGTAATACGCGGCGAGTATGTTGCCGAAGTTACCCGTGGGCACCACGAAGTTGATGCGTTCACCCTTCTCTATTTCGCCCTGTGCAAGCAGCTGCGCGTATGTGCCGATGTAGTAGGCAATCTGCGGCGCAAGCCGCCCGAAATTGATGGAGTTCGCAGACGATAAACTGTAACCCTTCTCTCCCACACGCGCGGCAAACGTGTTGTCGGTGAACATCGCTTTCACCGCGTTTTGCGCGTCATCGAAGTTGCCGCGCACAGCCACCACATGCGTGTTGGCGCCTTCCTGCGTCACCATCTGGAGCCGCTGCATATCCGACACGCCTTCGTTGGGGTAAAAAACGATGATCCTTGTGTGCGGCACATCGCAAAAGCCCTCAAGCGCGGCCTTGCCCGTGTCGCCCGAGGTCGCCACGAGTATCAGCACATCCGGGCCGCCGTCCATCGCGGCTGTCATGAGGCGCGGCAGTACGCTGAGCGCCATATCCTTAAACGCGAGGGTCGGCCCGTGCCACAGCTCCAGCACATATTCATTGTCCGCCGTTTTCTTGAGCGGCGCGACCTTTTCATCGTCGAAGCTTGCGTACGCGGCCTGCGTCAATGCATCAAGATCCTTGATATCGCCATAGAAAAGCCCAAGAAGCTTTGCGCACAACGCGGGATACGAAAGCGATGTGAAATCGCCAAGCGTCTCGATATCGGGAAATGAAGCGGGCACGTAAAGCCCGCCCTCGGGCGATATGCCCGCCAGTGTAGCGGCGGATGCCTCAAGGCGCTGCGCATTGTTTCTCGTACTGACCAGTATCATTTGTCGTCCTCCATACGTTTTTATCCCACTGACTTTTACGTCATCCATGATCCAAAAAACAAACCTGCGCATACCGCATCGACTTACACGCTGCCCTTGTGGCTGCCTGAAAGCAATCGCGCTGCGCAGGTCTTAGGGAAATGCTGAGTCATTCAGCATATCTCATTTAATCAGTATTTCCTTCTTATCTATTTCGCGATATATTTGTCCATATACTCTGGCACATCTTCGTTGCCGCTGATGACGAGATACGCGTTGATATCCGAGAAAAGCGTATCAAAGCTCTCAAGCAGGATTCTTAGCTCATCACTGTCGTATTTGGCCATCTTCTTAAGGCCGTCTATGTAAATTGAAGAAATATCGAAATCACGCGATAGAATACCGCATACAAAACCATAGAGCTTGTCAGGATTGTTGATGCTATAGTCGGCTGTGTTGATGAAACGAATTTCGTGCTTTAAATCATACATACAGCGGTTGTTGTCATCGAGATAAACGATGTTGCCCTTTGCGGTATTCACATCAGCATTCGCCATATCCAATAGTTTTTTTGATTTGCCGCTGCCCTTTTTTCCGTAGATTAAATGTATCATGCTGGCATCACTCCTTTGGTTTTTTTCCATTATACAATGTTTTCAAGGTTTATTCTACTCCAAAATAGACATTTTTGATTGTAAAAACAGTTATCTTTGATGTCATCAATGTGCGCCATGTCTTACATCTTTCCCTAACTTCAATTATTAAGAGCACAGACTAAAAACTTTTAAGAAATATTTGTATTGTGTGAAAAATATGTTGTTCGTGACGTAACGTCACATGTTACAATACATATCAGGAGGCATGGAAAAAATGAACAAAGATTTTTTAACCGTGGGCGAACTTGCCAAGGAAATGGGCGTTACCGTTCGCACGCTTCAGTTCTATGACAAAGAAGGCTTGCTTGTCTCCTCCGCAAAGAGCGAAGGAGGCCGAAGGCTGTATTCCAAAAAGGATATGGTGAAGCTGCATCAAATTCTGTCGCTCAAGTATTTGGGGTTCTCCCTCGAAGAAATCAAAACCAAGCTGCTACCGCTTGACAGCCCCGAGGATGTGGCGCAGAGTCTAAGAAAGCAGAAGCTCATTATCGCAGAGCAAATCAGAGAGCTCAGCACGGTGGCCGATGCGATCGACTCGCTGATTGATGAGGTAACCCAAATGAAAGAGGTCAATTTCGACAAATACGCAAGTATCGTGGCGCTCTTAAGACAGAACAATAAACACTATTGGATGTTCAAGCTGTTTGACGAAAAGCTCATGGATCACGTACGCGACAAATTCCTTGTTGAGCCGCAAAAGGGAACCATGCTTCATCAGACATACCACGTCATACTCGACGAGACAATAGCGCTGCTGCAAAAGGGCGTTTCCCCTGAGAGCGAGCAAGGCCTTGAGCTCGCAAAGCAATGGTGGGACATGATTATGGATTTTACCGGCGGCGACTTCAATCTGCTGCCTGAGCTCATTAAGTTCAATGAAAGCAAGCAGGGCTGGGATGAAAATGTAGCCAAAAAGCAAGAACAAGCCGACGAATTCCTCGGTCAGGCACTAACCGCATATTTTGCGCAGCAGGGCATGAATATACCGCATATGGACGATTAGTATGGAGGGTTTTATGAAAAGTATGATTGAAGTCAATTCACTGGAAAAACGATACGGCGAAAGCAGCGTGCTTAAGGGCATATCGTTTGATGTGTTGCAGGGCGAAATCTTCGCGCTGCTCGGCACAAACGGTGCCGGAAAAACCACAACCTTGGAGTGTATCGAGGGCATCCGCAGGTATCAAGGCGGCGATATTCGTGTGAACGGCAAAATCGGCGTTCAGCTGCAGTCCACATCGCTGCCCGAGCACATGAGGGCATTCGAGGCGCTGAAGTTGTTTTCCAAATGGAGCCGCACATCCATTGATGCGGATTTTGTGCGGCGGCTGGGCCTCCAGGAGTTCAAAAACAAAGCGTATAAAGACATGTCCACCGGACAGAAACGGCGGCTGCACCTCGCGCTTGCAATGGTCGGCGATCCCGATATCGTGTTTCTCGACGAACCCACTGCGGGGCTCGATGTGGAGGGGCGCGCTGCGTTGCATGCCGAGATCAGAGCGCTGAAGCAGCAGGGGAAAACTGTGATACTCGCAAGCCATGACATGGCGGAGGTGGAATCGCTCTGTGACCGCATTGCGATACTCAAGGATGGCCTCATCGCGTTTATCGGGACAGCGAATGAGCTCACGCAGCAGCTTCAGGATACATTTAAGATTCTCATCAAGCTTTCGATGCCGATACCGTTTGACAGCTTAAAAAGCGTCACCCGTTTGGGAGACCATCAGGGTTATGAAATGTTTGAGACGATGAGCCTTGAAGACGGCCTCGCAGAGCTGCTCGCCGCCGCCAAGGAAAAAGGCGCACATGTGCGCGACATTAAAATTGAGCACGCTAGCTTGGAACAACGGTTTTTGGACATCGCGAAGGAGGAAAAATGATGAACGCATTTTTATATGGAATTGGTTTGCAGTGGAAGCTCGATCTGCGCAACAAGGGCGTGCTGCTCACATATTATATGGTGCCTGTGATTTTTTTCTTGTTTATAAGCGGCATATTCACCTCGATCAATCCCGAGGCCTACAAGACGCTGATTCCGGCAATGACAGTATTCGGCGTATCTATGGGCGCGTTTCTGGGTGCCCCTGCCCCGCTCATCGAGCTTTACGGCAGCGAAATGAAAAAGGCCTACAAAGTGGGCGGCATTCCACTATGGACGGCGGCTTTAGGCAACCTCATTTCCGGCCTCATCCATCTCATGATCATGAGCACAGTTATATATCTGATCGCGCCATTCGCGTTTCATGCCGAATTGCCCGTTTACGCTCTCACCTATTTCGCTAAGCTTGCGGTCTTCATCACCGCATGCTTATCCATCGGCACGCTGGTGGGGCTTTTTGTCAAAAGCAGCTCCAAGCTCACCATGATATCTCAAATCATCTTTCTGCCGTCCATCATGCTTTCTGGCATCATGTTCCCTGCTGATATGCTGCCGCAGACGATGCAAAGCATCGGCCGGATATTTCCCGCCACATGGGGCTTTGAGAGCCTTTGCAGCAGCGAATGGGATGCGGCAGGCTTGCTGGTGCTCATCGGCATCATCGTTGCGGCCGGGCTTGTCAGTGCTTGGCGGATCAAAAAGCTCCAAGCCGATTAAAACGACAAAACATAATAGCGCTTTATAATGCGTTTCCCACCCCTGTCACCTGTCGGCGCCAGCCCCTCATCCGAAGGGGCTGGCTGTGCAAGGCTTGCAGACAAGCGAGGCCGGTGCCAAAACGGCATCGGCCTTGTTTTAACCCCCATTTGAGTCTATCACCACTTAACGATACGGTAATATACCTTGGCTGTCAGTGTGTAAACAATCAGATACAACAGCACAAACACCGCACAGACACCGCCGATGCACGAGAGCACCAACCCCCAATCAAAGAGCATAAACGTCTGAAGCATGCGCGCCATGATCTTGGACGCAAACACCATGTGCAATATCGTCATGCCGAGCGGTATGAAGAACACCCAAAGCACCTGTCTGTTGATCGTGGCCTTCACCTGCTTGTCGTCCATACCCACCTTTTGCAATATCTCAAACTGCGCCTTGTCCTCATACCCTTCCGATATCTGCTTGAAGTAGATGATCAGCACCGTGACGGCCAGAAACAATACACCGAAGAACGCCCCGAGGAACAGCAGCCCGCCGTATAGCCCGTAACCGTCTTGACGTGCCGTGAACACATCGCTCACAAAATGCGAGCCCTCCGGAAAGGCTTGATTGGTAAGCGCCTGCAGACTGCTTACAAACGCAAGGCAATCCTCTTCGCTGCCATCCACATCAAATCGCATACCGCCGTTAAAGTAAATGAGATTCGGTGTATCCACCCATTTGGCGTCCGGACTCACATAGTTGTTTCTTTCAAACTCTCCTTGCTTTTCGTATATCAGCTTGTCTTTATCCGCGCTCAGCGTCACGCCATTTTCCTGCGCCAGCGCCGTAATCGCGCTGTCAAAATCGCGCACTGCCTGCTCATCGGTGTCTTTTTCAGTGCGCACAAGCACATCGTATGGATGCATCCCTGCGAGCATTTCCTCTTGCCCTAAGTAGAGCGAGAGCGTTCCGGCAACAGTGACGATCAGCATCGTTGAAAGTATGCAGATGGTCGCGAGAGATTTGGCGTTTTGCCGCATGCGCTGGAACATGCCGCCGATCGCGATAAAGTTGCGCGGCTTATAGTAGAGCTTTTTGTTGGCTCGAAGTGCCCGCAGCGCCGAAATACTGCCCGATGTAAACAGTATGTTCGTGGCGATTATCACCAGTATCGCGAGCAGGAAGAATACACCCAGCGCAACCCCGGGCTGCACGATGCTCCACGCGTAATAGTAAGCCGCCGCAAGGCAGATCACGCCAAGTATCGTCAGCGGTATCATGAGCTTGGAATCCTTTTCGCCCTTCTTTTCGCTGCTCATCAGCTCGATCGGACTTGAGACCCTCACCTGCCGCAAATTCAGCAGAGAGGTCATCACAAAGATGCCGAAAAACAGCAGCAGCATGATGGTATATGCTG
This sequence comes from Bacillota bacterium, assembly GCA_023391105.1. GTDB lineage: Bacteria > Bacillota > Clostridia > Christensenellales > SZUA-584 > SZUA-584. The sequence continues at coordinate 100,932 of JAEWBO010000040.1, forward strand.
TGGGCGCAATGGAAAAAACGCTCCCCGGCACAGCATGTATCATTTTTATCAGCACCAGAAACAGCAGTCTGCCAAACACCAGCGCGATAATAATACCGCAGATAACGCCCGCACCCAGAGTGAGCAGGTTCTCCCAAACAAGCACACGCGCCACATGGCGTTTCTCGAGGCCGAGTATGCCATAAAGCCCAAACTCCCTTTTGCGCCGGCCAATTAAAAAGTTGTTGATGTATATCATGAAAAAGAACGCGAATATACCAAACACCACAAGTCCGAAGGAAAACAGCCCCATTGCCGTCTGGCCTGTCGGCAGATTGGCAAGCCCATCCGAAAACATAAGCCCTGCAATCAACAAAAATACGCCGCTGATGATGGCCGTTGTGAGAATATACGGAAAGAAGGTTTTGCGGTTGCGGAGAATGTTACTCCACGCCAGCCGCAGATAGAACGCTTTAAGCAATGTCCGCACCTCCATCCGACAACACGGAAAGATTGGCCACGATGCGTTCGAAGAATGCGTGGTTGTCGTTGTCGCCGCGGTATATTTGCGAGAAAATTTCACCGTCACGGATAAATAGCACGCGCGAGGCGTAGCTGGCCGCAAACGCGCTGTGCGTCACCATCAATATGGTCTTACCGTCCATGTTAAGCGCATGAAAATTGCCCAGCAGGTTCGCAGACGCTTTGGAATCGAGCGCCCCCGTCGGTTCGTCGGCCAGTATCAGCCGCGGGTCGGTAATCACCGCGCGCGCCACGGCGGCACGCTGTTTTTCACCGCCCGATACTTCATATGGAAATTTGGCTAGCAGTTTTTCGATACCAAGCATATTCGCAATAGGCAGAATGCGTTTCTCCATCTCGGCAATCGGCGTTTGCGAGAGCACAAGCGGCAGCAGTATGTTGTCCTTTAATGAAAAGGTATCGAGCAGATTGAAATCCTGGAATACAAACCCCAAGTGCTTTCTGCGAAATTCGGACAGCTCGCGGTCGCGAATGGCCGAAAAACCTTTTCCGTCCAGCATCACGTCGCCTTCAGTGGGGCGATCAAGCGAGGCGATGATATTGAGCAGCGTTGTCTTGCCGCTGCCCGACGGCCCCATGATGGCCACGAACTCGCCCTCGCTCACGTCAAAGCTCACATGATTCAATGCGATGCATTGCTGCATGCGAAGCTTCATGTTGTAAATCTTTTTTACATTGCTGACCTTTAACAGTTCCATTGTCATCCTCCAAAATCGATTATGGAAACATGATATTATGAAAAAAGCCACGCTTCCATCGCGCTGGCTTACGTTTCAGACGTCAAAACGAACATTTTTGTCACATAAAGATGTCACTGCGGGCTTGGGGAAAAGCCAGCGTTACCTTCGTGCCCATGCCGACCTTGGAATCAACGGTTATCGTGATGCCAAGCGCATCCGCTGCCTTCTTGGCAAGATAAAGACCGATTCCAGACGCGCGGTTATCAAGCCTGCCGTTGCAGCCCGTATAGCCCTTCATGAATATTCTGGGCAGATCCTCAGCGCGTATACCGATGCCCGTATCTTCAATGACCAGTTTTTCGTTTTGCAAATAAATCTTCACCCCGCCGGTATATGTGTACTTGATTGCGTTGGAAAGAATCTGCTCGAGTATGAAGCCAAGCCATCTTTTGTCGCTCATCACTTTTTTGTCTGTCGGAACCATGTCCAGCGACAGCTTTTGATATACAAACAGCACCGCATATTTTTTTACGCTTGCTGATACGATGTCTTCCAGGAAACAGCGCTCGATCACCAGGTCGGACGAGATATCCGTCAGCTTGACGTATCGAAGCGCGAGATCGGCGTACTGTTCAATTTTGAACAGCTCCTGCTTGATCACGCCTGCCGTATCGCCGTCCATATTTTGCAGCACAAGGCTTAGCCCCGCGATGGGCGTCTTGATCTGGTGAACCCAAAGCGTATAGTATTCCAAGGAGTCGTTGCGGGCTGTGTCAAGCTGCTTTTTGATGGTATCGTATGCACTGCCGAGTTCCTGTAAGCAGCGCACATAATCGGCCTCCAGCGCATTAATCGGCTCCGGCAGCTCGCGGGATGCGTGGTAGAGCGTCGCGGACAAGCCTTCCAGTATGCGCATGCGCCGCATATAGCGTATGCCGCCGATAAACAGTATCAGAACGAGAAAGAAGCCCATGAGCCCCACCGTATACCAGGCATATACCATGCTCTGATTAACCAGAAACTGAACAAGCAGTGTGAGCGCAGCTGCTAGTAAAAAGAAGAAAATAAGCGTCAAACGGTATTTGAGATACGAGAGCAGCTTAATCATGAACAGCGTATCCCTTCCCTTTGTGTGTGACGATACAATCCGGCAGCCCAGCCTCCTCCATCGTTTTTCTCAGCCGGTTGACGTTGACTGTTAAGGTGTTGTCGTCAACGAATTCGTCGCTGTCCCAAAGCGCCAGCATCAGTTCCTCACGGCTTACCACATTTCCCTTTTTGGAGAGCAGTTGCTGCAATATGCGCGCTTCGTTGCGCGTGAGCATCGTCCGGTTTTCGCCACGCACAAGGCTCAGCGCGCTTACGTCCAGCGACGCGTCGCGCAGTGTGAGCAGATTTTCCACCTCATAATCGTAGGTGCGACGAAGCATCGCCTGTATCTTGGCGGTAAGAACCTCCATGGACACGGGCTTGGCGATATAATCGTCGCCGCCCATGTTCACCGCCATCACAATGTCCATGTTATCCGATCGTGAGGATATGAATATCACTGGCACCTTCGATTGCTTTCTGATCTGGTCACACCAGTAGTAGCCATTGAAAAACGGCAGCGAGATGTCCATGAGCACGAGATGCGGCTGTGATCTCTCCCACGCACCCAAAACGTCAGAAAAATCGCGTACTACAGACACGTCGTAGCCCCAGCGTATAAGGTTTTGCTTTATTTCGGATGCGATGACAGCATCGTCTTCCACAATGAGTATCTTATACATAGACTTTTCCTTCATCATACATATCCAGAGTATACCACATTGGCTCGAATACCGCGATATCGGGCAGAAAAAAGGCCGGTATCAAATTTGATGATACCGACCTCGTTATTATGATTAGCAACCGTTTTGCTTACAGGCTTTTGATTCTCTCTTCGAGAGCAGCAAGCTCTTCTTCCAACGCCTTAGGCATCTTCTTGGCCTGATCGTTGTATTTTGCGTAATGCTCTTTAATGGATTCGACTTCAGCAAGCCATTCGTCCTTCTCGATCTTCAGGAGCTCAGTCATATCTGCTTCGCTGACATCGAGGCCGGAGGTATCCAGCGCATCCTTCGTAGGCATGTAGCCGATCGCGGTTTTGTCCGCTTTGGCTGTGCCATCCACGCGCTCGAAAATCCACTTCAGCACGCGGCTGTTCTCACCGAAGCCCGGCCACAGCCATTTGCCGTCTTTGTCCTTGCGGAACCAGTTGACATAGAAGATCTTGGGCAGCTTGTCGGCATCCGTTGCTTCGCCAATCTCGAGCCAGTGCTGCAGGTAATCGCAGACGTTGTAGCCGATGAACGGCAGCATCGCAAACGGGTCGCGGCGAACCTGACCGATTTTTGCGGAAATAGCCGCAGCTGTGATCTCGGAGCCCATGATGGAGCCGAGGAATACACCATGCTGCCAGTTAAAGCTCTCATGCACAAGCGGGATCGTGCTCGGGCGGCGTCCGCCGATAAGAATCGCGGAAATCGGGACACCTTTGGGATCTTCCCATTCAGGCGCAATCGCGGGACATTGCCCAGCCGGGGCTGTAAAACGCGCATTCGGGTGAGCGGCAGGTGTTTCTGCACCCGGAGCCCAGTCTTTGCCCTTCCAATCGATGAGATGATCCGGCGCATCATAGCCGATGCCTTCCCACCATACATCTCCGTCATCCGTCAATCCAACATTTGTGAAGATAGAGTTCTTGTCTGAGCTGTGCATGGCGTTGGGGTTAGAATCCATCGATGTACCGGGCGCCACGCCGAAGAATCCGTATTCGGGATTGATCGCGTAAAGACGGCCATCTTCACCGAACTTCATCCATGCGATATCGTCGCCAATGGTCTCCACCTTCCAGCCGGGGATTGTGGGGATCAGCATGGCAAGGTTTGTCTTTCCACAGGCGCTCGGGAAAGCACCGGTGACATACTTGACCTTGCCTTCGGGATTGGTCAGCTTAAGAATCAGCATGTGCTCAGCCATCCATCCCTCGTCTCTTGCCTGTACGGATGCGATACGCAGCGCGAAGCACTTTTTGCCGAGCAGCGCGTTGCCGCCGTAACCGGAGCCGTAAGACCAGATCATTCTGTCTTCCGGGAAATGGCTGATGTATTTCTGCTCAATCGGCGCGCAGGGCCACGAAATATCTTCCTGGCCTTCTTCCAAAGGCGCACCCACAGAGTGAAGACACGGTACAAATTCGCCGTCGCCCAGCACATCAAGAACCTCTTTGCCCATACGGGTCATGATGCGCATATTGGTCACAACGTAAGCACTATCCGTGATTTCCACACCAATTTTGGAAATCGGAGAGCCAATTGGACCCATTGAGAACGGAATCACGTAAAGCGTTCTGCCCTTCATGCAGCCCTTGTAAAGGGACGTCATCGTCTGTTTTAATTCATCGGGATCGACCCAGTTGTTGCTGGGGCCGGCATCTTCCTCTTTCTTGGAGGCAATAAATGTTCTGTTCTCAACACGCGCGACGTCGGACGGGTCGCTGCGGAACAGGTAGCTTCCGGGGCGTTTTTCCGGATTTAGCAAGGTTGCCGCACCGGAGTCTACCATCTCCTGGAGCAATCTTTGGTTTTCTTCTTCGGAACCGTCGCACCAGTAAATCTGGTCCGGCTGGCACAGATCGGCCACTTCGTCTACCCATGCCAAAAGTTTTTTGTTCGTTGTCATTGTCATTACTCTCACCTCATTTTTGAATTTTTCGAAAATCAAAATTTCCTTTTGATTCGTGACAAAACCGTAGTATTCTTATTATAACTGTTTTTTTGCTAAAAATGAATCCCCTAATGAAAGTTTTTTTTTTAATTCCTGCGTATTTTTCTATTATACCATCCAAAAGCATGCCTGTATATTTTTTATTGCTTATTTTTTCACAATCTTTTGCTGCTTGTCCCTATTTCATGGGCTATTTGGTGTGTGTGTTTCGGTTCATGCGAATCCATGTTGTAAGTATCAGTTTTTTAACTCACATCATCACGTGATGATTTATATGATATCAATGCACCGACGGCGGAAATAAAGTTTCCAAGAATATTCTCCTGATTCGGTGTTAAGCCTTCTGTCATAATCTCGGCAAGAATGGCCGCTAGCGCCGTACCCGAGCGCGACGGCAGTATCTCTAGCCAGCTTTTTGGAGCGCAATTCACACTATCATTGGTATCGTCCGTCTCGCTGACACTCTTTATCGACTTTTCAGGATTGCTTGGGCGCGGATCATACCATCTCATAAAAAGCTCCGAAATCAATCAAGCGTATTGCTACAGGCGACCTAAAGTATTTTATTCAGTTTTCTTTTTTTCGTGCCCCTTCTCATATAACAGCAAGTGTTGCTTTAAAAGGTATGCAATTGGAAGAGACGTATTATGCCTTCCTATTGCTCGCGATAAGAAAGCCGGCAGTGACAATCGCCGTGATGCCATCCAGCACCAGCAGCGTTTTAAAAAAACTGTTGCCCACAAAATTCATGCCGGGGTTGAACTTATCAACGATATAAAACGTAATCAGCATCACCGACAGAATGATGCAAATATGTGGAATAAGCTTTCTGATCATCTTTTTCTCCTTATTCGGCGATATAGACAATATCGCTGACACCGCGCCCGCCGTTATACGGCTGATTGACAAATTCGTTATAAAAAGCCATCTCGGAAGACTGCCCACCGTCAAGATTATAAGCCACGCTGCAGCCAAGGTGATAAAAGAGCTTTGACATTTGCTGCAACGTCATACCGTTTGAATATCCTGGCTGCCGCCCATCCACCACCACAAAGCAGTAATGACCGGGTTCATAGTATCCGATCGCCGTTCGCGGATTCGCCCGTGTCAGGTCCGAGTTGAACTCTGTCATAGGCTGACCGTCCTTTAGCAGCATAGGCCCAAATGTCCAAATTTGATATGCGCCCTCGGTCTTGACTTTGTCCATGTCAAGCTCTGAGGCTGCCAGTGTCTGCATGCTGCCGTCGTAATCCATGATCAGCACATCCTTGTATTTTTCATCCCGGTACAGCACACCGTTGCGCACCACAGGCCCCGCGTTGTTGCCGTAGTAATCGCCGTTGATTGCGAGTATCGCGTTGTTCTGGGCTGCGATGACGTCAGTCTGGTCATGAAGTCCTTTGCCGTATTTGCTTTTTGCGAAAGCCGTTTTGAAAAACTTCACGTCTTTGAGGTAAATGTCCGCCACATAGTATGCCACATCATCCGTTTGCACTTTTTCAATGTCTATGCTGATGTTCGCGCTCTTATATGAATCTTCGGTTTTCTCCACTTCGCCGTCCGTAAACAGCCCCTCAAATTTCGCAGCCCACATAGCATCATCCCAAGCGGCCGCAGGCTCGTCCGAGGATGAGTTTGACATCTCAGTCTTTGCCAGAGCGGAGGCTTCGGAAACGTCGCTGATTGCGCGAGGAAGCATCTGTGCATTATTGCTTAGATCCTGCGGAAGCAAAAAATAATAAAGCGAAAAAACATATAAAGCCAATGCCGCGATAAGCAGGTCCATGACGATGACTGCCGCAACAGGCATCCTTTTTTTCTTCTTCGCCTTGGCCTCTGTCTGAGGCGGCCCCTCCGTAGCATTACTGTCTTGTGTATTCTTTTCCAATTATTGATAGTGCCTCAATCTTTCTCTGTTATCATTTTATTCATTCGTTCCTAACAAAAAAATATTCGTGCCATCTTTTCGCAGACGCTACAATAAAGAAGGAAAACAAAAAACGCACCGCATCCTTGGGATACGACACGTTTAAACTTTTTTGATATGACTACTTGAATATATACTTACGCTGCACCGTATAGCTTACAAAAAACAGCGGCACATCCACCATGACCTTTGAGAGCAATCCGGGGATGCCCACAACCGTCAGCAAATCCACGCCAGTCGAACCAAGCGCCATGATCGCCAGCGCAAGCAGATAGTATTTCAAGACGCTGTTTTTTCTGCCGTTTGCAAACACGATATGACGATTAATCGAATAATTGACAAACGAGCTGACCGCGCGTGCCAAAACGTAGCAAAGCCAGTAGTCCAGCTTAAAGGCAGCGCTCAGCAGTAAGAATATGCCGTAGTCCACCACAAACGACGCGAGCGATGACGTTAAGAATTTGAGTATTTTGCCGTAAATCAGCCACGAATCGCGCAGCGGATGAAAGTGCGAGCTTTTATTGTCCTCAATATATACCGTTTCTATGGGCACCTCGATATATTCAACGCCCCACCGCTCGATATTAAGCAGCATGTTCATCTCATACTCATACCGGTCGCCCTCGAGCACACTGAGCTCTTCGAACAGCTTTCTTGGCAGACCGCGCAACCCTGTTTGGGTATCTGTCACCTTAAGCCCTGTAGCGAGCCTAAAAATGCCGCGTGTCAGCGAGTTGCCAAAGCGCGAACGGGCGGGAACATTGCCCGAAAATGCTCTTGTGCCAATGACAAGCACATCAGGATGCTTGGCCATGGTGCCGATCACGAGACAGATGTCTTGGGGCGTATGCTGTCCGTCCGCGTCCGCCGTCACAATGCCCTTCACATGCGCCTGCTTCTTAAGATGCAAAATGCCGGTTTTGAGCGCCGTACCCTTGCCCTTGTTTTCCGTGTGGTACAGCACAAAAGCGCCTTCCTCCGTGACCTGCTCGAATATATGCGCGTAATCCGCGCCGCCGCCGTCATCCACAACGGTGACCGCAATATCTTTTTCGCGCAGCTTTGCAACCAGCTGCACCAGCTTCTCATCCGGTTGATAGGCCGGAATCAGCACCGTATATCCTTCCACGCTATCTCCTTTGATAAATTCCCCAGCCATTATAACTCAGAGCGAGATAATTATAAAGACCACAAATGATAACAAAGCTCTCCTTTTATTATAAAACGGTAAGAAATGTTTATACCGCCAAGCAATATAGAAATCTTCCCTAATCGTTGCGCAGACGCGGCCTTTATATTACACTATTGCTAATAACTACTTTCACTTATGAGCAATTACTTGGGAGGCACTTCGTTATGGCAGCTTGGTGGCAGGAACGCGTCGTATATCAAATATATCCGCGAAGCTTCGCGGATAGCAACGGAGACGGTATAGGTGACATTCCGGGCATTATCGCACACCTTGACGCGCTTAAGGATTTGGGTGTCGGCATCATCTGGCTGAGCCCTGTCTATCGCTCCCCCGGCGCAGACAACGGCTACGACATCAGCGACTACCGGGACATCAACCCCGAATTCGGTACGATGGCGGATATGGACAGACTTATCGAGGAAGCAAATAAGCGAGATATTAAGCTCGTGATGGATCTTGTGATTAACCACACCTCAGACAAGCATGCGTGGTTTCAAGCCAGCCGCGATAAGAACAGCCCCTACCACGATTATTATATATGGCGGCCCGGTAAAGACGGCAGACCGCCCAACAACTGGACGAGCTTTTTTGCGGAAGACTGCTGGGAATACGATGACAGAAGCGGCGAATACTACCTGCATCTTTTCGCCAAAAGACAGCCGGACTTAAACTACCACAACCCCAAGGTGCTCGAGGAAATCAAGGACGTTATGCGGTTTTGGCTGGACAAGGGCATTTCAGGCTTCCGGTGCGACGTCATCAATATTATTTATAAATCGTCGCTGGAGGACGGCAAAAAGCGCCTTGCACTCACAGGCAGCGAGCATTATATTTCTCAGCAGGGCGCGCACGAAATACTCAAAGAACTGCGCCGCGATGTGCTAAGCCAATACGACTGTTTTGCCGTCGGCGAGACGGTTTTCGTCACGCCGCAGATGGGCAAAGACCTTTGCGACAAGAGCCGCGGCGAGCTGGATATGATATTCTCTTTCGAGCATATGGAGACCGACTGCTATTTCATCAAATGGTTCAGGCGGCGATTCCACGCAGGTCGCTTCGGACAGACGATCGCGAAATGGCAGCAGGCGCTGGAATGGAACGCCAACTATCTTGAAAACCACGACCAGCCCCGAAGCGTATCGCGTTTTGGGGACACGAATGAGTACTGGTTGCAGTCCGCCAAGCTGCTCTGCGCCCTGCTCATGACGCTGCGCGGCACGCCGTATGTGTATCAGGGTCAGGAAATCGGCATGACCAACTTCAATTACACAGGCATGGAGCAGATACAGGATGTGGAATCCCACAACGTCTACCGGCTCGCCAAAAAACTGCATATCCCCGCATTTTACCGCTGGCGCATGATCAAAAACTGCTCGCGTGACAACGCGCGTACACCCATGCAATGGAACACGGAAGATAACGCGGGCTTCTCTACCGGCAAGCCATGGCTGGCCGTGAACTGCAACTATACGCGCATCAATATGGCGGCGCAGATGGATGATCCAAATTCGGTGCGCAGCTTCTACAAAACGATGATTGCGCTGCGTGCAAACAGTGACGTGCTCAAATACGGTGAATTCCGCTTAGTCAGCGCCACGCGCCGTCTGTTCATTTATGAGCGTGAGCTTAATGGACATGTTTACCGCGTCATACTCAGCTTCAGCAAAAAGGCACGCAAAGCGCCCTGCCACGGCACACTGCTGCTGTCCAACTATTGCCGCGACACATATGACGGCACGCTGTCACCATACGAAGTCGTCATCATTGACAAAACATCGGCTAAGGAGCCCGACAATGATTGAGGAAAAAAACGGCCTGTTTCGGCTCACCACCAACGAGACGAGTTACTGGTTTCGCGTCACCGCGTTCGGACACCTTGAGCACATCCATTACGGCACAAGGCTGCACGATCAAGACCCTGAGGGGCTTGTTTTAAAGCGCACAGCGCTGATTGGCAGCAGCGTGGTCTATGACCCGTCGGATCCCACCTACTGTCTTGACAGCATGTGTCTTGAATGGTCGGGCATCGGGCGCGGCGATTACCGTCACTCCCCCGCCGAGCTCAAAATGCCGGACGGCAGCTTCGCCTGTGATTTTGTCTATCGATCTCACCGCATTGTCAAAGGCACGGCTGAGATGGAAACACTGCCATCCGCCTACAGCGATTCGGACGACTGTGATACGCTGGAGCTTACGTTTGAGGATGAGTCAAACAGCGTGACGCTTTTTCTTTATTACACAGTATTCGAGCAGACTGATGTCATCACACGCCGCGCGGTGCTCAAAAACAACAACGAAAAACCGCTGGTGATAAGACGCTTGATGAGCATGATGGTTGATCTGCCGAACAAAAGTTACCGCCTTGTCACGTTCGACGGCGGCTGGATAAAGGAAGCGCATCGGCACGAACGCCCCGTGGCATACGGCCTGTATGTCAACTCATCCACCACGGGGGCAAGCAGCAACCGGCACAATCCGGGCTTTTTGCTGGCCGAACCGGGCACGACGGAGACGTATGGCGGCATATACGGCTTCAATCTCGTCTACAGCGGCAACCATTACGGCGCTGTGGAGCTATCAAATCACGATATTACACGCGTGCAGCTTGGTATCAACCCTCACTGCTTCGAGTGGACGCTGAATCAAAGCGAACAGTTTGAAACGCCCGAAGCGGTGATGACATACTCGGGAGGCGGTTTTAACGGCCTTGGTTCCCACTTCCACGACTTTGTGAACAATCATATTGTGCGCGGCGACTGGAAGGGCAAGGAGCGCCCCGTGCTCATCAACAACTGGGAAGCTCACTTTTTCAAGTTCAATCAAAGCAAGCTGCAGAGGCTGGCGCGGCAAGCCAAGCGCCTTGGCGTCGAGCTTTTCGTGCTGGATGACGGCTGGTTCGGTGCGCGCAACGACGATCTTACGGGGCTCGGTGATTACTGGGTGAACAAAAAGAAGCTGCCTCAAGGGCTACCGCGCTTTGCGGACAAGATTCGCAAAACAGGGATGGCGTTTGGCCTGTGGGTCGAGCCGGAGATGGTCAACGAAAACAGCGAGCTTTTCCGCACGCATCCCGAATATGCAGTGCGCACGCCGGGAAAAGCGCCCGCGTTAGGGCGCAATCAGCTTGTGCTCGATCTTTGCAACCCCGATGTGCGCGACTATATCGTGGAATCCGTTGGGCGCATACTCGACGAAGCAAATATCTCCTATGTGAAATGGGACATGAACCGCCACATCAGCGACGCGTTTTCGCCGCTGCTTGCTAATCAGGGTGAGTTCTTTCACCGCTACATTTTGGGGCTTTACGACGTGCTGACGCGTATATTCCGACTCCGCCCGCATATACTTCTTGAAAGCTGTGCGAGCGGCGGCAACCGCTTCGACCTTGGCATGCTCTGCTTCTCGCCGCAGGTTTGGACGTCTGACGACACCGACCCGATAGAGCGGCTCAAGATTCAAGGCGGGCTCTCATGCCTGTATCCGCTTTCCACGATGGGCGCGCATGTCTCAGAAGCGCCGCATCAGCAAACGCTGCGCCGCACGCCACTGACCACACGTTTTAACGTGGCTTGCTTCGGGTGCCTTGGCTATGAGATGGATTTAAAGTATTTGACGCGTGTGGAGCGCAAGGAAATCAAGGAACAGATCGCGTTTTACAAGACACACCGCCGCACGTTCCAATACGGGCGATTCGCTCAGCTGCCCTCGCAGAAAAGCAACAAGGTGCACTGGCAGTGCACCGCCGCCGACGGCAGCGAAGCCATCGCGGGCTTTTTTCAGACGCAAGCCGCCGCAAGCGAGGGCGGCGACTTTCTGCCGCTGACCGGGCTAAACCCCGACGCGCGATACACCGTGAGCACGCGCCCGCAGAGCCTTTTCATCAAACGCTTCGGCGGACTCGTGAAGCACATACTGCCCGTGTC